>JBJKRL010000084.1:0-81117 GCA_046704745.1 Desulfocapsaceae bacterium | reverse complement strand
TTCGAGAAGATAGGGAAAAGAAGTTGACATGATAGGTGATATTTGTAATTGTCCTGGCATTGTTTAGGGAGTGATGTGGTCAGGTGGTATTTGCTGATTTTCCTCACCGCATACTCTCTTAAGAATCTAACTTTTAGAAACCGGGGATGTATGAAACACAATAATCCAATAGAACATGTTCGCTCGGTGCTTTTTATGGTCATCGCTTTTGCTGCACTGACCACAGTCGGTTGCTCAGCCGGAGTAAAATATGGGGCAGCCAACATTGCCAGTAATCCTGCCGGGGCTAATATCATCAATCTCAAAGATGATACCAATCTGGGTAAAACACCATCCAAAGTGGTATGGAAAGGGGCGGCTGATTCGTCGGAAAAGGTGACGGTCAGGTTGGAGAAAAATGGATACCATTCCGCCATCACATCTTTCTGGATCAATAAACGCTTTAAATCGGAAGAAGAGGCTCGGGATAATGCTATAGATGTCAATTCCGAGCTGGTCAAAAAATAGCATATACTTTTTTGCATCCGGTCTTCGCACAACAAGGCTGACAACAAAATTCTCAACAGATCGGAAGGTGGCAAATTACTTCTGAGCCGTCGCTTAACCGGGAGTTGTTATTGTTTGTCTTCCAACAGGAGGTGCCGGCTAAGGATGCCTTTAAATGAGGTGGAGAAATGATTTCGAAATTTCGTTGGTTTGCTCTTGCTGTCTGTTGCCTTGCTGTTTCCGGTTTGTTTTCATCGTGCGCTTCCACCAAGGCTGTAAATCTGAATATTCATTCGGAGCCGGAGGGCTCGTTCATCGTGTACAGAATACAGAAGCACGAACCCAAAACTGATTCCCCGTGGATTTTTCTTGGGGTTACACCATATCGTGGCATAACGGTACTCGACAAGGATGCCTTTGACAATAATGATACCATTAGTTTCAAAGTCATGAGAAATGGATATATGAATCAGGTCAAAGAATGGACCGGTGAGAAATTCCTTCAGGAATATGAACAAAATGATATTCTTACCTGGGCTCCACGATTGATAAGATCGGAGAAATAGCCTGTGATTGGTACCTTTCCCGGCTGATACTCGTGCAACAAGGGGTCTTTTTTTAAGGCCCCTTGGTTTCTTTCTGCAGCCGATTGCGATCTCCTTCAAGTCCTTTCTCAAACCAGGAGTGCGGTTACAGCCGTTTGAGTCAACTCCTTTGTAGTTGCAGCAGCTGTACCAGATGTCGTCTTTCCTCTTCCACCAATTTTTCAATCCTGCCTTTTTTTTCGCTGAGGATTCTTTCCAATTCACCAAGGAGTGAAAGCGTGTCCTTTTCCAGTTGAATTCCAAGTTTTAAGGCCTGATCATGATCATAACTATGGAGATCGATCCGCTCAAGTTGTATGTTGCTGCGCAAAAGCTCGGTCAGATAGGCCGTATAGTCTTCATCCAGATCCGTCTGCCCGCCGAGTTTTTCTTTGAAACCCATATAGATTTCCTTATGCTGCAGCTCCTGTTTGGCCAGATCGGCAAACAGCTTCATCGCTTCCACATCGGCCGCCCGGTCCGCCAGAGCCAGGTATAGGCGGTTGCCATGGCTTTCAAGGGTGATCAAAGCGTTTAAGATATCTTCCAGGACAAAAAGTTCACTCATGTTCTCCTCCTACTTCAAATCCGCATCGCTTTTATAGTAATAACCGCCCCAGTCGATATGCTCCGCCACCAAGGCCCGATCATTTAAGCGCACACCTTCTAAGACCTCTTCCTTAAACGTCCTAAAACCCACCCGGTCGACGATATAGCCGATATGTTCCTTGTCCTTGCTGCGGTCGATATGACGCTCGACGAAGGTATAGGTGTTTTGGATAATCCTGATGAGAGACTCCTTGTCTCCCCATTTGATGAAGGTTCTGGCTATTCTCGGATTTTTTTTCCCGGTCCTTCCCATGATAACCATCCGATACGATTTTACTTTTGATCTTGTTAACGCCTCGGTAGGACATTTCCTGATGCATTCTCCACAGCCGATGCAGGCGTTGGGATCGCGCACCACTGAAAATTCCTTCATGGTAAGAGCATGTGTGACCGATTTGGCGCAATTGCCCACACAGGCACCACAGCCGATGCAGCGTGATTCGTCATACACCGGCTCCACCGTACAGATTATACCGAAGTCATTCATGACCGCTTTGATGCAGTCGTTGGGGCAGCCGGTGACGGCAATCTTGAAATGCAGATCGTTGGGATAGACCGCCTGCTCCAATTCCCTTGCAAAAGCCGTTGTGTCATCATTGCCGAACGGGCAGACCCGGTTGCCGATACAGGCGCTGATGTTTCGAGTACCTGCCGCCGGATACCCCCCATCGTCTACGGCCAGATCCAATCCGAGAAATTCGATGAGCGGCCGTATTTTTGTATTGATTTCGGCAATATTTTCAAAATCGATTCCGGGCAGCTCAAAACCCTGACGAGTGGTGAGATGAGCCGTGCCGTCCCCATATTTTTCGGCGATCTCGTGGATAATCTGAAAAAATTTTGTTTCCATGTGCCCACCGGGAACCCGGATGCGTAGAGCGGTTTTGCCACGGGATTTCGTTATCCGGTAGGCATTTTTTATTACGTTTTTGGTATTGACACTCAAAGCGTCCTCCTAGGGTATTCAACGGTTCCCGTCGTATTGCCGGAACCTGTTTTGCTCTTAAAAAAACTTATCTGATAATCACCATATTTCAGGTAAAAATCACGGGGGCGTAGCCACCCCCTCTTTACGGACAAAGCTGAGATTCAGTGGTAATCAATAAAACGTATTAAAACCTAAAAAGCTGCGGTCCATGGGCTCCTCAGTCAAGAAGCTTTTTGGCTTTGGTGTACCTAAAAACAGGACCTTCCAGACAGACATAGGTCTCATCGATTTTGCAGTGCCCGCATTTCCCGATCCCACAGCTCATGTTGCGTTCAAAAGAGACCCAGATGTTTTCTTCTGCAATCCGTAGCCTCAAAAGCTCAAGAGTGGCGAATTTGATCATCACGGGAGGCCCCACAACAATAAATTTGCTTCTCTTGCGATTGTCTAAATTGAGAGAGGGGATATACTGTGTGATCAATCCCGTATTGCCACTCCAGCCAACAGGTGCGTCATCGACGGTGAGAGTTGCAATTCCCGCACGCACCCAGGCATCGATCTCTTTTCGAAACAGGATGTCATCGGGGGTTTTGAACCCAATCAGTACCTCCAGGCTTTGCAGCCGGTCGCTCCCGATGGAGTTTTTGATCACCTTCTTGACCGGGGCAAGTCCCGTTCCTCCGGCAATTATCTTGAGATCTGAGCCGAAATAATCACTGTCGAGAAATCCATTGCCGTAGGGACCCCTTGCATGGAGGTATTCGCCCGGCTGCAGCTTGAATAGTGCATCGGTGAGACGGCCTACTCTGCGGATAGTCATACACAATTTGCCGTTGGCAAAGTCACTGACTGAGATGGGCGCTTCGCCAACTCCGGGCACGGAAAGCTGCAGAAATTGACCGGGCCGTAGCGGCCTGTCCCAAGCAAGGGTAAAAGTCGAATCGATGGATGTCTCTTCTGTTATTTCAAGTATCTGAATTTTTTCTGGAAGGTAGGGGTTTTTCATCTGTTTTCCTCCCCGGCAATGATTTGAGACAAGGTATCGACACATCGGGCAAAGGAAATGTACTGGGGACACACATCATCGCATCGACCGCACCCCACACACTGATGCTTACCGAAACGCCTTTTAAAATCGTTGACCTTATGCAGGGTTTTAAAGCGCATTTTGTCTCCATTCTGCACTCGGAACCTGTGCCCTCCCGCCATATCGGTAAATCCGTCGATCTGGCATCCGGCCCAGCGTCTGCGTCGCTCCCCCATTTTTTTGCCGGTTCCGAAGGCCGTATCCTGCATGGTAAAACACGAACAGGTAATGCATGACGTATTGCAGCGGCCACAGGCGATGCAGCGGGCGGTGTATTCCTTCCACATGTCATGTTCAAAGAGCCGGGACGTTACTTCGCCCACCTGGGGAATTCGAACCTGCCTTGTATTTTTTTCTATAAACCGGATTGCAACGTCTTTCTTTGGAAAGGAGATGAATTCGCCTGTAAATTCCTCATTTCTCACTTCGACTAAGATCTCGTCGCCGGCAAACCTGAAAGCCGCATCGTAGGACTCGGTTATATTGGCGTTCATGGCAACACACCAGCAGCTGTCAAATCCAGTGGTGCATTCGATCATGAAAAATCTCACCTTATCCCGCCTTCGTTTATAATAAAAATCCTGCTCGTCACCGTTTGCGCAGAAGATGGTGTCCAATCGTTCGATCCCGGTGATATCACAGGGGCGAAGCAGAATTATAATATCTTTGTCCTCTAGTTCGGGTACGCGAATTTCTCCGTCTGCAAAATAGAAAAGGGTTTCCCGTATGGGATAGAAAACCTCTTTCGGAGAAAAATAGCTTTTTCGGTGCAGCTCCAGATCCGTCAGGCGATTCACTTCTTTGTACGTGACTCGATCTGTATCCGACAGACTTCCCCCGTCCGCGTCCACTACCGGACCGAAAATTTTGTACCTTCTCTGCAGGTTTTCAAGGAGCTGATCAAATTGTTGGGCCGATAACCGGTATCCCATGCCCTGCCTCCTTACGTTCTGAATTTTTATAATAACAGTCAGAAAGGCCCATTTGACTTTCCGGCTTTTCAAAAGGTTCCCTTGATACACCTGCTGCTTGGTCCAAGATCAAGGCAGGCGAGCAAATTGTATCCAACACATGACAAGAGGTGGGTGAAAGAGCAATTTCTCAAAAAAACCCTTGTACTTCGTACTGCAAAGCACTGCTTGAAACATTGACTTAGATCAAATTTAGCTTTGTTGGAATCGCAAAAAATATATGGCGTCATCCGCTAAACACTATGAAGGCCTCGCGAGCGCTCATTAACCTATGAAGATCGAGGTTGTCGGAAGGTTATTGCCTGAAGGCCAACACGCCTCTGGCGGTTGGCAATCAGATATTTTTTTTTGTCTTTTGCAGCCAGCGCAACTCGTAGAGGTCGTTTCGACGGCTTTCCATATTCCTGACACTCCCCTTACGGCGGAGCTCTTTGATCAGATCCAGGTCGAGATCGGTTATCAGGGTGGTCTCTACCCCCGGTGTCGCTTCTGAGGCGATGGCATCGTGGGGAAAGGAAAAATCGGAAGGGGTGAAGATCGCAGCCTGGGAATATTGGATACCCATGGTTTCCACCTTGGGAATATTGCCGACACTCCCGGATATCGCCACATAACACTCGTTTTCGATGGCCCGGGCCTGGGCGCAACGGCGCACTCTCAGGTAGCCGTTCACGGTGTCGGTCCAGAAGGGAGTGAGCAGAATTCTCATACCTTTTTCGGTTTGCAGCCTGGCAAGTTCCGGAAATTCGATGTCGTAACAAACCAGTACACCGATCTTACCGACATCGGTATCGAAAACCTTGAGTTCGTCACCGCCGGCGAAGCCCCAGTGCATTTCTTCATCCGGGGTGATATGCAGCTTCTCCTGGCTATCCCAGGTGCCATCCCTGCGGCAGAGATAGGAGACATTGATCAGTCTCCCTTTGTCGTCGATGGTGGGGACGCTGCCGCTCACTATGTTGATGTTGTAGGCCAGGGCCATGTCGATCATGGCCAGCCGCATTTTTTCTGTATACTCTGCGAGCAGGCGCATGGCTTCGGAGGGGCTTGTGTTTTCGTAGGTATGGATAAGCGGCGCGTTGAACAATTCGGGGAAGAGCACGATATCGGATTGGTAGTCGGAGACCGTATCCACAAAAAATTCCACCTGCTGCAGGAAGTCGTCAAAGGAGGCGAATCGCCGCATCTGCCACTGTACGACGCCGAGGCGGGCAATGGACTTGGTGCCGCCGATCAGGCGTGTTTTTTTCTGGTAATAAATATTTACCCATTCCAGCAGGACCGCGTTGCCGCGTGATTGATGGTCTTCGAGCCAGTAATTGTCGAGCAGGTTGCGGACGTGGAAATCGTTGGAGAGTTGAAAGGTGAGGACATTGTCGATCAACTCCTTGTTTTGGACCTTGAGAATGTATTCCTGGGAGGACATACTATACGCATGGTCCCGATATCCGGGTATCCGGCCGCCGAGCAGTATCCCTTTGAGGTTGAGATTAACCGCCAAATCCTTGCGTGCGTCGTAGAGGCGGCGTCCCAATCGCATTCCACGATAGTCAGGATCGACGAAGACATCAATGCCATAGAGATAATCGCCTTCAGGATCGTGGGTTTTGAACGTGCCGTTGCCGGTGATCTGCCGATACGTGTGATGATTGCCGAACAGACTGAAGTCGATAATGATGGAGAAGGCTACTGCTACAGGTTTGCCGTTGTCTTCAATACAGATCTGGCCTTCTCCGAATCGTCCGATGAGGGTTTCGATTTCCGTTCTCGTATAAGGGGCCGAGAGGCCTTTATAGACCCGTGCGCTCATGTCCCTCACCGCTTCGTAGTCCTCGACACGCAGGTGCCGCAATCCGAGTTTGTGTTCTGTTTTCTCTGCCATACTCCTTAGTTCATTCTTATTTTCCTGTTATACCGATATATTGTCAAAAGACGGGCGTTTCCGATCTCAGAGAAGAGGGGTGTCTCCTGTGCTCGTTTCCCGGGTAACCGGTCACTCTCCCTCTTACCACATAATAATGCATCTGCTCGATTTGCCTATACGTCGAGTCCCACGGCAGTATGGTCTTGTCCTAATGTATCACTTTATCCGTTATGCGTATACGTATCCGGCTTTTTAATGGAGAGCAATTTTACAGAAGGGCAATTAAAGCGATACCACCGCCGATAACAGCAAGGTTACTTGCTGTCGACAATCCGTGCAATTTCCGAAACTGGACACGAAGGTGATCATCCTGCGGAGTAGTTTCAAAGGAAGGGATTGCGTTTTTCAGCGCTGCTGCTTTGGGTTCAATCACATATGCCTGAACCGAAGTGATGGCAAACATAACTAGTTTCCATCCGAAAACGGCGCTTTTCACCTAACTCGTCGTTGCGCTCAATATTTTATCCTCGGAATATCAATTATATGCCTGCGGTAAAATTCTTCGCGCGTCTAGATTTAGAAGAGGTAAGCGAAGACTCCGAAATCCCTCGTTTCGGGATGGTAACTAACTAAGATAATACCTGCTGCAATCGTTCTCGCCATCTGATGAACGCTCATGTTCTCTGCTATCTTTGACTTTTCTTCTGTTTCATTACAGTCTTACAAAATTTCCCGAATTTTTTATCTTTTTTCCTTTTTTCAAGGTAGGATATCTCATTATAAGCGGATTCCTTGTTCATTTTCAGGTAGTTTTGGTGCCTCTTTGCAGATAATTGACCATTTTTTACAGCATGTAATACTGCACAACCTTTTTCCCTAACATGGGTACAATTAGCAAATTGACATTTTTCCGCCAGCTCGGATATCTCGTTAAAGGTTTCTCCAAGACCTGTTGCTACCGAAAAGTTTCCTAGCTCTCGCATACCTGGTGTGTCTACCACAAGTGCTCCAAAATCCAATTTAATCATCTGTCTCCGGGGCGTGGCATGCTTTCCTTTACTCTCCTTCTTACTTACTGTTTTAGTAATAAATTTCGATTCGCCAATCAGATTATTCAGTAAGGTTGTTTTGCCGACACCAGAAGAACCCAGAAGGCAATATGTTACACCAGCTTGCATATTCTGTTTTATATTGCCCAAATCGGGTGTATTTTTATTGCTGAAAGGGACAATTTGCAACTGTGGTATAATGTATTGAATTCTTTCTGTTATTTCCGTGATGGTTTTGTTGTCAAGCAAATCACTCTTGCTTAATAGTACAATGGGTTGAATTTTAGCATCATTAACCATGACTAAATAACGTTCAAGACGACGGAGGTTAAAATTTTCATTCAGTGATTGAACAATGAATGCAACATCTATATTTGCGGCAATCAACTGGAAGTCAACTCTTCTGCCAGGTATTTTTCTTTTTAATAAAGATCTACGAGGTAAAATTTCGTGAATTATCGCGAAGGTATTATGATCATAGAAACTGACAAGAACCCAGTCGCCTACTGCTGGATAGTCAACTTGGGACGAAGCATTAAATAGCATTTTACCCACCAACTCCGCTGGAACATCAACGTCTCCATTAGTTATGATATAGCTATCTCTGTGAACAGCAACCACTCTTGCTACGTCAAATTTTTCTAAACACTCAGGGGGGACTTTATCCAAAAAACACATATCGAAACCAATGTGGTTTAAATTTCTTGAGATATTTTTCATATGGACTTTACGCTTAAAATAGAACAATGCACCGGGTAATCCGGTGCATTTTAGATGTTGGGATATATTATATAGCTAAACACTTCAGATTTCTTCGTGAAAGTTGTCAGGGTTCTAAATTCATGCGCGCCTTTTTCAGGAATGAGCTACTTAATTCTCACAGGAAGTTTCCTACCTGTTATCCAAAACGGCTGATTGATACCTGTCCAATAGCTGGGGGTCTTCTATTGAGCCATGATGGTGAACTTGTTTCCAACGGCCTTTAATCCTATGAAAGAATCGACTCGTGCGAATAGCAAGAGCTATTTCTTCACCATTCAAGCGGAAATGGCCTCGCTCTCTTCCAACGGCGTAAAACGTTTCCGCTGTTTCGTGGATGGTGTAGTCAAAAAACTCGACATACACCTGAGCCGAACCGGTAAAAATGCGTTGGTAAACCAGCTGAATCTCAGCCCAACCTCGTTTGATGCAGCCAAGAGGATTATCCATTGCAATATCATCAGAATGTGCCCAGTTTCTAGACATAATTTCCATATTGCCTGAATTAAAAGCAGAATAAAATTGTATGAGTACCTGATGTGGAGACGATAAATTTCCAAGGCTTTCTTTGCCTGTGATTGGTTCTTGAATCGGATACATAGATTTTCTCCTAGTGATTGGTTTACACAGATACGGGGCAGGAGGGGAGTCACCTTCTTATCAGGCCCGGACAGACGCTGATTCTTGTTTCACTGTTTAATCTTTCCTGCCGCACAACCGGTCTGTCCGACAAGAGATTCAAGGCGCAGACTCCTGTTTGTGGTTTGCTTTTGGTCAAGAAGCCTGCGGAAGAATTTGTTTGGTCGGCCCAAGAGTGATTTCGACAGACGACCTGATCTTTTCAGAAGGTCAATGAAACATTCAGAGCGCAATCGTCTTACTTTTGCCAGCGATTTTTTAATCATCTCTTCTGTCAGTCCTTCCGGGCCGAGATGTGAAGTCATAAATGATTGAAAAGGGACATGTTCTCCTCGGATTGTTTTCATGGCAGCCTCCGCTTATCTGTATTCGCAGTAATACATATGACTGCTAATTTTTACAAAATGTACAAACTAATAGGTACAACCAGGTAGTGTATTTTAAATAATATCCTGCATGATATATTCTCTCTCATGATTTGCCGGAACTTCTCGTGAACGTCCATTTCCGCGCCGCGGGCACAACAAATCATATTGAGACGATCGCATTTCGGAAAAACACTGTGTGAATATTTAAAATTCGACAAAAAATAAGGCACGGTATTGAAGTGATTGCGCCTACGAATTTACACAGTGTTCAACAAAGGACGTTCAGCGTTCGGTCTTGATAACGCGGTTGACAAACGACACAGTCCCTTGAATTGTACGTGAGTACCATGCCGGATCCTGCATGGCCCGTCCCAATGTGAATGCTCCCTGGATAGATGCGATTATAACGGCAGCTATATGTTCGGGCGGAATGGTTGCCTGTATTTCTCCTGATCTCAGCGCCTGTTCGAGAGCTGAAACAAGGCGGGATTCAATATGATGAAAATATCTTTGGATCGGACGTCGTAAATCAACCTCGGAAATAGCCGAATCCCAGATCATTCGCCCGATGCGGCAACCTTTCAACGGGTCGCGCCATTTGAGCAGGAAACGCTCAATACGGCTTACGACCGGGCCGGATTTCCCGAATATTTCATCAAATCCTGCAATACGCTCGTCAACTACCAACTCCATGGTTTTTGCAACCAGGTCTTTCTTGGTTTTGAAATGGTGATAGAAGCTCCCCTGACCGGCATTGCTGAGCATCTGGATATCCCTTGGACTGGTAGCATCATAACCCTTTTCCCATAGCAACGTTTTTGTCGCTTCGAGTATGTCGTCATGTTTGGTTTTCATGATTTACATACTAATAGGTACAATACGTATTGTCAAGACCCAACTTATGCGCAATTGGTAAACACCACGAAGAATATACCCATAACCTCAGTACACCCCTCACCTGGATATTTCATTGTGTATAGATGGACGATAATTTCACGTATTAGAATACTATATGATAGGAAATTGAAAGGTAAAAGAAAAAAACCAAGATTTCGGCTAATTAAAAAGGTAATAAATCCGAACTACATTATTTTTTTCGCTTTCCAAGCCTGATCTTTCCAGCTTTCCAAAAATATGCGGGATATAGCAAGAGCTGTAAGTGATAAAAGTCTGGTTTGTACTCTAGAAAAGCAAACCTCAATCAGTATAATGAAAGAGAACGAACATGAGTATATCTGATTTAACAATCACCTCGGTTTTCAACGGAAAAACACCATGAAAAGCAAATCGACTTTTTCTCAGGATATGGATCCGTATAGGGCCGGTATAGAGATAGCCGATGCTCTAAAAGAGATACGTCCTGAGATTATTTTTTTATTTACTTCTATTCATTATGCCGGTTCCGAAGAAATGACGGAGGCTATTTATGATGTCATAGAATCCGATGATCTTCTCATTATCGGTTGCTCAGGTGATGGCTTTTATGAACGGAATATGGTGGCCAATATCGGTGCCTCCGCCTTGGCAATTAACACTGACGGCGCCATCCACTGGAAACTGGAGATGGAGACAGGAGTCGGTCTTACACCTTATGATACGACTGTTCGTTGTTTCAGGCGTTTAAAAAAAACTTGTCCTGAGTCTCGAGTGATTATTTTGTTTAGTGATTTCCGAACGGATGCTTCCGAGGTGATACGGGCTGTTGCCGATTCCGATATTCCGGTAATAGGGGGCATGGCGGGTGACGATTTCAGCATGGAAAGCTGTTTTATCTATAATAACCGCCAGGTAGTTACCGATACGGTGATAATGCTTGCGCTGTCCGGTGACTTTCCATTCGAGATTTTCGCTGTACATAATATGAAACCGGAAGGCAAGATAGGGACTATAACGAAGTGCCAGGCGACTTCTATCCAGACGATAAGTAATACTCCTGCCATGCATTTCGTTGAAGAGGCTATGGGCAAACCTTTCGAGCATCTGGATAGAGGGACCATAACGGTCAATGTGATGCATCCTGAGAACTCACGCATTATACGCCATCGTTCTCTGTTACTGTCAAAAAACCCCGCACAGGATACTGAAATCCGGCTTTTCGGTGGTATTGCCGAAGGGGAAAAAGTGCAGCTCTGTTTGACAACTCCCGAAGAGATCATTGCTGAGGTGAAGTCGGTTGCTGATGGCTTGGATCAGTTGCCGTTCCAGCCAATGGCCGCAGTTGTCGTCAGTTGTGCCGGTCGAAAACATCTGCTTGGGAATAAGAACAAATTAGAAATCAATGAGTTAGTAAAAGCTATGAAGATGCCGAAAGCCCTTGCCGGTTTTCCTTCATTGGGAGAGATAAGTCCGGTCAAGACCGACGATGGCTATTCA
The DNA here is from genome assembly GCA_046704745.1 of Desulfocapsaceae bacterium. Lineage (GTDB taxonomy): Bacteria > Desulfobacterota > Desulfobulbia > Desulfobulbales > Desulfocapsaceae > CAWGGS01. The sequence continues at coordinate 69,400 of JBJKRL010000084.1, read as the reverse complement.
GAGCCTCTTTTTCACAACATGACTTATGTCGTGTTTGCCTTTGGGGAGAGAACAACATGAGTGGACGCTTCTCCCTTGTGGAAAATCCACCGCCCGGGTTTGTTTATGCAGTGCCAAGCAAGCGTGAGTTGCTAACGGGCCATATCGCTTTATTTGTAAACGAACTTGAGGATGCCTTGACCCTGCTTGCCAACTTCCGCAACCGGGTCCAGGGGTTGGTGATCAACTCCGGCCAAACGTTTTCTCACCAGGCGCTTTCTCCGCAACTGTGGCATCTGACCATTCCTCCAGACTATCTTTTACTAGCAAAGGAATTTTCCAGTTTCTATTTGGATATTCTTCTTACTGCTCATCAGGTGAATGAGAAGAATAGAATAATAATCGAAGAAATGACCTATGAGAGTCAGTTCTACTCACAGACGCAGAATGGCTACAACAAAGCGATGGGGCGGCTGCAGATTATGATTCAGGAGGCCCATCAGGAAAATGAAAAGCGAAAAAAGGTCATAGCCCAGCTTAACCATGAAATTCGAGAACGGAAAAAAGCGCAGGAAGAACAGTTGCGGTTGGAATCCCGCCTCCACCAGTCCCAGAAGATGGAAGCCATTGGTCTTATGGCAGGTGGCGTAGCCCATGATCTCAATAACATCTTGGCGGGGGTGGTCGGCTATCCAGATATACTGCTTGCTACGTTGCCAGAGGACAGCGATCTACGCCAACCTTTAGAAAATATAAGAAAATCAGGACGAAGGGCGGCTGAAGTGGTCGCGGATTTGCTCACTATTGCCCGCAGCTCTGTCAACCCACGCGAGATTGCAAATCTCAATATGATTATCTTGCAATACCTGGACAGCCTGGAGTTTCAGAGATTGAAATCGGTTTATCCAAACATTTCTTTTACACTGGATTTCGATGATAATCTGTATAATATCCATTGTTCAGTTTCACATATAAAAAAGTGTCTGATGAATCTGGTCACAAATGGAGTTGAGTCAATTGGCGATACCGGTCAGTTGCGCATTAGTACCAGATCTCAGGACATAGTGCAGGATGAGCGTGGCGGGGTTCAGGTGATCAAAAAGGGCCGTTATGCTGTTCTGAGTGTTGACGACAACGGTCACGGTATTGATAATGAGCATTTGGCCCACATTTTTGAACCGTACTACAGCCGTAAAAAAATGGAGTTCAGTGGTTCAGGACTGGGTCTTACCGTCGTATGGAATACCATGCAGGAACATGGAGGAGCAATCCGTGTCAATTCAAGTAGTAAAGGTACCACATTTGACCTCCTGTTTCCAACAACGACCGAGGTATTGCCGGAGCAGCAGAACGGGATTCCTCTTGAACATCTTCTCGGCAATCAGGAAAAGATTATGGTTGTGGATGATGAAGAACTCTTGTTAGATGTTGCCCGCGAGATGCTTGTGACTTTGAATTACAAAGTGGTGACAAAGAAATCAGGCGAGGAGGCTCTTGCGTATCTTAAAGACGCCTGCGTCGATCTTATCATTCTCGATATGGTAATGGAACCTGGTATGAGCGGCCAGCAGACGTTTAAGGAGATTCTGCGTATCCAGCCTAAACAGAAGGCCATTATAGCTAGCGGCTTTGCTAAAAACGAAGATGTCAAACGCGTTTTGGATAGAGGCGCCAGCTGTTATCTCAGGAAACCATACACCACTGTTGCTTTGGGCAAAGCAATAAAGGATGGACTGACAGCAAAATCAAAATAGGCATATTCCCTTGTTTTTCCTTATTGGTTTTCCACCCTGCGGGAGAGCTGATCCGTTCCACCATCTCACGTTGCTCGTTTGGCTGATTCAGAAGCAGAGGAAACTGCACCGGTAAATCATGTGGTTTCTTGTTCCGTGTGGACCAGGGAGAGAAGATGTATCCTCAGGTTGCGGGGACTGTTGGTCAACCCCAGTTTGTTGCGAAGACGGCGCCTGTGAAAATCCACTCCGCTCACGGAAAGGTTCATAAGTTCTGCCATCTCCTTGCTCGTTTTTCCATGGCGTACCATATCTGCCACTGTCAGTTCCTGGGGAGTGAGTTGAAGGGCAAATGCGTTCAGTCTGCTGACAAACGGCGAAACAATATTTTTGAGATTGGTGCCGATGATCTCAGCAAGTGTTCGTTGTTTTTCGGATAACGCACCTTGAAGGAGCCGATCAAGGTGCGGTTGGATCAGTTGAGCGGTGTTTTGTACAAACGTATCCTCGGTTCTGACCCGGTCTTCGTCGCGTTGCCGTAACAATACTCGCAGGGCCGTGTTTGTTTCTTCGAGCCGTTCCCGATGACGCAACAGCTCCGCCTCTTTGAGTTTAAGTTCTTCCTGGAACTCCATGATCGGTGTGATCTCCTCATGCGTCATGATCACACGTTTTATCACTGTATTGCGAAAAGGCACGATTTTAAGCACATACCATCGCTTCTTCTCTTTGGAATGACAGGGATATTGGGTGAAAAAATATTTGGACTCACCGGAGAGGATCTTGCGCAGGCCGTCGGCAATCTGCCCTGGTATGAGATCGTCAGTATCGATTGCATTGTCGCAGATTTCAAGATAGTTGATTCCTCTACAATCGTACGAACCTTTCATCCCGTTTTCAAGGGCAAAATCCTGCCAGGCTTTGTTCGTCTCAGTGATTGTTCCGATCTCATCCAGTATTGCCACATGAGCAGATAATGAATCGATGGCAGCTTTGTAAAGATTTATCTTCGACATGGCTTTTTTACCGTGGCTTGGTTTTAAAATGATGGTAAATACTATCAATAGTCTATTAATTATCTCGTATTGCGTCAAGGGTAATTGGCATTACCGTTCAAGATAAAGGATGTTCCATACCCTATAACGATTGCCTATGAGGTGAAGATATGAAGAGAGGATATGAATCCCTGAGCTGGATAAATGATAAAAACGGTAAAGAGTATGTTTGTGAACTGGATTCTTCAGACAATATCAGAAGCTTCGAGGAACTCAGCCATGAAGAACAGCGACACTGCACTGATGTCAATGTGATTGTCGGGACGGAACGGTGGTAATGTGAAAAAACGAGCGCTCACGTCATGGTGAGCGCTCGTTAGCAAGGGAGGGCCGTAACAATGGATTTAAAGAGATATTTTACAGAACATACAGGAACAGGGGTGTTGGCTACCTCGGACAGCCAGGGAAAGGTCAGCACTGCCATTTATGCAAGGCCTTACGTTCTTGAAGATTCCACTGTGGCGTTTATAATGAGAAACAGGTTATCGAGAAAAAATATTCTTGAAAACGGTCACGCCGGATATCTCTTTCATGAAGGTGGACCGGGGCATGCAGGAGTTCGCTTGAGCCTTAATTTTCTTGAAGAATCAACAGATCACGACCTTTTGTTGGAATCTACCAGATCCAAGGCTGCCAAAGGGAAGGCCAAAACAGAGGAGCCCAGGTATCTGGCTACATTTGCCGTGGAAAAATGTTTTAAGCTGGTCGGCGGCGAAGAGATCAAACTCGAATGAGGACTACCTGTTTTGCTGAAAAGACAAAAAAAGCTTCTTGCACAAAAGCTCGCCGTTCTTGCAGGGGTTGCTGTGATATTGGCTGCATGCACCGGAGAGCCACCCAATAATCTTGGTGTACGAGACGGCCGGTTGGCGCTTTGTCCGACAACGCCGAATTGCGTATCGAGCGAATCAAAAGATAAAGAGCATGTAATTGCACCGCTCACGTTTTCCGGAAGTCCGGCAAAGGCTTTTGACCGCCTGAAAAAAATTCTTATAAAGCGAGGGGATACCACGGTGATAGTTGATAAGCCCGATTATCTGCGTGTGGAATTTCATACCCGGCTGTTTGTCGACGATGGTGAATTTCTATTGGGTAAAGATCATATAGACCTTCGTTCGGCTTCGCGTATCGGATATTCTGATTTTGGGAAAAACCGGAAGCGAATCGAAGAGATACGAAAGGCTTTCTCCGCGTTCACCGACGGATAGACCTGTTTCCCTGCCATAACATCGGCTGGACAACAATCCATACAGCTTATTTTTTTCGGGTTTGCAGCGTTGGTCGGGATTCCGGTTGGAACGACCGACTGGATTTTTCGTTTACCAGCGTTCCTTGGCAGCCAGCCTTTTTCGTTCAATCCCAAATCGTGTAAAAGATGGCTGCCAAGCTGCAGAAGTTGCTGCCGGCTGGTTTCCCTTTTCTGTTTTGTTTTTTTTCCGCCAACATGGTTTTGCCTCGGTTTGCCAAAGCTTCGATCAGTTGTTTCCAGGTCATTTTATCCACCTCTTTCGTTTTTTTCTTCCCGGTTGACTTTCCCTCTACAATACGTCAAGTAATAAGATAAGTGAAACGAATATATTTAATGATTAACATTAAAATCATAAATGTTCTTGCAGGGAAAAAATAAAAACGTGAATCGTTATTGAGGTGGAATATGGATTTACAGACCGATTTATTACGAACGTTTGTGGCTGCCGCTGATACGGGCGGTTATACCGCGGCAGCCTCGACTGTCCATCGCAGCCAATCGGCGGTAAGTTTGCAGATGAAACGTCTGGAAGAGGGGATAGGGCGCCGTCTATTCAAGCGCAATGGGCATTCCATGCTGCTCACTCCCGAAGGGGAGACATTACTTCTCTATGCCCGGAGGATTCTGCAGCTTCATGATGAGGCTTTGGCTGCGGTGGTAAAACCCGATTTGACGGGCCGGGTCAGGCTGGGTGCTCCCGAAGATTATGCCGAGCTGCTGCTGCCCAAGGTTCTGTCGCGTTTTGCCGATGCCTATCCACTTGTTCTGGTCGATGTCTTCTGTGAATCCAGCAGTGAGCTCCTCAAAACCCTGGACCATGGTGAGCTTGATCTCATGGTCTGTACCAACAGCGAAGTTCCAGAGAGGGGGGAGACCATATGTCTTAATCCTTAGCCCTGCAGACGGTTTTCCGGTTTTGCCTGCTGCAGCCATCACCCTTATCACAGCCGGTAAACCACCATCCCAGGCAGTACAGACTCTTGCTACCTATGTGGCCGAGAGCTTCAGAGAGCTTGCAACCGCAGGCCTCTGACGGTGTTGGGTAACATAAATGGGATGCTGAACGTCCTTCCACAATCAAATCCTATATATGCTTTTCTAATATCTAATTACCTCCAGGCGATTTCAATAATCTTTAAAAATTGTGAGTGTTGGCTTGATGTTAGAACAATCCTCAAGAGACATGGAGTGCTGAAAAATGTAAATTAAGAACACTTGTTGTTACATTGAATATTAGGTTATCCCTTTTACCGCCACTGAGGTGAAGGATGTTATGTTAGTTTATGAAAAATTAAGATATATCCTTTGAAAGGTTATTTACTTTGGAGAAAGAAAAAAGGGGCAGCTATTTAGATTACACATGTTGTTTTAAGCACACATAGTCGAGTCTGTCTTGAATCATTTATAATTACTGAACATAATATAGTAAGAGATTCAAAGCGGTTGACAAATCCCCACTTTCTTTTTGCTCTAGGTTGTTACGAGGTTATCATCATGCATCATTTTTTCTCAAGAGGGAGTTTAGAATGAAAAATGTCGGAAACAAAAAAGAGGCTTGCGGCATTTGTGGTAAAGAAACCCTGTTGAACCAATTGATCCACGGAGAAGCAATACGGCCCCAAATCGTTGACCAGATACACCAAACCAAACCTGAATGGTCAAACACCGATTCGATTTGCCAATCGTGTCTATCTTCTATAAGGGCCTCTTATGTGGAATCTCTCTTGGCGTCGGAGAAAGGCGAGCTGACGTCGCTTGAACACGAGGTGATTCGCAGTCTCCAGGCCCATGAGACCATATCCACCCGTGTTGAGAGCGAATTCGAACAGAGTTGGACATTGGGAGAGCGTCTTGCCGACAAGATCGCCGCGTTTGGCGGCAGTTGGGCGTTTCTGATATGTTTTGGAGGGTTTCTCTTTTTGTGGATTGTCGTGAACTCACTCGTTCTATTCTGGCGCCCCGTGGACCCCTATCCGTTCATACTTCTCAATCTTGTGCTCTCCTGCCTTGCGGCGGTACAGGCCCCGATTATTATGATGAGCCAGAACCGCCAGGAAGCCAAAGATCGCCTACGTTCGCAGCACGATTATCAGGTGAACCTGAAAGCTGAGCTGGAAATCCGGCATCTTCACGAGAAGATCGATCATCTTCTCTCAAGTCAATGGGAGCGGCTGGTCCAGATTCAAGAAATTCAACTCGAAGCCCTTGCGGAATTGAACAGAAAAAGGTGATCTTATATCTTAACAAGCCTTCTCTCTCCCATTTTGTTGAAATGTTTCGGTATCAAATTGTCCGAGGTGATGGGTTCTAAGGCGTGCAGGAGAGAAGTGGAGTTATAGGAACAAGAGGTACTTTGTTTGAACGGAATTGTAATTGACAATACCACCTATATGGGAAAACTGGTCAGCACCTTTGTCATAATTATTTGTCTTATTCCTCGAAGACCACCGCGTCCGGTCTGGCTCCCAGCTCCGTCAAGATGTTCTTTGTTTGCTCGACAAAGGAATCCGGTCCGCAAACATAAAAGTGTTGATTGAAATCGTCTATCTTCTCCTTCAAAAACTCTGCAGAAATACGACGGTTTTCATAACCGGGGGCGCTCTCACGCGTGCAGGTCAGAATACACCGCTCTTGGAGGTAATGACGAAGTTCTTTCTCACAGATGACATCGGCCGGGGTCTTGTTGGAAAATATGAGAGAATTCGAGCCGATTTTACCCTCACGGGCCAAGTGCCGGAAAATGGCGATAAAGGGCGTGACCCCTGAGCCTGCTGCCAGGAAAACCCCGGAACCCTTATAAACAATGGTCCCGAAAGTGTTTGAGAGAAGCAGTTTTGTGCCGACATCAAGACTATGCAGTTTATTTGTATATCCTTTGCGGGAAGGATACTTTTTAATTATAAATTCAAGGACATTGTCATCTTGAAGCGAGGTCGGTGTAAAGGGGTGGTCTTCATCATCCCTCCAGTTCGGCTCGTCTACCATAATTTTCACTCCCTGACCTGGTTCAAAATTGAAATCGTGCGGTTTGGTAAGGATAAACCGTTTGACATCGTGTGTGACAAATTCCGTCATTAGAATTGTGGACGATTGAGTCATGATCTTTCTCCTTGGTTATCATTTAAATGAGCGGCGCACACCAGCTCGAAGGCATTGCGAAAGATAGATGGAATCGCAATGGATACTGACACATTAAGAATAAAAGCGATAGAAGCAACATCGAGTCGGCGACCCTCTGGTTGATCTTTTCCGGAGAGTTGGGCACAACAACGGGACAGACCAACCATTGTTGGTTAACTGCCTGCAATTAATATGCAATTAAGCAAACAACAGATTGTTCTTCTCTTTGATATATTGTATATGACAGGTTGGAAATCTGGTTGGGAAGAGTCGAATAGGAAATAAAAAACGGGAAGCTGGAGTACTTCCAACTTCCCGTAATCATTTCATGGTGACCCCAAGGGGACTCGAACCCCTGTTACCGGCGTGAGAGGCCGGTGTCCTAGGCCACTAGACGATGGGGCCTGATGGTGCCCACTTAATACAGGACAGACGTTTTGTTGTCAAGGTTTTGGTTTGGACCTGAGAAAAAAATCAGAATTTATGTCGAAAAACCTTCGGTGAACGACCAAATAATTCAGTCAAATATTTTATATGGCCTGAGACTTCCGGGGTCAGAAATTCAGGCGCACAACGCCATTGCCAGTTGCCGCTCTTGGTGCTTGGAATATTCATCCGGCAATCGCTGCCGAATCCCAGGATATCCTGGAGAGGAATGATAGCAAGTGACGCTGTTGAGGACAGGGCCAGATGGATGAAATCTTGATGTACCCCTCTGCCATCGCCTGTGTCTCTATTGGCAAAATGTTTGATCCAGGTTCTCTGCTCATCGTCGAGTCTGTCGCTTAAATACCAGCCGACGGTTGTGTCGTTGTCATGGGTGCCGGTGTAGACGACGCAGTTGGGGGTTTTAAAATTAAAGGGGAGAAAACTGTTGTCCGGATTTTTATCAAAGGCGAACTGCAGAATTTTCATTCCTGGAAAGCCTAATGAATTTCTTAGTTTTATCACTGCCGGTGTTATTTCCCCCAGATCCTCTGCCACGATATCGAGCCGGCCTAATCTGGAAAAAATTTCCACAAAGAACGATTTGCCGGGGCCTATCAGCCAGGTGCCGTTGACGGCGGTTTCCTCTTGGGCAGGAATTGCCCAATAGGATTCGAACCCACGGAAATGATCGATTCTGATGACATCGAATAGCTTAAAGACACTGGAAAAACGCCCGGTCCACCACTCTAGCAGTTTTCTTTGAATCCCGGTGTCAACGCTGTCCCAGCGATAAAGAGGATTCCCCCAACGTTGACCGGTTTTGCTGAAATAATCAGGCGGTACACCGGCGACCAAGGTACAGGAGTGGCTTGCCTGATCGATGGTAAAGATGTCCTGGTTGGCCCAGACATCGGCACTGTCAAAGCCGACATATATGGGGAGATCACCAAACAGGCGGATATTCAGTTCACGGGCACGATCGTGAAGAGATTGCCATTGTCGAAAAAATTCAAATTGTTCAAAACGGTAGTAGTTAAGGGTTGTTTCCTCTTGTTTTCGTATTTGAGCCAAAGCAGACTTTTCGTGGGAGGCGAGTTCCTTTGGCCATGTTTCCCAACTCGTCTGGGAATATTTTTCTTTCAAGGTCATGAAGACGGCATAGTCGTCGAGCCAGGGTGCCTGCTTAAGAAAAAGACCGTACCCTTTAGCCCTTGCCTGGGAAAAATTGGCGAATGCCTCAGAAAGCAGTTTCTTTTTAAAGGAAATAACCTTCTGAAAATCCGTTGAATAGTTTGAGAATTCGGGGCGATCATCAAAACTATGCCGGCTTATGAGATTATGCTCATACAAGAGTTCGGGTGAAATCAAGAGAGGGGAGCCGGCAAAGGCCGAGGTACTCATATAGGGAGAGTTGTCGAAAACGGGATTTGTCGGGCCGATGGGGAGAAACTGCCAATAACTCTGTCCGCATTCATGGAGAAACTCAAGAAAGGTTGTGCCGGCCACACCGATGTCGCCGATGCCAAACGGTGAAGGTAGAGAGGTGAAGTGGGCGAGCAGACCGCTGGACCTTTGATTTGTCAAAAAATTTTTCATGGGAGTTTTCCTTAGGAAATCAGCTTGAAACGGCTCAGTAACTCTTCTGGCCTTTCTTTCTCCTGGCTCGGCAAGCCTTACGCGATGCACTTTTAGTACGCCATCAATTGCTGGGAGTGCAAGCTGAGCTTCGGTGGTGGTTATTCTGGTGCAACGCAGAATCGTCGGCCGAATTGCTCTTTACAAAGCCGATAAAATAACCTGTTGTATTGCTGGAGGTTTCTGGAATATTATGCAACAAAGGGTAAAATTAATTAAATACCTGCCGGAGTTCCTTGTTTATAAAGGCATCAATGTTATAATATCTTTAAGCGAAAGATTTGTCGAGAGGAGTGCATGAGCAGGTTGAGACCTGTACCGTTTTGAATATTCTGAAAGAAGAGGCAGAAATGGAGAATTGTATGAACCACAGCTCTCACTTCTGGCAGAATCTTCGATTTATTTATTTGCTATTAATGGAATAATGATGTATTAATGTACTTTTTTTGGATAATTTTGGCATGCTTGCGGTTGTTGTCCGCCGGCATTTTTTTTTGTCGCCCGGATTTCGAGGCGTAATGTTGAGATGGTTAGCGTTATTTGTTGAGGCTGAAGGTTTCTTGCTGCAAAAGGGCAGCGATCATCTGACACATATATAATTACAAGCAATGGAGCATTTCTTCGTGCTGTCCGAATTGAAAGAAAATCTCTTAAAGGCCGGGAAATCTGAAGGTTGTATCAGTTTTAACGATCTCAATGAATTACTGCCGGATGAGATCAAAGACCCCGAAGCAATTGAAAAGATATTTAATTTTCTCGGAGCCCACAATATCGAGATTGTTACGGTAGAAAAATCAGGGGAAAAGAAGACCCTTTCAGGAGAGGTCTGGGAAAAGAAAGATGAATTCCCGGGAAACGATCTGGAAGATGACTCAGCCATAGTTCTGTCGGATGACGATTCCCATGAGGCAGAAGAGACGACAACGACCTATCTTCGGGAGATGGGGCGATTTGACCTTCTAACTCCTGAAGAGGAGGCGAAATACAGTAAAACGATCCGTCAGGGTTTTGAGGCAATCATTGCCGCTATTCGTGAAGATGCATCCGGGGTAAATGAACTGCGCCTGTTAAAAGATCGAATTGAACTCTGGGAAAAACGGGACCCGACGCTGAAACCGAAAAAACAGCAATTAAATTTTATGCGCTATAATGTCGTCAGCGCTGCCAAGAAATATCCGGATAAGCGCGAGCTTTTTGAGTTGCGCGCCAAACTCGAGGCCTATAGCCGTTCCATCGAAGTAGCCAAGGATACGATGATCAGGGCCAATCTCAGGCTGGTTGTATCCATAGCCAAACGTTACATGCATCAGGGATTGACTTTGGCCGATTTGATTCAGGAAGGCAATCTCGGTCTCATGCGGGCGGTTTTCCGCTTCGATTATACCAAAGGGAACAAGTTCTCCACCTATGCCAGTTGGTGGATCCGGCAGGCCATCACCCGTGCTATCCTGGACAAGACCAGGACCATTCGCCTCCCCGTTCATTTTCTTGAATTACGCAGCCAGTTCTTCAAGGCCTTCTATGCCCTGTTTAAGGAACTGGGAAGAGAACCGACACCGCTTGAGATCTCCAATACAACGAATCTGCCCATGGACAAAATCCTGTCCATTCTTGAGGCATCCAGAGAACCGATTTCCTTGGAGACACCGGTCGGCGATGATGATTCAACACTGGGGGATTTTCTCGAGAATCAGGAATCGCAGTCTCCCTACGATGCGGTACAGACAAGAGAGCTGGCCGGAAGGGTTACGGAAATCCTTTCTACCTTAAGCGAGCGGGAGGAGAAAATAATCCGTCTCAGGTTCGGGATCGGTGAAAAGGCCGAATATACCCTGGAGGAGATCGGCCGCCGCTTCAACGTCTCGCGTGAACGCATCAGGCAGATAGAAAAGAAAGCGCTTAATCGGCTGAGACATTCCAGTAGACGTGAAAAACTTAAGTTTTTTATAGACTGAATAGGCTGAAAAACCCAAATGCGAGGGATGAAGCCGGGTGCTTAAGCCCGGCTTTTTTATTGAAAAATGGGATTTATGCGTCAGACAGGACTTGGAGACATTGAAAAGAAGGTTACTGCAGGTATTCGACTGAGCGCCGAGGATGGATTAAGGCTTTACCGGAGCAATGATATCCTGGCTGTCGGTTTACTTGCCGATAAGGTACGGAATCGGCTCAATGGCGATAAAACTTATTTTATCTACAACCAGCATATTAATTATTCCAATATCTGTATAAATCTTTGCAAGTTCTGTGCATTCGGAAAAGGAAAGGATTCAAAACTCGCCTATCAGATGACCGTGGACGAGGTTAAGAAAAAGGTGCGGGACCGGCTGGATGAGCCGATAAAAGAGATCCATATGGTCGGGGGGCTCCATCCTGACCTGCCGTTTTCCTATTATCTTGAAATACTTCACGGCGTAAAAGAGATTCGTCCCGATGTGCACATTCAGGCCTTTACCTGTGTTGAGATTGCCCATCTGGCTCAGATTGCAGGTAAAAGTGTTTCCCAGACACTTGAACTTTTGCAGGAAGCCGGGCTCGGATCAATGCCTGGAGGAGGGGCTGAGGTCTTTAATTCCAGAATCAGAAATCTGACCTGCGAGAAAAAATTATCCGGAGAAAAATGGATCGAGGTCGCCAAGACCGCCCATAGACTCGGTCTTCGTACCAACGCGACCATGCTCTATGGTCATATCGAGACAGTGGAAGAGCGGGTAGAGCATCTCTTGGCCCTGCGCGAAGCACAAGATGAGACAGGCGGATTTCTGGCCTTTATACCTCTTGCTTTTCATCCTAAGAACACAGAGATGGCAAGCCTCGCCAATACCACTGGAATAGAGGATCTCAAAAACATTGCCGTGGCAAGATTGCTTTTGGACAATTTTCCCCATATCAAGGCCTATTGGGTCATGATCGGGCCGAAACTTGCCCAGATAGCCCTGTCGTTCGGGGCAGACGATATGGACGGAACTGTGAAGGAGGAGGTCATAACCCATATGGCTGGAGCTGAAACGGATCAAGCCATAGGCAGTGATACCCTGGTTCGCCTGATCAAGGAGGCCGGACGAATTCCGGTGGAGCGGGATACTCTCTATAACATTATCCGGACGTATTAAGAGGAAGGGAAGGGAGTCTGTCGATCATGAGTATCGAGGAAATATCTGAAAAGGTACGAAACGGCGGCCGAATAGACGATCGCGACTTTTTACGATTGGAAAACGAGGCTGATTTGTATCAGCTTGGTTTTCTTGCCGACCATATACGCAAGAGGCTCCATCCTGAAGGAGTGGTCACCTATGTCATCGACAGGAATATTAACTATACCGATATCTGCATCTCCGCCTGTAAATTCTGCGCTTTTTTCAAAGCTCCTGAACATGGGCAAGGATCGGTTCTATCTTTTGCCGAACTCGAGGAGAAGATAAGGGAAACGCAGTCTGTTGGCGGAACCCAGATCCTGCTCCAAGGCGGTTTGCATCCTGACCTTCCTTTTGAGTATTACGAGGATATGCTCAGGTTTATGAAACAAACCGGCATCCATGTTCATGGCTTTTCACCGCCTGAAATCTGCCATTTTGCCGACATCTCAGGGCTTGGGATTGCTGAGGTCTTACAAAGACTGATTGCCGCAGGGCTTGACTCCATTCCCGGAGGAGGTGCGGAAATTCTCTCCGATCGGGTTCGCAGGATGACGGCACCACGAAAATGCTCCGCCGATAAATGGATTGAAGTCATGGAAGAGGCTCACAAACAAGGGTTGAAAACGACGGCAACCATGATGTTCGGTCATATCGAGACAGCAGAAGAACGACTGGAACATTTGCGGCGTCTGCGTGAGCTTCAGGATCGCACAGGAGGTTTTACCGCCTTCATTCCGTGGCCGTTTCAGCCAGACAACACCGCTCTTGCGCAGCAGGGAGGCATTGAAAAGACCTCCGGGCTTAAATATTTGCGCATCCTTGCATTGTCTCGGATCTATCTGGACAATTTTGCGAATATTCAGGCATCATGGGTTACTCAAGGGCCGAAGATTGCCCAGTTAGCCCTGTTCTTTGGGGCCAACGATTTCGGCAGCACAATGATCGAGGAAAATGTAGTCGCCGCAGCCGGTGTCAGTTTCAGACTCTCGGAAAGGGAAATAAAACGACTCGTTCAGGCAGCGGGATTTGAGCCCAAACAACGGTTGATGGATTACTCCCTTGTCTGAAATAAAAGAATGCTCCGCCTGGATCTATGGCGCACCATGGGTTTTACCCATCGCACGTCCTGCAGTAAGAAATGGTGCAGTTGCTGTAAAAAAAGGAAGGATCGTGGCTGTTGGGCCTCTGGAGGAGGTTCGGGCTGCCTCTCCGGGCTGTGAGGAGATTACAGGCACGGGGGTATTGATGCCGGCATTAATCAACGCCCATTGCCATCTTGAGTTGTCCCACCTCACAGCCGTTAAACGTCCGGCAGCAAATGGACAGCTGTGTCAATGGATTGAAGAAGTAATTGAAGCCAGAGTCGGGAATATGGCAAGTGTGGAAGAGAGGCTTGCACAGAGACAAAATGCCCTTGCCGACCAACGACGTTTGGGTGTTGCCGTGATAGGCGACATTGGCAACGAACCCTGCCAGCAGGATAAAAAGAGCGATGAGTTCCCTCTCATCCATCATTTTCAGGAATTTCTTGCCCCTACCAAGGAAGCAGTGGAGACGGCAAAAGCTGCTGTTGCAGAACTTCCCGATAGTGTTTCGGCAACCGTCCATGCCTGTTATTCGACTCTGCCCGAACTCGTCACCCTTCTTAAGAAAAGAGCCGGTCGCCTGCATCGGGTTTTCCCAATGCATGTTGCGGAGTCAAAAGAGGAAAGAGTGTTTATTGCAACCCAAGCCGGATCGTTTCGCGAGTTTTTAGAAAAGAGAGGCGCCTGGGATAACGCCTTTAATCAGGTCGAAGGCGAAAAAACAGGGGTTGTCATGTATCTGGACAAACTCGGCATACTTGATAACCTGACGCTGTGCGTTCACTGTGTACATATAGAAGAAGATGAGGCAAGACTGCTTGCTGAAAGGGGGAGCCATGTCTGCCTCTGTCCCAGAAGCAACCGGTTTCTCAAAGTCGGCAAGGCTCCATTGGAGATGCTGCTTCAGCATGGAGTATTGCCGGCGGTAGGAACTGACTCAAGAGCTTCCAATACACGACTTGATATATGGGCCGAAATGCAGTGTCTGAGAGAAGAACATCCGGGTGTGGATGCGAAAACGGTTTTAGCTATGGCAACCATGGGTGGCGCTGGTGCCTTGAACTGTGAAGGCGATTTCGGCAGCTTGACATCCGGGAAGAAATCTATTTTTTTGAGGGTGAATTCCGATGCGATTCAAAGAGCCGATTCTCAATTGGCTCTCTTGGATATTTTGACTAAGGGTGGTAGGCCTCAAAATATTGACTGGATCGTGCAACCTGCATCATAATAATACTTGGCTGAATGTAGAACAATGACCTCGGTAAAACGCAAACGAGCCAGGATCGGCATGGTCATGTACGTCAACATGGCGCCGATCTATGTGGTTTGGAAAGAAATGGTCAAGGAAGAGGAATGGGAACTCGTCGAGGCCCCGCCGGCTGCCTTGAATGGGATGCTTGCCGCAGGCGAGATTGATCTGGGCTTTGTTTCCGCCTATGAATATTGTGTCCGGCCGGACAGGTATCAGGTGCTCAGTGATCTCTCCATCAGTGCAAACGGGCCGGTGGGTTCTGTTTTTCTCTTTTCCCGTATCCCGGTTGAAGAGTTGAATGGAAAAAAAGTACTATTGAGCAGTCAATCCGAGACTTCCGTCTGTCTGGTCAAGATTATTCTCGAGGAATTTTATCACGTTCAGCCAACCTATGTGTCAGGGGAAATATTTACCGGGAACAATATCGAGTATCCGGCAATTCTTGCCATAGGAGACGAGGCATTGCGGTTAGTCGTCGACCAACGCTTTCCTCATAGTCTTGACCTGGGTGAACTTTGGAAGAACCATACCGGCCTTCCCTTTGTCTTTTCTCTGTGTTCGGTTCGTGAAGAGTTTTGTGCAAAGGAGCCGGATTTGGTTGCAAGAATTCATGGAG
Organism: Desulfocapsaceae bacterium; assembly: GCA_046704745.1. GTDB lineage: Bacteria > Desulfobacterota > Desulfobulbia > Desulfobulbales > Desulfocapsaceae > CAWGGS01. The sequence goes on along the minus strand of JBJKRL010000084.1, from coordinate 54,110 downwards.
AACTGCTGCGCTGCCGTGATATCGGCAGAAAGAATCTGTTGGAGGTCTGCCGGCAGGTAGCACCGCGAATCCCCATGCCGGTGCAAAAATGCTATGATTATCTAACTGCAATCGAGTATGATTTAGCGGAGAAAAAGAGACAGGGAGTGAGTAAGTTTTTCCAGTATCTGATTACCCGTGGAGTGGCCGATCCCAAGGCTCTGCCGTTGAAAATCAGAAATTTTTGAGCGTAAGGTCCTCTTTATCTCTCGCCTTCCAGAGTAAGGTTGAACCTTGGCGAATCAAAGAAACATGTTGAAATTTGACATTACTCACCCTCTTTATATGAACCTAATGAATTGAGAAATGAAAAGAGGAGCTGCTACCCCCAAATATATTGTCGCAATTACAGGGGCAACTGGAATGCTTTTTCTCCAGCCTTTTTTGGAAATTCTCGGTGAACAGAATGCCCTGGTACACGGCATATGCTCTGATTCCGGTCGAAAGGTGTTGTCCTTTGAAGAGGGCATAAGTCCAGAAAATCTGCCAGTTGTTTCCCGCTGGTTTGATCTGGAAGATTTTACTGCGCCACCTGCTTCAGGATCAAGCGGGTATGCCGGCATGGTCGTGCTTCCGTGCACCATGGGGACGCTTGCGGCAATCGCTTCCGGGTTGTCTATGAATCTGATCCACAGGGCAGCCGATGTCGTCTTAAAGGAGAGGAAAAAACTCGTCCTTGCGGTACGAGAGACGCCTTTTAATCGCACCCACATGCAAAACATGTTGCAAGCCCATGATGCCGGAGCCATTATCTGTCCGCCGATGCCTGGCTTTTATCTGAAGCCTACGACCCTTGCAGAAGCTGCCCAAACGTTTGCATGGCGCCTGGCCGATCAACTGGGACTTGAGGTGCCAGAAAGAAAAACCTGGGATGATAGGGAAAAATGATGCGAAAAATCGGCATATTGCTTGAAATGATAAAATTCAAGCTGACTGTTTTTGCCATGCCTTTCGCTTTCACGGGAGCGTTTCTGGCTGCGCATGGCATGCCGAAATTCAGAATAATCCTCTGGGTAATTATAGCCATGGTCGGGGCAAGGACCTGTGCCATGGGATTTAATCGTATTGTCGATTTCAGGTTTGATGGTGCTAATCCCCGTACGGCAGGAAGGGCTCTGCCAGCCGGTCAGGTAAAGAAGATTGAAGCCTGGGGAATGGTGGTCTCGGCTGCCATGCTGTTTTTCTTTGCCTGTTACAACCTCAACCATTTAACGCTGATCCTCTCTCCGATTGCCTTGTTCCTTACCCTGTTTTACTCCTTGACCAAGAGGTTTACATCCTTGTGCCATTTGATCCTTGGCATCGCTTTGAGTTTTTCTCCATTGGGGGGCTGGGTTGCGGTAACAGGATCCCTGCATCAGTTTCCCTGGGTACTGTCATTGGGTGTACTCTTCTGGGTTGCAGGTTTTGATATCATCTATGCCTGTCTTGATGCTGATTTTGACAGAAAAGCAGGCCTTTATTCACTTCCTGCCAGACTGGGAAGGAAGAATGCCTTTCGTCTTGCAGTATTTTTCCACATCCTTGCCTTTGTCTTTTTTACTGTCACGGGTATTGTCTTCAACCTGAATTATTTTTATTACATCGGAATAGTTCTGACCGCCGGTGCCTTGTTCTACCAACATATTCTTGTAAATCCGAAAGATTTGTCCCGGATTAATGCGGCTTTTTTTTCAATGAACGGCTTTATCAGTTTAACGCTGTTTATCGCCACTTGGCTTTCTTTGGCGACAATGGGCAGATGAACGAAATACTGTCAAAAATTGTAACCTTTGTCGCTTTATTGTTTTTTGCGTTCCCGTATTCGGTCTTAGCCGGCAGCACTGATAACCATGCCGATACGTCTGGACAATTTCAGCATAAGGAGAAAGTTCCACCCGGTGAGGAGAAACCTGTAAAGGAGAACATACCGTTTGGCAAAATCATCCCGGAAATTGCAAAAGTAGCCTATTCGGGAGGAGAAAAATTGTATTATGATATTTCCTGGACCGGAGGGGTGAAGGTCGGGGAGTTGCAATTGGAGGTCAAAAAAGTTGCCAAGGAAAAAGAGGCCTACGAAATTCTTGCCAATGTAACAACAAAAAACGGCGTACTCCACTATATCTACCCTGCGAACGATACGTATATCACTATAGTCAAAGGGGGCGAACGGTTACCTGTCTATTATGAGACCTGGCAGAAGGAGGGATGGCACTACAGATCCCACCGAGTCACCAGATACGAACAGAAAGAAGGGAAGGTGATTTATAAAAAAGGCAGCCATCCACCAAAGGTGTATAAGATCAGCGGAACCACCTATAATGAATTTTCCTCATTTTTCGGGAGCAGGGTCATGCCTTTGGATATCAACAAACCCTTTTTGGTTCCGACATTTGCCGACAACAAACGTAATGTAGTTATTGTGAAACCGGTGCGCAAAGTCCATTTTGACGAGACTGTTATCGGTCCTGTGGATACGATCGAGGTGACGCCGATACTCACCTTTAAAGGTCTGTATGATAAACAGGGTGATACGGTCATCTGGTATACTGATGACAAATGCAGGGTCCCAGTCTTGATAAATTCGAAAATTGCAATTGGTTCTTTATCGTCCACTTTGACCTATTACAGCAATCCAGCCTGTGAAAAATACAGTATGTATCAGGCAAAGAATGTGAACAGCAGAATAACCCGCTAACACGCCCAAGGGGTGTAAGCATCTTCACGAAATTCATTTTAAGAACGAGAAGCGAATTTCTAAGGTACTAAACGAAAGGAAAATTTGATTAATGACACAGACAATAATGGCAACTGAATTTGCCGACCTCAAACTTGTTCATCGGGGTAAAGTGCGGGATATGTATATGATTCCCGGACATGTAGATAAACTGTTGATGGTTGCCACCGACAGGATCTCCGCCTACGATGTGGTGATGGATTCACCTATCCCCGGGAAAGGACGGGTTTTAACTAGTCTGTCTCTGTTCTGGTTCGATTTGTTAAAGGATGTTGTCCGAAATCATCTCATTACTGCCGATGTTTGGGAATATCCGGAAGTTTGCCGTAAATATGCCGAGCAATTGGAGGGCAGGTCCATGTTGGTTCATAAGACCGATCCACTGCCCATAGAGTGCATAGTCCGAGGTTATATCTCAGGCTCGTTCTGGAGTGCTTATAAAAAGTCAACAGATGTCTGTGGATTCCAGTTGCCGGCAGGAATGCTCGAATCGGAAAAATTTCCAACTCCCCTGTTTACTCCCTCAACAAAAGCTGAACTGGGAACGCATGATGAGAACATTTCACTGGCGAAAATGGCTCGGATCGTAGGAGAAAAAATGGCTGAAGAAATTGCCGAAATAAGTATCAATCTCTATAGCTGGGCTGCAGATTTCGCCCTTAGCAAAGGGATAATCATTGCCGACACCAAATTCGAACTGGGTGTGAAGGACGGAGACTTGATCCTCATTGATGAGGTGTTGACGCCTGATTCCTCACGTTTCTGGCCTTTGGATGAGTACACGCCTGGAAAAGGGCAGCCAAGTTTCGACAAACAATTCCTGCGGGATTACTTGTCCAGCCTCGATTGGGATAAAACGCCGCCGGCACCTGCGCTTCCGGAGGAAATAGTCGAGAAAACCCGAGAACGCTACATGGAGGCGTTAAAAAAAATAACCGGTAAAAAGTGAGGAAGATCCTCTCAACAGTTTTCCCCGATCTTTTCCAATATCGCCCTGGCGGCAGTCAGATCGGCATCTTTTTGTAATTGCCGGTGGATTGCATCGAACCTTGCCTTTAGCGGTTCGATAGTTTCGGGATGCCTGAGATACTCTAGCAGGGCCTGGGCGATGTTATCCGGTGTCGCGTCGTCCTGTAGGAATTCCGGCACCAAAGGTTTTTGGGCCAGGATATTTGGAAGTGATGCCCATTTGCTCTTGACCATGACTCGAACCACCAGCCATGTAAGAAAAGACAGTTTATAACCAACAACCATAGGTTTTTTTAAAAGCATGGCCTCCAGAGTTGCGGTTCCCGATGCCATAAGAACCAAATCGGAGGCGGCCATGACAGCGCGGGATTGTCCATCAAACAACGTGATTTTTAAATCGGTAAAATCCCGTAGTTGTTGCTCGAGCAGGTCTCGAAGGCCAGAGGAGGCGCAGGGCACCAAAAACCGTATAGTGGGATAGGGTTTGGCAACTTGCCTGGCTGCTTCGAAAAACACACGACCAAGACGTTCTACCTCCGATCTTCGGCTTCCCGGCAATATTGCCACAAGTGTTGCCTCAATGGGGAGATTCAGCGCCTTTCTGGCTTCGGTCAAACTACAGTCAAGAGGGATCTGATCTGCCAAAGTGTGGCCGACAAAAATCGCCTCGGCTTGATATCTGGTATAATAATCCGGTTCGAACGGAAAGAGGCAGAGCACTAAATCCGCTGATCGTTTTATTTTGAATACTCTCCTTTCCCGCCATCCCCAGATTGTCGGACTGACATAATGAACTGTTTTGATGCCCTGGGTCTTTAACCGGCGTTCCACTGCAAGGCAAAAATCCGGAGAGTCGATACCGACAAAGATGTCTGGTGGATTGGCAAGGAGACGGCTCGTAATTTTTTTACGAATTGATAGAATTTCCGGCAGGTGTTTGACCACCTCCATTAGGCCCATCACCGATAACTTTTCCATGGGATAGAGGGACCGGAGGCCGTTTGTGATCATCAGCGGACCGCCTATACCTTCGAATTCTATGGCCGGATGGATTCGGTGCATGGCGTTGATCAGTCCGGCACCTAGTATATCTCCAGAAGCTTCACCGGCGATCATGGCAACACGCAGATTTTTTTTCATAATCTCCGAGCTAATCGTCAGAGGTCCTTCGTACCACCCCTCGCTGAGATTGCTCAAAAAATTTTACCATGTCATCCACTTCCGGGCAGTGGTCCAGCTCATCTCTTGCGATCTGCAGTGCATCTTTTAATAGCAGATCCGGCGATCTGAAGATGATGCGAAAGGCTTGATCGATCTTGGCAATGGTTTCGCGGGAGAAACCACGCCGTTTTAATCCCAGTTTGTTGATGCCCGATATACGGGTTTGGTTACGTGTGCCGGAAACGACCACAAAGGGCGGAACATCGAGGGTAATCCCGGAAACACCGCCGATGTAGGAGTGTTTTCCCACCCGGACAAATTGGTGAACGGCCACCAAACCACTGATGGTCGCACAGTCTTCGACGATGACATGGCCCGCCATAGTGGCGACGTTGGACATTATGACGTTGTTGCCGATCTGGCAGTCGTGAGCAATATGGATATAGGACATTAAAAGATTCCCGTCACCGACCACAGTTTTCCCACCGCCCTGCGCGGTTCCCCGATGAATTGAGGCATATTCACGAATCTTGTTGCCGTTGCCAATTACAAGTTCAGTGGGTTCTCCATTATATTTAAGATCTTGTGGTGCCGCTCCTACTCTGGCAAAAGAGGAAATTTCGTTGTCCTTGCCGATAGTTGTCGGACCGGAGATTACCGCATGGGCGGCAATTTTGGTTCCGGCATTGATTCGAACACCGGCCTCTATTATGGCATACGGGCCAACCTGTACCGAAGAATCGAGTTCTGCCCGATTATCAATTACTGCTGTGGAGTGGATTGTCATTATAGTATTTTCTGTTAGTTAACGGCGTACTTCATGGTTTCTTCAGCCTTTTTTTAAAGTACGAGAAAGTATTTTCGCTTAGCTATAACTTGCCGATACCCTTATATTTCAAATTCCTGGTCGACAAAAGGAAAAAACACAATAATCATACTTTTGCGAAAAGACGAGGGCAGATGAGTACCGGGAGATTTTTCGTGGAAAATGACAACCTCCGCTCGGCCCCGGGGATAGGCAGTTCGTTGACCAGAAGCTTTCGATTACTGCATGCAATAGCTCGATTTATCTGGATAAACTGAAAAATGGGCCCGTAAGGCCCATACCCTCGGTCAATTCAACCACCCCATCCTAGACGATCATTGTAAGAAAAGCAACACTCCTTCAACCGGGATGACGTGGTGAGACAGAGGAAGAATATATGTGTAGTTTGATAAATGAATAAGTTACGATATATACTTCACTGAAAAGTGAAGGAAAAGTTCCATCACGAAATGATTTTTTAAAAATATTTTTAAAGAAAAGTGTTCAAGAGAAATCCAAGCTGGTGGGCAGATCACACGTATATTGAAGCTCTTTAAGAATCCTAAATGAGACGTCTTCTTGCGATAAGTCATCACATATAATCGTATGATCCGCAAATTGATTGTAGAGAGCCAGACGTTCAGCAAAGAGATCTGCAAACGATTGGTTGGGACGTTTGGCAAGTCCCCTGGTTTCATAATTACGGATCCGGGAACGCAGGGTGTCCATTGTTGCCTTAAGAAAGATGACAATACCTTCTTTTTTTAAATGGGACATGGCTGATCGACTGTACGCGGCGCTTCCTCCTGTGGCAATAACATGATTTTTACAATCAATTGCAAGAAGTACTTCTTCTTCAATTTTTCTCAGCACCATATGGCCGTCGTTGTCAACAATATCCTGTAAAGAGCGTCTCTCCCGTAACTGAATCAAGATGTCCGTGTCGATAAAATTTTTCGATGTCATTTTGGCTAAGATAATACCGACGGTACTTTTTCCCGATCCCGGCATGCCGATCAAGACGATGTTGGATTTTTGATTTTTCATAAGAGGAGGGTTAAGAAAAAAGATGCCGTCTTTACCGGATTCTTCTGGCCTCTTCAAAATTGGAATTCCAATATTCATTGTTGAGACTGGATATGGTAACCCCATGGCTTTCCGAGGCGTGGATAAAATTTCTGCCCCCCAGGTAAATACCGACATGGTGGTCGAAAAACCCTGTTGTAAAAAAGAGAAGATCTCCCGGTTCCAAGCGGTTACCTGTAACATTTTGCCCCACCTCGATCATCTCTTTAGTGGAGCGAGGAAGCTGTATCCCGAATTGGCGTATGAATGTCATGTAGACAAAACCGGAACAATCGATCCCCGATTTGGTTATGCCGCCATACCTGTATGGGGTCCCTTGCCAGTTTCTGTACTGTTGATAAAGCGTTTTTTTTACCAGCTGTGAATTCTCAAGATCCACATGTGATGAGGTCGACTCCCAAGAGACCGGTCTTGGATTTCGGTATTCGGAAAAAGTTCCACATCCAGGCAACAAGGCAGGAAGTGTGAAAAGGAGGATAACTATGAAGATTTGAGACCGATTCATTTGCAATAATATGTAAAGAGGCCCCTGATTAAATGTAATCTTCGAATATTTCCTTACATCTCTTTGAGATAGTCAGCTTTTATGCAGTGTAATCGAGAAAATTAAAAAATGTAAGGTTTTTTCAATGTTATCATTATAAAAAACAGAAGGCTCATCCGGATTAAGCGTACTTTGATTAAGGTGTACGTGGCATCAGTTTGATATTGTTGCGAAAAAATTAACCAAGGTTGAATCTAGAAGAGCATCCGGTTCAATCCGGATTTGCAGGGAACGACAGGTAGGAAACTCTTTGAGATATAAACAGAAATGCAAAAACGGTCGCCCCTGCACAAAAACTTGGGAGATAACAGGGGCAACCGGAGGAGCCAAATTTATGATGTTTTGAATGCGTTATTTGCATTTTTATATCCATATTATGTGCCACCTTGAAGGTGTTGTAGTAATTAATTGTAATTTAAAGTTAATTTTTCATATTATTTTGTTGAATATCCTGGTGATCCATTATTTTTAAAAAAGAAAAATAACATATATGTAAATTATTAAATAAATAAATTACAGATCGGTGAATTAATAAATTGCCTTTCGTCGTGGGAGCGCGGGCGGAGACGAACAAATCTTTTGTTCATAACCATCAAAAATAATAAATATAATGAGCCATTTGCAAAAAGATCTTCTCAGAGTCTCGCCGGCTCGCTTACCGGCCTAAACTCCGCGTTATGCTCAAAATTTTATCATCGGAGGTAAGCACCCTCAGGGTATAAACTTCGACTCCGATATCATTTATATGCCTGCGGTAAAATTTTTCGCATGCCTTGATTTTGAACCGGTAAGCATAGACTCCGAGAATCCTCCTATTGCAAAAGGCTCATAATATCTCGAAATTAATTCAAATGGATAGGATGTCAAAGGTGGCATGTACCAATACGCCATAAGCAAAGAATACCTGTGGTCGGTAGTGGTGGAAAATGTATGGTGTATTATTTTATCATTTGCTATAGGATGTATTTTATACTTCAAAAAAAATACTATTGATTATTGATCTTCCCTGCCGATTTTGACAGAATTGGTTTGAGGGGGAATCTTGCAGGAGAAAATAAGAATGTCGATTAAAGAAGATGCGCAGCAGGGTATACGCACGCCCCTTTTTGAACAATGTGCGGGAAACGAGAACCTTTCGGTTGAACAATTAGTTGAAGGAGTACGGGAGGGGACAATTGCCATAACTAAAAATATTCATCATAATTTTGATAAAATTATCGCCATCGGTAAGAATACCTGTACCAAGGTAAATGCAAATATCGGGTCATCAAAAAATATAGACAGCTTGGAGGATGAATTGGAAAAACTCCAGGTCGCTGTAAAGGCCGGTGCCGATACCATTATGGATCTTTCGATGGGCGGGGATCTTGATACGGTGCGAAGAGAAATTTTGAGAAACTGCCCTGTGCCTCTGGGGACCGTGCCTATCTATCAAGCGGTTGCCGAAACAGTTGATACCAAGAAAAAGAATATTACGGACGTAACGGTTGATCAGATTTTCAAAGTCATTGAAAAACAGGCAATGGATGGAGTTGATTTCATGACTATCCATTGCGGTATAAATCAGGATATTCTCAAACGTCTGCAGCGACAAAAACGGATTATTGGGGTCGTGAGCAGGGGCGGATCTTTCACATTGGAATGGATGAGTTATCACCAAAAAGAAAATCCAATGTTCGAACATTTTGACGATCTTTTGGCCATTCTCAAAGAATACGAGGTCACCTTAAGCCTCGGAGACGGTATTCGGCCTGGTTGTCTTGCCGATGCCACCGATAGAAATCAAATCCAGGAGCTTATTACCTTAGGTGAGCTGACCGAACGGGCTTGGGACGCCGGAGTTCAGGTCATTATCGAGGGACCGGGGCATATGCCCATGGATCAAATCACGGCCAATGTGATGCTTCAGAAAAAAATGTGTAAAAATGCACCATTTTATGTCCTGGGACCCCTTGTAACTGATATTGCTCCAGGTTATGATCATATTACAGGGGCCATCGGTGGTGCCATTGCAGGTGCTGCTGGAGCTGACTATCTGTGTTATGTAACCCCGGCTGAACATCTTAAGTTGCCGGACAGCAGCGATGTTCATGAGGGAGTAATCGCCTCAAAGATCGCAGCGCACGCGGCGGACCTGGCAAAAAAACTCCCCGGGGCCATGGAGCGTGACAACGAGATGGCCATTTGTCGCAACAAGCTTGATTGGAAGGGACAGATAAAATTGTCTCTTGATCCGGAGAAGTCGGCACGTTTTCGTCATGAAAGCGGTGGAGAAAAGACGGAAGCCTGTACCATGTGCGGTTCCTACTGTGCCATTAAGGTGTTTGGGCGATCTCAGGAAAACTTTCTGAATATCAATAAAGAGAATGGGTGCTGCAAAAATGAGTAACTTTTTCCAGAAATTATTGGAGCAGATCCACAAGACCAAAGTTTTGGGACAGATCAAGGACGTTGATGCCGTGGGACTTGTCCATAATCTCTGGTTTATGGTGCCTTTTGTCGCTTTTATTCTCTATCTTTTGTTTAAGAAAAAAATAAAAGATATTATAATAATAGCGATATTATGCGCCGTATGGTGGGTGAGCGGCACGCAATATATGCATACCTTGATCGTCGGTGGCATAGTCCAAATAGATAAAATCCTGCCGGTTTTGATCGGCGGAGCAGTCGCCCTTGGAGTTATCATCTACCTTCTCTTTGGCAGATCCGATTAATGGTGAGTAAATCCTAGAGAAATGCAACTTAGTGATTCAGTTGATAATGGCGGGTCGGGATTAGAATAAAATGCAATTTCGAAACGGGATTTTCATTATTACCGAGGAGAACAACTGTCCCATCTATAATGTTGGTGAAGAGTTTGTTATTACGGATATATCGCTCCAGTTTCCTACCCAAAAACCGACATGCCTTATACTTGCACACGACATCTTTGATATAGCCTCGGAAGAGGCTGCCAGTTTCGAGAAATACAGCAGAGGAGAAACCCAGAAGGCAAAGTTCGAGTGTGGCGGCTGCACCGGAATCATCCGTTTTGAATTCAAGAAGGAGAAGGAATTTGCGACCCTGCAGATGAAACTCCTGGCAGCTGCTGAACGAAAGGATAAAATTAAGCTTGTAGCAGATTTTGCAGGACTCTTAAGATCCATCGATTTATTCAGAATGCTAACCGATGATGATCTTCTCGATCTCGCAGCCTTATTGACACTCGATGATTATCAATGGGGATTTCCCATCTGTCAGAAAGGCGATCCTGGGACCAATCTTTTTATCATCATATCCGGCCGGGTAGAGGTGGTTGATGATGATGGAGTGACTCTTGCCGAGATGGAAAGAGGCGAGGTTTTCGGGGAAATGAGTTTGTTGACTGGAGATCGTGTCACTGCAACAATCTTGGCGGCAGAACCGTGTAAGTTCGCCAAGATGAGTCAAAAAAACTTCCGACATATCCTCAATAGATTTCCTGCATTGCAGGTATTTTTCTATAAACTGCTTGTCAGCAGGATAACAGCTGTCAATCTTAAACGCGCTGAAGAACTCGGTTCCGGGATGGTGGGACAATTAGGAGATATGCCCCCTGTTGAACTCTGCCAGATGATCAACTCCATACAGAAAACAGGTCGTTTGGTTATCGATTCCACCGAGTCAAAAATAAAAGCCTTTCTGCTCTTTCATGAAGGGGAAATATTGCAGGCCGTCTTTAATGAAATTAACGGGAGAGAGGCGTTTTATAAAATTCTTGCCATGACCAGGGGGCGTTTTAAATTCATTCAAGGGTTGACCTCAAGAGAGAGAAAATTGGATGTTATCGGCGGATTTATGGCCATGCTCATGGAAGGTATGAAACGAATCGACGATCAGCACGATCAAAATATCCCGTGATGCAGCCCCTCTCATGTAATACTTCCAGCCAGATATTGTGACACGAAGAACTCGGATTAAAAAAGAACTCTTCGATATCCTTAGGCATACCGACCTAGATGTACTTTCAGGAGCATTACAATCCTATAGACCAACCGATCTTATCACTCCCCTTTTTTCTGCTCTGTACAACATTGACGAGATAATCCGTTGGCATTCAGTAAGTGCCTTCGGCATCGTAGTTGATCGGATGGCGCGAAAAGAGATGGAATCGGGGCGAATTATCATGCGCAGATTTCTCTGGAGTCTCAACGATGAGTCTGGAGGGATTGGATGGGGAGCCCCTGAGGCCATGGCGGAAATCATGGCAAAGAACGACGAGTTGTTCAAAGAATACGGACATATGTTGTTTTCCTACATGCGCAAGGATGGGCCTGAGCCTTTTCAAGACGGCAATTTTATTGAATTGCCTGAGCTTCAGAGAGGGGTGATCTGGGGTATTGGAAGACTTACTGATATCTATAGGGGCATACTGATTGACAAAGGGATCGTGGCCGATCTTGTTCCCTATCTTCGTTCATCTGATGGCGTGGTGCGGGGAATGACCCTCTGGACACTGAAAAAACTCAACCATGTCTCGGCCGAGAGTGACGTCCTAAGACTCATGGGCGACCATACCTCTCTGGGAATCTACGATAAGGGCGTGATTATCAGGACAACGATATCGAATCTTGCCTGTCAAGTTGTTGGCAGTATGAAAAAGCCAAATTAAAGGATACCGGAAGGAAATGGACCGGTTCTGTCTCCACCCAAGAGATATCCACCGTCCATTCGAATTACCGATCCGGTCATATACGTTGCCTGATGGGCTAAAAAGAACACTGCCTCGGCAACCTCGTCAGGGGTCCCTGTACGGCCGATGAGGGTGTGACTAAACAGGCTGTCACGTTCTTCCTCCGTCAGAGCCGCCCACCCTCTGGTTTCTTCTCCGTGCCTGTTTCTAATGAGACCAAGCATCAGTTCATTCACCCGTATAGTCGGTGCTCCCTCGCGGGCCCAGGTTTCGGTAAAGGAAGATATCGCCCTATTGGCGGCACTGTATCCATCGTTGAAGATTAAAGCAGCCGGGCCGCTGCGTCCTGTGCAGCCTGCGATGGAAGTGATGTTGACAACAGAACCTTCTCCTGATTTTTTCAAGAGAGGCAAACAGTTATGAAAGAGGATCCACTTTGCTTTTAGACTTGTACAGATCTCTATTTCCCATTGTTCTCTATTATGTTCGTGATCGTAGGATCCATGGACCACCGGCATGCCGCCACGTTCAACATTATTAATAAGTATATGAAGGGAACCGAATGAATTGCTTATCGACGCAACCATGTCTTTAACCTGATAGGGGTCCCTGAGATCGACGGGCAAGGCAACATGCGAGGTCTGCATGTTGCTGAATTCCTCTTTCATATCCTCGGTGGACTCCGGCCAGTCGAAATAGGGGAGGACCAGATTGGCGCCTTCTTGGGCAAATCTTCTGGCGATTGCTCTTCCGACGGGTCGTGAAGCTCCGGGGACAATAACGGTTTTTCCTTCCATCTGCATTTTTATTTCACCTTTTCTTGTATTTAGGGAAATGAGACGTATTTTCTTTAGTACGTTAAATTTTGGGATACATTGAATTGTCAAATTATAACCCTCCATCTTATCGGAAAGCAAATGCGTAAGAAAATATTCAGCATTCTTTGTACTGCACTCTCTCTTCTCACGTTTTTTTCAATCGGATACTCAGACACCGGTTTACAACAGCAGGATCTCTGCTTTTCGACAAAATGGCCTCATGAGATGAGCGATTTAAAACCCGATCCCAGGCTAATTTTCGGAAGACTTCCCAACGGATTTCGTTATGTGTTGATGAATAACCATGAGCCAAAACATCGGGTCGGCATGTATCTCGATGTCCAAAGCGGATCACTTAACGAGAAAGCAAATCAGCAGGGCATTGCCCATTTCCTCGAGCATATGGCCTTTGATGGTTCTACGCATTTCAAACCCGGTGAACTCATTGATTACTTTCAATCCCTGGGGATGAGTTTTGGCGGGGATACCAACGCTCAGACCGGCTATAAAAGTACAATTTACAACCTCATTCTGCCCGATGGATCGAAAAAGGAAATTGAAAAGGGGCTTCTTGTTTTTTCCGACTATGCCATGGGGGCGTTACTGCTGCCGAAACAGATAGATAAAGAACGAAAGGTTATTCTTTCCGAAAAACGGACTCGGGATTCAGCCGGATACAGAACCATGGTTGCAACCAGTGCTTTCACCTTTAAAGGCACCCGGTTTCCCGAGCGGTTTCCCATCGGCAAAGCGGATATCATCGAAAGGGCCAACCGGAAGGTTCTGGAGTCGTATTATCACGCCTGGTACAGACCGGATGATATGATTCTGGTGATGGTGGGAGACTTTGATCCGGTTCAGGTGGAGCCTCTCATCAAGGCTCATTTTGCGTCGTTTAAAGGAAGAGGAGTCAGACCTGTCTGTCCTGATTTAGGGAAGGTGAATCATACCGGGCTTGCGGCATTTTATCATTACGAGCCGGAGATGGGCTCAACCAAGGTGAGTTTGGAAACTGTTTGGAACGAACCCGAGAAGAACGATTCCCTGGCTTTGGAGATATATTATCTTAAACAAGATCTTGCATCGGCAATTATTAATCATCGCCTGGAAAAACTCAAAGAAGACCCCAATACCCCCTTTACCAACAGTGGGTATGGAATGGGTATTACCTTTAGACGAATAGGGTATGGTGTGATTGAGGCAACCTCAGCACCCGAAAAATGGAAACCTTCTTTAACGGTCATAGAGCATGTCTTGCGTCAGGCTTTGGATTACGGATTTTCGAAAGATGAATTGGAACGAGTAAAAAAAGAATATAAAGCAAGTCTCGAGTCTGCCGCTCTGACCGCATCCACTAGGAACTCTCTGGATTTTGCTAATGAAATTATTCAGGATCTTAACGGCAACAGTGTCTTTCAATCAGCTGCTCAACAAAAAGAAATTTTTGAGCCCATCATCGACAGCATAACCTTACAGGATGTTGATAAGGCCTTTTCCCAGGTATGGGCTCATGGGAATCGGCTCATAAAGGTCACCGGAAATGCCAAGATCAACGAAAAGACACCTGACAGCGTGATTGAGACTGTCTATAAAAACGCTGAAAAGGAAGGAGTGCAGCACGAATCGGCCGAAAAAAAACTTGTCTTTCCTTATCTCAAATCCGGTACGCAAAATGTAGAACCGGTTTCAGATAGTCAAATTCCAGCCATCGGAGCCGAAAGATTGGTTTTTGCCGATGGGCTTGTGCTCAATCTAAAAAAGACGGATTTCAAAAAAAACGTTATTTCCATTCGTATTGATTTCGGCCAGGGAAAACTGACAGAGCCTATTCCCGGTCTCGCCCTTTTGACCCAGTCGGTCATCAATCATTCAGGTACCGGTCATTTGACCGAATCTCAACTCGATCGGGTTTTGACCGGAAGTACCGTTGATGTGAATTTTGAAATTCATCAGGAGTCTTTCAGCTGGGAAGGAAGTGCGGTCACAAAGTATACCAAGCTGCTCTTTCAGGTTCTGCAAACCATGATGGAGGATCCGGGAATTCGTGCCGAAGCCTATCAGAGATCAATGGACTCCATAAAACAGATGTATGACAACCTTGAGAGAAACATCAATGGCGGAATTGCCTTACACGTCAGTAGATTTCTTGCCGGTGGCTACCCACACGCCGGTTTGCCGCCATGGAGGGAGTTTGCTCGATTAACACTTTCTGATGTTACCAACTGGATGCTCCCAATAATTTCCAGTAGCCCCTTGGAGGTTTCTGTCGTGGGCGATTTTAACCGTGACCAGGTAGTATCACTGGTAGAAAAATATCTCGCTGGCTCAAAGGTACGTAAGGCATCATCCGAGCGTGAAGGGAAGAAGCTGAGTTTTCCCATGGGAAAGCAGGCTACATTCTCTGTTAATTCATCGATAAATAAAGCTATTGTCACTATTGCCTGGCCGACTGCGGACTTCTGGAACATAAAGAGAACAAGACGATTGAATATTCTGGCTTCGATTTTCACAGATCGTCTCCGCAAGGAAGTAAGGGAAAAACTGGGGGCTTCCTATTCTCCTGAGGTGTTTAACGACTCCAGTCGTGTTTTCCCAGGATATGGTCTAATTCAGGCGATGATTGTTGTCGATCCTGCACATATTGATCAGATTAGGGATGTTGTTTTGCACATAGGGGATGAACTGCTGAAAGACGGCTGTACTGCCGATGAATTGGAAAGGGCGAAGGCTCCGACTTTGACCTCCATTAAAGACATGGTGAGAACCAACAGGTACTGGCTGGATACGGTGTTGGCACTCTCCAAGAGGCATGCTCAGCAACTCAAGTGGCCGACAACGATACTTGACGATTTCGCCTCAATTACCACTCAGGAAATTGATGCATTGGCTAAAGAGTACCTTGTTCGTTCCCGTGCGGCTGTTGCCGTAGTAGAACCGAAGAATGTGAGCAATGAGAAATGAATCTTTCGATTTAGCCGACGATCCACAAAGACATATTCTGGGTATGTTTAATAGTTTTGCTGGCTACTTCTCCCCAGATTCCCCGCACCATACCTGGAAAACGTCTTCCCATAACAATGGTTCCGCATTGGTGTCGGCGTGCCTGGTTGATAATGCTGCTGCTGCTGTCGATTTTTGTCGCCTCCGGGAGCACCGTGATTTGACTTTTTGGAATTCCGGCCTCGAACAACAGCTGGCATGGACCGTCATAGGTTGGGTTCTCCCCCATGAGATAGGTCTTGCACCAGTGTTCATCCCATCGAGGAGACAACTCTTTGTGGTCATATTCAATCTTTGGTTCAAAAAATCTGCGGCAATGGTAGAGAAATATTCGAATGTTTTGTCTTCCTGAGAGGATATAGCCCAGATGATCGGCTGCCATAAGAGAATGACTGGAACCGTCGACGTAGAGCAGGATATCCCTGTGCTTAACTTCACCATCAATGATCCACAATGGTACCTGGTGGCACCTTTTAAAGAGATCGGCAGATACTGACCCCAGAAGCATTTCCCCCATAAAACCTATACCTTTTCTGGCTATAAGAACAGCGTCAACCAACAGATACTCTGCCTCGGCTTGTATTGCTCTGGAGATGCTTCCGGCGGCAATAACGGAAGACTTGATTCGCTCGGCAGGAATCCCATACCTGACCAGACGCTCTCTGGCGTTTCTCAGACAGCTGTTGGTGGCAGCCGAGCGCTCCTCATCGTTTTCCGAACCTGGAAAAAGAGTGTTCTTATCGTCAATGGGTGCGGGAAGTGCGCCTTGGCTCTCCTTTACGCAATGTACCAGATGAAAAGTGAATTCCGGTCGGCCTGCAAAGAGCATTGAAATATAGGCAAGCGCGGTGTTGCTGGAACCCGATCCATCGGTGGCGATGAGGATTTGTTTGTACATTGACTTGAATTACTTATTTTTTTCAGTCTTCGTTTTATGACCATTTGTTTTACGCAAACGAAGATACCAGGATTTTATCCGTGATTTTGGGGTCTCTGCATCTGTGGCAGCATCTGGCTCTTTGCTTTTAATAACCTGCTGCTTGGAAGTGGCATGTGATGCGGTTGGTCGCACCGTTTCACGAGCTGGCTCCTGCTGATCACCAATGTGATGAGCCTTTTTGCGCCACAACCCTCCTTCGGCAAAACAGGTCCACCCCCAGCCCAGCCATTTTATAAGAGAGAAAGCCAGCCAGAGCGCCCAGATAAGCATCAGACATCGATATACAAACAATGGGAGACTGAGGACCAACGGTCGGGGAAGAGCTGGCAGGTTCCTGTCCTGATACCAGGTTAATGAATGACCAAAGCTGCCGTTGCCTCCGATCTGCATGTCCGGATAACCAAGAAGCCCTTTTTGTACTGCGTAAAGAAGGGAAAAACAAGCAAAGAGTGTAATGATGACAAGACTGATCTGCAGAAAATTAAAGGTGACATCGGATGAAAGAGCGGAGATTTTTTCTTTACGCAGGCTTAATAGAAAGAGCCAGCCGACGACTATTGCTCCGTAAATGATGTCTACCTGGCTAAGTCCTATTCCAAGGAGTAGCCATTGCCATGAAGATAGAGGCGAAAACCGCATTCGACCAAGTAAGAATGCAAGGATGATAATTATGAGTATCTCGCCCCAAAAAAGAACGGCCGGACCTATTCTCGGTCCCTGAGTAAACAGTATCCAGCGGGAGAGGGGGATATCCATATGAATTGTGGCGTTGACGCTTGGAAGGCCTAGATCGATATGAGGGGCGTATGTTCGGGTTGCTATCCCTTTTTTATTGCGCCAACTGATATCGATCGTCTGCTTTCCCGGTTGGATGGGCAGGGTGAGACGATTGGCATTTGGTTGTAATTGATGTTCCTTGTTATTGATCGATACTTTAAGTACTTCCATACCTACCGGTAGAGTTATGGTGTGTTCTGTACCACGGCTGGCGAGAAGACTCAGGAGCAAGGTGCAATCGGTTGACCGCATCCCAGGACGGATATTTAGCCGGCTGGAGTCAAAGGTCATGGTCGGACCAGGGACACCGGGAGGCCGGGTTATGCTCATGGTCATGGATTCCCCTGGATATGGATGATACTCGGGTAAACGGACTCCCGCCGTGTTCGTCCGGCTTACCTCGGGAATCCCTGAGAAGGTCATATGCCAGATCGGACTGATATCGAGGTACCACATTTCCACCCATTCTGTGGTTTTGGGGGCAGAAAGGGTGTGTGCGTTGCCTTGTGAAAGTACTGAATGCCAGGAGAAAGTTTCATCCTGCGGGCCGAGGTTGACCTGTACCTTGTTCTTTGAGATAGAAAGATTGGAAGTGGTGGGCATTTCACCTGGAATAAGAGGAACCTGTGCTGATATCACGTTCCCTTGTGTTCTGCGGATCACACGGGTATCAACAGTCCATTTCAGTCCGAAGTGAAGCGTTCGTTTGATCTGAAAAAACTGAGGCAACAAAACATCGTTTGTTTCTGATCTCGGCCGTGTTTCATCTAGTCTTTCGTCTTGCTTCCTATCGATTTTAGAAAAGCTTATCTGTTTCTCCATGGTGGCGTTTGGATGAATGCCGGTAACCGTCCAACCGGATAAGTCTGTTTGAACACGGTGTGGGAGCAATGGAAAAGTGAGGCTGAAATCATCGAGATCACCAAGGTCCTTTTCCAGGAGGAGGTGATGGATTCCGCTTGAAACCTTTATCAGGAGAGTGCCGTTATCGTCCTGAACGGCTTCGGCGGGAATGTTGTCAAGCAGGATAGTTGAAAATACCCCTCTGTCACCAGGTAAAGGGACGGCGGTATCGGTTGCTGCAGCCACTGTCAACTTCACATATAATTTTCCATTTTTATTTATAAGAAGACAATTGTTCAAGCTGGCGCATTCATTGCCGCAAACAGGGGGTGAGACGAGTCGGTTCTGAAGTTCCTGGAGGATCTTGGAATCCGGTATTTGTGCTCTTGCTCCTGTCGGATGGATTGCAAGGAGCGCGATAAGGGGAAATACAGCGAGATAACGGCCTCTGGCAAGAACCCTTGAAATATCCTTTTTGGGCAATAAAAATAGGGAGTTTTTGAAAAATACGAAGAAAAGAAGCCCCAGCAGTCCCACCCGGAGAAAGGCAAGGGTACAATTTAGCCATGGAGGCAGGAGAATGAGGTAAACCTTTTGTGTTGGGCTTACCGGGCCGTTCCAGGTTAAAGGAATTGTTCGCCAGTGCCAGAGGGGTAAACCCGGGCCTGTCTGAATCATGGCACGAGGGTCATATTGCAGCTCTTTGTCTGTCTGTTTTAAATAAGCTGATTTCTCCGATGGCGCCATGGATTGCAGGCTGTACATTTTCGTTGCAAGGGAAGGGGCAAAGCGCTCAGATTGCTTTTTGCCGCCAAGATGCATAGAGGCGGCATCTACGTTTTTTGTATTGGTTGTCAGTGTATAATAGGGACCAAATTCCAATTGGGGAAAGATGCCGACACGTACTTCCCGTACCATAAAAGGAACAGATTGGAGCACAAGAAGAAGGAGGATGACACCGATCGGGATACCAATGAGGTATTTTGACTTTTCAGATGGTATCATCCGGCCGATTGCAATAAAGGCAAGGAGAGGCAGCCACAGGTATCGTGGTGCTTCCAACTGATGGTACATGAGAACCAATGCAACAAGTGAAAGAAGACCACAACGCCAGCCGAAGAGCTTTCCTGTTGCCAAACAGGTGATCAGGACCAGGAATATATCCAGGAGGGTCCAGCGGGTTACCCAGGTAGAAACTTTATCCACCCCCGAAGATGTCAACAGTTTCCAGCCGGGAGGAAGATTAAGCGTTGCCGAGAGATGCTGGAAGGAGTGGTCCCAACCTGCGGCAGGAAAGGACAGGAGCATCGTGCGTACAGGTTGTTCAATCCGGGAATCGGCGGTAAGAGAAATTCTCCCTTTGCGGACTTCCACACCTACCGTGTCCGAGTCGGAAAGCTTGGTGATGAGTTGACTTTTTCCATCGATATCAACCTTGCCAAGATGCTGTTGCCGAACCACATTGAGTCGCCAACCCTTGACCATGTTGCCGGAAATAACATCGAATGCAGTTAATCCATCACCTGCTTGATCGAGCCATAAGGTGCGAGAAAGTGTCAGACGGTTTGGAGTGGTTGGTAGATTCCCTCTTTCCTTTTCCTTGATCTGCATCGTATCCTTTTTTCCCATGAAATAGGCTGGCAGGTTTAACCACTCTGCGGGGAGTCCGGTTCGTGATGGATCAATGGAAAGAGCGTTTTCTATATGAACCCGGCGAAGTTTGGGCATTGCCTCAAAACTCCAAATCTCATCTTCCGGCCAGAGACCGTCTATATCGCCGATTGTCAATTGTTCAGGAGACCTGGAATTTGTAGTGCGAATAACCATAACAATGAGCCATTGACCAGGACGGGCCTGAACGACGAGCCTTCCTTTATTGTCGAGGCGGGCAGGAAGCAGGGTTGTTATTTTTTGTGGAAGAAACCCTTTATTGACCATAAGACCCAAAGTGATTTCACGCGGGGCACCGGAGACAGTCAAGATGATATGCACTTCTTCTTGGAGCGGGAGAGTGTCTTGGATTTTTCTGAAGACCTGAGCAGATGCTTGATTCACTTCTTCGGTTGTTTTTTTTTCATGCTTTTTAAGCCATAATGTTCCTTTCTGGTCTATAAACGGTCTGTCGGTCTGCGTCACTTTGTTTGCTAGTTTGATCAATCCTGTAGCCGAAGGCAGGATGATGGAATCGGGTAACGGATTCCAGCTGAGTTTGCCGGAAAGGAAATGGCGTCCAGGTTGAAGCCGAACAGAAGGAGTACCGTTATGATCAAGAACGATGAGGGGCCTCTTTATGTCCATTACCGATTCCGGCCAAAGCTTCAAGCTTCCGGGGAGGGGAACAAGCGATTCGGTCTCAATGTTCCATTGTTGATGAAATACCGCCCCATTATCGTTTATCTCGAGGACCAGCTGTGAGGGCCAGGCACAGTAGCTTTTGGAAATATCATCGCTTCTCAATGTACATGTCTTGTCTTCATGGTTGTACAAAACCCAGGGGATCCATTCTTTCAAGACCTTGGGCGTGCCGATATCCTTTCGGCAAAAGGCATGGGATGGAATGAGTAAAAGAAGAAGTGTGATAAGAAAAAGATACGATAAGTTCCCGCAGAACCGGACTGTCCTGGATGGGCTGATAATTATGTTCATAGGATTAGGTGGGTGGCTGAAAATTTTTGTATCTCATGCAGTTGATACGCTGCGATACATTAAACCTGATTCCTCATGGGCTGAGGCTGCTGCCTTAGGAAAATGTTACCCGTCCATAACTGTTTGAATGATTTTATGAAAAAAATTAAACCATTGTCAATGAAACTCTGAAAAGGCTCAGCATTAACCCGGATTTCTCACAAGCTGAGACAGTTGGATATCCGGGAGGTCGGTTATGCCCTATAGTTGGGTATGTGTATTGGCCGTTCGACGAAGTAGATAAGCGAACGCAGGGAGGAGACTTATGATGCAGCCGGATCAGCGCATCTTTGGTGAACATTGTGTCGAACAATTATTTGCAGTACTCTGAACTTGTTCCTAAATCATAAGATATTGATAGCCGGCGTATGGAATATGGAAAGTGCTGATTTTACATCTTGGCATCGGCTTTTTTTCTTACAATAACTGTTGAGAAATAGTGTGGCGGATCAGAAAGGGATGTCAGGTCCGTTATTACTCGTTGGTCGGCCATTCCAGCACGTTCGACCAACACGGATTTGTCGAGAAGACCGAGATCCTTTAGCAATTGGCAGAGATGAGGCATGACCTTATGCACCTTCATAAGGACAATGGTGTCGAAGAGCTCCAAGGTTTGCTGTAAGCGTTGATCTTTAAAAGTTGCAGGTATAACGGCCAGCATTTCATCTCCCAGACACACCGGAATGGCGGTGGCGGATGAACAGCTGCTCATGGCTGTAATACCGGAGATAAAGACGATTTTTGCCTCTGGATTTATTTGCATGATGTTTTCATAAAGATAAAAGCCGGTTGAATAAACGGCCGGGTCTCCCAATGTCGGGAAGGCGACATCTTTTCCCTGGTCGAGATAAAAAAGGATTGTGCGAGCGGCGTTGAGCCAGGCATCTTTTATTTCCGGATCAGGGTTATCCCCGATATGGATCTTTTTCATAGGGAAATAGAGTTCCACTATCTCTTTATCATTGGTATCAACCACCTGTTTAACGATTGATAGTGCTGTGGAATTTCCGTTCGGAGTACCTTTGGGAGTGACAAGAACGGAACATGTTCTCAAGGCGTTCACCGCTTTGAGGGTGAGAAGTTCCGGATCGCCTGGGCCTGTACCTACAATGTAAAGCGTTGGTTTCATCGGTTGCTGTTTTGTTGAGTTTATGAGTTTAAAATGGGCTATTTCTTTGCATTTGCCGAAGCGGGATAAAGTATTTGGTTTATTTTTTCAATACCTTCAAGCAAGCGCATGGTCGGACGGGAGACCAGTTTTTCATCAATAAGATATACTCTACCGTCTTTCACGGCCTTGATGGCTTGAAACCCGGGTTCTTTTGCTATCATTGATGTGTCTACACGATTCATGCGACCGGTTTGGGCCAGAAAGATGTCGATATCTTGGCCGTGCGAGAGAAGTCGTTCTTTGCCGTAGTCGGCAATATTGGTGGAGTGTCTGGGGCTGGCATCTGTCGCAATATTTATCCCACCGGCGCTTTGAAGGGAGAAGATACTGATCGATTGAGGTGAGAACGTTCGCATCTTGGCATGAATTGCTTCGAAATAGACTTTTGGGCGTGCCGTTTTGGGGATGTAGCTGTAGCTCTTTTTGATCCTGGTAAGCTCCGATTCAAAATCCTTGATCATCCTGTCAGCCTCTTTAGATTTTCCAGTCAATTTACCAAGGTCTTTCCAGTAGGAATACATCTGGCCGACATTCGTCGGTTGCAGAGAAACTACTGTAATTCCTGCCTGGCGGAGTTCTTTGAAGAGTTGAGGATGAATGCGCGAAATCATCGGGCGAATCAGGATAAGATCGGGGCGTGCGGCGATAAACTTTTCCGGGTTGTCCCTATCGCTGAAAACGGGTTTTGCAGTAATTGAGGGTGGGTAATCATCATCCGCAGCCCGACCGATAATTTCTTTTTCAAGTCCCAATGAGACCAAATTTTCCGTATGTGCGCCGTAAAGGGAGATAATTCTGGTAAACGGCCGGGTAAAATGTATGGTGGTACCGCTACTGTCCGTGAGGTCTGTTCCCGAGGCGTTTTGAGAGATGGCAAGGGAAAAAACAAGGACAAATAAAGAGAAAAAAATAAAAGAGTATCTCATAGTAAAGAAGTTTTGGGAAAATTTACTAACGGCTTTTTTTGAAATCATAGTCAATACGCAAAGTTTGGGTTTCAGGGTGAAGAGAGACGCGGCTGTCCACATTGAAGGTACGGTTTATGAGTTGTTGGGTAAGGACCTCTGAAACAGGACCTGTTGCCATAATTTTGCCTTCCTTTACAACAATAAGTTCATCACAAAACGAGGAAGCCAAATTGAGATCGTGGATTGCTGCAATGACAGTAACCTTTTTTTTAGTGACTCTTTCATAAAAAATACGCATGATATCAATAGTATGACTTATGTCAAGGTTTGACGTCGGCTCATCAAGAATGATAACCCCGGTGTCTTGAGCAAGGGCTCTGGCGACGATGACCCGTTGTTTTTCACCGCCGGAAAGGTTGGTTACCGAACGGTTGCCTAGATCTGCGATATCCAGCGTTTCAAGGGCCTCGCTGACTAATGCAAGATCCTTTTTCGAGGGATTTGCAAACCGGGGAATATGCGGGTGACGTCCCATTAGGACGACATCGTATACGGAATAATCAAAGTTAAGGGTGAAGTCTTGCGGAACCAGGGCAAGCCTCCGGGCGAGTTCTTTCCTCTCGTACATTGAAATTGGTTTGTTTTGAAAAGAGATCGTTCCACTCTCCTGCCTCGCGGTTGCGGTGAGCAAATCGAGCAAGGTCGTCTTGCCGCTGCCGTTCGGACCGATGAGGCCATAAAATCGTCCCTTATTAATTCCGAGATTAATATCCTTGAGAACCGGAACGGTCTTGTAGCTGAACCATACATTTTGAACGTTATATATGGTATTGACATCATTAGCCATTACCGTACTCCCTGTTGGCGTTTGCGAAAGATATAACAAAAGAACGGTCCTCCGATCAATGAGGTGAGGATGCCGATGGGGATTTCCGATGGAAGTACGGCACGGGTTATAGTGTCGGCAAACAGTAAAAGCAGTGCTCCTCCAAGGAAGCAGGCGGGGAGGAGTATCCTATTGTCAGGACCAAGAAGATGACGGAGGAGGTGGGGTACGATGAGTCCGATAAAGCCTATGATGCCTGAAACAGAAACGCAAATGGCAGTAATAAGAGATGCCCAGATGAGTAGGATTTTTCTGGTTTTTCCGGTATTGATTCCCAGAGTCTCGGCTGATCGTTCGCCCAAGGCCATTATGTTGAGGTCTCTTGCGAAATAGAGGATAACAAAAACCCCGGGAATGGTGAAGACCGTTGTGAGAACCACGTCCATCCAGGATTTTCCTACAAAACTGCCCATCAACCAGAAAATTATGACTCCGACCTTCTCGTCGGCGAGATATTTTATAAAACCTATTCCCGCTGCAAGGATGGATGCGACAATTACCCCCGAAAGGATCAAGGTATTTGACGAGAGCCTGTTACTTGATGAGGCCAGATAAAATACGGCGAAAAGCGTTGCAATTGCACCAATAAAGGCAAAAAGCGGTACCGAAATCCATGCCGGGATGGTAATGCCTGCAATAGACAATAAAAGGACCATCGAGGCACCGAATGCTGCTCCTGAAGAGATTCCCAGGGTATAGGGGTCGGCGAGCGGGTTCAGTAAAATGGCCTGAAAGACACCTCCTGCAACAGCCAGTCCGCCACCGACCACGGCAGATGTCAGAATGCGGGGTAGCCGAACATCCATTATGACCAATCCGAAGACGGGATTCATAGACGTTGGTAAGGCAGAATCGGTGATTTTAGCCGAAATCACTTGCAAAACCTGGACGGGACTGATGTGTAAGTAGCCCATACCGGTAGCTATAACTATGGCTGCTGAAAGGAGAATTGCCAATAAACAGATGACAAAAGAAGGTCGCAAGGAGATCTCCAACGTGAGAGCGTTCTCAATCTTAACCGGGCAAAAAAAAAATCCCGGATCTTTAGCCAATCGATCGGGGATTTCCCAAACTATCCGAAAATCAGTATCATATGATCCGTCCACGATATATGATAGCAACAGCCAGGCAGGTCTTCTGACTTCCGGATCTCCCTCCCCCTGCGCCTTCCCATTCGCGTCCTTTTCAAGGAGCAACAAATAGTGGCAAAGTGCAGGATTCGTCCCCGGTTACAGCGGCGGGCCCGTCTTCGATTTTCACGAAGTTCCCTATTAAACTTGAAAATATCCGTAGCGAGATTTTGCAAGTACCTGAGCTTTTAGTCTTCGTTTATTACCTTTTCGCTCGAATATTGTCAAGCAATAGCAAGGGGAGCGTCTTTTGATAAATTGTTATGGCATCAATAACCACAATTATGTATGTAAGAATTGTAAACCTCTGTTAAAGGGTTTACTCATGCAACATAAATGAGACAAATACCAGGGGGGCGCATCTATGGAAAGGATAATAGAAAAAAGGAAACTGCAAGTTTCAAAAGGCCTTCACTCTCTAAAAAGAAGGCATACCCGGATTGAGATCCAAGGCTTTATCGGTGATATTGCCGATGGAAATTTCGTCCTCGAAGGGACTGTAGATGATGTTTCTTTAGGCGGCTTCAAGATGTCTAATCTTCCAAGAAACTTCTCTGCAACCAATAACAATTATACAATGGTTATATCGGGTAAGGGCGAACATTACAGGTTGATAGTGAAATCTTGTTGGAAACAAGAGATGATGATAAATCATTCTTTTGTCGTCGGTTTCAAAATCGTACAGGCACCTTGGGAATGGACTGAATTCATATTGAATACGACGGCATCCAGTTCTTTAGGTGGAGATTCCAGATACCAGGCCTAACCACATGCTCCTTTCAGTAGATATTTCGTAGAACAATTGATAGATCTATTTGTACTTTTCTTCGCTTGGCTTTTTACAGAATCAATTGTTCTACGCACTATTTATAGCAAATCTGTTGTCGTCGAAAGGTAGTGTTTGCCGAAGATCTGATCTTTATTTTTTTGTACTCCTAAAGGTGAAAGACAAGGTCTCTAAGATCCCATCATGCTGGTGAACGAGACCGCCGGATTATCGATACTCAAAAGCCCATAGGGAGTAAATCCCTTGAGGATCGTTAAGCTTTGCAGCTTTGTCGATCGGAGCGGCGATTCTTGAAATTTCAGACAGTAACCCTGAAGAAATATGGAGAGGTTTCAACAAGGACATGATTTGGACTCCGAATCGTTGCAGGATTCTGCTCTTAATTGACATCGGTTTGTGAAGGTAGAGGGCGGTATACTTCTTGAGTCCGGCAAATTTGGCTGCTGCTGCAATCGCGTCTTTCAGGGTTCCCATTTTATCCACCAGCCCTATTTCCTGCGCTTTCTTTCCATCGAAAACACGTCCACCGGCAATTGCGTCCATGGTAGAGGGAGCCAGCTTTCTGCCTTTTTCCACGATGGTTTCGAACTTTTGATATCCTTTGTCGATGGAGAGTTGCATGACCTTTGCTAAAATCGGCGGGAAAGGACGGGAGAGATTCAAGCCGGCGGCAAGATCCGTTGTTCCGATTCCATCGGAATGGACGCCGAGTTTGTCCAACGCCTCATCAAAAGTGGGGATTGCACCGAATATGCCGATGGAGCCGGTGATGGTGGTAGGTGTCGCAAAAATTTCATTGGCATCGGCTGAGATCCAATAGGCACCCGACGCTGCCACTGCCCCCATGGAGACCACATAGGGTTTTCCGCTCTTTTTTAAAGAAAGCAATGCCTGACGAATGACCTCGGACGCAAAGACCGAACCGCCTCCGGAATTTACGCGCAACACTACTGCCTTTATTTTATCATTTATTTGGGCATTGTAGATAAGCCGTGCCAATGAGTCTCCACCGATAGCCCCGATAGGTTGATTGCCGTTTAAGATAGTTCCTTCGGCTACGATTATACCGATTTGGTTCTCCGACTTTTCTTCTCCTTCATAAGATGGAGAAATCGTCTTTAAGTAATCTTTGAAAGAAACCTGCCTGTAATCCGTATCAGAGTCAGGGGCGGTCAATTTGGCAAAATAGTCCCGCAACTCGTCTCGTGTCATCAACTTGTCGACAAGTCCGTATTTTTCAGCGAGCAGTGCCGTATCTCCTCCGGCTGCAGAAAGATTTTGCACGACATTGTTGATGTAGTTATCTACAGCATCTGGTTTCAAAGATCGATTTCGGCAGATAGTTGCGGTGAAGTTTTTCCAAAGAGAAGTAAGCCATTTTCCGTTTTGCTCTTTGGCATCAGCCGACATGGAGTTGCCGATGAAAGGTTCAACGGCCGATTTATACTGTCCTACCCGAAAGACATGAACTCTTATATGCAGTTTATCGAGGATGTCCTTGAAATAAAGCCGGTAAACACCGAATCCGTGTAATTCAACTGCTCCCATTGGATTTAAGATAATCGTATCGGCATAAGAGGCGAGAAAATATTTTTTTTGGGTGAAAAAATCTTCAGCCACAATAACTTTTTTCCCTTTCTTTCTAAAATCCCTCAGGGCAGTTCCGATTGCCTCCAGTTGGTTGATACCGGCATTTCCCATCTTGTCCAAATCAAGGATCAGGCACTTTATCCGGGAGTCGGTAGCTGCTGCATGGATAGTGTCGAGTATGTTTTGAAGGAGGGTGTCGCTTGGAAGATCTTTAATGCCGATACCTTCATTTATAAAATCAGTTACCGGATCTGTTATCTGTCTTTCTTCAACAATATTTCCGACTACGGAAAGGGTCAGGGCGCTGTTGTTACGGATCGTCAGCTCCTTAGTTGTCGGGAGGAAAGAGAAAATTACTAAAATGATGATAACGATGAGTAGAAGATTCAGAATTGTATTGCGAAGAAAGGAGAGGATTTTACCTAAGTATTTTAAGATAGTTGCTATAGAACGAAAGAAACCTTTCATAAGAGATGTATTCCTGAAATAAATTATTTGTTGAGATGGAAAAAACTTGAGTTGAAAATAATATCTACAATGGACATGGAAGTAAATATAGTATTCATCAAGAATATAAAAACGTTTGTCGAACTATCCCCCACTGTATGGCAACCGGATGCGAAACAGGTCGAAAAACTAAAGAACGCTGTTGAAGATTATTTTATGTAAGATATATATGTCGTATTGATTGCAGAGGAGTTGTATAAAATATGATTTTTTTTAAAAAAAGATATATCAGCGGTAAAGCTAAAAGCAACAACCAGGCAAAGTCCATCACTTCCCGGGCTGGAAATCTGGGCTAAGATGAGCCTACAATGAGACCGTTTTCATTGATAATAACCATACGGTATAACAAGAAATGGATGATTCCAAGATTAAAGAGACTATTCATGCCAGTCCTCTGTTTAATGGACTTCCCCCTGAGCAGGTTGAAAGAATTATTAAGATCATCGTGGTTAAAAAATTTAATCGCGGTGAGACTATCTTTTTCGAGGGGGATAAAGGGGCGGGTTTCTATATTGTTGAGACAGGGAAGGTAAAGATTTACAAAATGTCTCTTTCAGGAAAGGAGCAGATTCTGCACATATTCGGGCCTGGGGAGCCAATTGGCGAAGTCCCTATTTTTCATGGGCAGCCTTTTCCGGCAACAGCTGAAGCACTCATGCGCTCGAACCTGCTCTTTCTCCCTCGGGATAGATTTATCCAGCTAGTTCATGAAACACCTTCGATCGCCTTGAATATGCTTGCTGTTCTATCCATGCGACTTCGACGGTTCGCCACCCAGATTGAAAATCTCTCATTAAAAGAGGTCCCGGCCAGGTTGGCCGATTATCTACTCTATCTAATGGGAGAGCAAAAGAACGACAAAAAGGTTGAGTTGGAGATCTCCAAAGGACAGTTGGCAAGCCTGTTGGGAACAATCCCGGAGACACTTTCCAGAATATTTGCCAAAATGACCGAGGAAGGTCTGATTGAGGTGGATGGAAGGACAATTCGCATTTTGGATGTACAGGGATTAACTGATCGTTGAACCCACCAGGATAGTTAATAGAATATCTTATTGATAAGTGATTCCTTCGGAGGTTCAATAGTAGTTGAATCGTCTTGGGCCATTTCCAGACCAAACATGGCCAGAACATTCTTGTCCATGACCAGATGATAATCGGACGATGAGATAATTGTCGAGGTTTCAGGATTGATCAGGCGGGCTGAAATGTACATTATTCTGTTTGTAACAGAGTAGGTGCCGACCAGTACTGCTTGTGCCGATACCGACGGGTTGATTTCTTTTATGTCCCGGGAAAGAAAAATTTCTCCTGATCTCTGTCTGATGAGCAGGTTTTTTCTCATTTTGATTTCCCGGACGGTATAACCCATCTGGACAAATCGTGAGGCGATATTCTGCTGCAAAATTCTTCCGAAACGCGATGTTTGGTTCAAGTCGTTATTATCTACAAAGGTCGTTACCAGCAAGGGTTGATCAGGACTCCTGGGAATGAGCGCTGGTACGGCAGTTTCTTCAAGATCTTGTGCGATCTGATACGAATAGGGCACAAGATTTTCGTCTGCGCCTAAAAGACCTTCTAATCTGGTTCCGTTGAAGTTCGTGCATCCCGAAAAAAGGACAGAAACAATAAGGGCGAAGAGGAGATATTTTTTCATATGTCTCTGATTGGTTTAGGAAGAGTTTTATCCCCTGGTTTTTTCGATGGCGGAGGAGCTTTCGGAGCCGGATGCTCCATAGTTTGGGAATCCCAAAGCGCTTTTTCAGGGGCGGTATCTGAATCAGTCAATTGGATTGTTTTTGCCTTTCCCGTGTTATTTGACTGATAATGCCAGAAGTCTTTGTCATTGATGTAGTAAATGTTGGAGGATCTAAACAGATACTGCTTCATATTGACCATGGATGTAGTAATAATTACCTCATAGTGACCCTGCCTGACGTACATTGAATTAGCCAGATCAACGGCACCTGCGGTTGCTATGGCAAGTATCTCACTTGGTGCATTTCTTAAGACTACGACTGCAGCGGTGAGACCAGTAATAGTGCCGGGGGCAAGTGTTCGTAATCGATCGGTTTGGTGATAAACGGTTTGAACCTTATAGTTAACGGTAATAGTCCCCCATTGCGGTCTAACGTTCACGGGAATTCCCAGATGTACCAATTCGGTGACCAGAAGATCATGAAAGGCTTCATCGAATTGGGTGGTTACGTTTTGTTTGCATGGCGCATCATCTGATCCGCAGGTCTTTTGGACGTAGACCGAGGTGTCCAGAAAATTGTCCTTTAAGAGTTCATTGTTGATTTGGTAGGCAATATCTTTTGCCAGGACATCCCAATGATGGGCGGCCTGCAGCTTACTTTGCGAACTGTATTCAAACCCTGCCGGTTCCGGAATTCGGCTGCAACTAACGGAAAGAAAGAGGCTGAGGATCACCAAGATGTATATAC
The DNA here is from genome assembly GCA_046704745.1 of Desulfocapsaceae bacterium. Classification (GTDB taxonomy): domain Bacteria; phylum Desulfobacterota; class Desulfobulbia; order Desulfobulbales; family Desulfocapsaceae; genus CAWGGS01. Next base: position 23,651 of record JBJKRL010000084.1, on the reverse strand, counting down.
GCATAGAGTAAACTCCGAGTGGAAAGTATCAACGACTTTGCAGACTTTATCGGATAAAAACCGGCAATCTGAAGAAAAAAGTTGTAGGATAGGGATAAAAAAATTGTTTTAACATGGAAAAATACCATTGCCTGGACTGATACTCCAAGAACATCCGAAGTCGAATTTCATACCCGAAGGGTGTTTATGCCCGAAGGGTGTTTATGCCCGAAGGGTGCTAATCTGTTTCTGGGCACCTTTGGTGATACCTGTGCAAATTTGTAGGCGCAGTTGCTTCTTTTTTGCAATGGCTTGTATTTTCTGAAGTGCAAACAAATTGACACTGTATTTTGTGAACTCCGGGCAGATAAAGAAGAGACCAATGTCAATAGATCTCCATATTCATTCCGTATTTTCAGACGGGTCAGATACTCCGACTGAACTGATACGTCTTGCTGTAAGAAAAAGACTTCGAGCAGTTTCCATAACCGATCACGATACGATGGACGGAACTCGAGAGGCTCTTGAGGCCGGGGTAACTTTGGGAATGGAGGTTATACCCGGGATTGAACTCAGCGTGACACACAATTCGTATTATTTACATATTCTCGGATACGGCATGAATGAAAATGATCAGGACCTATCCGCATGTCTTTACAAATTGCAAAACGCCCGTGAGGAACGGAATCTTAAAATAGTTGCCAAAATACAAGAGATGGGATATCGGGTAACTATTGAAGAAGTAAAGCGGATTTCAAATGTCGGTCAAACTGGGCGTCCTCATATTGCAAAAGTCCTTATGGCCCATGGTATAGTAAAGAATGGCGCAGAGGCATTTGATAGATTTCTAAAGAAGGGAGGGCCTGCTTATTTTTCCAGATTTGTCTATAGTGCAAAGGATGCCATCGGCATGATCAAAAAGGCAGGAGGTGTAGCAGTACTTGCCCATCCTGTTCAGATTGATCCAAGCCTGAAATTTCTCCCCACTTTGTTGGCCCAGCTTGTCGAGTGTGGTCTTGATGGAGTTGAGCTCTTTTATCCTACGCAGTCTGCAGGTCACCGAAAGAAAATCAGATTGGTGGCCGATAGATATCAACTTTTGTATACCGGTGGAAGTGATTATCATGGAGATATCAGACCGGGATCACATCTTGCCGGAGGTAAAAAAGTTACTGTTCCGTACAGGCTTATCGACACCCTGCGGGAGAGGATTTTGGAAAAGAAAAATCATTGATGAGAAGAGACAATATGAGTTTGCATTCAATTCTAGTTGTTGATGATGAACCCAATTATCTGGTTGTGTTATCTGAACTCCTCCGCGATGAGGGTTTTGAGATATTTACAGCCTCCTCGGGCAAAGAGGGACTTGAGGTTTTCAAAGAAGTCGATTTAGACCTGATAATTACCGATATGCAGATGCCAGAAATGGACGGACTGCAGTTTCTCCAGGAGATAAAGAAGAAGGAAAGTGAAATTCCTGTAATTATGATAACAGCTTATGCTGAAGTAGAAAAGGCGGTGACGGCCATGCAGGCCGGTGCCTTCAGCTATCTGGCCAAACCGTTTTCCAATGATGAACTCATAATCAATATTAACAAGGCAGTACGGCACTATGCTCTTATAAAGGAAAACACCAGGCTGAGAAAAGAGATCCATTCACGCTCAGATTTCAGTGGAATGGTGGGGAAAAATCCACGAATGCAGCAGATCTATGAATTGATAGAAAAGGTTGCCCCCACACCTGCCTCGGTGTTGATTTCCGGTGAAAGCGGAACGGGAAAAGAGCTGGTGGCTAAGGCAATTCATCTTAACAGCCCCAGGGAACCGTTTCCGTTTATACCCGTGAATTGTGCTGCTTTGGCCGAGAACCTGCTTGAAAGTGAACTTTTCGGCCACGAGAAGGGTGCTTTTACAGGGGCAGTAGGCATGCGCAAAGGAAGATTTGAACTGGCCGATCAGGGTACGATCTTCCTCGATGAGGTGGGCGAAATCCCATTGGCTCTTCAGGCTAAATTGCTTCGGGTTCTCCAGGAAAAGAGTTTTGAAAGGGTAGGGGGAACAAAGACCCTTAAGGTGGATGTCAGGATCATCAGTGCCTCCAATAAGGATCTGAAGGAGGAAGTGGGTATGGGCCGTTTCCGCGAAGATCTTTTCTATCGACTAAATGTCATCCATGTGGCTTTGCCGGCATTGCGCGAGCGGATGGATGACATGCCATTGCTTGTTGCCTTTTTTGTCCAGAAATTTGCCGATAAATTAGGGAAAAATGAGCTTAAGATCTCCCATGAGGCTGTCCGTTTGCTGATGACCCTTCCCTGGGAGGGCAATATCAGAGAATTGGAAAATACAATAGAACGGGCTGCTATTCTCTGTGATGAGGACTGCATCCAACCGGAAGATGTCCAACCAGAATCGGTGGATCTGGGCAACCAGGCATCTTGGAGTCAGGAAATGGATCTCAGCCAGCTCATTCCCGATTCCGTCGGACTCAACGATGTCCTCTATGCCATAGAGGAGAAGATGTTGAAACAGGCATTAGAGGACACCGGCCATGTTCAGTCCCGGGCGGCTGAAAAATTGGGAATCACGAAAAGTCTTCTACAGTATAAAATGAAAAAGTACAGGATAAAGAAGAAAAAATGAACCGTGTTATTTTCCTGTCTCCTGAATTCCCCATCTGAGTTTGTTGCGAAGAATGGCGAAATAGTCTTTGTGGGGAGATACAATCAGCTGAAGGGGGTGCTCCGCCGGTCCGATTTCAAGCAAATCGTTCCTCTTGAGCTTCCAGCTGGCCTGGCCGTCGATGATGATATTGGCCTCTGAATCATCGTGTGTGTCAAACCTGACAGAAATTGTGATATCCGCCGGGAGGAGGACAGGTCTCGAACTGAGCATGAACGGACAGATTGGCGTCACCAGGATGGAGGCAAGGCCGGGGTAGACGAGGGGACCTCCGGCTGAAAGATTATAGGCTGTAGAACCGGTTGGTGTGGAGATTATCAAACCATCAGCCTTATAGGTGGTAATAAATTCCTCATCTGCCTGAGCTCGAAGGTGCAGAACCCTATCCAGGGAATTTTTGTTGATGACGACATCGTTTAATGCATAACGATACCCTTGATTTTTGCCGTCCTTAATGAGTCCTGCTTTCAACATCAGGCGGTTTTCGACGACCATGGTACCCCGTATGATGCGTTCTAGGGCTTCTTCCGCTTCATCCGGGGTGAGTTCGGTGAGAAAGCCAAGATGTCCGAGATTGATGCCTATAACCGGAATTGAGTGACGTGCAGCCTCTGTCGCGATATGTAAAAGCGTTCCGTCACCTCCAAGAATAATGAGGATATCCATATGCCGGGAGATTTGATTAAGCGAAAAGTCTATTCCTTTTTTCTTAAGCATTTGTCCCAGCTTATCGGCAAAAAGTATTGCCGGGCCATCTCCTTTTTTTGTTATGATTCCTGCGGACTTTATGGAGAAGCCGGAAACAGTGCGAAACTGAGATACCATGGTTTTCATTTTTTATTTGCCCAATTCGGTTGCACGGTTGGCAGCTGTTTGGACGGCGTCCATAATGATTCCACGAAATCCTGCTTTTTCAAGGACATGGAGTCCCGCTATGGTGGTTCCTCCGGGAGAGGTCACCTTTGAACGTAACACAGCAGGATGCTCCTTTGATTCCAACATGAGACCAACCGAGCCTAAAACTGTTTGAACAGCGAGCGTTTCTGAGACATCTCGAGAAAGTCCCGTCTTTAAACCGGCATCTATCAAGGCATCGATAAAGGTGAAGACATAGGCAGGTCCGGAGCCGCTGAGTCCTGTCACCGCATCGAGATACTTCTCGTCCAAAAGTACTGATTTTCCAACCGCATTGAATATGGCAGAAGCCTTTTGCAGATCGTCTTGATTTACCTGGGCATTGCAGCAAATGGCGGATGCCCCTTGTAGAACGAGTGCACAAGTGTTGGGCATTACTCTAATTATCTTGTGTTTTCTTTCGCCGAGCAATTGTTCGTAGCTGGCAATGGGAAGACCTGCAGCAATGGTTATGAGCAAATGGTCATCCTTTATAAATTTTTTGGCCATTAAGAGCACCTCAGGCATAATCTGAGGTTTGACGGCAAGGATCACGGTCTTACAGGACTCCCAGACAGGCTGTGAGGATTCATACGTATCAATTTTATATGTGGTTTTAAGATAGTCTCTTCTGGATGGATGAGATTCGGCGATAATGATGGTCTGCTTTTGGTACAGGTTTGCCTTTAAGAGCCCTTTGATGAGGGCCTCTCCCATCTGACCGCCGCCGATGAAACCGATTTTATCAGCCATATTTAACCCTTGAAGTTTTGGTTGGGGCTTTGGAAGAACAAGAGGATTTTATTCTTGTCTGCAAGATTGAAAGATATCGTAGTTGATTACCGGAACTGTACCATGAAACATTTCAGTAGTCTACAGGTTAACATGATAAATACTTGGTGAAAATGAAATACAGGTTTACCTTTTATCTTCCAGGAAGGGTTTGTTGACAGAGGAAAGAAAAGAAGCTATAGATTTTGACCGTATTTTTTTTGTTGTAGGATTTTACTTAGATATATCTCACTAGTCACATCACGGCATAAAATGAACCAGCATCAGTTAAAGCCGCCCCAAGTATCCATCGTCATTCCAACGCTCAACGAGGCGGAAAACATCTATCCGCTTCTGACCCGCATTTTTGATATGCAGAAGATGGCTGACGTGTCGCTTGAAGTCGTCATCGTGGATGACAGTTCAACCGACGGTACCAGGGAAAAGGTGCGGACATGGGAGACGGAATACCCGGTAACACTGATTTGTCGAGAGACAAAAGAAGGTCTTGCCGGAGCAGTAATCGAGGGAGCAAGAGCTGCTCGCGGGGAGGTCGTAGTAGTTATGGATGCAGATCTGAGCCATCCCCCGGAAATCGTGCCCCAACTCATTGGGCCTGTCTTGGAAAACACCCATGATATGGTCATCGGCAGCCGTTATACCAAGGGCGGTTCAACCCCCGACTGGCCTGTAAGCCGTAAGATCGCCTCAAAACTTGCAACTCTTCCAGCCAGGATTTTGACCGACCCCCGTGATCCATTGGCGGGCTTTTTTGCCGTTAAAAGACAGTATCTTGCAGACCTTGACAAGGCGGTAAGCGGCTTTAAGATCGGTCTTGAGGTATTAGTGGCAGGAAAAGGAAAACTCAGAGTTGCTGAGGTCCCTATCGCCTTTTATGATCGCTATAGGGGCAAATCGAAGATGAACCGAAATATTATCTTCGAATATTTCCACCAGGTTTTAGGCCTCTGTGGAGCCCGGCTTGCACCGTCTTTTGCAATAGGTTTGTGGGCAGGGCTTTGCATAGGAGGTCTTGCCGATCTAATTGTATTTTTTCTTCTCTATCTAAACGGCATCTCCATTTCAACCGCCCATATGGCAAGCTTTCTTGTCGCCTGCGTTGCTACAACGGTTATTCATTGCCACTGGACCTTCCCGCAAAAAAAAGTGCATTTAAAAGAGATTGGCGGGGTGATTGTAATCATCATGCTGGCGATGGTTTTGCGCGGTGGCATCCTGGGGGATTTGCTCAGTCTTGGTTGCCCGCTGGCCTTGTCCATGCTCCTCGTCTCCCTGACCTCGAATCTTCTGATCGTTTTGGGTTTGATGTTCTTTGTCTTTACGGATGGCAGACAGTCCAAGGATGTAAGCCAACGGATCTTTTGCTGGGGTGTCGTCATCTTTGCATTGGTTCTCAGGCTCGTTTATCTGGGACTGCCGGCACTTTTGGAAGAGGAAGCCTATTACTGGAACTATGGCAATCATCCGGCCATGGGGTATCTTGATCATCCACCCATGGTGGCCATCTTAAACCATATCGGCACCCTGATCTTCGGGACCCATGAGTTCGGGGTGAGGATAGGCGCAGTTATATGCTGGTTGATAACGGCGGGTTTTTGCTATTCTCTGACCCGGTCTCTCTATGACCGGCTTGCCGCCTTTCGAGCAGTTATGCTGCTATCGGTGCTCCCGTTCTTTTTTGCCGTTGGAATGATTATGACCCCTGATGCTCCGCTTACGGCATGCTGGTCGGCAGTCATCTATTTTCTTTATCGAGTCTTTTTATTGGCGAAACCTCGTGCTTGGCTGGGAGTGGGTATCTTCCTCGGACTCGGCATGTTTTCCAAATATACCCTGGCGCTACTTGGACCTGCGATTCTATTGTTTATGCTGATAGATCCGAAGAGTCGCCGCTGGTTTATCAGCCCCTGGCCCTATCTTGCCGTGGTCATTGCCCTGATAATTTTCTCGCCGGATATCATCTGGAATGTCCAGCATCACTGGGTCTCTTTTCTCTTCCAAAGCGAAAGACGGGTTGAGGGGGTCAGAGAATTTGCGACTGTGAGGCTGTTATGGCAAATCGTATTGCTCTTGACACCACTTGGAGTCATTGGCTTTATAGCCTTTCTTTTTAAAGGACGCAGCCTTATGGCAAAAAGAAGTTTTCTCTTTTTCCTTCTTATAATTGCAGCACCACTTGCTGTATTTTTGTTTTTCAGTCTAAGCAAAGGGGTCAAACTGAACTGGACCGGGCCTTTATGGCTTGGACTTATTCCGATTCTTGCAGCCTTCATGGCCATGGAAAAAGGTTCATTCCTGAATGACCTTTGCCGGCGTTGGTGGCAGCCAACAGCTGTTGCGATGCTTGTAATTTATGGGTTGGCATTACACTATTACTCTCTGGGATTACCAGGAGTAGCAACCTTTAGACATCCGTTTCTCTCCGGATGGGACGGGCTTGCCCGCCAAATTGAAAAGATTGTCGACAAGGATCAAAAAAAAGACGGTAAAAGGCCGGTGGTGGTTGGGATGGACAAATACCAGATAGCCAGCGGTCTTGCCTTTTACCGGTATAAAAACGAAATTGCTTCAGGTCAAAAGGGTTCTGCCCATGCCATTGCCGAGACGACGGCCTGGAACATATTCGGCTGGAACGGGCTGATGTATGACTATTGGTTTCCTCCGACAAGTCTAGACGGCAGAGACCTTTTGCTGGTGGCTTCCTCAAAAGAAGACATTGCCGATAGGGTTTTTGCCTCCTATGTCCGCAAGATCGGACCGGTGCGTGAAGTAAATGTTACCATGAACGGATACGCTATCGACCAATACTATGTTCGGTTGGTGCGAGGTTACCATCATGAATGATAAAGCTGAGTTGAGCAGCTTGCCTGCTCGTACGAAACTTATGTCCTTGTGGTATAAGGAAGAGGTACAATCAGGAAGCAATAGAAAAGATGACTTTTTACGAGAGCATCAGAAAACAAAGGTGATGATATGATTAATAAGGAGTTATTGGATATCCTGGTTTGCCCGAAATGCAAGGGGGAGATTCATCTTAACGAGGAAAATGATGGGTTGGTCTGCGAAAAATGCCGGCTGCTCTATGAAATTCGAGACGATATTCCCATTATGATCATAGAGGAGGCAAAAAAACTGGGCGATTAACCTGCGAAAGGTGTGTTTTAGAGCAAACGATCACTCAACCTCACTCTCGGGAACCGTGGGGTAAGACGTCTCGTCACGGCTGCGGAACACGCGTACCTCTCTATAAACCGGAAAACGATAAGCTTCGCCGGGTTTTTACTTCGGTTTTAACTAAGTACACATGCTCAGGATGGCAGATTTTTTTGAGGAATTGGCCGGGTCAAAATAACCCGGCCATTCCGGTTCATGAAAAATCCCGGTTAGACGGTAATGCCTAATTCCTGTTCCTTCTTTGCCACGGCAAGCTTCGTTTTGATGATAGTGTCCGGAATAAGGCTCATTGAATCTATACCGCATTCCACCAGGAATGTTGCAAATTCTGGGAAGTCGGATGGAGCCTGACCGCAGATTCCTATCTTTCTACCCCTTCTTTTTGCAGCATCTATTACCATTTTGACCAGGGTTTTAACCGCCTCGTTGCGTTCATCAAATATATGTGCGACCAGATCCGAATCCCGGTCAAGCCCCAGAGTGAGTTGGGTCAAATCGTTTGAACCGATAGAAAAACCGTCAAAGATATCCGAGAAGGCATCGGCGGAAATGACGTTGGAAGGGATCTCGCACATCACATAGACTTCGAGATTGTTTTCTCCTTGTATAAGCCCGAATTCCTTCATCGTTTCAATAACTTTTCGGCCCTCTTCCGGTGTACGGCAGAAGGGAACCATCAACTTTATGTTGCCAAGCCCCATCTCATTTCTTGCCTTTAAGAGTCCCTTACACTCAAGCTCAAAGGCAGCTTTATATTTTGGATCATAATACCGGGAGGCGCCGCGCCAGCCTATCATCGGATTAGACTCAATAGGTTCATAGAGGACTCCGCCGACAAGATTGGCATATTCGTTTGATTTAAAATCAGAGAGCCTGACAATGACATCTTTGGGGTAAAACCCGGCTGCAATCCGTCCGACACCTTCGGCAATCTTGTCGATGAAAAACTGTTTCTTGTCCGATGGATACGCCGTTGTTAGAGCATCTATTCTCTTTACAATATCGGCTATCTTCGCATCTCCAGCCGAGGCCTTTTTCTGCAGCTCGGAAAAGTTATAGAGGGCGAGCGGGTGGATACCTATATGGGAGTTGATAATGAATTCTTCTCTGGCGAGACCGACCCCATCGTTGGGGATCTGGGATTCCTTGAAGGCCTTTTCCGGTATCCCGACATTCATCATGATCTTGGTTCTGGTTTTCGGAATACTTTTGAAATCGAGACGGTCGACACAGAAGTCAAGCTTTCCCTCATATACATGGCCTGTTTCACCCTCGGCGCATGATACGGTGACATCGGTTCCTTGAACGATGCACTCGGTGCCCTTTACCGTACCGATAAGGCAAGGAATGCCCAATTCTCTTGAGATGATGGCTGCATGACAGGTCCTTCCTCCTCTATTGGTCACGATCGCGGCCGCACTTTTCATAACGGGTTCCCAATCAGGATCCGTCATGTCGGTAACCAGAACCTCTCCCGGCCGGAAGTCATGGATGCCGGTAACAGTTTTGATAACACGGGCGACCCCATGGCCGATTTTGGTGCCGACGGCCTGGCCGCTGATAAGCAATTTCCCTTTTTGTTTCAGTTGGTAGGTTTCCGTTATGAGTTTGGATTCCTGGGAATGCACGGTCTCGGGGCGTGCCTGGACAATAAAGAGATTCCCCGTCCCGACATTGATGCCGTCTCCGTCTTTGGCCCATTCAATATCCATACACTTCCCGTAATGCTTTTCGATGATCATGCCCCATTCGGCAAGCTGTAGAATTTCGTCGTCATTAAGGATATAGGCGCCTCGTTCCTCCATTGTTGTCGGAATAGTTTTTACCCGCTCTTCAGAATCACTGTCATAGATCATCTTGACCTCTTTCGAGGAGACGCGTTTGGAGATGATCGGTCGATTTCCTTTTTGCAATGTTGGTTTAAAGACATAGTATTCGTCCGGGGTTACAGCGCCCTGGACAACACTTTCGCCGAGTCCCCAGGCACCTGAGATGAGAATCACATCTTCAAATCCCGATTCTGTATCTATGGTGAAGAGTACTCCGGAGCTGGCGGAATCGGATCGAACCATCTTTTGGACGACAATGGAAAGCTGAACATCGAACTGCCCGAAATTCTTTTCATGACGATAGGAGATGGCACGGTCCGTAAAAAGACTGGCGAAACACCTTCGGCAGTAATGAATGATGTCATCATATCCCCTGACGTTGAGATAGGTATCCTGCTGTCCGGCAAAAGACGCATCGGGGAGGTCTTCTGCTGTAGCTGAAGATCGGATTGCCACGTCGACATTTTTCCCATATTCTTCTTCCAGTTTCTTGTAAGAGCTTATAATAGCCTGGCGCAGATCGTCGGGGAATTTTGCAGTCTGTATTATCTCACGAACCTTTTTCCCACGTTTTTGAAGGTTCTTGAGATCGTGAGTATCTAGCCCATCTAATGCCTCTCGGACAGCATCTTTAATACCGGCCGAATCTATCAGATGGCGATAGGCTGTGGCGGTAATCGCAAAACCGTGCGGAACCGCAACGCCTTTTGAGGTAAGATGCTGGTACATCTCTCCCAGAGAGGCGTTTTTCCCGCCTACGAGCGACACGTCGTTGATATTGAACTCGTCGAACCAGAGAATAAGTTCGTTCGTGTGATTGGAGCTCATGTGTTTCCTCCTCAAATTTTAAGATACTCCATGATGTAAAAATGATATGATCACGTAATGGGAATGTGCTGTTAAATATTAATTACCGATACTCTTTACTCCTGCGGTTTGTATAGGAGGTTCGTTAAGCATCGGGTATTCAAGCAGCTTTTACTTATAAATTATGCTGTACAAGAGTATTATTCTGTCTTATGACTAGATTAAAACACAAGGTGATCGTTTTTGCTAGATTGTATTTGAAGAGTATATTCGGGCAGGTGGGAGAAAATGAAGACATCCGATAAAATCCAAAAAATATGTTCAATCCTTACTCCTAAAGATCATTCAAAAAATGATTATTTCGGACTCATAAAAGAATGTCTACAAGAGAGGATTACAGGCGAAAATAGTTGGCAAAAATATATCGACGAAATCTATTCTTTTGTGTTGGATGAAATACTCACCAATACAGGGAGCCCTAAAACACCTGTAAAATTCGGGACATCTGGATGGCGAGGCCTTTTAGGGAAAGATCTGTTTGTACGATCCGTGTCCTTTGTAACAGCCGCAATTGTCGATCTGTATACCGCTGTTGATCATGAACCTGAGCTTATACCGCTTCTGGGAGTGAAAAGTTTTTCCGAGGCCAAAAGACGAGGTTGTGTTGTCGGGTTCGATAACCGGTTTGCCGGCGATGTCCTGGCAGGAGCAGTCATTGATGTTCTTAAACGTAATGGATTTTCTGTTCACTACGCTGGAGAATCAACAACCGGTGTGCTTTCTGCTGCTGTTCTTCAATTACAGGCTGCCTTTTCCATAAATTTGACGCCTTCGCATAACCCGTTAGAGTATGGTGGCTTTAAATATAACGCTGCTGATGCGGGACCGGCAGCCTCGGAATTAACCAGCCGCATTACCAAATCTGCGGGCGAGATTATCAATAAGGGAAACTCTCCTTTGGTTTCCTTCGATAACCCTCTTAGGCTCCCTGGCAAGAGAGATGATATAAAATCGTTCGATGCACTTGAAGCCTGGAAAACACTCGTTCAAAACAACAAAGCAAAACACGGGTTGGATTACGATGATATCATCAGCCGATTCGAAGAAAACAGAGATCTGGTCGTCGTTGTTGATTCAGTTCATGGGGCAAGCAGGCTGCATATAGCTGATCTTTTCAAGCAAACACTGTCAAAACGTATTATTCATCTGCGAGCGAAAAAAGACGTAACTTTCGGAGGGGTGTCTCCGGAGCCTTCCGCTGAGAATATGCGTGGAGTTGTGGAGACTCTGCAAAAAAGACCTGAGAGATTGAAGCTGGGTGCAATTATTGATCCTGATGGCGATCGAATACGATTTACCGATGGGGAAAATGAGATCAGCATGAATCAATTCGGAGCCATGAGCTATCATTTTCTCCACGAAGTTAAAGGAAAAAAAGGAATAGTTGCCAAGACCGTAGCCACTTCAAACATGGCCAATGCGTTGGCTAAAGCCTTTCATGAGGATATTTTCGAGCCACGAGTGGGCTTCAAAGAGTTTAAACCTGTAATCGGCAAGGCGTTGGTCTGCTATGAAGAGTCTGATGGAATTTCGGTTATAGGCCATACACCGGAAAAAGACGCCTATATAGGTTTGTTGCTGGCTCTTGATATGACAATGACCATGGATAGGAACCTTGGACAGTACCTTTTAGACCTTGAGAATCGTTATGGTGCCTATTTTCCTGATAGAGACGGTATCCGGGTAAGTCTTCAAGGTCATGATTTGAAAATGGCTCTGGACGGTCTTCAGAAGTATAGTGTTGGAAAAGGACTTCTGATTGACGGTGAGGAGAGAATCATTAAAGAGGTCATTGATATCGATGGGAGGAAGATGATCTTTGAAGATGGATCCTGGATTATGATCAGACCGTCGGGAACGGAACCAAAGGTTCGGTTTTATGTGGAATCAAGAACAAGAACGGGAACAGCGGGTCTTGTCGAAGCAGCAAAAAACATGCTGGCAGAAGTCGGACTTCTCTAAGCCGGCCGGAATTCATTACGCTGGATATCCAAAACTCTAAAAAATAATGAATGATTTATGTGAATTTCTATTCAGATTTTGAAGGGTTCAAAAGGAAATTCCCGGTTGCATTTTAGGCAACACGTATTACTTTCAACTATTGTCGGGGTGAATCATCATAACGAGGATCGTGTATAGTTGATAAATTCAATAATTGTATATAATTGATTGTAATTTCAAATTATTTAAAATAATCGGGAGCAATCTATGTGGGAGTATACTGAAATAGTTCAAGAACATTTTCTTCATCCTAGAAATGTAGGGGAGATAGAAAACCCAAGTGGTGTTGGCGATGTGGGTTCGCTTGCCTGTGGGGACGCCTTAAAGTTGACGATTAAAGTAGATGAAAACGACCGTATCGTCGATGCCAAATTTAAGACGTTTGGTTGTGCCAGCGCCATTGCCTCTTCCTCGGCATTAACAGAGATGATAAAAGGAATGCATATCGAAGAGGCTACAAAAATTACCAACCAGGATATAGCTGATTTTCTTGGCGGTTTGCCAAAAGAAAAAATGCACTGTTCAGTTATGGGCAGGGAGGCCCTGGAAGCTGCCATTGCCGATTTTCGCGGAACGGTACTCCCCATGGCCGAAGGTGAGATTGTCTGCGAATGCTTTGGCGTGACAGATATTGAAATCATACGTGCAATTAAGGAATCAAATCTCCGTTCAGTAGAAGAGATAACCAATTTCACCAAAGCCGGTGGTGGGTGTGGAAAGTGTGAAGAGAAATTACGAAATATCCTGAAGGCTTCAGTGGGAGAGGTTTTTGATATAAAAACAATAGAAAAGAAACCTGAAAGGATGACAACCCTGCAGAAAATCAAAAAGATAGAAGAGGTGCTGGACAGAGAAATAAAACCTGGCTTGCGTAAAGATGGCGGCGACATTGAGTTGATCGACGTTGATGGTGATTTTGTCAAGGTCTCTTTGCGAGGAGCATGTACCAGTTGTACAAACTCTCAGACAACCATTAAACAGTATGTTGAAAAGAAATTACGAGAACTGGTCCTTGATACCTTGATCGTGGAGGAATCCAACTGATGAAATCTAAAGCTGATCAAGTCATTTATATGGACAACAACGCAACCACGCGGATTGCTCCGGAGGTCCTTGATGAAATGATGCCGTATCTTACTGAGTTTTACGGCAATCCATCGAGTATGCACAATTTCGGCGGTCAAGTGGGAAGAGAGGTTACAAAGGCCAGGGCTAAGGTTGCCGATTTGCTCGGAGCGGAAACTGAAGAAATAACTTTTACCAGTTGCGGCACAGAAAGTGATTCCACAGCCATTATCTCGGCCCTTCAAGCCTTTCCGGAAAAACGGCACATCGTGACCACCCGGGTTGAACATCCTGCTGTCAAAACCTTGTGTGACAATCTTGATAAATTGACCGGACACAAGCATCGCGTTACCCGCTTGAAAGTCTCCTCCGATGGAAGCCTTGATCTTGATGAATATACAGCTGCTTTGGATGATGATACGGCAATTGTCAGCATTATGTGGGCAAACAATGAAACCGGAGTAATCTTTCCTGTTGAAGAAATGGCATCGATTGCTAAAAAAAGGGGGATATTATTTCATACCGACGCTGTCCAGGCCGTAGGCAAAATTCCTATAAATTTGAAAAATCTCGATATCGATTTTCTTTCTTTGTCAGGGCATAAATTGCACTCACCCAAAGGGGTCGGGGTTCTTTATGTACGTCGCGGCACACCTTTTGTTCCGTTTTTGGCTGGTGGACATCAGGAGAAAGGACGCCGCGGGGGAACGGAGAATGTCGCTTCGATAATAGGTCTTGGCAGGGCCTGTGAACTGGCGGCAGAGAAGATGGATGATGAGAACACAAAAGTCAAGGCGCTCAGAGACAAGTTGGAGAACGGGCTTCTTTCATCTGTCCCTCGGTCGATGCTGAACGGCCATAAAACAAATCGTCTCCCTAATACCGCCAATATCAGCTTCGAGTTTGTCGAGGGCGAGGCCATCCTCCTGCACCTGAACCGATATAATATCTGTGCGTCATCGGGATCGGCCTGTACATCCGGGTCCTTGGAACCTTCTCATGTCTTAAGGGCCATGGGAGTTCCTTTCACCGCTGCCCATGGCTCCATTCGCTTTTCATTAAGTGTCTATAATACAGAGGATGAAGTTGGTTTTGTCCTAGAGAAAGTCCCCTCAATTATCGCATCATTGAGAGAATTGTCTCCATTTTGGAACGGGTGAAAAAAAGATGAAAGTAATCGATCCGTATTATCAGATTCAAGACGAATTAGATCGTGAAACCCTGGCAATACGCCTGGAAGCCTGTGGGCGCATTTGTTACAAAAGTGAAGACCTGATTACCGAAGATTCCGCTTTCCCTTTTGTTACAAAAGTTGCAAGAGGGGTCTTTTGAATATGATCTTTGGGTTAAGGCGATGACCGAAACAGAGGCTATTTATCTCAAGCTCCTGGAAACCTCAAGCCCCCAGGCGGCAAGGACGGTTTTGCCAAATTCCTGTAAGACTGAGATCATCGTTTATTGTAATCTCGAAGAGTGGCGCCACATTTTCGATCTTCGGACCAGCAATGCCGCAGAACCGTCCATGCGTGAAATTATGATTCCACTGGCGGAGGAAATCAGAAAAAGATATCCGACGATTGAATAAAAAAGTTTCTATGTACACCTTAAGTTTGGGAAGAAACGGAAAATAAAAAAAGGGGAGACTGTCTTGGACAGCTCCCCTTTTTTAATAAAGGAAAGATCCTACCTAAAACACACCTTCGACTTTTCCTGTCTCAAGATTAATGTCAACACGCTTGAAGGCAGGGTTGGAGCTTGTGCCCGGCATGAGGCTGATGGTTCCTGCAACCGGTACGATGAAGCCGGCGCCGCCGTAGGTGAGAACTTCGCGGATGGTGAGTCGCCATCCTTTGGGCACACCTTTCAATGACGGGTTGTCTGACAGGGAGAGATGGGTTTTAACCATGCACATACCGAGTTTGGACAGAACAGGATCCTTTTGAATTCTTTCGATGGCCACATTGGCTTCGTTGGAGTAGTCAACGCCATCAGCGCCATAGACCTCTTTGGCGATAAGCTCTATTCTCTTCTTAATCGGCATATCAAGCTCATAGAGGAACTTAAATTCGGTTTTCTCATCGCAGGCTTCCATAACCGTCTTGGCAAATTCGATGGCTCCTTCGCCTCCCTTTTCCCAATGACGGGACAGTGCAACTTTTGCACCTTCAGCCTCGCAGAGTTCGCGAACCTTGGCGATTTCCGCATCGGTATCAGTATAGAAGGCATTGATGCAAACCACCGGGCTGATCCCTGCTTTCCTGACGTTTCTGATATGATGGATCAGGTTGGCGCATCCCTTCTCTACCCACTCAACGCTTTCTTCAAGATACTCTTTCGGCATTGCCTTGCCGGGAACCGGAACCGGAGCCCCGCCATGACATTTCAGAGCCCGGATGGTCGCCACGATAACGGCACAGTCGGGAATAAGACCAGAGTAACGACATTTCAGGTTCCAGAATTTCTCAAAACCGATATCGGCGCCGAAACCGGACTCGGTTACGTGATAGTCGGCGAGTTTCAGACCGACCCTGTCGGCGATGATCGAGCTTTGGCCAATGGCGATATTGGCAAAAGGTCCTGCATGGACGATGACCGGCTGACCTTCCAGGGTCTGCATCAGGGAAGGATTGATGGCGTCGACCATCCAGGCGGTCATGGCGCCGGCGACCTTCAGATCTTCAGTGGTTACCGGTGCACCTTTTTTGTTATAGGCAACAACGATTTTACCCATTCTCTCACGCATATCCTTGAGGTCCGTAGAGATCGCGAGAATGGCCATAACCTCGGAAGATACGGCTATGCCGAATTTGGATTTCATCATAAAACCGTCGTACTTGCCGTTTACACCGTCAATACCGATGATGATATTACGCAGGGCCTGGCAACAAAAGTCCATGATCCAGCCCATTTCAACCTTGGTCGGGTCGATATCGAGGCGTTTCATGTTCGTTAGACGCTCGAGCTGTTCGTCGTTGTAGTTTCTTTCATGCTGCATTCTGGAGGTCAATGCGACCATGGCCAGGTTGTGAGCATTCATGATGGCGTTGATATCGCCGGTGAAACCAAGAGAGAAAGGAGTCAGCGGAATACACTGGGCTAAGCCGCCGCCTGCTGCGGAACCTTTGATATTCATGGTCGGGCCGCCGGAAGGTTGACGGATGGCGGCGCAAACATTTTTTCCGAGTTTTCCAAGGCCTTGAACAAGACCCATGGAAGAGGTTGATTTGCCTTCGCCAAGGGGGGTCGGGGTGATTGCCGTTACATCGATGTATTTTCCGTTGGGTGCGTCTTTCAGACGCTCGAGGACTTTTCTGAAATCGATCTTGCCGATGTAGTGACCTTGAGGAAGGAGCTCTTCTTTGGTAAGTCCAAGTTTCTCACCTATCTGATAGATGGTCAACATGTTTTTTTCTGCATCCTGTGCAATTTCCCAATCCGCGTGTTTGGTAGGATCTAATGCCATAACTCACTCCTTTGTTAGTTTGGGGGCCTCAATGTATTAGATGGATTAAGGACCCTTGAATTGTGTTGAAAAACATACAGGTTGAGCCAACTGATAAATAAGGTCATAAAGAACATGTGTTCTTTGACAGTGATATGTTTTTGGACTAATTTCCCGCTTACATTTTGGGTGTGCTCGGGATTCAAAGAACGCATAAAATGAGACATCGATTACAGAAGCTTTGCCGTTATCCGATAAATGAAAAGATAGAGTCCCGGCATCTTGTTAATGAAGCTTGATGATATCGCTGGGTCCTTCAACATTTGGAGGAATACTCAGTAGATCTTTAAACTGCATCTGAACCGTCGGCAGGCATATTTTTTCTGCTACCGACGACGTATCCGTACTCTAAATGCCATCCCTGTGGACACGACACCCTCACGCAATAACATGGTTCTCGTACCATAAATAACCCCGATAGGCAATTCCTTTTTACTGAGCCTTAAAAGAAGAATATCGAGACAGGAAGATTGGAATAAACGGCGACTGGATTGTTAAAAATTAAAATTTTTCATAAATATTTTTTCGATAATCAATAAAAACAGGTTTTCTGAAAACGACATCACGTATGTTCCCGAGCATGGGCATTAATGTATACTGTTGTTGTTTTCATATTTTTCTCCAACTTCATCCGGAGAAAATTCTCTCATCTCCCCTTCCATGGTGATGATAATCCATCTGCCATCTTCGTCACAGGCTTTGACAAGACAAGACGTTTGAATGCCTTCGGTGAGGGTAAGTGTGCAATCTTCACCAATCTGTTTGACTTGGACATATTTCATCTTTCGCTTTTCTGCAATTTGTCGAAAAGTGTTCACTGCGTTTTCAAAGAGAACTATTTTTTGATGCTCATCCGGAGCGATTTCCTCTATTTCCCGGCGAAGTGTGGAAATTTCCTGTTTTTGAGCGGCAATTTTTGTGGCTATCCGTTCCATTTCGGGTTTATCATTGGCCGGAATGGAAAAGAGGATCTGCTTCTGGATCTCAATATCTGCTTCAATAAAGTTGATTCTTTTTAAGATATCCTGGACTTTTCTGTTCATGAGGTGTTCCTGTCGGCGAAAGTTATTATAATAAAAATTCCTGTTTCCATCTGAGTGAAGAAGCATACTCCATTATTATGGAAAATTGAATATTTGTTAATCAAGGTGAATTTTTATGGCATATGTCCAATAAAAAGTATTCTCCTCTTGTTTTTTGTTGGAAAAAGGAGTTCTCTTATCTAGTGACTTGTCTTATACTTATGAGTAATAAAATTAAAAAAATATTCTTTTCCACTTATCGTATATCGTATGGCAGAAAAAACTCTAGCTCCTCCTCGTAAATCTTCCATAAAAAAGACCGTCAAGGATCAATCCGGCGCAGGAAAGATTAAGATAGGTGAGCTATTGAGTAAAGCCGGGTATATCACTCCAGCCCAATTGGAATCCGCCAAAAAAGAGATGAATAAAACCGGCGGCCGATTGGGAGCAATTCTGCGTCAACTTGATTACATTGACGAAGACACTATTTTTAACTTCCTCAGCCGTCAACACAATTATCCGGCAGTAGTAATTAAAAACGAACCCCCGTCTAAGGATGCTGTAAAATTGATGCCTTATGAAGTGGCAAAAGAGTATATGGCCTTTCCTCTCAGAATGGCAGGCAATACTCTCCAGATCACTATGGCCGAACCTTCCAATGCAACGGCAGTAGAAGAACTGCAAAACACCTTGAATAAAGAACTTGCCGTTTGTGTTTCAACAGAAAACGATATCGTTGACGCGTTTAAAAAATACTATAATATCAGTGATGAAGAAGCAAAAACCTTCTTCATTGGTTCAGATGAAGATTTAGACGAACTTTCCGTTACCCAAGTGGACGACTTTGGTTCAATCGTGGCGGATGCAGCCGATGAGTTTGAACTTGAGAGTATCGATGAAGATGAAATTCGTGATCAGTTTGCCGCATCCGATGCACCGATCATTAAACTCGTAAACGGTATATTAGTTAAGGCGGTTCAGGAAGGTGTCTCAGACGTGCATGTGGAGCCGTATGAAAGGAATATGCAGGTCCGCTTACGTAAAGACGGATCCTTGTTTAAATCTATGAATCTTCCTCTCAACATAAAAAATGCCTTAGTCGCAAGGATTAAAATTCTCGCTGGACTCGATATAACGGAACGTAGAGTTCCGCAGGACGGCCGCATAAAAATGCGAATGGGAAAGAACCGGTCGGTCGATTTTCGGGTTTCCAGTTTGCCGACACTCTTTGGAGAATCCGTGGTCTTACGTATTCTGGATAAGGGTTCATTGAATGTCGATCTCACCCAACTCGGTTTTGAGCAATCGACATTTGAGATGTTGAAACGTTGTTTGAGCCGCCCTCAAGGTCTTCTCCTGGTTACAGGACCGACGGGATCAGGGAAAACGGTTACCTTATATTCAGCACTTAACTCGTTGAATAAGGAAGACATCAAGATTTTAACGGCTGAAGATCCTGTTGAGTTCAACTTTAAAGGAATCAATCAGGTCAATGTCAATACGGATGTTGGTATGACCTTTGCCGCCGCTTTGAAGGCCTTTTTACGGCAAGACCCTGATATTATAATGGTCGGTGAGATTCGTGATATTGATACGGCCGAAATTGCGATCAAGGCAGCAATGACCGGCCATCTTGTTTTTTCCACCTTGCACACCAACGATAGCCCTGCAACTGTTTCCCGTATGGTTGATATCGGCATCCCGCCGTATATGCTTGCCTCTTCCGTTACCATGATTTTATCACAAAGGTTAGGGCGAAGGTTGTGCCAGAAATGCAAAAGGCCGGTTACATATTCGAAAGAAGAACTGCTGCATGTCGGATTTAAAGAGAGTGAGATAGATGATCTTGTCGTCTACGGGCCGGGCGGATGTGCAGATTGCAATAACCTTGGCTATAAGGGCCGTGTGGGATTCTTTGAACTCATGGAAATCACTGATGAGGTGGCAAAAGCTATTAGCGCCGAGGTCCCGGAAGATCAGTTGCGTAAAATTGCTATTCAAGAGGGTATGACCCCACTAAGGGAAGCCGCGCTTAAGAAGGTTCGAAGAGGGATTACCAGTGTTGAGGAGGCATTACGGAGGACAGTTGCCCACAAAGAGGCCCTGCCGGCATATCTCGTGAATCCCGATGTGGAGGAATATGACGATGGTGATATAATAATCCGTGAGGGGAACACAGATATAGATTTCTTTAAATTGATGAGAGGGGCTTTAACTGTAATAAAGGCTGGTAAAAAGATAGCAGAATTAACGGAACCGGGTGAATATTTCGGCGAAATGGCAGCAATATCCGGTGAACAGAGAACGGCTTCAATTGTTTCACAAGGTCGTAGTACCGTAAAACGTTTTCCCGGTGATAAGATAGAAGAGGTTATCGAAAAATATCCGGATGTCTCAAGTCATCTTTTCAAGACCATGACCTCCAGACTCCATAAATCCAACCAGATCATCGTCAGATTGGCAGGTGGAGGACGCAGAAATTCTCCCGGTTCCCCCCAGCAGCCTCCTCGATAAGATATCGTATACTGTGTCAGTCAGGTGTCCACCTGATCTCACTCGTTAAATAACTTAGCCTGTATAGAACCCGGCTAAAGCGGCTGATTTTTGAAAATCCAGAGGACAACGAGGGGTTATCGCAAAAAATATTCCAGATAGGAATGCAAAAAAATGTCCTTGATGGGATGCGCAAAGAAATGAATTCATAACACAGCCTGAAACCATCGACAGGACAATGCCCTGTATGAGATATTTATCTTTGTCCGGAAACTTTTTGGCACTGATCCATTGGCTAATAAAAAGAGCCAAAAACAGGAGGAGACCCAGCATCCCTAATTGATAGCTTATAAGCAGATATTCATTCTGAGGGTTAGTTGTTGGTTGGGTTTCTCTTTCCTTTAAAAGCTGATTGGTAACTGTGCTCTTTCCTCCTGTTCCATAACCGAATAGTGGTTTGTGTCTGATGAGTTTCAGGTATTCGTTCCACCTATCAAGCTTTTGTCCTATGACCGTTGCTGACTTTCCATACTGATAAGTGATTATCTCGTTCAACACCTTATTAACCCTGACTGAAAAGGTGTTCGACACGAAAAATGACCCAATGAAAAGAGAGCAGATAAAGAGAAGGGCAATCGTGAGTTTTTTCAGTGATAAACGTTGAAAGAGAAAGAGAAGCATAAGGATTATAAAGATAAATATTCCTGTTTCGTCAGGTGAGATAAGGATTGTATCGCATATGGCTGCAACTAATACCAAGAGCCAGAGATAGCGATATTGTTTCGAGTCAAAAAGGTAATGTGCAGACCAGAATGCCAAAATCGTTATAAAAAAATCTTTTGTGATATGAAAAAGATGAGGGTCATCGTACATGCTGATGGTAAGAAGGGAAAAATGAATTAAATACGAGATGGTAAGGAGTACTATGCTGCCTATCACAAAACTGTATTCAGCGTTTAATTTTGCCTTCTGGTTGTCGTCTAGAATCGAGATAACTGCCGGAAGATAAATAAGTACGCTGTATTTATACAAGTATTCAAGAGAATAGGGAATACCGGACGATGAATAGAAAACACCTATCACAAAGAGAAGGAAAAGAAGTATCGAGAAGCACGCAACCGGAGACCTTTTCATTAACTGAGGAAATTCGAAAAATTTTCCGGAGAGAACCCAACAACTAAAGGTAATGAATGAAAAAAAGTCCATTAAGGACGTTGAAAGTGGGATAAAGAAACAGGTTGCAATTGCGGCATACATACCGGTGACAGCTACAGCTTGATAGTATCGATTTTGTCGAAGCATAGGCTTTTATTATTGATTGATTTTGGCCTTTTTCTTCTGTATCGAACCTGATTTAATCAATTTATTTAAGCATGTTGCATTCTATACAAGAGCTCATATTCACCGTGCCGGGTAAGAAGACTGTCATGCGTTCCTTCCTCAACGATGGAGCCATTTTTTATTACGATAATTCTGTCTGCGTGTTTGATGGTGGAAAGTCTGTGGGCAACAACGAAAGTTGTCCTGTCCTTCATAAGGTTCTCGAGTGCTTTTTGAACCTCGCGCTCGGACTCTGTATCAAGAGCAGAGGTTGCCTCGTCTAATATCAGGATAGGAGCATTCTTGAGAAGTGCACGGGCGATGGAAATCCGTTGACGCTCGCCTCCTGAAAGTCTTGAACCTCCTTCTCCGATAAGCGTGTCGAATCCTTTGGGAAGCTCTTTAATAAAGTTGAGAGCATGAGCTGCATCCGCTGCGTTGATTATTTCCTGCTCGGATTTGCTGGTGTCACCATAAGCAATATTATTGCGCACGGTATCGTTGAAAAGAATGGTTTGTTGCGTAACCATGGCAATTTGACTTCGTAAAGAGGAAACCGTTACATCCTTAATACATTTTCCATCTATCTGAATAGAGCCGTTCATCACTTCAAGAAAACGGGGAATAAGGTTGGTCAAAGTCGTTTTTCCGCTACCGCTAGGGCCTACAATTGCGAGAACCTCTCCTGCGGTAACATTTAGATTGATATTGGAGAGGACTACATTCTTTTTATCGTAGCTAAAAGAGAGATTCTTAAATTCTATTGTATTTTTGAACGGTGAAAGATCGGTTGCATTTGGACTGTCTGCAATTTCAGGTTTGACGTCTAAAAGTGTAAATACCCTTGTTGCTGCTGCCATTCCCCTCTGAATGATCGAGTTAAGATCACTGACCCCTTTTACCGGATCATAGGCAGCTATAAGAGCTGTCAAAAACGCGAAAAAAGTACCTGGAGTGGCGAGATTATTTATTACTTCATATCCACCAAACCAGATAATGAGGGCAATGGCAACTCCACCGATAAACTCCATCAGTGGATGTTGAATGCCCCGGAATTTAGCATCTTGAATAATAACGGAAAACAATTTATATACCTGATCTCTGAACCTTCGGCATTCGTATTTTTCCATACAAAAGGCCTTGACGATTCTATTGCCGGTGATGGTTTCATACAGCATATCAGATACGTGCGCCGTTTCTTCTTGGCTTTTTGTGCTGAGACGTCTAAAAATTCGGCCGAATTTGACTATCGGAAAGGCCGCCACTGGCAAGATGATAAAAGAAAACATGGCCAGTCTCCAGTTTAGATAAAATACGACGCCTAGCAGAATAATTATCTGGAAAAAGTCTCTGACGACTCCGACCAAAGCGTTTGAAACAGCTTGTTGAAGCAATGTCACATCCGAGATGACACGAGAGATTAAGGTTCCCGTGGGCATATCATGAAAAAAAGACAGGGATTGAGTGTGTATATGTTCAAAGATTGAGATGCGTAGATCCCGGATAATTGCTTGGCCTACCTTTTCCAAAAGAAAAAAATAGGTGTAGTAAAATATAGCCTTTATCAAGAAGATGAGGACAACTAAAATAGGGAGCAGGTTAAGATAAAATATTCTATTGTCAGTAGTACCGACAAATATCTTATCAAGCAGATCTTTGACCAAGTAGGCTTGGGCTCCCGTCATTGACGCAACAATAATCATAGCGATCATGGCAACGAAGAGCCGTAAACGATACGGTTTTATTGTTGCATAAACTCTGGCTAAAATTTCTCTATTTTTCATCAATCTGCGGATTAATAATCGTAACTACGGGATGTTATTTCTTTTTTGGTCATAATATACAAGGATGAATTTTTCTCTATTCTTACACCACTTAGGATGAATAACCAAGTGTAATTTTTATGAGATAGAGCAGAGAAAAGGTGTTAATCAAGACTCATCTTTTCTAGAGTGGTTTCCATCCGAAAACGGCGCTTTTCACCTACCTCGTCGTTGCGCTCAAAATTTTGTCCTCGAAGGTAAGCACCCT
>JBJKRL010000083.1:0-13594 GCA_046704745.1 Desulfocapsaceae bacterium | reverse complement strand
CTCATATGCAAGTCGCCTTATGCTATCGACTTCAAACTCAATGTTACGATATGGATGAAACGGGTGAATGATATGGAAGGGAGTGTTGTTAAAGTTTTGATTGGACGCAGTTGATTGGTATGGTTGTGCGCACATCTGAATGTCCCAGCAATTCCTGTATCGTCCGAATGTCATAATTGGCCTGGAGAAGATGACTGGCAAAGCTGTGACGAAAGGTATGCGGTGTGACATGTTTTGCAATATCTGCTTTTTTTACCGCTGTCCGAAGAGTCTTCTGAAGAGCGGTTTCGTGAACATGGAAACGCCGGTTCTCCCTTTTTTCCATGACATGCGTCAACTCCTTTGTTGGGAAAAACCACTGCCAGGCAAGGTCTTTTGCAGCGTTCTTGTGCTTTTTCTCGAGGATGCCGGGAAGAAATACACCGTCATATCCGGCAGAAAGATCTTCCGTATGGAGCTCGATTACATCTTCGAGTTGTGCTTTGAGTTCTTTCTCGATGCTCTTGGGCAGGGGGACGGTCCGGTCTTTTTTCCCGTTCCCGTCATGAACGGTAAGGATTCCCCTGTCAAAATTGAAGCAATGGACCCGAAGCGAGATACATTCGGTAATACGCAGGCCACAGCCATACATGAGTTTTATCATCAGCGTGTATGGATACTGCAGCAATGACAGTATCCGATCAATCTCGTCTTTTGATAAGACAACGGGAATAGAGGGGCGTCTCTTGGGCCTGACCACCCCATCGGTTTTGCCAAAATCGGACTTGAGGACATTTCGAAAAAGAAAGAGCAAAGCATTAAATGCCAGATTCTGGCTAGATACTGAAACTTTTTTTTGCACCGCCAGCCAGGTCAAAAATCGCTTCACGTCGCGGGCGTCTACAAGTTGTGGATCTTTGTTCTTGATAAAGGTTTGGAATTGCTTTGTATGTCCCACATAGGATCGCAGGGTTTTGGCTGAGTACTGTCTACCTTTGATCGCGTTTTCAAGCTCAGTATAGATAGGGTGCCAATCGGCTTCTATTGGCTTTAATTCGGATGCCTCGTTTTTCGTCGGGTTGATTAATGTGTCATTTTCCTGGAAATGATTTGAGGAAATATGATGTGATATTTTGGTTGTGGATGTCCCAGGAGGTGGTTCGCCGGCGGTAATTTGAAATTCTCTCTTGGGAAGAGTGTTGACAACTCCCTTTGATTTCTCAAATTCCCAAAACAGAGAGACTGCCGTTTTCACATGCTCTTGCACGGACGGTTTCTGCTTTTTTTTCTGGAGCTTAATCAGAAAGGCGGACAGAGAATCGGGATTATTCTTTTCAAAAGAATATCTTGTACAATAATCGATGTAATACCGCAACCATTTCAGATAGAAGCGATGCTCGTTCTTCTTCACCCCTTTTTTTGCTAGAAAGATGGGGTATTTTTCTGTAAGATGAGCAGACAAGGTGATCATGGAATATTAACAGGTGTCTTGTTATCATACTATATGAAAGGTTAACAAGTTAGAAATAGCCTAACATAATTACTTTTGGCTTGTCAAGACAGATGAGTTGGGGATGATAACAAGAAAACTAGAGAATAACTTGTTATCTCAACGAATATGATCCAAGAAAGAGACTTTCTAGCAATTACATGTCTAAATAGCAGAGTTACTAAAGTCCGTGATGATATAGGATTGATATTAGGTCAAAGCAAAACCACAGAACTCTCCAAAACTGAGTTCGCTCTTCCAGAGCAGCCATATAGACCACTTTGCCAAGCAGTGGTACTATGGGAGCCATTAGGTAGGAAAAACTCTACGTTATTAATGGCAAATATTAGGGATGGATGGCATACCTTAGTAAATATTCTTGGTGTTAAATACCAACATGAGTTGTATAGCCTGCGCATTTCTAATCCAAAATCTGAATGGCCAGTCTGGTCACTGTCTTATTTTTTTGAAGGTCAGAAGAAGAGGACAATACAAACCTTAAAAGATGACCCACGTTGGACATTCTATGAAAAAGGTGAAATTTTGCCTTTTGAAAACTCTGAGTATTATCAAAGAAGAATGATTAAACAACGTTTCAACTCGGATATATTAATAGAGTACATGAAATCAGTTGGCTGGGATTTACTTGATGAAAAGTACTGGTTACCAAGAACAGTAAGCTATTCAATAAAATACACTTAAAGAGATAACCGGAGGCAACAATGGGGACGTCTATGAAAATATGCTTTTCTATTTAAATACCATGTGGACGGCGGTTAAATATGAGTCAATTCGCAATCAGCCGGTTATCTTTACGGGGCGAAAGAATAGAGAAGGAGAATCAACTTAAACTGATTTAAAGAAACGCATAAAATCATAGACGTCCCAATAATCCAGCCACAGCAGAAAATCCGTATATAACCAATCCGGCTTTTTAGCAGTTGACACATAAACGTGGTGACTGCTCCAGCGATAGTCACTAACCGATTTACAGATGGGAGCCCGAACAGGATTTCGGTGAACGAACAGGATTTCGGTGAATATAGCGCAGCAGCTCGACAAGGTGACTATCTTCTTCAACAAGTACATTTTTGTAGCGACCTCGAAATAATTGTCCATCCACTATTTGGCGCCTGTTATACCGTTGAGTATATACTCCATTGACATGTCGCATCACGCGGGAAAGATTCCCCAATGGAGTTTGCAGTAGAAGGTGATAATGGTTAGATGTGAGGCAAAAAGAAGCAGCTCGAAAACCAAACAGTTAGGAAGACTCTTGTAAAACTCCTAAACATATCTCACAATCTGTCCTGTCCGAAAAAATATCTTCCCCTCTTCGCCCACGATTCATCACATGATACCAAGCGTTGGGGTATTCAATTCTTAATGGCCTGGCCATACCTTCTTCTGTATCACACAAAAGACCATAGAACAATAAAAGACCCCATAATTCATTCTATTAATGGCCATTTCCATGATGTATGCCAAAACGAGTGAGGTTAAACACACAGCTGAAGACCGGGAGCGTTGTGGGATTCCAAACGGAACATGCAATCCAAGATTATCTTCAGTAACCAAATACGTTGCTTTTCCACATTTCCTGAATTGAGTTCCAATAAGTACGGTGGTAGTAGCTGTTAAGCCCTGGAATAAACCGAGCGCATCTTCCGGGAACCGTGTTGGCAGGTTGGAATCAAGTGATTATCTTTTCTATTAAGATTATGCATGATGGACACTGACTATTGAGCAATAAACTCAACTCGCGGTTTGTTTCACCATGCTTTTCAACGCAGGGGGATACACCATGAACTGGAGAGTGTTGGTAGGATTGATGGTGGCGTCTCTGCTCCTGGTAGCTTGTGCCCCGATCCCCGCCAACTATGACAATAGAACAACCTACTTAGAAAATCAGACTGTACCCGATTATCCTACAATGGTGGCTCCGGATGGGGGGCCATACTTTTTGTTTGAAGGGGAACCCTCTTATTCCTATCATCACCATGAATTCCATCGAGACCATGCCTTCGATTACCATCATAAAGATGATTACGATTATGATCATCATGGTTTCGAGCATCACGACTGGCATGGCCATGATGGCTGGCATGGCAACGGCAATGATCGTGACCACGACCATGATTTCCACCGTTAAATCAAAGCTAATCCCCCAGCTACGCTGGGGAGAATAACAAAAGCTATGCTGTAGTATTTGAAAAATGCGAAACCGAAAACCGGCGCCTGACCAAGATATCATATTGTTTTAATGAGATAAAAAGATATAAATACAGCAGAAAATGGGCTTAAAACCCTCTTTTTGACCCCGAAAAGAAGAGCCAAAGTATTACCAACGAACAAGCGGGCAAGCCGCTTACCCGCGCGTTATACCTTGGAAATATTTACGAAGTTGACGAATATAACGGATATCGTTATAATATGATCCATGATAAGATCTTTTAAGGGCAAAGGAACTGAAGATATTTTTGATGGAATCATTTCCAAGTCGGCAAGAAAAATCTGCCCGCAATCCATTTGGCCAGTTGCAATTAGAAAACTCGACCAAATAAACAGAGTACAAGATGTAATTGAACTTCAAGTTCCGCCAGGCAATCGACTCGAACAATTAAAAGGAGATCGGGAAAATCAATTCAGTATCCGAATAAACCAACAGTACCGTATTTGTTTTATTTGGGAGGAAGGTCATGCATATGAAGTCGAAATCACAGATTATCACTAATAATATATCAAGGAAGCTTCCAGTTAATCGTCCGCCAACACATCCAGGGGAAATGCTTCTGGAAGAGTTTGTAAAACCACTCAAAATAACCCAAACTGAACTTGCACTAAAATTAGGCGTCTCATACCCCCGTCTAAACGAAATTATCAAAGGGCGTCGGTCAGTCACGCCAGATACAGCACTCAGGTTATCCCGTGTAGTTGGAATGTCCGCAGACTTCTGGCTTGGTCTACAGCAAGATTGGGATCTTTGGCATGCAATGAGAAGCCCAAAAGCTCTTGAAATCAGAAAACTTCAACCTATTACAAAACAAATAGAAAAAATAGCATAACGGCTAGAGAGAATATGGGGGGCAACCCCCCTTGATTGTCTGCTGCTTCTAATATCAGTATGCAAAAATGGGGTTGACCAATGGGCATTCGAAACGAGGAGTAATACCCATAAGTCAAGCCTGATCCCACCCGCTAAGGGCAAAACTTTTTCATGATTTAAATGGGTGGTACATTGAGTAGCTGCGGTATTGGGTATGGAGGTTGAAGATGTTTTGGCGATTGGAAAATCACCGCATACAGTAAGAGCACGAAGTTTATTATGCTTCTGGGCTCATCGAAAGCTTGGCATGACAACCATTGAAATTGGACGGCGGTTGAATATGAGTCAATCCGCAATCAGCCGGTTATCTTTACGCTGCGAAAGAATAGAGAAGGAGAATCAGCTTAAACTGATTTAGAGAAACGCATAAAATCCTAGACGTCCCTTTTATTTCCACGTATTCAGTTATTAGGAAATTCCGAATAACTGCGACAGACGGCAAAACGTACAACACGAATCATTATAATCTCGACGCCATAATTTCAGTCGGTTACCGGGTAAACTCCGTTAGGGCGACGCAGTTCCGCCAGTGGGCCACCCAGGTTTTGCGTGAATTTGCCATAAAGGGCTTGCACACCAACATGGATCTTCCCGCTGAGCGGGTTGCTCTCAAGTACAAGGAATTGTGGCAGGTGGAACAGGTCTTTCGAGATATGAAGTCCATCCTCGATACCCGGACTGTGTTCCACAAACGGGATGAAACCATACGTGGACATGTTTTCTGCAGCTTTCTGGCTCTTGTCTTGCGCAAGGAACTGGACCGGCGATTGGAATCTTCCGGACATCAGTTCGAGTGGGAAGACATTAAGCGCGACCTCACTGCCTTGCAGGAGGTGACGGTTGAAGACAATGGAAGAAGTCTTGCGGTTCGCACCGCCTGCGTTGGATCTTGCTGCAAGGTGTTCCAGGCAGTTGGAGTTGCCTTGCCGCCGACCATTCGCGAAATATGAGACGTTTTCTAGCAGATTATCCATGGCTGGTAGTGCCAACACTTTTTTTGCGTGTGGTATTATGCTGATATCTCAGAATTATTTTTTTACAACTGTCGAAGATGAGTTAAGGACGTCCCTAATTTCCCCACATAGGATTTTCTTAGAGACGCCATTTTCGCCCCAAAATCAATTTAGCGATCTAGTAATATCAGCAAGTTACACGGACAGAGAATCGTAATTACGATACAAAATCAAGTAGTTATCGTGGTAAGACCCCATGTTGGCTGATGTTCAATAATTTATAATTGATATCTGCCTCCGGTGTCTTTTGCTCTCTATCCATTTGTTCGATGATATCAATAATGATAACGACTTGAAATTACGGTGATATACAATTCATCAACAGCGTAAACTAATCGGTTTGTATCATCGATTCTTCTTGACCAAAATCCGCTTAGATTTTCTTTTAATGGTTCTGGCTTACCAATTCCCTGAAACGGATCGTTTCTCCTGATATCATCAATCAATTTGTTGATCCGTTTCAGAGTTTTTTTATCCTGAGATTGCCAATAAATGTAGTCTTTCCACGCTTCATCAGTCCAAGCTAGTTTTTTACTCATCTATTGTCTCTCGTTCGATAGTTTTACCTTTTTTGTATTGAGCTATTGATTTTGATAAGTGCTTTGCGTTGGCGGGAGATTTTAGAAGATGAAATGTCTCCAATAAACTATTAAATGAGTCGAGGGACATGACCACGGCATCTTCAGCGTCACGGCGTGTGATTACTGTGTAATCAGCGTCATCAGTGACTTGGTCAAGTATTGATTTAAGATTATTTCTTGCTTCGCTAAAATTGACGACTCTCATTTTGGCCTCCTTTATTGACTTGTATATTGTACAAGTATAAAAAGGAATACACTATTTGTCCATTAAATTGTACATATATTGTTCTGGGTAGACGCCTTCAACAATAATCATTTGCTTGTATGGACGATTGAGTTTACATAGTACAGCGATTATTTTAATTGAAGTATGAGTAACAACAAAATATCAGGTTACTTTAGTGACAAGGTCAAAGAACAAGGGACAGTAATGACGGACATTCAACTACGATACAGAAAGGCCAAGATACTTTATTTAATACTTCTGGCGGTGCTTCTATCGATTATTTCTGCCTATATAATTTTAATTCCCTCCGGTGAACATAAAATCACTCCAATTGAATGGACTATGTATCTCGTGCTTCTAATCACCGTTATTGCAATGTACATGGTACTGCGGTGCCCGAAATGCCGAGCATTTCTTCTTCCAGCGTATTCAAAAGCATGGGGGTGTCTCAGGATTTGTCCGGATTGCGGTGTTGAACTGACCGAAATTCCAAAAAAAAGAAAGAAGTTATAAAGACCATGAATAGTAAGAAAAGTATATAATAGGGGACGTCCCTAAATTATAAAATAAGTTGATATTTTCAAGTTGCTGAGTAAAATCAAATAATGCCAAGAACAGCCAGACTTGATAGCCCGGGTCTTTTGCATCATGTCATGATACGGGGGATGGAACGCCGCAAAATTTTTTCCGACGACAAGCAAAGGGAAGGGGGTCAAGTCTTTGCTTAACTCTTCTAGTGGAAAAAGCGGGGGAACAATGGGGACATCCTATGATGTTATGCGTTTCTATCCACGTTGAATAGTTGCTGACCTGGATGGGTTCTCAGGCAAACGTTTTACTCGAAACCCTGGAAGGGAACCGCATGGATGCGCCCAAAAAACTGAAAAATCATCAAGTAAGATGCTGAAATTTCGTTAAGGCAGTCGCATTACTTATCCAAATACCTGCCTGATCTACCTTTCCCCATCAATGAAAGAATTCCTTTGTTATCTCCTACTGCACATTTATGTCATACAAAATGTTTACTTCGAAGTTACAAGGTGTTATAAATTAACCCCATAGGAGTTGTGCGGGCATCTTGCTTTAAACCCGCGGCTTAATTCAACAGCATTTTATTAATCATCCCACTCTTTCTGCCGGGTCTTAAGGCCAAATTTGGTTCCCGGAGATGAGGGATGTTTGGGGTGTCGACTGGGCGGGATAATTGATAAAACACTCTTAGTTATGATCAAAGAACTTGAAGACATATTGTATGATTCTTCTGGTCTGACTGCAGAACAGAACGCCATCAACGATGCCGAATGGCGGAAGGCGGAGAATTGGTCCGGTTGGTTGTGTCCGTCATATTCAAGTGCTGTCGACAGCCGCCCCTTTGTTCCTATTGCAAAAACTCCGATGGAAAATACATTGGGTCATAGCGCTGCGAGACTGATCGGCAATGACCCAATGTGTTAAAAACTTCGGGTATGGAATGGTCTTTTTCCCGTGATAACCAGCACGTTGAGGAAATTGATGAAAAAATGGAACTGGAACAGGTTGGTTCAAATTGCCAAGTCTGATGTAAAAATAAATAAATGGCTCATTCTTACCCTCCTTTTCCTGGTAGTATTCGGGGTATTTGCAGAAAATGTCGGTGGGGTACGAACAATGGCTGCCAATTACCTCTGGCGATATGGCCTTTGGAAGCATGACGCAAAATCGGCAAGAGGAAGTCTGCAGGGTACTGATGGCCCAATTGAGACAAGAAAACTTTTACGTAAGGCGATAATCGAAAATCAACCCGAGCAGGTACGGAAGTTCCTGTCTCAGGGTGGGAATCCCAATATCATTGTCAAACAAGGTCTTCCTGCTCTCTACTGGTCTGTTTTACAAAATCATGTCGATGTTATCAGGATCCTCGTCAAAAGCGGAGCCGATCTCGATGCCAAGCCGTATCATAACTGGTGTGCACTCAGCGTCGCAATTAATAAGCACTATAATACGATCGCCAACTTACTTCTTGACGCCGGCGCAAGCATTGAGGGAGATCCAAAACATCTTGACCAGTCGCCACTGTGGGAGGCTGTGGGCCAGGGGAATATGGCCATTCTCGATCGCCTGCTCAAAATGGGGGTCGATACCGCTGCTGTAAGAGAAGGGAGCATGCCCGGGGATACGCAATCTGTTGTCGGTTATGCCCTTTACAAAAACCAGTATCAGGCAACCATACGTCTGATAGAAGAAACCGGCCCATCCAGAGTGGCGGATAAGAATGTTGTCTGTGAACCGTTTTTAAGCAACGGGTGTCTGGCAGGGGTTCAACGTGCCCTGACTCAACGATATTATACGGGATTCAAACGTTCTCACAGTAATCCGATCATAGAGGCGATCCACAAGAAGGCAACCGATGATGAGATGAGTTCTTTGATCGATCAGAAACCAGACCTAATCGATCAAGAGGATGATACAGGTGATATTCCTTTGATGACCGCCGTGGATTATAACCAAATAGCGGTGGTACAAAAGCTGATCGAGCATGGTTGCCATGTCAACAAACGGGATGGAAACGGCTATACTGCTGTACTGCTTGCTGCGGAACAAGAGCATCTGGAGATATTCAGGGCCTTGATCCGGGCAGGGGCCGACCTAAGACAACCAGGTTGCCACGACGATAGTCTCTTCACCTTCCTCATCCATCGTCAGCTCATCAAACCGATGAAAATCCTAGTGGAAGAGGGTATAAACCTGAATATTTCAGACTCCATGGGAACTCCTCTACAGGTTGCTTTTGCCTATGGGCGAAAAGATTTTGCAAAGATGCTTCTTGAAGCCGGTGCGGATCCATATCTCAAGGCCGGAAGTCTGCCAGCGCCGGTTGAATATATTCGAACTGAATCGAGGTTTGCAGAGCTTAAGGGATTGATTAAATCGTCAGAAATGCAAAAAGGAGAACAGCAACACTGGATTCTGGGGGATCAGAAACAATCAGGTGCTGTATGTCTTCACGTGATAACGGTATGCAGGGGCCGCAATCCCGATGCTCACCAAGAGAGTAGCATACCGGTACGTGTTTCCGATAAAACGAAACCCGTCATTCTTTTACTCAATGGCCGTGAACCCATTAAGTGGCAGATTCAGACGGAGCCGGGAGTTGAAATCAGGAAGGTATTTGCCGTTGGCTATCGCCCTCAACGGATCGTCGGGATCGATAAAGAGGTTCCCGCGGTGACGTCTAATGAAAAGACTCATCTGGGGCTAAGAATCTGTGAAGTGAAAAGTAAAAGTCAGCTTCTTGATATCATAGAGGAAATTCAGAAGTTAACTGGAATGAGACCTGCTACTGTGCAATCGGAATATATTGGAACGCACTTTGTCGTGGATGGAAAAAAGACCATAGATTTTCAGCAGGCGATTCTGAATACACCACCGCACCGGCCTGTAGTCCTTCTTTCCGGTTCCAAAGGTGGAGCAAAAGTTTCTGGCAATGGCCTTTCCTGCAAGTATGGAGGGGTGGGGGCCTTTTCGACAGCCTTTGCCGGCGTCAGGTATAATGCAGGCAGATGGTATCTTGAGGTTACGATTAACCCCGATCGCAGGGATAGCGCCATAGGGACATATACCAATGTCGGGCTGATCGGTGCGGATTCCGAGGATGAACTCTTCTTCCTTCCATCGCATTCGGAGTCTTTATATACCTACGCATTTCCCAAAAATGCGGCTGGTGGATTGCAGGGAGGAGATATCATTGGGGTTGCTGTGGATCTAGATGATGCCAGATTATATTTCCATATCAACGGCAGATGGATCGAAGGGACGCCGGGTAAGTTGACTTCCGGAATACGAATTAAACAAGGACGCGACTATACGGTCGGTCTATCGGTATCGTCATCTGAACATGGTGGCAGTGATGTGTTAGCTGCGAATTTCGGGGAATCACCCTTTCGCTATTCGATTCCAAAAGGATATCGTGCGCTTGGTGAATCGTCTAAAATACAGGATGATCATTCGTCCGGGTATTGATAATTCCTGGCGGACGGTATGGATGGGTAGCACCGGGTAGCACTCGCTCCATTACTGCAGAGGAAGTGGATATGGATCATGAAATTATGCGTTCTCTTGGTTAAGGCGATTATATCCAAAAAAAACATTCTACGGACGAGCCGTAGATGATCATGTTATAGAATGATGTCCCACTATGCCGTCTCTAAATGAAATCGTTTATCAAGTTCTTTTAATTGAATCCCGGTAAGTTGTGCATGCCTAACATAGTTGGAGCCAACGCACTCCCACCCGAACTCTTTGCCTGCCGTTCACGTATTTCATTAATTTAAAGAGGTTACCTAACCAACAAAAAAGGGGTTGCAATGATGTCATTTAAATGATAGGTTCTCTTCTGTATTTAACAAACAAAAGCATGAATATGTTCATTCAAATAACCCAGCATATTACACGGATAGATATGGAAAAAAATTTTAAAATCATATTTACAGGTGAACTTCTTTCAGGTTTTCAACGTGAAACTGTTATAGAAAGCCTTATTGGTCTTACCAATATGGATAGGGAGAAGGCTGAGAAGCTGTTGGCTGCAGAGAGACCGACTCTCATCAAAAAAGATATTGATATGGCAACGGCGGAAAAGTACCGTCACCGCTTTGAAAAGGCGGGATTACAGATTCGTCTGGAACAGACCGCCCCCCTGCCTGTCAAAACACCAACACCACCGAAAACATCTATGATTCCCACTGCAGCTCCAGCAAAAACACCTGTACAGCCAGAGAAGAAACCGGAGGAACCACAAAAAGAACCGGTAAACCCATATGTTCCCCCCAAGGCAGATCTCAAGATCCTAAAAGAGGAGATTGGCGACTGGTTGGATGAGCCAAAAAAAGTGCCCCCCTCTCATGGTTGGCTCTGGATCAAATCGGCTTTCAGCATGTTTTTTTCACACCCATTCAAATGGACCATAATAATTGTATTAAGCGTTGCGATTGGCTATTTGGTGGGGTTGATCCCCAAGGCCGGTTCAACCTTAAATACGCTTTATGGAACCGTAATAACCGGTGGGATAATGATGGTGGCCTATGAACAATACGATACCGGCAAGTTGCGAATCGAACTCTTGTTCGGAGGTTTTGGTGAGCGACGGAGACACCTTGTTTATGCAGGACTCATAAACTTTTTATTCAGTGGTGTGGCAGCCATTATCATGGTAGCGGTTTTTACAACCGAAATAGGTGGGATTAAAAATGAAATCCCACCTAAGACCAGATTTATCGAATACATGCTCCTTCATCATGCATCCCAATTATTTTTGATTTTCCTTATCGCCCTGATCCTGTTCGCTCCTTTGACCATGGCATATTTGTTCACACCGGCCTTGGTGACCTTGAATGACCAAAAGGCCTGGGCTGCCTATAAATTAAGTTTTCGAAGTTGCCTGAAAAATATTTCGGCATTTCTCTTGTATTGTCTGATATGTGCGGTTTTTTGTGTTGTTGTTGTAACCGCATACGTCCTTTTGCATATTCTTGTCGTGCAGTTCATCGGCGGCAGCACTCTGTTGCTG
This sequence comes from Desulfocapsaceae bacterium, assembly GCA_046704745.1. Classification (GTDB taxonomy): domain Bacteria; phylum Desulfobacterota; class Desulfobulbia; order Desulfobulbales; family Desulfocapsaceae; genus CAWGGS01. Next base: position 1,655 of record JBJKRL010000083.1, on the reverse strand, counting down.
CATAAGATTATGCCGATAACTTTTATCGTCGTCATTGGAGTACCCACACTTGGGATTTTCTGGCTTTCAATTTTTTCAGGTTTTAAGGATTTGTATTATCAAACGTATTGAGGGAACTATAGTGATGTGTGATGAGGAAAAAATGACGTAAATGTATGATCTTAATCATTAATTATTCATATCGGATAGGTAATAATTAATGGGCGACCCTTCCTATCTCTTGAGATCTGCGCCTGCGTCTCCCTCTCTATTTCCACCCCTATTTTATTTCGGTGACGCCACCTTGTTCCGGCACCACCGACACCACGTACCAACCGGTCCGAGCCGTTTTCGCCGCCGACACTTCCTTCCCGTTCTGGACAAAGCGGACGACGGAAGAGGCGGGCGCCTTCGCTTCTCGATCAAGCAGCGTTTCCGTAACCTGGTTTATCCAGGTCGAGGCAGATGCCACCGCTGATTTACTGCCAAGCTGCTTTAGGCCTTTTGGGGTGCGATAATGGAGAACCGCTTCGGCTGCCTTGGAATTGACCAGGTCCAACTCTTTGGAGAGCCGGAGATCACTGACGCCGATCACCAAGCCCGAGCTATTCACAATGTAGGCGACGGCTCCCTTCCCGACCACCAGGTGGGTCAACACCTCGTGCGACAGTTGCTTCAGGGTGATGTCCCGGGAAACTACACCGAGGAGGGTATTCCCTTCATAAATCGGGTAGGAGACCGTGATCATCATTCCCGCCCCGACTAGGTCCAGATAGGGCAGCGTCCATCCGGCCTTACGATTTTTAAAATCTGCGCTGGTGTAATACACCTGTTTGGTCGGTTCCTCATTGTTCACGGCCTCGGCAAGCGGCAGATAGGGGTAGATCATCATATTTCCCTGGGCTGTAGTGACATACACCCAAGAGAAGCCAAAACTTCTGTACGCCGCTCGGAATATTGGGGTCAAGCGTTTAAAGATCTCAAGTTGATGAAAGGTTTCAGCGGTAAAGGCCGTTCCCCTATAATCATAAAAAGATGGGAAAGCGGCCTGAAATGACGGTGGCGAATGCAGATCGCCGGGCCAAGTCTGGAAACCCACGGTTTTGTCCTTTACCTGATAGCTTTTATTCCAGGCACTGCGCTCGGCAGGCGTCGCTGGAGGAACGCTGTTGTATAGGATGGCGTACTCGCCGGCCAGGGCACGGGTGCTTGCCGCAACGTCACCGAAGACACGGTCGATTTGCGAGGCGGCAATTCTGATCAGGGCATTCCAGGGCTTCGCACAGGTAGCGGCAAATACCGGTCTTGGAAACGTCACCGACAATGCCAACACCGCCGCAAGAATCCATGGTGTGCCGGATTGGACCATACGTCTTGGAAACAAGGTATTCATATCATTTTCCTCCTTGGGCAAAAGCTATCAGCAAGCTCACTTTTCGCCGTGGTCACAAGGGATAAGAAAACAGACCTCGCCATACCTCTATTACCTTTCCTGGGGCGTTCTGAACATCTGGACGGCCACCTTGTACAGGTAATTTTTTAGGTTAAACACCGATTTTCGCGGCAGGTTTTAACCGACACAGCCACTAACCTTTACAGTGGTCATGTCAGCTGAATTGGAGGTTTAATTTTGCCCCATCGAGCCAGGGGATTGCCTGGGGGAGATTGTGCCAGGC
>JBJKRL010000082.1:0-38099 GCA_046704745.1 Desulfocapsaceae bacterium | reverse complement strand
GCTGGGGGCCGTCCTAGCCCGGATTTCTCATGAACACTGTGTCAATTTGTCTCCACGGCAGGAAGAGCAAGACATTTTACAGAAACAGGAACATTATCAAATTTCCACAGTGTTCACCAAAGGTCAGTCCAGGCAGCGCCATCTCCTTCAGTGTTTTGGCAATGAACATAGGTTATTATAGTCCATTGCCAAAAACTTCGAACCTGACGCTGCGTGGGCTGATGAGAAATCCGGCTAGCGGAGGCCCGTCGGGAAGCCACAGCAGGCCATGGGACGGATGGTCTGTCAGCCGTGGTGTACAGGCAATTAGGCTGTAAAGCTTGCTGCCGGAAACGATGATGTCTGCAGGGGGCGTTACTTTTAACGTAACAAATTAAAACGCTTGAATATATTAATATCTCAACCCCAACCAAAACAAGTACTACGGACTTCTTACTTATGGGTAATAGGCTGGCTTAGCCAATGTATCCGGCCCCTTATTCTTCTTTAAGTTCCGCCGGTTTGAAATAGACCTTGGTCTCTTCCCCCTTCATTTCGTAAAAACTAATATCCCAGCGTTCCTGCATCCATTGGATAACTCCTTTTACCAGTCTTTCAGGGGCTGAAGCTCCGGCGGTCAGACCTATTTTTTCCATATCGTCCAGCCAGGAAGGGTCGATGTCGTCTTTGTCGTCGATCAGATAACCTGTCATTCCCGATTTTATGCCGACTTCCCGAAGGCGATTCGAATTGGAACTGTTTTTTGAACCGACGACCAGGAGAATGTCGGCAACGCTTGCCAACCGCTTTACGGCGTTCTGCCTGTTTTGTGTAGCATAGCAAATATTGGATATCGACCCTTTAATTGTCGGGAACCTTTTCAATAAAACATCTTTTATTTCTTTGATATCGTCTTCACATAAAGTGGTCTGGGTGACACAGGCAATCCGTTCAGGATCGTCGATGCAAAGGTTTATGACCTCTTCGGGAGTGGCAACGATATGGACCTTGTCTCTAACTCGTCCTGCCGTTCCTTCAACTTCGGGATGCCGGTGGTGGCCGATTATTATAACGTTGTAGTCAAGGGCATGATATTTTTCCACCATCTTATGGACACTCCCGACCAAAGGACAAGTAGCGTCAATAGTCTTCAACCCAAGTTGGCGGGCCTTTTCCTCGATGGCTGTCGAAACGCCATGGGCACTGAAAATGCAGATTTCTCCGCTGGGAATATCGGAGAGTCCCTCGACAAAAATGGTGCCCATTGCTTCGAGTTCCCGGATAACATGCTTATTGTGTACTATTTCATGCAGGACATACACGGGAGCACCGTGTTTCTTCAGCGTGAGCTTGACCGTCTCAATCGCCCTGACGACACCTGCACAGAAGCCCCGGGGGGAAGCGAGTACTATTTGTTTCTTTTTTTTCATCAATACATTTGAAAAGAACATCAATTATTGGGTACGACAAAAACCGGAACATCTGCAAGGCGGGTTACGCGCCTGGCAACAGAACCCATGACCGTAGTCCCGAATACCGCACCGGTGGATTTGCCGATGACTATAATATCAGCTGCATGTTTTTTTGCGGTATTAAGTATTTCTTCGCATGGATCTCCGGCAACAATCAACAATTCATGGACTTTACTGACGTCTGTTTTACTCGACTCCAGTTCTTCTTCGCAAAATTTTTTCAAACGAGTTTTTAACTCAGAAAGAACCTGACGCATATCATCTTTTTGGATTTTTTTAACTGCCTCTTCCGAGAGATAGGTTCTTATAACGTCCTTTGCGGTTTTGCTCAAAGGTTCTACAACGTGAACGATAATAATTTCGGCGTTGTACTGACGTGCAAGACTTATGGCGTAACGGAAAACGGGACGAGTATGTTCAATTTCACCAAGAGGCGTCGTATATAGAATTGTTTTTATATCGGGAATTGAATCCATAGTTATCTCCTTAATATTTACTAACCTGTACTATAGATACTTCCTTTACAAGACTCATTTTTAAATAGTATTATTTATAATCGCTTTTATCCAGGCCATATTTACGCATTTTATCATAGAGGGTCTTGCGAGGTATCTCCAATACATCCATAACATCCTTAATACTGCCGTTACAGGTAAGTAACGCCCGTTCGATAAGACCGCGTTCAAAACAATCAACCTGATAGGATAAACTGTTTTTTTGCCCTTTGGCCTCTCCTGATAATAAATGATCCAAGGACCAGCCGGATTGGTTCCCCAATAGGACATATCTTTCAGCAAGGTTGCGTAATTCTCTCACATTTCCAGGCCACGAATAGGACATGAGGGCATTCATCTGCGAGGCACTGGGCAACGGAACTTCCAACTGATAGCGATGCCCTGCAACAAGAAGAAAATGGTGGAATAAAAGAGGAATATCTTCTAAACGGGATCTGAGAGGTGGTATTTTCAAACAGACGACATTTAAACGATAATAAAGATCCTCTCTGAATTTTCCCTCCTCAGCTGACTGGAGAAGATCGATTTTGGTGGCGGCAACCACTCGTACATCAAGTGGAATTACCTTGTTTGATCCTAATCTTTCAAGAGATCGTTCCTGTAGAATGCGCAAGAGATGCACCTGGGTTCTCAACGGCATGGACTCGATTTCATCGAGAAGCAATGTACCTCCATTGGCATGTTCAAATTTGCCGATTCTTGTCTTTTTTGCATCGGTAAAGGCCCCTGCTTCATGACCGAACAACTCGCTTTCTATTAAATTTTCGGGAACGGCACCACAGTTTACGGCAACAAAATTCTTTATGTGTCTTTTGCTGTGTTCATGAAGAGAACGGGCAACAAGTTCTTTTCCCGTGCCTGTCTCTCCCATAACAAGAACATCAGCTGCGGTATTGGCAATCCTGGCGATGGTGGATCTCAGCTCAACCATCGCCGGTGTCCGCCCAATAATCCTTGGCCCTGGTGTACTATGAGCCTTGAGTTCCTGGCGTAAGATCCTGTTTTCAAGAGTCAAAGCCCTTTTTTCCAGAGCACGCTGTACTGTTTTGACTAGGCGTTCGGCCGAATAGGGTTTTTCGATGAAATCATAGGCCCCGTCGCGCATCGCCTGAACTGCAGTTGAGATGTCACCATGACCTGTGATAAGTATTACTGGAAGGTCCTGGTCGATTTTTTGTGCTTGAATAAGGAATTTCAACCCATCCATTCTCGGTAGACGAATATCGCATATTACAACTCCCGACCAGTCTTGTGTCAACTGCGGAAGGGCGGCCTCTGCACAGTCATAACAGGTAACATCCAGATCAGCCAGTTCCAGCGTCTGTTTGTTTGCTTGGCGGATATGAGGTTCATCGTCTATAAAAATTATTCTTTTTTCAATCTTCATATTGATGCTGTTCTGCTTTTTCTAAGGTGAATTCAAAAACGGCCCCACTTTCAGAGTTGGTAACTTTGATCCAGCCGTTCATTTCCCGAAGGATTCGATCAGTGATGCTAAGTCCAAGACCGAGGCCCTGTCCGGTTTTTTTGGTTGTATAAAAAGGATCGAATATATGAGGAAGATGAATCGGCTCTATTCCCTTGCCACTATCCCGGATCTGGATGGAGACTTTATCTTCCTGAACCAAAGAGGATATTTTAATCTCCCGAACAGACAGATCTTCGATCGCATGCAATGCATTGGTTATTAAATTTATTATAACCTGCTGTAATAGAACATAATTAGCTCTAACTCCCAGATCTTTTGGTTCTATGCGAATATCAATCTTGACGCCAGATTTTTTTATTGCGGGAGACAGGATTTCCAACGCACCGTCAATTACGGCGTGTAAGGGTACGAAGGTGATTTCACCGCTTGATTTCCGAGAAAACAACTTAAGCTGTACACCCAACTGTGCCATTCTCTCTGTGAGCTCTCCTATTTGCTCAAGATTCCACATGGTATCCTCAAGCCGTCCTTTCTGCAAAAAAAGCTTGCCATTGTCGGTATAACTTCTGATTGCGGCCAGAGGTTGATTCAACTCATGATTAATCCCTGCCGACATCTGACCGAGCGCTGCCATTTTGGCAGCATGGACCAATTCTGAGCGGGTTTTTTGCAAGGCTTCTTCGGTCCGTTTTCTATCTTCGATTTCCTTTCTTAGAAGACTATTGATTTCAGTTAATTCATGGGTTCGTTCAGAAACACGTGTTTCAAGTTTTCTGTTGGCGTCCTGCAGTACCTTGCGTGCCTGTTCTTCGAATCGTTTAAGATCGTTTATCCTCTGACGACGCTGCTTGACGACAAGTGCGAAGAGACATGTTAGGGCAAGAAGGATGCCGAACATCAAAAAAACTGAAAGAACAAACCTCTCAACTCGCCAGGTATCCATTAAAATCTGTACATTCCAACCAGCCTGTTTCATTTTTCGAGACAGAAGAAGATATTTTCTCGCCTTGAAATCCTTGGGCATTTTTATTTCGATAAGCCGTCCAATATCGTTCTTCTCCTCATGGGTTACATTCAACGATTCGATATTGGCGTTCGGATAACGACGACTGGCGATTACCCGTTTTAATGTCTCAGGGGACAAGGGTGATAATGTATGGAACCGCCAATCTTTTCTAGTAGTTAAAAATATAATACCGTCTGGATCCGTGACCAAAAAGGTATCATCAGTGTGCCCCCAATTATTTTCCACTGTATCTATATTTATCTTTACCACCAATGCGCCTAATATCTTGTCGTCCTTGTCCACCGGATAAGCAAAATAATATCCCCTGAGACTCGATGTCGTTCCCAAGGCAAAGTAACGGCCGAGATGACCGCCCATTGCCTCTTTGAAATACGGTCTATAGCTGAAATTCTTGCCGACGAAAGGGTGTTCCTCGTTCCAGTTGCTGGCTGCTATGGTTAACCCTTCTTTGTCCATCAGGTAGGTATCAGAAGCATCACTGATGTTATTTATTTTTTCGAGATATTTATTTAAAGCATCTATCTTCTTCGAACCATTCGGGTCACTAAGCATGTTGGCCATGTTCGTATCGTTGGCAAGCAACTCGGGTAGACTTTCGTATTTTTCCAAAACACCTTTCAAATACGTGATATAAAGCTCAAGACGTGCCTGCCCGTCTTCAGCCAGATTCTTCAGTTGTATTTGGAACAACCAGTTATAGGCCAGCCAAAGATTGGAAGCAATGAGGAAAAAAGTAATGACAAATATAAGTATTTTCTTAAACAATCTGTTTGATTTCATGGTATTAAAACGCGTTATCAAGAAGGTTCCCGCCGATCTCTTCTAAGCATACATTTGATTGATTTGAAAGAAGATTCCGGTTTACTTCTAATTCTTACCATGTTATACAAAATCTTGGGGGCTGTTAAAAGAACATCTTTAAAAAGATTATGCGACCTCTTTTTGTGAAATTGAGCTTGCTTGTAAGTTGTTTTTCTCTTCTTACAGCTTGTGCCCCGGATACAAAATATTATCCCGTCCGCGACCATGTTCCGCTCGTGAGTACACTTGGGTTTTCCATCAAACCTCCCCCTGGAAAAAATTGGTACGAATCCCACCAGAACGACAGTTTGCTTTTCCTTAAACTCGGACAAAACAAGACCTATTGCCTGACGACAAAAGCTACGGAACTCGTCTTAAATAAAAGATTTTCCCATCAACGGGATTTTATGGATTATGTTAAGGAGATAAAGACATTACATCCAAAAAAGAATAGAGTTGAGAATGCGTCGACGATTTTTTCCTGGGTAAATACCCACTCTCGATATTGTGTCCGGTATCAACAGGACTATGAGGATCATGGATTAAGAAATCTCTCCAACAATGATTATGTGAAGGTAAAAAATATCGGTCTTGTCTGTGTGCATCCTGAAAAACCGGAAGTCGGCATCGATATTTCCTATCTGGAAAAATCCGTTGCCAGTGCCCACCCTCCATCTTATCAAGATGAGGGGGAAAAATTTCTCCACAGTCTTACTTTTTATCCAAAGAACAATTAAGCCATCCCATGAACACTGTGTAAATTTATCTCCGCTTCAGGTAGAGCAAGAAATTTTTAAAAAAACAGTTGTGCCTACAATCTTACACAGTGTTCACCAAAGGTGAATGCAGGTTACTATCGAGTTTCAATCCCCTTTTGTTTCATCCTCTCCTTGACCTCATCGATGGCGACTTCCTTCCTGTGGAAGATCCCGGCAGCCAAAGCGGCTTCCACATCGGTTTGGACAAAAACCTCTATGAAATGGTCACTCTTCCCTGCTCCGCTTGAAGCAATGACCGGGATTGAGACAGCACTCTGCACTTGTTGTATCAACTCAATATCAAAACCACTATTGGTGCCGTCTTTATCGATGCAGTTCAAAAGAATCTCCCCGGCTCCCAATTCGGCACAGGATTGTACGAGTTCGACTACGTCAATGTCGCGGCCTTCCCTTCCCCCCTTGACCGTGCATTGATACCAGCAGTACTTCTCTCCACCAGGTCCGGGAAACTGCGTTTTAATGGTATGCCGATCAGTATCTTCCGGTTTGCTGACGTAAACTCTCCTCGGGTCCACCGAAATAACCACGGCCTGGGCGCCGTAGACAATGGATATCTGCTCAATGGAACTTTTCCCCGTCTTCTTCCCGTCTTTGAGATAGTGTTCAGCAGCATAGACGGCGTCGCTTCCTATGGATATCTTATCGGCGCCAGAGCGGAAGTAGGAGGATGCAACATCAAGAGCTGAGTAGTATTTGCCGTTCATGTCGGTAAATTCACGTATCCCTCCGCCAATGGTCAAAGGAACGAAAACGTTTTTCGATGTCCTCTTTAAAATCTCCAGCATGGGCTGGTCCTGCATGGGAAAATCGCGAAATCCGGTGATATTCAAAAATGTCACCTCGTCGGCACCCTCTTCGTAATATCTTCGCGCCAGGTCGACAGGCATTCCAAGGTTTCTCACGGTTCCCTTTTCCCTGACATCGTATTGGTCCCCTTTGGTGACAACGAGATCGCCGTCATCGTTGGTCCGCACATCAAGACAGGCAATGATACGTTTGGCTATCCTGGTTGCTGACATGTCTCTTTGCGAGACTCTACCTCTTACCAGATCCACACCGGATTTTTTCTGCAGAAAATTCTCAAGAATGTGCAAACCGGCCTTACTGCTTTTTTCCGGATGGAACTGAAAGGCGGCCACCTCTCCTTTTGCCACCCCTGAAACATACTCCGTGCCGTAATCCGTGGTACAGAGAATCCAGTCCTTGTTCTCTTCACTGATGGCTGCGTAATAAGAATGGACAAAATAGAGTTTTTCCTTGTTATAGCCTGAAAAAAGGCTGGAATTTTTTTGTAATTTAATTCCATTCCAGCCGATCTGCGGTACAGAAAGCTCGGTGTCGGTAAAACGTTTGATCTGTCCGGGAATAACGGCAAGACCGGAAACCCCGGGGGCCTCCTCACTGCCTTCAAACAGGGCCTGCAAGGCAACGCATATGCCTAATAAAGGCTTATTTTCTTTGATTCGCCGGATAAGCGGTTCTACATATCCTTTTTGCCGCAACCTCTCCATTACCACGCCGAAATTACCTACTCCGGGGAAAATCAGTTTCTCCGCCCGGATAATATCTTCGGGATCCTTTACATCCTCAACCTCATAGCCGAGTTTGGCAATGGCATTACGTACACTTCGAACGTTGCCTGCACCGTAATCTAACAGGGTAATCATACATGTTCCCAATAAGTAATAATCGTTGCAAAATATGTTGTAATGGAACTCAGGTCAATATCTGCTGTTTATTTATGTATAATACTATAGTATTTACCTACCTGGCATCCACGGCAGCGTATCCCATCCTGAGTTGTGACTTCACGGCAATCCTGAACCCAGTCACCGCATATTCCGCATTGAACCCGCTTAAGAGGCCGTCCCGGCATGTCCTCGGCAGAAATATGTACGATGACTTTTTCAACCTTAAAGAGTTCATGTTGCGGCATTATACGGTAGGCCTCAAGCTGTTGTTCATACTTACTCTCCACTTGAGGAAAATAACATTTTGACAACTCCCGAGCCTCTTCCCGGGCCGTGATCCTGACAGCTTCATTGGTTTCAAGGTTGACGAAGGTTGCCGCCATAATACCATAATCAACCCATCGCAACGTTCTCTTTCCCATAGTGCATCCGGTAACCGACTGAATGGCATCGGTTGCACATCGGTCAATTTCCACCAGAACATAGAGTTTTTTCCTATCTTTTCCCTTTGGATCGTCTATGCCTATGGCCTTGAGACCAACCATACTCATCCGCACACCTATGACCTGTCCGGCACAGAGATGCCCATGTATAGTCGCTGATTCTTCAAGAAGTTCCTGATAGGGTTTCATAATAGCGCCTTTTTGTATTCAAAACGAGTACGAGCTATCAATATTCAAAGCCTTTCTGAGCCGGAATGCCTGAGTCATAGGGATGTTTTACCGCCTTCATCTCGGTTACAAGATCAGCGTTATTCACAAGACTGTCGGAGGCGTATCTGCCGGTAATAACGATATGCATATCCTTCGGCTTCTCTGATAGAACGGAAAGTATCTCGTTTTCATCAACCATATTATAACGGATAAGATATGTCAGTTCATCAAGCACAATCATATCATACTGATTTCCGACGATTGACTGGACTGCAAATTCCCAAGCCTTCCTTGCCAGTTGAAGGTCCTTTTCAGGATTGGAGGAATTCCTGGTGAACCCTCTGCCCATTGTATGAAAATCGAGTTTTTCCGGAAATGTGTCTGCAAACATCGATTCTCCTGTTTTCCATTTTCCTTTAATGAACTGGATAAAACAAACGCGCTTGCCATGTCCAAGCGCACGAAATACCAGGCCAAGGGCAGCCGTTGTCTTTCCTTTGCCGTTTCCGGTGAAAACTGAAATAAGGCCTTTAGTCGTCACAGGCTCTTCTCTCTGTATGGGAAAAGCTTTTGTCATAAAGTTTTGAAAGCGCTTCAATCCTTTTGTCGACAAAGACATTGCCGACACAGATTAATGCAGTTTTTCTTATACCGGCCTCTCGTACCCGAAAGGCGATATCCTCAAGTGTCCCGCGCACTATTTTTTCATCCTTCCAGGTGGCTTTTTCTACGACCGCAACCGGTGTATCACTACTATATCCTCCCGTAACAAGCTCTTCAACAACCGTGTCGATCATGGCAACGGACAGAAAGATCATCATGGTCGTCCGGTGGCTGGCCAGAAGCCGCATCTTTTCCAGTTCAGGGACCGGAGTCCTTCCCTCCTGCCTCGTTATGATCACTGTTTGCGCAACCTCGGGAAGGGTCAATTCGGCCAGAAGAGACGCCGCCGCTCCTGAAGCGGCACTCACACCGGGAATGATCGTATAGGGAATATTACGTTCGTCAAGTCCCTGCATTTGCTCTTTAATAGCCCCAAAAAAAGCGGGATCGCCCGTGTGCAGGCGAACCACTTTTTGTCCGTTTTTCCATGCCTTGGACATAGTGTCCAATATTTCGTCCAGATTCATGGAGGCTGAATTATGGAGCTGGGCCCGGCAGCCGTCAAGTAATTCGACATTAATGAGGCTGCCGGCATAGATGATACAGTCAGCCTCATCAAGAAGTCTTCGTCCTTTGATGGTTATCAACTCCACATCACCTGGTCCCGCTCCGACAAAATGGATGCTGTTTTGCAACATGGTCTCCCTTATCTTTTGCTTATTGGCTCTTTTTACGCCCTGTTATAATGGAAATCGGATTAAATTCAACAGGAGATTGTTTGGGATAGACACTCCTTGTTACCTGGATGGTCGAAATAAGAACTTCAAACCCAAATTCATGAAGGATTTCCGGAGCCTGGCGACAGGTTTTTTCAAGAATGCCATTCACCACAAGGATTCCTTCCGGACGTAATCTTTTGTTGCTGTATTCCAGTATTTCTCTTAGTCTTCCACCACTGCCTCCGACAAAAATACGATCAGGGTCCGGCAACTCTAATAGTATTTCAGGGGCAACTCCCATAACCGGTTGCACCGTATACGCTAAATATCTTTCTCTATTTTTTTGTATATTGTCGAGCTGCTCAGTTTTTATCTCCACTGAATAGATGGCAAGTCCGGGTGAAATTGATGCAGCTTCTATGCTCAAGGATCCGGATCCGGCTCCAATATCCCAAAATACTCCTGATTTCGGCAGGCGAAGAGCATGAAGTGTTGCCGCCCGTACCTCATTTTTGGTTATCAGACCTCGACTGTGAGTAATTTCGTCTTCCTGCAGCCCAAAAGCAAAAGTACTCTCTTTACCTTTGTCGAAAAGGATCATGACACTGAGATCGCTGAACTTTCCAGCAGCAATATCAAAAAGTTTCCCCTCTGTCAGACATTCGTCTTCCTGGCCTAGATTTTCTGCAACATAGACGTCATAACGGTCTGCATTAATCTCGCCTGTTGTCTGAAGAAAAAATGAGGCCAACTGAGCCGGAGTATTGTTCCCGTCGGTCAAAAAGAATATTTTCTTTGCCCCCAGCATCCGGCCGATATTCTCTTTGAGATCCCGGCCGTGAACACTTAGGAAGACAGCATCATCCCAAGGAATTTTGAATCGGGCAAAGGCCTCCTGCATGGAGGAGACCGCAGGATAGATACGTATCGATTCCTTGGTAAACGTCTGGCAGAGCATCCTTCCAATTCCGAAAAAAAGAGGATCTCCCCCCGCCAAGAGAGCGACATCCTCCCTGGAGCAGATGTCTTTAATACGTTCCATCGTATTGGAAACAGGTGCGATCGGTAATATCTTCTTCTCGGGAACGTTTTCAATAAGAGGACGGATAAGACCGACAAACCTGTCTACACAAAAAACATGGCTACAAGAAGATATGATCCTTATCTTTTCAGGTGTCAACCCGCTGGAATCAATGCCGATCAGATGTATATGCTTATTTTCATTGTCCATCTCTTAAATTGAAGCCACTATCCTCCCGGAAGCTTCCACCAAATGAATGGTAACTGGCAAAGACGAATTTTTTTGGCAATACCTTTTCGCATAACGACAAACGTCGGTTACAATATCCATGTGCCCGGATGTTATAAGCCTTGTATAGATTTCCCGTGCCGTATTGGCGCCAGTTAGCATCTTCACCGCTTCTTTTCCTCCTGGCAGGTTTTCAATAAACGCTATCGCCTGATCCGTCTCTAAAGCCCCGTGTCGCACATGGGTCTGGGGGACTTCCATAGCCGCTTTTAAAAGCTTTGCCCACATACCGGCAAGATGAATGTTTGAGAAGGAATAGCGGCCTGCCTCTTCCAGGGAAAATTGCAGGTAATCACCCATCATCACCAAGGCTTCTTCTACAAAATCATATTTTTCCTGTATCGCTCTCTCCGAAGTCCTGCCGGTTGAAAGAACGATTTGTTTTACGCCGTTTTTTGCAGCAACTTGCATGGAAGCCTTGATGGTAGCAGTCCATGCCTCTGCTGAGATGGGACGAACGATTCCGGTGGTTCCAAGTATCGACAAACCTCCTATTATCCCCAAGCGTTTATTGAGCGTTTTCAGGGCCAGTTCTTCGCCTTTAGGTATGGAGATTGTAACAAGATACCTTTCCTTCTCTTCCAGCTCTGATTCGGCAATTGCCTCCTGGACGGCAGCGATAATCATCTTACGGGGAACCGGGTTAATAGCAGACTCACCCACCGGTACTGCAAGTCCCGGTTTAGTTATAACTCCTACCCCTTTCCCTCCTGCCAAGGTTATGCTTTCACTGGTTTGCGAATCCGTACTGATGGTAATATAGGCCTCGACTACGGCACCGTTTGTTACATCCGGATCGTCTCCTGCATCCTTTATTACCGACCCCATAGCGGTTTTGCGGGGCCAATTGATCAGACGGCTTGCATGAAGTTTAAAACCAACCCTTGTTCCATCGGGAAAAGGTATTTCAACAGCTTTGACACTTTTGCGCCCTAAGAATACGAGCATTGCAGCTTTTGCGGCGGCGGCGGCACAAGCACCCGTAGTATATCCTGATCGTAATTTCTTCATAAATAAAAAAAGGTCACTCCCTGGTTGGGAACGACCTTTTTTAGTGTAATATATCTCTCGATTACTTGAAAATTCTGATTTTCAGGTCTTGCTTCTATGCTGTTTATGGTCGGGACGAGAGGATTTGAACCTCCGACCCCAGCGTCCCGAACGCTGTGCTCTACCAGACTGAGCCACGTCCCGACTACTATTTAAATCAAATCAACAAAGACTGGATCGACCGCAGCGCTTTGTCTGGAAATTCATGAACGCAGAGGAACTATTTGATTTTTTCGGAAAGCTTACTTCCAGCTTTGAACCTGACAACATTTTTGGCAGGAATTTTGATTGCAGCACCTGTTTGAGGATTCCTACCTTGACGTGCATCACGTTTTGAAACAGAAAAAGTACCGAAACCGATCAGAGTTACTTTATCGCCTTTTTTCAGAGCATCAGCTATGGCCGCCAAAGTGCCGTTCAGTGCTTTTTCGGCATCTGCTTTGCTAATTCCTGCTGCATCGGCAATACATTCCACCAGTTCCTTCTTATTCATGAATTCCTCCCTACTCTTGCTTTCATTGCTTAGTTACAGGCTGTCCTTCGTGCCTGTTCCCTTTCTCCTAGTGTCTGTTGCTTTAACCTAAACTACAGTGGATTGTCAAAAGAAAAAATAACCTTTCTCAACTTTTTCATTTTTATACAAAATGGTAACAATCCTTAATGGCTTTATCTCTTTTTGAGATAAGGATGGAGCATAATTTAATTATTAACGCAAATCAAGAGATTATATCTCTATTTTTAACTCTTCTGTTTTTTTTTGGAAAAGGCTCAGTCTGGGCCGCAAGCATATAAAAGAAGTGTGGAGTCGACACCAACTGAGACTGCAACGGCAACACAACCGAGAGCCAGGAGGATCTCCTGCAGTGTTGCATGCTCTCCGGCTAGAGAATCATCACTCATTTCTCACGGTCGGCATCGGGCAATGTCTGGGCAGGCTGATGCAGTAAAAACCTCTTTTGTTTTATCCATTTTTTTAATATTTCGGCTATTTCACGAGCCTTGACCACACTGGACAAAGGTGCAGTGGGAACAAGTTTTCCGTTTACCTCGATGGTTCCGGATTTCAGTTGGGCATAACTCACTTCGCCATACGATCTGGCAATACCGTTGGTGTAATCATAGCCATAATCTATCACTTGCGTAAACAGTTCCTCGTCAGACACCCCAGTAAAGGCTGCCATTTCGCTGTCGAGAATGGGAATCGGTATACCAAGGCCCACAGCCAGAGAATTTCCATACCCAAGGATAGACAACGCCCGCAACCATTCCGGAGACATCTGTTTCAAATCTCCCTGCACCATAATAGTTCCTGCGGGTTTGCGTGGCGCTCCTCCTTTGGTGCGAGGGACATTGGGATTATGCTGGGTCCCGTGCCATGTCACATATCCGATGCCACCGCCAAGAAAAATCCTGGTCCCAATGCCTATGGTCCGATAATGCGGGTCGTTCAGCAACGGGCTAAGTTCACCGGCACTGCAATAGGTGGCGTTTTGACATTTTGGTTTCAGCATTCCCATATAGGTATAGACACCTTTTTCAGACAGGTTGACCGCACAATTATAATTCTGGTATCCGTTTCGCGGATTACAAAGAAGCGCATAAGAAAGATCGGCAAGGGTCAACTCCTTTTTCATTTTCCTTGCCGCATAACAATCCGTTCCATATGCTTTAGCTTCCAAAAAGACCTTTTTGCCTCGCAGCAGATCTTCAATGACATGACCGCCGCCGTATTTGAATTCACCAGGATAGATCTTGTTTAAGGGATCGTCTTCGCAGGGTTCGGTGGCGCCGATAAATGCATCGACAGCGGCGAGCCCGGCATAGGCAGGCACCTTATTGATCCACACCTTTGATGCCTTAATTGTCGGCGTCATTTGACCAAAATTTATAAAAGCCCCGGATGAGCACATCGGGGCGAAGGTACCTGTCGTTACCACATCAACTTCGACAGCGGCCTGTTCAGCCCCTTTTTCTTTAACAATACCTACCATCTCTTCGGCGGTGACAACAACAGCTTCACCGGCTTTGATTTTTGCGTTTATCTCTTCGTATGTCTTAGTCATTTTTTGCGTGTCCACTCTTACGGATGTTTGCTGATTTGACACAATAGGCCACATTTATAACCAATAATCTCACAGATTACCTCAGCAATTAAAAATTTCCAACTCTTATACGTACTTTTTACACCTTGACAGAGTTTTTTCTTTCACCTACATTTCTGTCCTGTCGAAAATTTTCCTACAAGGCAGGTGGCCCTGGTAGGCCTTTGCCGAGAAGTTGAACCTTCCGCAGCACGCAACAAATATTTACTTTCTCCTTGGAGATAAGAGACGAGACAGGATATGACAACTGAACAACAGAAGGCGATTACAGCCGTGCGCAACAACATCGATTCTATCGATGACCAGATTGTAGAGCTTTTAAAACAACGCATCGGCTTTGCAATAGATATCGGAAAGTTGAAAGATGAAAGCAAACGCGCCAAATGGGATCCTTTTCGCGAACGCCAGATCTTTGAAAGGTTGATGAAGCTTAACGACGGAGTATTTCCCGAACAGGCTCTGCACTCCATCTTTCATGAAATCATCACCAGCTGCAGGCTTTCTCAGAAAAAGGCGGAAGTGGCCTACCTCGGTCCAGAGGCCACCTTTTCCCATCTGGCAGGTGTCAAATATTTCGGTCAGTCGGCCGATTACAAGGCCATGGAATCCATCGAGGACATCTTCTCCGATGTGGAAAAAGGACGAGTTTCCTACGGTATCGTCCCGGTTGAAAACTCCATCGAGGGTTCGGTATTCTCAACACTTGACTCATTTATGAAATTTAGAGTGCAGATTTGCGGTGAAGTTCGATTGGAGATCAGCCACAATCTCGTCTGTCGGTCAGGGAACATGGAAGATATCCAGACTGTTGCATCACATTCCCAACCGCTGGCCCAATGCCGGGAATGGCTGCGGAAGCACCTGCCCAACATCCCAACCCTGCCGGTGTTCTCCACCGGGGCAGCCGCCCAGATGGCAGCAAACAACCCGAACATCGGCGCAATTGCCTCTTCGCTTGCTATCAAAACCTATGATCTGCAGGTGGTAGTCAAAGGAATCGAAGATTATCGGGGCAATACCACCCGTTTTCTGGTAATCGGGAAAAAATCGCCCAGTGCCAGCGGCTCAGATCGCACCTCTCTGCTTCTCGGTCTCATGGACCGCCCGGGGTCACTCAACGAGGCTCTGACCATCCTGTCGGAGGAAAAGATCAATCTTGCCAAGATCGAATCCCGTCCGATCAAAGGCAAGCAGTGGAAATACCTTTTCTTTATCGATATGATGGGCCATATCGAGCACGATAAAATTAGAAGAGGCTGCGATCGACTTCGGGCACTCTGCTCCTACTACGAGTGGCTGGGATCCTATCCTTCCGCAGACGAGTCAACCTCCAATCCTTGACATGCGGCCACGGCAGGGAGCCTGATGTATACCATCCAGGCTCTCCTGGAGAGTGTGCCCTTTTCTTTTTGTCTGGATACTGAGTCGTATCATCTCCCGGATGTCCTCATCGCTACAGCCGTTTCTCAGCATTTTACGAAGATCTGTTTCCTGATCACCCAACAGGCAGGCTCGCAATTTCCCTTCCGAGGTCAAGCGCAACCGGTTGCAGCTGTCACAAAAGTGATGGCTGATTGGACTGATAAAACCGATGCTTCCCTGGCGGCCCTGCTTGTCGTTAATTTGAAACACCCTTGCCGGGCCTTCGGATTTCATACCTTTTTTAGGCGTTAATTCAAAGTCCTGTCCGATAATATCCCGGATATTGCCGGCGGATATAAACTGTTTTTTATCCCAAGAGCTTTGGGCTCCCACCGGCATGAACTCGATAAAGCGAATCTGCAGGGGTTCGGCAAGTGCAAGACTGGCAAAATCCAGGAACTCATCGTCATTCACTCCGCGCATGGCGACCACATTCAGTTTCAGTCGAAAACCGATTTCTTGAGCGGTCTGAATACCTTGCCATACCTTGGCGAAAAGATTTCTCCCGGTTATCCTAGCAAATTTTGTCTCATCCAGGGTATCCAAAGAGACATTGAGATTTCTGATGCCAGCTCTATACAGCTGCTCAGCCTTTTCCTGCAGAAGGACACCGTTCGTTGTTAAGCGAACCTGCTCAAGATTGTTGATATGATAGAGTTTTTGGATAAAACCGAGGACGCCTTTTCTCACCAATGGTTCGCCTCCGGTGAGCCGCACCTTGGTCATGCCCATTTCCACGGCAACACCCACGAAACGCAGAAGCTCCTCATAGGTAAGCAATTGCTCTTGTTCGAGTATATCAGGCGATTTGAGATGGGAGCCTTTATCATCGACATTGTCGGGTAGACAATACATACAACGGAGATTGCAACGATCCGTTATCGAAAGACGTAAATAGGAAATGGTACGGGAAAACTGATCTACAAGTTGTTGGTCGGACATAATTTATTTACAATTTTAACCTATTGAGGAATATAGCCGGGCGATAAAACAAAAAAGAAACAATTACAATACGATCCTAATACTATTCATGGCCGATCCTCATTGACAATCCCCTCATTGACATATATATTGCCTACCTCTTGATAAGACAATGCACTAATACCCAGAATACTCCGACAATGCAATATCCATGCTTACTTTAGGTATTGAAACTTCCTGCGATGATACGGCTGCCGCCGTGCTCAAAGACGGGTCCATCCTGCTTGCAAGCATCGTCAACAGCCAGGATACCCTGCATGCCCGATTCGGCGGCGTTGTCCCGGAGCTCGCTTCGAGAAGACATATAGAGTCCATCTATCTGGTGGTTCAGGAGGCTCTTGACCAGGCCGGTGTCACCTTGGAAGATATTGATCTTATCGCCGCAACCCAGGGACCGGGTCTGCTCGGCTCGCTTTTGGTTGGTTTTTCTTATGCCAAGGCCGTCTCTTTTGTCAGCAGAATTCCACTCATTGGTGTCGATCATATGGCCGGACACCTTCTCGCCGTTTTTCTCGAAGAAAAAAAGCCTGACTTTCCCTTTATCGCCTTGATCGTCTCCGGCGGAACCACGTCCCTTTTTCATTGTCGCTCCTCTTCCGATTTCACCCTGTTGGGCAGAACTCGCGACGATGCCGCGGGAGAGGCCTTTGACAAGGTGGCAAAGCTACTGGATCTTGGTTACCCAGGTGGGCCCCATGTGGCCAAAGAGGCGCTGTCAGGAGATCCCAGGGCCGTTAATTTTCCCAGGGCCTGGCTGGGAGAGAATTCGCTTGATTTTAGTTTTAGCGGATTGAAGACGGCAGTTCTCACCTATCTTAAAAGCAAGAATGAACCTCGGGAGAAGCTGGACATTTCCGATATCTGTGCTTCCTTTCAGGAGGCCGTGGTCGAGGTACTGGTTGAAAAAACCATCCTGGCAGCAAAAACATCATCTTTACAAACCGTGGTCATGGGCGGTGGGGTTTCCGCCAACGCCCGTCTCCGCCAGGAAATGAAAAGACGCTGCGACCAGGAGGGAATGGAACTCTACATCCCAAGGCCTTCCCACTGTACAGATAATGCGGCTATGGTTGCTCTGGCCGGCTATTTCCAGTTCCAAAAATGCGGCCCGATGGACTATAATGAAGATGTCTATTCCCGCTCACCCCTCGGTTCCTGATTTTATGAAATGAAACTTAGCCGCTTAACTAAATATTATTATCTTAAATTCGTAAGACTTAAAGGCGATCCACGGTCACTGGCCTTTGGAACAGCCATTGGGGTCTTTGTCGGTCTTACCCCGACGATACCTCTGCACACCGTTGCCATCATTGCCTTGACCGTCATTACCAGGACTTCTTTTATAGCGGCATATACCGTCAGTTGGCTGGTGTGCAACCCTTTTACCTATGTTCCCATCTATTATCTCTCCCTAGTCATAGGCAATGCCGTTACCCCCTATGAACTCAACTGGGATAAAATCAAAGCAGTATTGGATCTGCTCCTCTCCCATCCCGGTATCGGACCGTCTTTTGCCGCCGTTTTTAACTTGGGTTTTGAAGCAATCACAGTGATGGTTGTAGGTGGCTGCATCCTGGCCATTCCCTTTACCATTGCCAGCTACTACTTTTCCTTTTCGCTCTTCTCCAAGATTCGCAAGAAAAGGCAGGAAAAACATATTTTGAAATAGAAAATTAGGGACTCAGACTGGAGTCCTGAGACTGAAGGTATAAGGAAAAAACGAGAATACACAACATGGCAGGAAATCGGAACACCAGGCAATCGCTGGCCGATCACAGTCTTGCGCCCAAAAAGCGTTTGGGACAGAACTTTCTCGTGCAGAAAAAGACTGCCGAGGCAATCGTAGCTGCGGGAGGTGTCGACAAAGACGATATCATCGTGGAAGTAGGCGTGGGTCTGGGAGCCCTTACTCTGCCGATTGCTCAGGCGGCCGGACACGTCATCGGGCTGGAAATCGACAGCGGCATCGTACGGTTTCATCAGGAGGAGCATGACCTTCCCGGGAATGTGACCCTCATCCACGGAGATGTCTTAAAGACCGATTTCGCCTCGCTTGCCGTTCGCTGTCAGGGGCCCTTGAAGATAATGGCCAATCTGCCCTACTCTATCTCCAATCCTTTTCTCTTCAAGCTCATCGAAAACCGACAGCATGTAGCCTGGGCCACCATCATGCTGCAAAAAGAGGTTGCCGAGAGATTGACGGCAATCCCCGGAAGCAAGGACTACGGGGTGCCAACCGTACTACTGCAGTCCTGCGCCACGATAAAACACCTGATGACGCTCAAGCCCGGTGAATTTCATCCCCGGCCCAAAGTGGATTCAATGGTTGTTTATATCAATTTTTTTTCTAACAGCAAGCAGCCTCGGAACCTGCCCGACTACAATCATTCTCTCTTTACCAGGATTGTCCGGTCTGCCTTCAGCCAACGGCGCAAGACACTTATCAATACGCTTGCTAGCGCTGCAATTTTCAGGTTGGATGACTCCCACCAAAAGGCTGAAATAAAAGAATTGACAGGAAAAATTATCGAAGAAGCGGGGCTTGAAGCAGGAATCAGAGCGGAAAAGCTGGTTCTGGAAGATTTTGTCCGGCTGACAGTGGCCGCTCAGCATCAGCTAAAGCAAAAATAAACCGGTAATTGAAGTAGATTTCAGGACATCCAAAATCCCGGAGGCTAAGATCGACGCTGGAGGGCATCTGACGGAGGCCCACCGTGAGACCACCTTAGGCCCGAAGGGTTGCGGACAGGATGTCCGCATCTGACGGCAGACCAGGGACAGCCTGTCTGGCAGCCGTGGTGTAACGGCATTTAGGCCGCAGGGCAGCGGCCGGACGCGATGGTCTTCGCCGGGATGTAAAAGAGAAGGTGAAGTGATCTTTGGCTCAAGAGTCCTTTTCCGACGTCTCATCCGGCGAATCGCTTTCCGGCGCTTCCTCTTCTGCCCGGGCCTTCAAACCCGGCAGGACCAGATTCTGCTTTTCCTGGATGATGGACCGGCCGGTCGACTCAACCACCCGCCTAACCGGCCGGTTGGAGATGCGTTTTCCTCTGGCCGAAGGCCCTTTGATCAAATAGTCGTTGAAGCTTATCTCAAGCGCATTGGTCTTGGCCCTGCTTGACGGCATCAGGCTGATCCGGGCAAACTTATCCTCGCCGACCAAAAGCAGCATGATCCGGGAACGCTGGTGCGCGTCAAAAAGCCTGTACTCCTTTTCCAGGATAAACTTGGGCATGTTAAATCGTTTGGCATAAACATGCCCGTCCTTGCCGTCGCGATAAATCAGGCTGAATACCAGCTTTCGCTCCACCTTTCCCATCCAGGCAACGTCATTGCCGACAAAGAGCTTTTCAGAGACCGAGATGATCTTGTACATACCTCCTGTAAAAATCAATAGCAGTTTGTCATATTCAGAGCAGTGCACCACGATGTCGTTCTTCTCGTCATCAAACTTCACCATGGAGCCAAGAAAGCCGGTGGCTCTGTTGTAGCAGACGTTGAGATTTGCCAGTGCAACTTTACGGGCGATCACTTCGGTAAACTCACTGATTTCGGTCTGCCGAGGATAGAGATGGCCGTAGCGTTCCAAAATGCTATCGATATAGGTGATTGTGAACCCAACGGTATCTTTGAGGTTTTTCTGTATCCTAGCGATATCTTTCTCGATCTCTCGGATTTCCTTTTGCTGCCTGTTGATGTCGTAGCGGGAGATACGCTTAATTCTGATTTCCAGGAGATGGTCGATATCCTCCTTAGTCACAGCGCGCACCAGGCTGTCAGCAAAGGGATCAAGCGAGGTCTGGATACGCTCGTAGATGGCTTTGAGACTGGTCTCCTCCTCTATTCCCTTGTACAGGCGTTCCTCAATAAATATCTGTTCGAGTTTTCTGATATGCAGCTTCTCAAGCTGGCGGGATAGCTCGATCTCCAGCTCATGGGTAAGGTCTTTGTGCAGCTTGTCGGTATTGTGTCGTAAGACATCCTCGACCGTCATGATATCCGGGACCTTGTCCCGGATGACGGTCAGATTGGGGCTGATCGGGATCTCGCAGTCGGTAAAGGCATAAAGGGCCTTGATGGTGTCTTTGGCATAGATGCCCCGGGCCAGCTTGATCTCGATCTCCACTTCTTCTGCGGTATAGTCCTCAATGGAGTTGATCTTGATCTTTCCGGCCTTTGCGGCCTTTTCCACCGATTCTATGAGCGATTCGGTGGTGGTCATGAAGGGGATTTCCCGGATGACGATGGTCTTCTCGTTGACCTCTTCAATCCGGGCCCGGCACCGGATGCGGCCGTTGCCGTGGTCGTACTGCGAGACGTCGATCAGACCTTTTTGCTGGAAATCCGGGTAAATTTCAAATTCCTCATCACGCAGGATCTTCTTCTGGGCCTCTAAAAGTTCACAGAAGTTATGGGGAAGAATCTTAGTGGCCATGCCTACAGCAATACCTTCCGCACCCTGCAACAGCAAAATCGGGATTTTGGCCGGCAGGGTCACCGGCTCCATCATCCGGCCGTCATAGGACTCCTCATACTCGGTCAGGTCTTTGTTGAATAGCACTTCCCTGGCCAAAGGCGAGAGGCGGCATTCGATATACCGGGCAGCCGAGGCCTGATCTCCGGTGAAGATATTGCCGAAGTTTCCCTGACGATCGATGAGAAAGCCCTTATTGGCAAGATTGACAAGGGCCGCGAAGATGGAGGCATCACCATGAGGATGCAGCTTCATGGTTTCTCCCACAACATTGGCCACCTTGTGGAACCGGCCGTCATCCATGTTGTGCAAGGTCTGCAGGAGGCGGCGCTGGACCGGCTTCAAGCCGTCATTGACGTCAGGTATGGCACGTTCCTTGATAACGTAGGAGGTGTATTCAAGGAAATTCTGGTCGAAGAGTTTGTGGAGTTTGCCTAATGTTGCTTCCATATTTGTTTCGGTAATCGGGAAAAATTATCCCACAGCACTACATCTGTCCTCGACAAGGTTATCAAGCATACGTTTAGTATAGTTGAACAATCTGGCCGTAAACAGCTGCAACACCGCTGAATAGTTGTTGATCGAGTATGTGGGTTGCTTCTAAGTTATTTAAAAAACAGCTCATGTGTTATAAATTAAATATATATGAATGACTGCAGCTTTTAATGCGACATTTAGAAATTAGAATCTTCATTCAACTCCAGACGCATTTCTCACGATCGATGTAATGTTCAAGAGAATCCAGTTTAGACGAGATTCTCCATAATATATTTTTTGCGATCCGGGGTATTCTTGCCCATGTAAAAGCTCAACACCTTGGCCACCTCGCTTACCGAATCCATGTTGACCCGGCGAAGTCTGACGTCGCCGCTGATGAACTGTTTGAACTCACGGGGCGATATCTCGCCCAGCCCTTTAAAACGGGTGGTCTCCACACTGTTCTGAGTCTTTCCTTTACCCTGGAGTTTTTTCGTTGCTGAATCCTTTTCCTTTTCCGAATAGCAATACTGGGTTTCTTTCTTATTGCGAACTCGGAAGATAGGGGTCTCCAGGATGTAGATATGGCCGAGTTTTACCAACGGCTCGAAATAGTGCAGGAAAAAGGTCAAGAGCAGGTTTCTGATGTGCAGCCCGTCCACATCGGCATCGGTTGCCAGGATCACCCTGTCATAGCGCAGATTGGAGATGGAGTCTTCGATGTCCAGAGCCCGCATCAACGAGTACATCTCCTCGTTTTTATACAGGATGGCCATCTTTTGCCCCAAGACGTTCATCGGCTTGCCTTTAAGCGAGAAGACCGCCTGGGTCATGGGGTCACGCGACGAGACAATGGAGCCGGCTGCCGACTGCCCCTCGGTGATAAAGATCATGTTCTCGCGGCCTGGTTTTGAAGGATTTTCCCGCGATGGATGGTACTTGCAGTCCTTGAGCTGGGGAATCTTCAACGCGACCTTTTTGGCTTTAGCCCGAGCCTCCTTACGCACAGTCTGCAGCTCTTTGCGCACCGCCTCGTTTCTGGCAATCTTGTCGAGCAGGATCTCGGCCGCGTCTGTATCCTTATACAGGGCGCTGGATACGGCATCCTTCACCTTGGAGACGACCCAGGAGCGTATTTCGGTATTGCCCAGCCTGTTCTTGGTCTGGGACTCGAAGACCGGGTCCTTTATCTTCACAGCCAGGGTGCCGACAATGCCGTCACGCACATCCTTGCTGACGAATTTCTTGTTCGAGTATTCGTTGATCCCTTTCAGGATTCCCTCGCGAAAGGCCGACAGATGAGTGCCGCCTTCGCTGGTGTAGGTGCCGTTGACAAAAGTGTAATAGGTATCGCCGTAAGCATCGGTATGGGAGAAGGCAAACTCCAGAGTCGGTTCCCGGTAATAGATGGGAGCATAGATATTTTCACCATCAAGTTCCTTTTCTAGAAGATCGAGCAGACCGTTGGTTGAATAATAGCATTCCTTACCATGATACAATCTTAGCCCCGCATTGAGATAGGCGTAGCGCCAGAGCCGCTTTTCGATGAACTGCAGATCGAATGCGTAGTCTGGAAACATTTCCTTGTCAGGCCTGAACTCTACCAGGGTTCCGTCTTTTTCCTTGGTTTCACCGCTGTCCTGGCCGATCAGCTCCCCATAGGCGAATTCGGCTGAGGCGAATTTCCCTTCCCGATAGGCCGTAACCCGGAAGAACTCCGACATGGCATTGACCGCTTTGGTGCCGACGCCGTTAAGCCCAACAGAAAATTGAAAGACATCTGTATTGTATTTGGCGCCGGTGTTGATTGTCGAGACGCAGTCGACGATCTTGCCAAGAGGAATGCCGCGGCCGAAATCGCGGACCTGGACGAGATTGGTCTCATCGATGTTGATATTGATCCGTTTACCGGCTCCCATGATAAATTCATCAACACCGTTGTCCACGACTTCCTTGAGCAGAATATAGATGCCGTCATCAGGATTGGAGCCGTCGCCCAACCTGCCGATATACATGCCGGGCCGCTTTCTAATATGCTCAAGCGAGCTCAGCGTCTTAATTTTACTTTCGTCGTATATTTGAGGAGATATCGTCATAATTTCAAGCTCATTATAACTGATTTGAAAGAGGAATAGTGCAGCGCAATACTATTGCATTTGACGATTTTAATCAACAGCCATGGATGGTGCCAAGAGGATTTTGCCGCCCTACCCTCCCCATTTTTGTCCCAAAATAGGCATCGGTATTGGGGAGTCGAGACAAGAATTTTTTTTTATAAATGATAATATTCAATGAGACCGGGTTTGAGGATGGGAATAGAAAGAGATAGATGGCCAAAATGAAATCCACACCTTGTGGATTATATCTTATATCGACATTGCATCTATATAACCTTCTGATAATATGTAAGATACCAACCAGCACCTTTTGTGTAAGCGTTTACCATAATAATCTGTGCCGTATGTTTTTCGGGGCATGTGCCGCTAGACTGGCCAGCACAAAACCAAGCAACACCATGGTCCTCGGCCACGGAAAACCATGGAATGCCAATCCGATCAGTAAACATTTCAGAACGGTAGCCATACCAGCCACTTCTCGGAGCAACTGTCTGTGTCGCATGCCTTCAGTGCAGCACAAGGCCAGTCCGGTAAAGACGGTGAGATAGAGATAGAAATTCCACGACTGGTGTTCCCTGCCGATAAGAAATACTGCAAAAAAAATCGCCGCTCCCACTTGATGGGCTGCTCGAATACCGATAGACAGATAAAGGACCCAGGCGGGACGGTGGTATACGCTTCCCAGGACCGGTTCTTGGCGTTTGCCTTTTTCCTCTGCTGCTCCCATTAGATTCCTTTGGATTTTTCCTGTGGAAAAACAAACAATTTCAACAGCTGCTTTTACGAACATAAAGATAAATATATGGGATATGGGGTCAAGCTTGACAAACGGGTATTATGATCGCGCAGAAACGTCCAGAAATCAAGTCTGATAATCATATAAAAGGCACCTTCGTCGGTAATTCAGGGGATAAATCCTCTGTTATATTGAAAATAAAGGGGGATGTTATTTTAAGGTTCGCTTGACGGAAAGCAAATTCCTATCTATTTTTAAAAAAAACGGGTAGTTATATATACATGATATATTCTGCAAACGTTGGACATGGATGATAGACGAGAGACGGGGAAGGATTTGAGAAATATTGCCATGATCCTGCTCTCAAAGACCTGCATCCACACAGAGCAAAAGGAACCAGCAATTATATTTGGCAACTTTTTGACAAGCTTTCAGATTTGAGACCCATACTCAAACAATAAAAGTCCACAACAAGGCGTTCGACACACGATGGAGCAGCCGCGCAACTTCAACACCGTATTTAATGCGAGTTAAAGCCACCTGTGTCTTTTGGCACCCTTGTAAAATAGCCCTTTCGGTCAATCTCTACGTTGCGTTCAAAAATATTATCTTTTAATATTAAGTACATACGAATAAGATAAAATTTTTCCACGCGTCTTGAACTTGAACGCAAAATCTAAATTTTCACGGTAGCCTATAGTGTATAGTGAAAAATATATAAAAGCACAGACATCCACAGTGAGACGACAGGCCGCCCAATAGCGCATGATCAGCCGCCATTGTTCGGGCATACAATGGCGGCGCCGGTTGTGC
Organism: Desulfocapsaceae bacterium; assembly: GCA_046704745.1. GTDB lineage: Bacteria > Desulfobacterota > Desulfobulbia > Desulfobulbales > Desulfocapsaceae > CAWGGS01. Next base: position 12,950 of record JBJKRL010000082.1, on the reverse strand, counting down.
TACCTGGCATGCAGTGGAATGTAATCATACTCCTGCGGCCCTGTATAGATCTGCCGAGGCCGGCTGATCTTCCAGTTAGGATCGTCGACACTTTCCTTCCATTGGGCTATCCAGCCGGGAAGACGCCCCAGGGCAAACATTACGGTAAACATATTGGTCGGGATGCCGATGGCCCGCAGGACAATTCCACTATAGAAATCAACATTTGGGTAGAGATTGTGATCGATGAAATACGGATCGTTCAAGGCAATCTCCTCGAGTTCTCTGGCCGTATCCAGCAGTGGATCCGAAATTTCTAATGTGTCCAGCAATTCATCACACATCTTTTTCATGATCCGTGCCCGTGGGTCATAGGTTTTATAAACCCGGTGACCGAAACCCATGAGCCGGAAAGGATCGTTTTTGTCCTTGGCCCGAGCGACGGCTTTTTTGTAATCTCCCCCATCCTCTTGAATGGCTTTGAGCATTTCAATTACCGCTTGGTTCGCGCCACCGTGCAACGGACCCCAAAGGGCGGCTATTCCGGAGGAGATGGCCGCATAGAGATTGACACGCGCACTACCGACCATGCGAACCGCCGAGGTTGAACAGTTCTGTTCATGGTCGGCATGCAGAATCCAGAATCCCCGTAGCGCAACGACAATTTCGCGCTTGATTTCGTAGGGCTTGACCGGCGTGTCGAACATCATGTTGAGGAAGTTTTCACAATAGGTCAGATCCGGGCGGGGCAAAACCAGTTCATGGCCCCTGGAAATTTTATATGACATGGCAGCCATGGTTCGCACTTTAGCGAGAAGCCGCGTCATGGTGATGTTGATTTCCTCCTCCAGGGGCCCGTACGATGGGTAAAAGCTTCTCAAGGCATTGACCATGGAAGAGAGAATCCCCATAGGGTGCGACTGCCGGGGAAAATTCTGAAAAAAGGTTTTCAAATCGGTGTGAACCAGGCTGTTATCGTTGAGATTGACAGAAAATTTAGTCAACTCGTCTCTGGTTGGCAGTTTGCCGTTAATAAGGAGGTAGGCCGTCTCTTTGAATGTCGATTTTTCAGCCAGTTGTTCAACGGGAATACCTCGGTAACGCAGGATACCCTTTTCACCATCCATAAAAGTGATGGAACTTGTGCAACTGCCGGTATTCACATACCCCGGATCCAGGGTGATCATACCGGTCTGCGACCTGAGTTTTGAGATATCCAGGGCCTTTTCCCCTTCACTTCCGATAACTATCGGCAGCTTGATTTCTTTGCCTTCATAAATAAGTGTTGCAAAATTTTCCAAAACTTCTCCTTCTTTATATCCTTCGGGTGTTCCGGCAATGCCAGTATTTCTGTTACAGCAGGGTACTGTTTCCTTTCTTGGTGCTGTTTGTAGTTACGCATTCATTGCCGCTTATTCCCTGTGGATGAAGATCTGCGTGCACATTCAGTGAAAGGAGTCAATATGTTCTGCCAGATGAACAAACACATTCGACTGTGGGAGTGTCTCGGATACCAGGCTGGAATCGACACTCTTCCAATAAAAAAACGTTGTCAACGTATTACAATTTCGTGTAAATTTTTATTCTTTTCAACATAAAAATTGCCTTATCTAAACTTTTTATCATTTTGTACAATTGGTATAAAACGTCTGCCTTGATAATCAGCAGATCACGCTTGGGAGTTTCCAAGACAACTTACTGTTTTAACATGACAACTTTACTTGAAATAGGTTAATATCATCGTAAGTTTCCTTAGCTTAGTTTCCATCCCGAAACGAGGGATTTTCTTCTAAATCTAGACGCGCGAATAATTTTACCGCAGGCATATAATTGATATTCCGAGGATAAAATATTGAGCGCAACGACGAGTTAGGTGAAAAGCGCCGTTTTCGGATGGAAGCTAGCTTAACTTCTGTATTGTAAAGGTCTGAATTCTCACGACACAATTTTCCTGTCTTTCCCTCCATCTTTTGTCCTACAACTCTCTATGGATGCGTCTGGATTTTTTTTAAACATTACCAGAAATTTTTAATCATTTAGGAGCTGAGCATCTTACAATTATCTATAATTATTTGTTATTATGCACATATGTTGTATCATTTCTAACATATTTTATGTTGCATTGAATTTAAAATGAAGCTAAGGAATAAAAGGTATTAATAGGAGCATTGCTGGTAAATCGGAAAAGAGGGAAGTATCCGGACGTTCATAAAATTATTCCCATCTACTTTCATAAAGAAATGTATGGCATTATATCTATCTGGTATTCCAACATCTATTGTGTAATCTATTATGAATTCGGCCTGTCCCTGACACACTAATGCCTTTAGTAAAATCCGTTCAAAATGCGAATTTGCAGAAGATTTGTAATTGCCATTATTGATGCAATCATGGGGCAGCAATGGAATTTATCTAAATAAGTAGGAAATATTACACAAAGAGTAACATATTTTCAATTTGATAACGTAACCAGAAAAGTTGAAACCCGATTAAGATCATGCACAAACATCTGTCCTTGATAAAACTGCATAGCTGGAGGATCGACGTTCCCATCCTGTTGCTTCTTACCTCGGGGTTGCTGGCTGCAGGATTGTCCCTGCCCACGCTCATTCTCACCAAAGCCGTTTTCTTCACTGACACCTATTCCATCTGGCGCGGCATCGTCGAACTGTGGACCCACTCTCACCAGGTTCTCGGGGCCATTATCCTCCTCTTCTCGATTATTTTCCCCATCGGCAAATTGGTCGCGTTGAGCGTCCTGTGGACCGCGCCTCTCGACCACATATGGCGGCGGCGGCTGCTTATCGTGCTTAGCAGCCTTGGCAAATGGTCGATGCTTGATGTCTTCGTCGTCGCCATACTGATCGTACTTGTCAAAAGCAAGGATATCGCCGATGCCCACGCCGGTCCCGGCATTTACCTGTTCGCCGGAGCCGTAGTTTTGTCCATGATCGTCACAGAAATGATCGAACGTATGGCCAAACAAGTTCCTACTGAATCAAATTGAAGTTGATTGCCGGTTTCCTCGAAAGCACAGAGGGAGGCGTAGATTTTCTGGCAACCTATAGCAGTAATGTTGTTTTTTTAATGGATGACCATTGGAACAATTTAGTCTGCAGTGCAATTATTACAAAGGTATTTCTTTGATGGCTTTGCTAGAATCCAACAACCTCCAACCACCATCATCAATGCAGCAAAAATCATCGTGCCGGTTGTAAACCCGAAAATAACAATAACTACAACCGAAACGAGTATCAAAAACATTCCAGCTGCTTCCTTTCGGATTAATTTAGAGGTTTCGCCACATTTTGAGCAATTGACGTAGAGCATAATTTTTAGGACTCGATGAGTGTGTTTAGAAAGCGCCCCTATTATTTAAACTTCCTGCGACTTCCGATAAATTAACATAAATATTAAGACATTTGGCATTCATGCGACAGCGTCCACAAAGCGATTTTCAGGTTCTTTTCTTGCCGTCTTTAATTAGCTGATATAAGTGAAAATCTCTTTTTCTGCACCATTTTTTTGCCGTATCATAGCGTCTTTTAGGAGGCACAGATATACCAGGTGCAGATAAACGGCCGTTCCCTACGACCGAGCCCCCCCCCCTGGGGAGTAAGAAATATACAGGTGCGATCCGCATTTCTTGTTATCTGTTGCCCAGGCAGTTGATTGTCGGCCAGGTAAAGAGAGGAGAGTTCTCAAGTCATACCGGATCGTTGCCATGGTACAGCATATTGGTTGTACAGTTGCAGCAGGTAAGAGCAACAAGACTGTTCACTAAACCATCCAGTTCTGCATACTAGTCTTCAATCCGCCGGGCAATTTCTCGCGGATTTTCCACTTCCCAGCCAAGTCCAGCAGCAGCGGTAGTTATCGACACAACCACTCGGGACCACTTCAGATAGGCTGAGTTTCAATGGTAACCAGAAAGAGTTTTTAAAGAGATATTTTCAACAAGCCTGATTTTGATAATGAAAAAAATACGAGAAAGTTGTCCTACAGAATAGTCTAAATCCCAACATATTCCATTACCGGTCCGCTAACTTTGCTAACACATTTTATGTTGCATTTAAATCAAATTACAGCTACCCAGTATGACATTGTCTGTATAAAACTCCTGCAAATCCACTTCCTTTTGTCCAAAGTGGAGAAAGTGAAGACCAGATAATTCAATTCACGAGAAAGAAAAAGGAAATAGTACAACAACCAACTAATTTAACAATAATACTTCCCCACTATTGAAGAAACGTATAATTTTATCTTGAACGTTATGTAAGGAGAATAAATTTTGAAGAGAAAACTCATTTCAAGCGGATCTGAATTTGAATCCCAAATAGGCTATTCGCGTGCTGTTGTGGATGGAGAATACATATTTGTCTCTGGGACAACTGGATATAACTATCAAAAAATGAGTATTAGTGAAAATGTAGTAGAGCAGGCTGAACAGTGCTTCCAAAATATTGAAAAAGTCCTCAAAGAGGCAGGGAGTTCAATCAAAGATATTGTGCGCATCACCTATATTTTGCCAAATAAGAGAAATTTTGAACCTTGCTGGCCAGTATTACAAAAATGGCTACGTTCGGTACGCCCAGCAGCCACCATGTTTGAGGCCGGACTTATCAATGACGACATAAAGATTGAAATTCAAGTGACCGCAAGGAAAAGTGCATAACCTTAGCCTTTATTATGCCTGAGAGACATGACGAACACGATGATATAAAAAGCAGCGGTTACTCCGTAGAAAGAGTCCGGCGGACACTCTCGGATAATTTATGTAAAGTAAATGGCTTTGATACTCACCCGGCATCATGGTTAATGATATCGCCAGGGTCTCCAAGGTGGCTCGCATACCCTGACATGAAAAGAATTTTCAACCCAGGATGCTACCTATACTATATTCACGTGAATGTAACTCTAGATGATATAATAGACATTTGTCAACTTTACCTGCTAAATACTGCTAGAAACAGCTCGGCTCAGAAGTAAATCTCAACTTTAGGCATGAGGGGATCATCAATCTGTGATACACATGAAATGTACCGTTGACCTGGGATGGATAATCGGCTAGATAACTGTGCGTAATAGGTGTGGATGGCAAGCTGTACTTTCTTAAACATCATAAAGAGGAGGAATGGTTTATGAAACGGATCGTCTTAATAGCCTTAGTATTGGTTGGCATGGTTGCGCAAGGGGCGCTGGCTCGTACCTATACGGTATCCGTCAACCAATTTGTGGAACATCCGGCTCTGGATGCGGTGCTTCGCGGATTCCAGGATTATATGAAAGATCAGAAGGTGGATATCAAATATAATATCCATAATGCCCAGGCCAACATGGCAACGGTGACCCAGATCGCCCAGCAAATGATAGGTGAAAAGGCAGACCTGCTGCTGGCCATCGCCACTCCTTCCGCTCAGGCGGTTGCCCAGGCTGATGACAAAGCGCCCAAGGACTTGCAACGCCCTGAACTGTTTAGCGCCGTTACCGATCCAGTGGCCGCCGGGCTGGTCAAGAATCTCACCGAGCCGGGCGGGCTTGTTACCGGAGTCTCCGATCGGTTGCCTCTGGAAAAACATATGCAGATGGTAAAAACCTTTTTGCCTAATATGAAAAAACTTGGCCTGCTATACAATGCCGGGGAGGCAAATTCCAAATCCATCGTCGCCAATATCCGTGAGTTGAGTAAAACCATGGGGTTTGAAGTAGTGGAAGCCACTGCAGCCAAGACCGCCGATGTCTACCAGGCGGCCAAGAGCCTGGTCGGCCGTGCCGATGCCATATTCGTTCCCACCGACAATACCATTGTTTCCTCCCTTGAATCTGTAATCAAAATCGGTGTGCAGAACAAGCTGCCGGTATTTGCCGCTGATGTCAGCTCGGTGAACCGGGGCGCCATCGCCGCCATGGGCTTTGATTATTACAAGCACGGCTATCAGACCGGCGCTATGGCCCTGAAGATCTTAAAGGGCGAGAAACCTGGCAATATGCCTGTAGAATTCCAGAAAAAGCTTGAACTTGAGATTAATCTAAAGTACGCAAAACTCATGGGAGTTACTCCGCCGGCCGAACTGCTGAAGAAGGCAAATAAGATCTATAAATAATCCGGTGGCGGGGAATCTGCTATTATGACATATTATGCAGCACTTGGTGCCATAGAACAGGGGTTGGTCTATGGCATCATGGTGGTCGGGGTCTACCTGACCTTCAGGATTCTTGATTTTCCAGATCTCACGGTGGACGGCAGTCTGCCGCTGGGGGCGGCCATATCGGCAGTGGCCATCACCCACGGCATGAACCCCTATCTGTCGTTGCTGCTGGCCCTTGCCGGCGGATTTGTAGCCGGCGCGGTCACCGCGATTCTGAACACGAAGTTCAATATTCTCCATCTGCTGGCCTCGATTCTTACCATGATCGCGCTGTATTCCGTCAATATCCGCATCATGTCGGGACCGAATGTGGCACTCCTGGGATCCCCGACGGTGTTTGATTCGGTAACCAATCTCGGTGTGCCTTCAGAATATGCCGGCATTCTGATTTTCGGACTGTTCAGCTTGGCGGTGGTTGCCTTAATCGTCTGGTTTCTCAGTACCGAACTGGGACAGGCGGTGCTGGCTACCGGGGACAATCCCCAGATGATAACCAGCCTCGGGGTCAACACCCATACCATCATCATCCTTGGCGTCGGCATATCCAACGCCCTGGTATCCTTGAGCGGCGCCCTGGTGGCCCAGAATCAAGGGGCGGCAGATGTCGGCATGGGCATCGGCACCATCGTGGCCGGGCTTGCTTCAGTCATCATCGGCGAAACCGTGTTTGGCTGCAGGACTATCCTGCGGGCCTTCACCGCCGCCATACTTGGCTCGATCCTCTATCGGCTGGCTATTGCCCTGGCCCTTGGCATGAGAATTGGCTCCTTTCAATTCAATCCAAGCGACTTAAACCTGATAACTGCTGTTCTGGTGGTCTTCGCCCTTATCGCCCCTAATATCAAAAAGAGATTCATCTACCGGTGATTACCCTAAAAAGCATCAAGAAATACTTCCATAAAGGAAGCGTCAACGAGGTTTTCGCCTTAAACGACATCAACCTGCAGGTCAACGAGGGCGAATTTATTACTGTGATAGGCTCCAACGGGGCGGGCAAGTCAACCCTGTTAAACTGCATTGCCGGCTCCTTTTTTCCGGATACCGGCTCAATCGTCATCAATAACAGTGATGTCACCCGCTGGCCGGAATATAAACGGGCCAGATTCATTTCCCGGGTATTCCAGGACCCTCTGCTCGGGACCTGCCCCACCGCTTCCATCGAACAAAATCTTGCACTTGCCATTCGCCGCGGCATGAAGCGGGGGCTGGCGCCTGGCGTCAAAAAACGGGACCGGCAACTATTTCGGGATCGGCTTATCCATCTTGGTCTGGGACTCGAGAATCGGATGCACGACATTGTCGGCCTGTTATCAGGCGGCCAGCGGCAGGCGCTGACCATGGTCATGGCCACCATGCTACGGCCGGAGGTATTGCTGCTCGACGAACATATCGCCGCTCTCGACCCCAAGACTGCAACCCAGATTTTAAGTCTTACCCAGGAGATTGTCCGTGAGCAGCAGCTGACTACGCTCATGATCACCCATAACATGAAGCACGCCATTGCCTTCGGTGATCGACTGATCATGCTGCATCAGGGAAGGATTATTCTCGATTTAAGAGGCAGTGAAAAAGAGGATCTGACCGTAAAAGATCTGCTCGTCAAGTTCTACGAGACGCAGGGTGAGGAACTAGCCTCTGATTCGCTGCTGCTCGGTTAGCCCGCTGTTCATGAAAATAACCGGGTGATTTAGGATTACTGTTTCTGCTAAATTCGAATAAAAGAGGTGTCGTGTGCAAGGGTTTATGGTGATGGAGCGAAGGAGCAGAAAAAATGTTGCTCGACACGGCCAGAGAGGTTACTATTTGTGGCCGATGTAGTGGCCCACCGTGCGGGAGTCGGTTTTCAGGACTCCTGTATAAAGCGATTTCCTAATCACCCATTTACAGGAGCATCTATGAAAACTCGCCAACCGTTGAAACAGTCGATTTGCCGCGCATTTGGCTTGGCCGTGGCCCTGGCCGTGGTCGCCTCCTTCACCGTCACCAGCGCAAGCGCCGCCGGTCTGCCGGCTAAATACAAGAAAAAAGACATGCTTACTGTGGCCTCCGACGCTAGTTATGCTCCGATGGAATTCATCGGCAAGGATGGAAAGAGTGTCGTCGGCGCCGATGCCGATCTCGGTCATGCCATCGGCAAGGTGTTGGGTGTGAAATTCAAATTCGTCAACGCCAGTTTCGACAGCATCATCCCGGGCCTGCAGGCTCAGAAGTATGATCTGGGTATGTCGTCGTTCAGCGATACAAAAAAACGCGAGCAAGTCGTGGACTTCGTCACCTATTTCGTCGCCGGCACCTCTTTCTATGTAAAGGCGAATGGCGGCCCGATGATAGAGGGGCTGGATGATCTGTGCGGCAAGACAGCAGCCATTGAGAAGGGTACGATCCAGGTCGATGACGCCAATGCACAGAGCAAGAAATGTACAGCTGAAGGCAAGAGCCCTGTATCCGTCAAAGTCTTCCCCGATCAGAACGGCGCCAATCTTGCTATCGCCAGTGGACGCGCCCAGGTGGGCATGGCCGATTCACCGGTGGCCGCATGGATTGTCAAGGAATCCCATGGACAGTTCAAACTCTCGGGCAACGCGTATAACAATGTGCCCTATGGGATCATCGTGCCGAAAAATTCCGGCCTGGCCGAGCCGTTGCGCGCCGCGGTCGAGCACCTAATGAAGAGCGGTGAATATGCGAAGATCCTTGACAAGTGGGGCATCAGCCAGGGGGCACTGAAAACCTCGAAGATTAATGTCGCTGAACAATAAACTGCGAAGAAGATAAAGGGCAGGCATTGACCTTCCCGTCATTCTAGGTCCCGCGCGACACGACATGTATCCGGCCGTGCGGGACATGTTCATGATTGAAAAGGATAATATAATGAGCGCAATAAAGCGCTCGATGGGAGAAGATCATTGACACCGGACGCGTCTTCTGAGCCGATTAAGGCGATACCCGTACGCCATACCGGCCGGTGGATCGCCGGCACGCTGGTGCTATTGCTGTCGCTGGCGGTGCTGTATTCGATTACCACCAATCCGCGCTTCGAGTGGAGTGTCGTCGGTCAGTATTTCTTCTCGATGCGGGTAGTGCACGGCCTGGCGCTCACACTTGAACTCACTGTTATCTCGATGGCTATCGGCATCATCCTGGGCGTTGTCTTGGCGGTGATGCGGCTGTCCCCTAATCCGCTGGTGTCAGGCGCGGCCTGGTTCTACATCTGGTTCTTCCGAGGCACGCCGATACTGGTACAGATCATCTTCTGGTTCAACTTTACCGCGCTCTATCCCGTCATCGGCTGGGGCAGCTGGACCCTGAACGCCAACGCGCTGATAACCCCGTTTATAGCCGCCATCCTGGCATTGGGACTCAACGAAGCCGCCTACATGACCGAGATTGTCCGAGCAGGCATCCTCTCGGTCGACGAGGGTATGACCGAGGCCGCCTCGGCGCTGGGCATGTCGCGGCTCCTGACGATGCGCCGCATTATCCTGCCGCAGGCAATGCGGGTGATCATTCCGCCCACCGGTAACGAGACCATTTCGATGCTTAAGACCACCTCGCTGGTAAGCGTCATCGCGGTTACCGAACTTCTCTACTCAGTGCAGCTCATCTATTCGGTCAACTACCGCACGATACCGCTGCTCTTAGTGGCCTGTATCTGGTATTTGATGGTGACCACGCTGTTGTCGATCGGCCAATTCTACATCGAACGCCATTTCGGCCGCGGCATCAGCCGTAGCCTACCGGCAACCCCGCTGCAAAAAGCCAGACGTTTCCTTGCCCAATTCTCCACCGGAGTCCCCAGCCATGAATGATAGCCCCGCCTCCCAAGAACCAACACCTTCGACGCCCATGGTCAAGGCAGAGGCAGTGCACAAGCACTTCGGCCATCTCAAAGTTTTGAAGGGAGTTTCCTTCGAGGTGCAGCGTGGTGAGGTCGTGTGCCTGCTGGGGGTATCAGGCTCAGGCAAATCCACTTTCCTACGCTGCATCAATCACCTCGAGAAGATCGATGCCGGCAGGTTGTGGGTGGATGGTCATATGGTCGGTTACAAGCAAATGGGTGAGCGCATTTACGAGCTGCGTGACCACGAGGTATGCGCCCGCCGTGCCGAGATCGGCATGGTCTTTCAGCGCTTCAATCTCTTCGGCCACATGACGGCTCTGGGAAATGTCATCGAGGCGCCCATTCATGTTCGCAAGATACCCCGAGAGCAGGCGCTCGACAGCGCCCGCGAGTTGCTGGGCCGCGTCGGCCTGGCCGATCGCATGCATTACTATCCCAGCCAGCTCTCCGGCGGCCAGCAGCAACGGGTGGCTATCGCCCGGGCGCTTGCGATGCAGCCAAAGCTGATGCTTTTTGACGAGCCCACTTCGGCTCTCGACCCCGAGCTCGTCGGCGAGGTGCTCGAGGTGATGAAATCGCTGGCCCAAGAAGGCATGACGATGGTGGTTGTTACTCACGAGATGGGTTTCGCCCGCGAGGCCGCCGACCGGGTAGTGATGATGGACGATGGTAAAATCCTCGAGGAAGGCGCGCCCGCGGACTTCTTCAACAATCCACGCGAGGAACGCACAAAACAGTTCCTATCGAAGATCCTGTAGGAGAATGATAATTAGAAGCTTCTATGGTCTAGCGGAGAACATGTCCCTGGCGATCTTCTGCACCATAACCAACCGTAGTTGAGAAAACATCACCCCGCCGAGCATCAGAATTCCTCCCAAGGCAATGGGAAGAGTCAACGGTTCATGAAGGATAAGAATCCCGCCAATGGCTGCAAAAAGCGATTCCAGACTTAAAATAATGGCCGCATGAGCAGGATGTGTTTTTTTCTGACCGTACACCTGTAGCGTGTAGGCCACCCCTACAGACATAAAGCCTCCATATAAAATCGGAATGGCAGCCAGCCGGATATTTTGCAGGGTGGTTGTTTCAAAGAACAATGAAATAAACAGGCTTACGAGTGAAGCCACACCGAATTGGATAATCGAAAGCTTGATGACATTGGTCTTTGGCGCATATTTGCCAATCATCAAGACATGACCTGCGAAGAAAAAGGCACTGATTAAGATAAGTGCATCTCCATAGGCGAAGGTCAGGCTTTGATGGACGGTCAGGAAATACAATCCAATTAAAGCTACAATTGCTCCCAACCAGGTCTGGACATTGACTTTTTGATGCCAGAACAAACCGAAGATCGGTACCAGAATGACATACAGGCCCGTGGTAAATCCGGCGTTGCCGGCTGTGGTATAAACGATCCCGACTTGTTGAAAGGATGAACCGGCACACAGGACCACACCACAGAGAATGCCGCTTTCCCAAGTATACGATTTTTCATCTCTGTTTGTTGTACGGCTGCGAGCATTCCGGTTTATCAGCAAAACCGGAATCAAAGAAAGGCTACCTAAGGCGAAACGGAGGCCATTATAGGCAAACGGTCCGATGTCCGCCATCCCGGCCCGTTGGGCAACAAAGGCCAATCCCCAAATGACCGCGGTAAGGAGAAGAACAAAACGTGCTTTGTACTGTGTGCTGTCCACTGAACTTTATGCCTCGTTAACCTTTCGCCCGCCGTTCATGAAAACCACTGTGTGATATGGAGATACTATTTGTAATATAAAGTGGGGAGACAAAGGGACGTTGATAATCAGATGTTTTTCTTCCAGAAGGAAAATCCAATATTACTCTACCAGAACTCTGGGGAATTTAGGGGATAGTGTACCTAATTTCAACAGGAAAATGCACCGCATGAGAGAATTCGTAGAACCATGGCGCGTTATACTCTAACCACATGTTTGTATACAGAGATTAAAATTCTTTCAGTGTGTTATATTTGCTTGATAAATTCGCTCCCTAGCTAATTTTTAACAAACAGCGGGCTAACGGTAACCACCTTTCCGGCTTAACCTTCATGAGTGTTCTCTTGCAGACCGCTTTCCATTTTTACTATTGGATGTGATGTTATGAAAAACATAGTGAAATGAAAAAAAAGGAGACAAACCTTCTTTTGATTCTTAGTGTTAGTAAATGATGAGTGTCGTATTTAACTCTTTTGTTTGATTCTTGCTTCTTACAAAAGTACTATTACTATGGAGGGAAAAAAGCCTGTCTATAAACGATCATTCAATGAGTTAGATCACTTCTCTCTTGGCGACCCCAAAAAGGTCAACATTCAATGGAATCCCTTCTTCATCATACACAATCTGAAAGAGTTTCATCACTAGTGGAAACCTTTATCCCGCAAAAGCTTCCTTATTATATATCTCATTGGGAATATATCAAAACAACGGAATAAAAAGCCAGATTAGCAAAATATAACGAACTAAATAACGTTAACTTTCAGTTTGCACCATCACTTTTACAAATCGAATAAAATTTCATGTGGAAAAAGGGGTTTCTGAAAACCGCCTTTTTTGCACAGTCAATATCCTACATATTGTTATCCTTTCTAAAAAAGGAGAAGATGAATTCCAGTTATCTGAAACGGTTTGAAAGGCCAATGAATTACGCACACAAAAAACTGGAATAGAATGCAATATCAGCGATCGACGAGGGATTGGGCCGGAAAGACCCAACTGTAAGTTTTTGGCTGAGAAGGCAGCTTATTGTCACCTATCTACCACCACTTTTCTGAAATAGTAAACAAGTACCTATGATCAGAATATAATATTACAAATAAACTAACCCATACAAGGAAGTTGCAGCGGAAAAGAGCTGGAAAACACCTTGAAAATTCATTCTTAGAAGACAAAAAAACGAATTTTCAAGGCAGGAAAAGTGTTGTTCGGCTGTTCGAGGAATCAAAAGGCGTTTCACATAGCGTA
>JBJKRL010000081.1:0-39943 GCA_046704745.1 Desulfocapsaceae bacterium | reverse complement strand
CTTTATGAACATCCCGGAGTCAATTCAACTGTAATGAAAAATTGAGCCTAACTGTCTAATAATAAATACTTTTAAGAACCAACAATCACTCAGGTAATCAAGAGGTGCAATATGAAAACTACTTCACGACGATGATCTATACCCATACGATAGAAAGCACCACCAAGAAAGAGGCTGTAAGCCCTCTGGATTTTTAATTTTCCTGCAGGCTTTGTGGGGTTAGACTTGTTTCTTCTCGGATCAAAGGATGGTTAAAAATTCAATTGATTACCACTGAATCTCGGTTTTGTCCGTAAAGAGGGGTGGCTACGACTCCGTCGTTTTATCTGAAATTTGGTGATAATCAGAAAAGGTAATTTCCTCTTTCTTAAATTCTGATTTGGCGATGTTTTAAGAAGCTTGGGATGTACATTTTTGCAAAAGAATCGGGTCAGCTGCATTTCTGATGAATACTATATAACTCAACTTTCCGGGTTGTGGTAATAATTTGGAATACTATCCAATGTTGGGGTCTTCCTGCAGTTAATTCACAAGGAGCCAGAATCCAGGAGTCAGAATTCATGAGAAAACCTTTTGAAATCAAGTAATCTGGATTCTGGCTCCTGGCTCCTGGCTCCTGGCTCCTGTATTCTTTCCAGCAGACAACTTGTCTGTTGATCACCTCGAAATTTCAACAAAAATACCAAGCCGGAAAGTTGAATATATAAATTTGGCAATAAAAGCATTCCCTCGAAATGTCTTACTCTTCCTGAAGTGAAAACAAATTGACACAGTGATCATGAGAACTGCGGGTTAGGCTGAGAAACGCCTGCCACGTTCGCAGAGGTAATGATGCCAAAGAATCCTTGCTGCGACTGCTCTTAACGGTTTCCAATTCCTTGCGATTGCATTTGCTTCATCCGCACCGGGTTTTGATCCCAGTCTTTTCAGCTCCTGGATTGCCTTCTCCAAGGCCAAATCTCCGGAAGGCCAGGCGTCCGATCGGCGCAGGGAAAACAGCAGATACGTTTCAGCAGTCCAAGGCCCGATCCCCTTGAACTCCAGAAGGCATTTTCTGACACCATGGTTGTCCATGGCATTCAGATCGGCAAAGTTGAAGGCACCCGCCAGGATTTCACGAGCTATCCCTGAAACATACGATGCCTTCTGGCGACTGAAGCCGATTTCCCTCAACGCGTCGTTTGTAAGGGACAAAAACCCTTGGGGATCGATAAGGCCAAGTGTTTTTTCCAGTTTGACAAATGCGGCGTGGGCCGATTCCAACGAAACCTGTTGGGCAAGAATTGCCAGGACAATGCCTGAAAATTCCGGTGGATGCGTCCAAAAAGGAGGATTCCCCCACTTTGCAACAACACCAGCAAGATCCGGATCTTCTCCGACTAATTCGCTGATGCCACTTCTGTAGGTCTCTTCTGTGAGTACCAAATGATTCGGGTAATCTTTCATTTCTCAACAAATGCAATGCGCAGAGTAATAGGTTATAGGATTTGTCATTTAATAGGGTTCATCTGAATTATCCCTACTTTTTTCTCACCCTGGAGGTGGAGATCATCGATGGAGGGAGCATCGCGGAGGCCAGTCGGTAAAGCACATAAGGCCCGAAGGGTTGCGGACACGATGTCCGCAACTGACAGCAGGCCAGGGACGGCCTGTCTGTCAGCTGTGTTTTACCGATTACTAGGCCGTAGAGCAGCTGCCGGAATCGATGACCTCCGCCGGATTGTTATTTTCAACATTACCTATAAAAGCAAGTATAATACGGAGGAGCCTTAGTATACCATGAGATTGAGACGCATGTGGTATGGCACAAATTTCTCCTGGCAAAAAAGGCGGGCATCGTGTACTCAATTCAGTTCTCTTCTTTCCGTTCCCGTGTATTGGCATACTATCTGTCAGGGAACTGATACGTAATTAAAAACCCTTGTTTAGATCCGATACGAGCGATGCCCCTCTCCCACCTCTTACTGATTCTTATCATAAATACGGCATGGGGGTTTAATTTTATTGCCGGGAAAATCGGCGCCGATAAATTTGGGCCGCTTTTGTTTACCGCCATACGTTTTCTGTTTCTTCTCATCTTGATGCTCCCGTGGCTGAGACCGGCGCCCGGGTATATGAAGCCGCTTCTGCGGGTTGCGGCTCTTTTGGGTGTCTTCCATTTCAGCATGATCTTTATCGGCCTGCATGCCGGGGGCAATATCGGCTCCATTGCCATCACCACGCAGCTCTATGTTCCGTTTTCGGCAATTCTGGCTTCGATTTTTCTAAAGGAGAAGATAACTGCAAAAACCATTACAGCCATTGCCATAGCCTTCGGCGGCGTCATGGTTATCGGCTTTGATCCCATTGTCTTTAATCATATCGATGCCATCCTCTGGGTAACCGGAGCGGCATTTGTCATGGCCACGGCCACGATCTTCATGCGGAAATGCCCGACCCTCGGGGTGTTCAGGCTTCAGGCCTGGATCGCCCTGGTCGCCCTCCCTTCACAGTCGTTGCTCTCCTTTATTTTTGAATCCGGCCAGATTCATACACTTTCAAGCGTCCATCTGGTCGACTATTGGACCCCGCTCTATTCCGCCATAGGAGCATCACTGATAGGCCATGGCCTGGTTTATTATCTTCTGGGAAAATATCCGGTCGCCAAGATAACCCCGCTGCTCCTGCTGACGCCCATCATCGCCACATTATTAGGTGTTGTTGTTTTTGGAGATATCCTTGGATGGAAGCTGATCGTAGGGGGAGCAATGACGCTTATGGGGGTCTTGATGCTGGTCACACAGCCGGGAAGACAGAAGCAGGCGCAGCCGGCCGGGATAAGATAAAACCGCTTTTCTTATCCGTCCTCTCCTCTATCGATGCACAGGGGTCTGCTGGTTGGAAGCCCGCTTAATGACCGGCAAGGCAGTCTGGGCCGAAGGCCGCAATATCGCATAGTGATCCCCAGGAGGTGGTGGAGACACATCGCCTATCATCGTCAGGCCGGTGCTCCTGAATATTTCCACCATGATGTTATTTATGAGATTTCTGCTCAAGTGCGGATTGTGGAAATCTTTTTCCAGGGTATAGAAATACACCTGTTTCCGGTCCTGGCAATCATATGCGGCTCTGCGTCTGACTTCGTATGGATATCCTGCGAATCTTGCATCAAGCAGCGCCTCTTTGGAGCATTGCAGTTTCTTTTTAAAATAATCGTAGAGCTGCTCGCTGTCAGAGTGACTGAAAAAAGGAACAAGATCATATGAGCCGCTGATAATGAAATGATACTTTCCGGCTGTGCAGCCTCTGATGAGTGGAGAGCTCATAACCATCGTCACTTCAATGGGATATTTCTTTTTCGGCAGTTCGCAGATATCACTTAAGACAGTGTAGGCGCCGGTGGAATGGCCGGATATCCAGATGTGGTTTCTATCGATCGGGTAATGTGCCAACAGATAATCGAGCATCCTGCGAAGATCGAAATCTCCACCTGCCCAGGTTGCCATGATGAACTCTCGTCCGGGTGTTCCCACGACATCATTGAAAGGGAATTTCAACCCCGTTCCGTAAAGATCACCTCCCAGGCCATGAAAATGAAGATGAAGAGGGTATTTCTTCCCCGATTTTTTATAATCGGGAGGCACTGTCAACTGAACTCTTCCGCCTCCGTCCGGGATGCTCAGAATCGGCTTGAGAACCACTCCTTTAACACCGTCGCCTGCAACCGGAAAAAGATTGGGTTTGGCATCGGGTACAACGGCAAGAGTGTACGTTTTAGAGCCTGAGCTTCCTTTTACCGTGTAGGTAATCGGGTGGCTGAAATCCCTGGCCTGCCCGCTGGGTGGGATCAATTTGTTGCCGAAAAAGGATATTTCCGGTTTCAGGGAATGGAGGTCCGTTCCATACGGCGCTCGTATCGCCACTTTTTTTCCATCAGGAGAAGCGGAGAGATCTGTTGACAGTCTTGTCTTGTTGTCCTGAACCGTAAAATTCACTTCTCTGATACCAACCTTGGGAGGTTGCGCGCAGGAGGATAAAACAATACAGGCTGCCGGTATCAAAAAAGCCGTTAACAGTGATTTTTTTTTGTTTGACGCCGGGTTTGCAACACGGGCAAAGTGTGCCAATCTCTTCTTCACCTGACTTTGAATCGTTTCAGCTAATCGTTTCGTCAAAGGAATGACCCTTTCGAGCTTTTCAGCCAAGCCTCTGTGCGGCGTAAACTTTCAGCATCGGAAATTATCGCGCCACTAACTCATAACTACTGGAAAGACAGTATCTTATCCGTATTTTCAGTTGTTGTCACCAGGATGTTGACGCAAATGCGTATTTTTTCACCTGATGGAGAAAAGATGATACCCCGGGGTCCCTGTTCCCGAGGCCGCGCCTGGCACCATAGACAGAAAAGGTGATCATGTCGCCGGTACTCAGCGCAGGGCCTCCTGCACCGCCTGCGCCAGCGTTTCTAGGCGGTACGGTTTTTTTACATAGATTTGTGCTCCCAGTTTTCGAGCGGTATAGACCCGTTCCGACTCCGAGAACCCGCTTGTTATGGCTGCCTTCTGATCGGGATTGATCTGAAGAATACGGCGATAGGTTTCCAGGCCGTCAATGCCCGGTTCCATTATCATATCCAACAGCAGAAGATCGGCCTTATTTGTTCGTATATACTCGACTGCTGCTTCGCCGCTTGCGACACTTTCCACAGTATATCCCAATTTGACCAGCATCTCCGCGGCAATTTCCCGCTGCTCCGGGATGTCATCTATAACAAGAATGCGTTCACCCTTTCCCATAAGAGACTCGTAGGTTATCTTGTCGCTTTTGGGTTTCCGCAGTTCTTTGGTGGAGGGCAGGAAAAGAGTAACCGTGGTCCCCTTTCCTTCAATGCTTTGTATATCGATGTATCCGTTGTGGTCCTTGACGATTCCCCACACGACCGCCATGCCCAGGCCTGTGCCGCTTCTACCCATAACCTTCTTTGAATAAAACGGCTCGAAAATATGGTTGATGTCCTCTGCCGACATTCCAATCCCCGAGTCCGCAACTTCGAGGGCCACATAATCACCTTCCTCAATATCGTCATAGCCTTTAACGGGACGATCAATGTACCGATTGCCGGTCGTGATACGAACGATACCTTGTCCGGTCATGGCCTCTGCAGCATTGGAAACCAGGTTCATGACGACCTTGGTCAGATGAACCGAAGACCCGGAAATATCAAAGAGTTCATCGTCCAGTTTCGGTTCGATGTCGATTCCGGTATTATGGACCAGAAGATTGCCGTATTCGGGACTTTTCAAGTAGTCATGGATGACATCATTGAAATTTACGATCTCTGAAATAGATACTCCCCGACGGGCCATTGTCAACAGATCTTGCACAATATTTGCTGCACGTTCGCCGGATTTCTGGATTGTTTTAATCGGCTTTTTCAACGGACTGTCCTCCGGCAGTTCCAGAAGAAGCAATTCCGGATAACTCACCAGCCCGGACAGGACATTATTCAAATCATGGGCGACACCGCCGGCCAGTACACCAAGGGCCTCCATCTTCTGGGCACGCTGCAACTGTTCGAGCAGACGCTTTTTCTCATTTCTGGCGTTCACCCGTTCCGTAATGTCTCTGACCATTGCCAGGGCAAGACTCTCCGAGACCGCGGTCAGACGGCATTCAAAATGCCTCGTATGACCATTGTAGGGAAAATCGTACTCGAATACTTCCATGGTCCCGGAAAGAAAAGATTTAGAGAGATTGCTCTTGAATTTCAAAGCGATATTTTTGGGAATAACCTCATCTATAATTTTTCCTTTACATTGCTCCGAGGTAAATGCAAGGTTTTCCGGCGCCCCGCGCATATCGATAAACCGGCCTTCACGGTCAAACTGGAAGAGGACATCGGGAAGGGCGTCAAGGATTGCCCGGATCCTTGCCTCGCTCACACGGATTTTCTCTTCCGCCAGTTTCCGCTCGGCCGCCTCTTTTTGCAGGGAGCACTCCCGTTCCCGTATCTTGTCGGCCATGACACTGAAACGCTGAGCAATACCGATCAGCTCCTTATGATGAACCTCGTCGAAACGATACCCGTATTCGCCTTTTGCCACCCGATCCATCCCTCTATAAAAAATTGCCAGGGGTTTTCGGATAATCATCCTGAAGACGATGCCGGCGGCAACGACGATGACCAGCAGGGATACGGCCAGTAAAATGAAGGCGGTATTACGAAACCATGTTAAATCGTTTCTATACGCCTTGAGAGACAGGGAGAACCGTGCCTCACCGATCTGTTTCCCCGCATGGGAGATGCCCAGCTTTCTGACGATCTGATCGGATGAATCCTTCCGGTTGAATTGATAGAGCGCGGCTCCGTTTGCATCACGGATCTGCAGGGCCGAGACCAGGTTGTTGCGGGCATAGCCCTCTCCTATATGACGGATCTGTTCATTGTCGTATTCCCAGAGAGGTGAGGACAGCGTTTCAGACAGATTGACGGCATATTCATCGGCCTTTGCCTGCAGTTGCTTGTAGAGATATCCGGACTGCCGATGATACATGAAGAGGAGCAGCGTTCCCTCAACAATGAAAACCATTAATACCAAGCAGATAGCAAGCTCGAAAGAAAGAGATCGATATTTCATCAACAGCACTCCTCAAAGGCGTGATGTGTAAAACCGGCCGCAACAATCCTGCTATTGCCTAAAAAGAGTTTCCTATGGTTCATAATGATACTTTCGACAAATTCGATGATAGGTACCATCTAATTTCATTTCATCTAATACATTCTGCCATAATCGGACCACATCAGGTGAGGTTCCCTTGGAAAAGGCTATGAAATTGTTTATCGGATGAAAGGCATAGGTCAGTTCGAGACGGTCGGTGGAAATTCCCGCTTTCCTGGCAAGATAGGACATATTGAGGCTGGAGCCGACCCAGAGATCGATATCACCATGTTTCAGGCGCTGTAAATTTATGATATCCTTGTTTGTCGGTATAAGATTATTGAAACCCTCGCTTTCAAGGAATTTCATTTTGGCGTCCTGAAAAACGGTGCCGATCCGCTTCACACGCTTTGCAGCTGTAAAATCGGCAGCACTCGTCCCGGAACCCTTCCAGCGATAGAATCCCCAGTGCTGTGTGAACAGAGGGCCGGCCCAGGCAAACATATCCTCGGTTTTGGGAATCCTGGCAGTGGCGAAGAGCATGGTATCGGCACCGGAGCAAGCCAACCGGTATCCCCGAGCCCAGGGAACCACTGTTATCTCATCTTCGCGTCCGATCCGATGAAGGATTTCCTGCACAATCTCAACCGAGAGGCCTTTAAGCCGGCCGTTCTCGTCATAGGAGGAGGGAGGGGAATCTGCAGTATAGATATGCAACCTGAAGTGCGAAGTATCGCCGGTCGCTAGTCCGGAGACCAAAATTGCATCCGAAGGGATCCATTTGCTGGTCAACCACCAGAATGTTCCGTCCTCTTTCATATCGTCCAGAGCCTTCTGCCATTTATGGACAATTTCAGGGGACGTTCCTTTGGATATGGCGATATAGGAGTAATGCTGCTGGTAGGTATAGATCTCTTCAATGTCCTGCGGATTTATACCTGCTGCCTGCGCCACGTCAGGTGCACCGATATTATCGAAAAACCAGAGATCAACCCGGCCTGAGATCAACATACGGATATTGCTTTCCGGGCTGTTCGAATTTTCAAGATTCGTGAATCCGAGCGATTTTAGAATCTGTTCACGGAAATCGTCTCTGTAGGTGGCAATACTCCCCACTTTTTTTGCCGCATCCAGCGAATCAATCGTAAGTGTCGATCCCTTCCTGGCATAAAACCCAAGACGAAAGCAAAACAGCGGACCAACCCAATTAAATAAGGATTCTCTCTCCTTGGTACGGGCGGTTGTAAAGAGCACAACATTGGGTTCCGTACTCAATCGTTTATAGGCCCGGGCCCAGGGCAATACCTTAATGGTGTCTTTGCTCCCCAATCTTCGAAGTATTTCCCGGACAACCACCGTAGTCGCTCCGGTGTGCTTTCCGTTTATGGTGTAATTATACGGTGGAAATTCTTCTGTAAGAATAGTTAACCCGGCGCGGGCCGGGCAGACTGTAAAGAGGTGAAAAAAGACGACAAGGGAAAAAAAGAAGAAGCGTTTCATGAAAAAGAGATACCCCGTTTTTGGAAGAGTCTTGAAGTTACCATCCCAATCGGAATCCTGTATTCATCTATGTGCAGGCTACCTTCTCATAGTGATTTTTGCAATCTTTTTACGGAGTCACAGAGGACTTTTTCGTAATTTCCCCCTTAAAGGAGAGGACAATCTCCCGTTGTCCCTTTTCCGGGAGAAGCTTAAGAATACGGATATGTTCTATGGAAACCTCATCACGTATAATCTCGGCTCCGGTGCAGATCAGATTCATGGGTTTTTCCTCTTGTATCTTCAGGAAAAAAGGTCCGGAAAATGCGGCCATATCCGGAAGAGCACCAAGATCGATGACGACAGTTTCCTCCTGCCTGTGCATTTCAGCAAGGAAAAACACCCCGGCCTGCCTCCAGCATGATGCCGTCCCTTCTGCCAGGATACGTTCAACTCCTGCTGTTTTTTCAAGCAACAGAGAAGCCCAGGCGTCAACGATCTCTGCGTTGCGGCCAGGATCGGGGTGCAGGAGATTTCCCCAATGCAGCGGCAGAATAGGACCGGGCTCGTTCCAGACGGGTGGCGATGCCGGCGCATCCCAGTCGACGGGTGAGAGTCCGCGCTCAAGGATCGTCACACCGCACTCCCAGGTCATGTTCGGATGAACCGGTTCCGAATATCTGCGGGCCCGGGAAAAACGGGTTGTAACATATCTGATGCCGTAATCGTGCAAGAGGGCCTGGATCGAGTCTTCGCCATTGCCGAAACTGTGGTACAGGGCAGGGGGGACAAAGAGCCTGGGAAATTTTGTCAGGCCATTTTGTTCCAAAAGAGAGGCATAGGCGTCGAGATGGCTGCGCACCAGTGCTGCGGGGCGCATTCGATTGTCTGTGTCATGGAATTCTGAGCGCTGCATTTTGCCGTTATGCCAGGACTCATGGCAGATACCATGCAGGGCGATCTCAAGATGGGAGGAATGGCTGTTAAGATAGTCTGCCGCCTCATCCAGCCACGGCCCCTGATTGAGGCGGTTGTTCCATTCTGCTCCCATCCAGGTGGCGCCGGGGAGATCCTTTAAAAAATTGGTCCGGTCCCACTCACCCATGACCATTCCCAGGGCAATTCGCGTGGACAACCGGTCGGCAAACCGGAACAGAGCCTGGTAATCGGCAAGGCTGTGGCGGCGGGGAAAGTTGTTGCGATACGGCTCGTTGGCTGCGGATCCATCCCTCCCCTGCCACCAGCCGACATCCTCGATAACCGGCAAAAGAGGCAGGGGCAGGGAGATGACGCAATGTTCGAGCCGGACAATGTTCATATTCACCTCAGAGGCTGATCCAGCGCCTGATGGCAGGTCCTTTCCTGCGGGAAACTTCAAGATCCTGGCCCTTCCATTTTTCGTCCACCAGACTCTCCTGCCGGGGGTCCCAGCGAAGACCTCGGCGAGAAAATACATGCCAGACAAGCGGTTCCTGTTTCGCCCCCCACTGCTGTTTGAATCTGCAGGTGGAAGCACCGGGAGTCGAGCGGCCGAAATCGAACCGTGTATAGCCGCTGTCAGCCCCATGGGCAAGCATGCTCCAGTACAGCAGCATATTCGGGCACTGGGGACGAAACCGCTTAAGAGACGAAGCCCATGGATTGAAAAGAGTCGCACCTTTTGCAAAAACCATGGATGCTGCCGCCGCCGTGCCCTGTATCGAGACGGTAAAAATATGGGCCGGCAGTTTTGTTACCATCTCAGCAAAGAGTTCCCGGGCATGAACCGGAGAGCCAAGATCCCGCATATTCTCTGAAAATACAGGGTAAAAATCCCCAAGCAGTTCAACTCCGCCCATTTTTAAAGAACATCCGCATTTCCTGGCCTTACGCACCTGGTTGCGGACCTTGGCATCCAATTGGCTCCAGAGTTCTTCTGAAGTCGGTGGCAGGTCCAGCACCAGGCCTGTCTTGAAGGAATGCGGGGTATGGGCAAACTCTTGCCTCTTTCCGAAAGAAAAATGAGCTCCGGCTCCTGTCTGACGGAGCTCCAGATGGTGAGCGTCGAGTTTGGCCGTCAGCTCAAGGGCCGCCTGCAGGAGTTGTCTTGCAGTCTCGGCAGTATCGGCGATGATTCCGGCTGCATCGGTATACGGTAAAGAGACAAGCCTCTTCTCAGCACCGGGAGGATCAAAGAGCACCAGCGGCAGTAACCCGCAAAGCCTGCCGGCACAGCCTGCTGCCAGGAAAAAAGGCCTGAGCCCGTAGATCGAGGCCAGGGCTTCAGTCCAGCCATGGAAATGGGAAAACACAGCGTCAGGGCAATTTGAGATAAAGGCATCCCAGTCGTCTGGCTGCGGATCAAGAATAATTTCATTCATATCTCTTTTATACTACGTACTGCCAGCCGCGGCAAACCGAAGACTTTCCATTTTCCATCATCGGATTTTACTATTGGGCAACGTCCTGCCATCGAAACAATCGATTTGTATTATTGTGAATTCTTATTATATTGGCAACGGTTATATTAGAAGGTAGAAAACAATGTATATTTCAGTTGAACAACGGGTACAAACCCGTCCTTATACAAACCTTTCCGGCCCCCGGGTTGAAACCTTGCTGGAACAAGGCAGCGGCCTGGTAAACGAAGATGTCCTCCTTGAAGATGGCAGGACCTTCGGTGTCTTTGACGGGGCCACCACAATTTCAGCCAGCGATCTGCCGCCAGGACTCACAGGCGGACTGATTGCAGCCCGAATCGCAGCCGAGGCCTTCCGCAATGGCCAGAAAGATCTTTTCTCCTGCGCCAAAGAAGCCAATAGGAGGATAAACAGAGCCCTTGACAGCCAAGATATCCCGGAAGAAAAACGCTACCGCCTCTGGTCAACCAGCGCCGCCGTCGTCCACCTGGAAGACGACCATTTCGAGTACTGCCAGACCGGCGACAGCCAGATCCTCCTCATCCATAAGGACGGCTCCTTTACCAACCTGACCCCGGAAATCGACGTGGACAGGCAGACCCTGAAGCTGTGGAAGGATGCAAGGGTCCCCAGCGGTATTCCCATTCACGATGCCTTAAAGAAACAGATCCGCAGCGTACGCATGAAAATGAATGTCACCTACGGCGTCCTAAACGGTGAGCCGCAGGCGTTGGATTTTATCCGGCACGGCAAACAGCAGCTGGACGGCATTGACTCCATCATCATCTTCACCGACGGCCTTCTCCTGCCGCGTGAGGATCCGGAGAAGGAAAACGACTGGCCCGCCTTCGTCGAGCTCTACCGCCAAGCCGGCATAAGAGGTCTCCACCAACATATCACATCTCTACACGACCAGGATCCCACCTGCCGTAAATACCCCCGATTCAAGCAGCATGATGACGCAGCCGCCATCGCTGTTACTTTATAAACATCCATAAGCGGCCCATTTGCACACAAAAAGCCCGGAACGCATAGTTCTACTATAGCGTTTCGGGCTTTTTGCTCACATCTGAACCACTTCTGAACGTTTATGTCTACTTTATCTCGAAAGCGCTTTCCTATATGATTCAGTCACCCTGTTGAAAACCGCATTCCAGCTAAAGCTCGAGGCCAGTTCGGAAACTTCGCCGGGGTCGGGTGAGGGAGATTGCAGGATCCGGGAAAACATGCGGGTAAGGGCCGCCGACAGATCGGTCTCGAGTTGTTTCCGATCCTTTTCCCGGGGTTGATCTACGGTTGCCAGCTTCGGGAGGCGGATGAATTCCACCAGATCCCGGCTCCCCTTCTCCAAAAGCTCACGGCAGCCCGGCAGGTCCGTGGTGATAATGCGGCATCCCGAGGCCAGTGCCTCAAGGAGCACCAGCGGCAAACCCTCAAAGAAGGATGGGAGAACATGGAGATGGCATGTTCCCATCAGCCTTGCCAGTTCCTGCTGGCTTATCCTGCCATGGATCGTGACCCGGCCACGCAGTTTTTCGGCAAGTTCTAGACAGGTCTTTTCCTCCTCCCCGGTGCCGGAGCCGGCAAGATGGACATGAAACGGCCCGCCATTTTGCCGCTGGCAGACGCGCAGCAGCCAATCCACCCCCTTGGCAAAGCTCAATTTCCCGGCATAGAGAAGATGAACGGGCGGAGCCGGTTTTTTCGTCTTCCAGGAAAAAAACTCCTCATTAAATCCTCCTCCCACAATATCGATCCGCTCTTTTTCTATCCCATACAGCCCGGCAATGGCAGCCGCCTGATCACGGCTCAGGGCCATGACCCTGTTTACGGTGCGGCAGGAGGTAAGCACTCGTCTTCGCAGATGAGAACACTGCACAAACTGTCTCAGGGCCGTTGAATGACAGGAGGTCACCATGGGAATGCCGGGGGCGACCCTTCTTGCTACCGCGGTTACGATCCACAGGTGGTGGCTGTGGATGATATCCGGGCGGAATGTCACCACCGCCTGCTGGATTTTGCCTGCAAAGACCCGCTCATAGGCATCGAGCTGCGCCTCGGACAGTTCGCCGAACACGGAACTGGGATAGGGCATGACATCGCTCATCCCCGGGATGGTGAAGTCCAGATCGCCGCCGTTGAAGCGCACAAAGCTGCAGGACGAGCTCTCGATGCAATCGAGTTTAGGCTCTTTACCCCTTGGAACTCCGGCAATGAGAAAATTTTTATGTCCGGCATGCCGGGACAGCTGTAACATGTTCTGGATGTAATAGCCGCTGCCGGTGCTGTCGGGTCGCTGGCTTAATATATGGAGTATTTTCATTGGGTCATTCGGCCAGAAGCCGGTCCTTCAGATTACTGTATCGCCTGATCTTGCGCTCCAGGGCCAGTCGCAAAATTACCTCGCTGGAGCTTACCAGCACCTGTTTTCTGGCCCGGGTCAGAGCCGTGTATACAAGCTCCCGGCTTAAAATCGGGTTTTCTTTTTCCGGAAGGACAATCAGGACATCGTCAAACTCGGACCCCTGGGATTTATGAATGGTCATGGCATAGGCTGTCTCGCAGGGAGGCAGACGATTGGGCAGGCAGCTCTTTATCGTGCCGTCCGGGCGTTGAAAAACAACTCGAACCCCGCCACCGGCAGAATCGGGCAAAGCGATTCCCACATCCCCATTGTAAAGATCCAGGGTGTAGTCATTGCGGGTAATGAGAACCGGCCTTCCCGGATACCAGGGCCTGGCTAGGCAGTCATATCCATGCCGGTAGAGAAACTGCTCCATCACCGTATTGATCCCCTCCACCCCGGCAGGTCCCCGGCGCAGGGCACAGAGGATACGAAAACGGTTAAATACGGCAAACACCTTCTCCTCGCCGACCTCCCGGACCTGTTCGACCAGGCGCATGTAGTCCAGGTACCGGCTGCCGGCAAAATCCCGGAGCGGTTCGGTCAATAAACGGGTGCGCCGGGACGTGGAATCGGCAAGAAGCTCTCGGGCGGCTTCCACATCTCCTCTGTTCACCGCCCGGGAAAGACGGCTGATTGCCGCGTCGAACCGATAGGTCTTTTGCAGTTCAACGGTATTTTCCGGCAGGGCCTCCACCAGATCGGCAAGCACAGCCCCGGATTCCACCGAGACCAGCTGGTCTTTATCACCCAGGAGAATGAGCCTGGAACCAGGCTTGAGCGCCTCCACCAGCTTGCTCATCATCGCCAGATCGACCATGGAGGCCTCATCAACCACCACCGCATCCCAGGGCAGCGGGTTTTCCCTGTTATGGCGGAAGTAGACGGATCGATCCCGCGCCCCCAGAAGCCGGTGCAGGGTCCTGGTTTCATCGGGTATGGCGTTCTTGATCGCAGCGGAAAAAGGAAGGCCCTCTTTGTTCCTGCCCACGGCCATGCTCAAACGCATGGCGGCCTTGCCGGTGGGAGCAGCCAGGGCCACCTGCAGGTCACTGCCAAAGGCCTCCAGCAGGATGCCGATGATCTTGACTACGGTGGTGGTCTTGCCGGTACCGGGACCGCCTGAGATAATGGCAAGCGCCCTGGTAACCGCCAGCTGCGCCGCCAGCTTCTGTCCGTCGAGTTCATCTCCGTCCGGCCCGAAACAGGCGTCGAGCAGAGCATCTACATCTGTATTGGATTTCCTTCCGGCCAGGTCTTTGATTCCGGCGGCAAGCCGGGCTTCATAGGTGAAGTAGCGGTGCAGATACAGACTCTCATTAAAAAGAACCAGCGGCGTCTTCCGGCCTTCTGAAACAAGCGGGCTCGCCATGAGCATATCCCTGTCTCCGGACTGAAGAGGCAGGCAGCTATGGCCGTCGGCCAGGGCCCTGGAAAGCTCGCGCACCAGATGTTTAAACATTGCAAGATCACCATCCGGCAGCCCGCAGCGGGCGGCCAGGAAGTCGGCAAAATGAAGATCGAGCAGGCTGTACGACCCCTCCATCACCTTCCCTCCACGCAGGATTTGAGCCTGTCCAGGACCTCCCGGTCGGGCAGGGCAAAGTAGACGCCGCTTTCAGGCCGCCCTGGAACCATGCCCCGGACAAAGAGATAGAAGACGCCGCCGAAATGCCTTTTATAATCGTAATCCGGCAGCACATTCTGCAGGTGCCGGTCAAGGACCAGGGTATATATCCAGTATTGCAGCCCATAGTTATGAGCGGCCATGGCCCGGACCAGATTTTGATCCAAATAGTCTCCGGTGGCATCACCCAGGTAATTCGTCTTATAATCGGCCAGATAAAATTTTCCTTTGTAGGCAAAGAAGAGATCGACAAAACCGGTCAAAAAGCCCTGCATCACCTTGCGGGTTAAAGGGACGACGGTGGGCTCATTTGCCAGAACGGCATTGATCTCGCTGGTTGCAATCCTGTCCGGATGGAAATAAAAGGGCATCTCCTTTACCAGGCATCCGGCATCGAGTCCGGCCAGGGTAAAGGCCGGGTCGTCTGTAAGCGGTGTGGTAACCACAGCCGCCAGCAGCCGCTGCAGGACCTCCTGCGCCACCTGCACTCCAAAACGCCCGCACTGCTGGATTTGGATATCGCTGCAATCATCTCCTGCAGCAAAAGATGAGAAGGGAACCTGTTCCAGGAGAGCGTGGACAAGATTGCCAAAGCCTGTTCCGGCCGGAAGCCCGGGGTAGAGTGCAGGCTCCGAACCGTCGGATTCCGGAACGGCAAGCATGTGGTCCTGTGCATCGTTGTCACTAAGTGAGGCCAAGGCCGAATAGCTCGACATCTGCCAGTCGGTAGAGAGATTGCGGCCGGACGGTAAAAGCGGTGAAAGGACAGGATTCTCCTGGGTACCTCTGAAGGATTCAATCGCTTGCATACCGTCATCTGCCAGGATTCGATACCCGATGGAGGGGACGGCGGCTCGTGCCTGCAGGGTCCTTTCCTGTGTCTTAAAATCCACTCTTCCCCTGGGAAAGAGCAGGTAGCCAAGCGCCGAGGAAAACGAGTCGGTGGTTGCAGCAGAGCCTTTCACATCGGCCCAAAAGACATAGCAGCACAATTTGGCCCGGGTCAGGGCCACATAGGCAATACGCAGATCTTCGGCAAACTCTTCAGCTACTGCCTGCTCCCTGCGCTCCTCAAACCTCTCCGAGCCGAGATCGAGAACCAGACGCTGATCGGTATCATGACAGCTTATCGCCCATCTCTCTTTTTGCAGACGGATGGAACGGTACCAGAGGTACGGGCAGAAAACCACAGGATACTCCAGGCCCTTGGCACTGTGCATGGTGACGATTTTCACAGCCTCTTCATCGCTTTCAAGACGCAGTTCCACATCCTCGGCCATCTGCAGGGCTTTCATCCTGGTACGCAGCCACTTCAGGGTGCCGCCGCAACCGAGATTTTCGCTGCTTTCAGCCGTCTGAATCAGCTCGGAGAGATGATGGATGTTGGCGATATTTCGCTGTGCCGATTTTCCTGAAGCCAGAGTGACAAGGACCTCCTCGTTGATGACAAGTCTGTTCATCATGGTCAAAAATCCCTGCTCCTGCCAGATCCGCGAATAATTCTGGAACCTGCCGTGCCAGTCGTCAACCTCGGCCTCGTCCTGCCAGATCCTCTGCAGCTCATCGCCTGTGATTCCGAACCAGGAGATGGTCATCGCCCTTTTCAGCTTGTGCATATCTCCAGGCTCGGCAACAGCCTCAAGCAGGAGAAACATTTCAGAGCAGGCATCGGTTTGGAAGACCGATGCCCTGCTGGTTACAACAGCGGGCACCCGGACTTCGGAAAAGGCCCGCCGGTACTCCTCAGCCTGGGTATTGCTGCGCACCAGGACTGCGATATCCCTGGGTTTCAGGGGCCTGGTTTCTTTTTCTTTGCTCACGATATGGACCGGCTTCTCATGATCAAGCAGGCCGATAATCTCGGAGACGATGAAGCGTCTGATATTCAAGGAGGCCTTTCCCGAGGTCCAGGCCCCTTTTTCCGTTTCCGGCAATTGACCGTAGATCATGGCCGCAAAAGGCTCCCCTTCTTGTTGCAAATATCCGTCCTCAAGGCCTCGGGCGGGAATAACGCGTTGATAGCCCATAAGATCTTCAGGAAAAGAAAAGGGCTCGGGGCGTCCGGTAAAAAGACGATTTACCTCCCCAACCAGATCCGGATGGGAACGGTAGTTCCGGTCCAGGGTCAGCCTGGCGGTTGCCGCCTTTTTGGCCTGAAAATAGGAGAAGATATCCGCACCCCGGAATTTGTAGATGGCCTGTTTGGGATCTCCGATCAGATAGAAGTAATGGTCTCCAGCGCCGAATAGACTGTGAAAGATGTGCCATTGAAGGGCATCCGTATCCTGAAACTCATCAATCAGGGCCACCAGGTAGCGCCTGCTGAGAAGGCCCTGCAGCATGCCGCCTTCACCAATAGCCCGGGACAACCTGAGGATCAGATCGTCAAATGACATGGTCCCATGCCGCGTCAGCCGCCGCTCTACTTCGTTTTTCAAGGTCGTGGCCAGACCGCTTCTTAAGCTCAGCACAAGAGCCTTCGCAGCTCTCAGAAAAATTGCCGCCTCATTTTCCGGCAAGGGTAGAGAGGTAATAAAATCCTCTTTTTTCTGCTCACCACGCAGCTTCTGGCCGTTGAGCACTGAAAGAAGACCCTGCCGGGTCAGAAGCTGCAGATCTGCCGGTTGTTCCTGGCTTTCCTGCCGGAAAAAGGCATCCAGTGCCTGCCACCAGGAAGAAAAGCTCTGACAGAAATCTTTCTTGAACTTCTGTTCTGCCACTGCCTGCTCAAAATGCGAAAAGAGCCCAGCGGCTTTACCCTGCCACCAGGATGCCAGAGCGGCAAAAGACGATTCGCTGCCGGCAAGCGCTGAGGAAAACTCTTCCGCATTGGGTTCGATCACGGCTGCCGCGCCGGACCCTCTGATGCTGGCCGCAAGCGATTCCGGGGTGGGAAAAACGTCTGTTATCATGGAACACGGTCGTGGGGCAAGTCCGTAGACATGGCTGCGCCAGAAGTCGTCGACCACCTGGGAACGGATGTCGTCTATATCGGCCAGGAGTTCGGCATCGAAAAGCTGGCCGCTCTCCAGGGCCTGTTCCTGCAGCATCTTCCGGCAAAAAGAATGGATGGTGAAAATACTCACCTGGTCGATATCGTAAAGGGCCGACTGCAGCCGGGCAGACACCAGATCGCGGTTGTCCAACCCGGCAGCCCAGCCGGCAAGCGTCGGGTCCGGATCAGTCGATTTTCCCTGTAACAGATCTCGGGCCTGGGCCAACCGGGTCCTTATTCTGGCCCGCAGTTCTTCGGTTGCCGCCTTGGTAAAGGTCACGATCAGCAGCTTGTCGACCGTCACCCCCAGCTCCGCCACGGCGCGCAGGGCGAGCATGGCAATGGCATAGGTCTTGCCGGTTCCGGCACTGGCCTCCACCAGACTGATCCCCTTTTGCAGACGGATCCGGCCGGGGTCAAAGATTTGGGTTTCAGTTGACATCGGCTCTTTTCCAGATCGGGTCCATAATTTCACGGCAGAGGTTTTCAAAACGAGCATCCAGAATATCCTGCGGTTCCCTGTTGCGGAAGAGCAGAGCCCATTCCGGCTCATACCCCTTGGTGAGACTGTCCTGCAGACGGCTTTGGGCCTTGACAAGAGGCGGGATACCGGCCCGGGAGGCATGCAGCTGCCGGACATAGTCAAAGGCGGGCTCAACAAGGAAAGGGCTCGGCCTGCGACACCCTTCATCATAAACCTCGAGCAACCTCGGAAGATCCGGTCCCTTTTTGCAATCATCGCCGAATTGTGCAATCCCATCTTTGGCAACGATCGTCGTCCGATGTTGCTGTTTCGTAAAGAGTCCCAAGAGCAGATGGTGGATCCAGCCGGCCAGCAGATCCTTACCCTTCAGGGAGGCATAACGGGCCAGCAGGACACCGCCTTCATAGAGATTGGACAATTGTCCTTGAAGATGATAGTCCCCGATCAGAGTGTCGATAGGCATGTCCGGCCGTCTGTCGCCCAGTTCCAGATCCCGGATCGTGCCGGCAAAGGCGCTCAGTTCACGCAGCCGAATCCCGTAAGATATGCCACCGGGTGTTCCCAGCGTCCATCGCCCTTCGGCCTTGAGCCGGGCCAGGAGCCTTTGGGGGTCCCTCCCTTCAATCAGGCAGGAGATGGCCTCCTGTTCAATCAGGTAGGCATCAAGGCCACTGACGGCAAAGGGTTCGCGTTCCTCCGGGAGATCACTGCCGGCTTCGAGGCGGATACCCAGGCAGGTTCGAAGAAACCAGCGCTGTGGATTGGCAAAGAAGGCCAGGAGATCCCGTACCCGGATCGGCTCCCGATCCGGAACCGCGAGTTGTCCCGACCACCAGAATCTGTGCTCCTCTTCGTTTTTGAGAAAGCGGGCCGCGGTGGCACAATAATGCGAACTGAAGCTAAACAGTCCCTTCTCTCCTATAAAATAACGGGAGCTGAAAGGCTGCAGCGGCTGTTCGACAACCATGTCGACTGTCCCGAAAACGCTTTCCACATATTCCAACAGCTCGGTTATTACCACCGAGGGAGGAATCGGGTCGTTGGTTTTAATCGATTTGCCGATGTAGCTGATAAGCAGATTGTCGCGGGCAGCCAGAAGGGCCTCCAGGAACTGGTAGCGGTCATCTGAACGGGCGGAACGATCTCCCGGCCTGCCCCTGGGTGGAGCCATGAGATCGAAGGTGGACCAGGAATCATTTCTGGGAAACTCGCCGTCGTTGATTCCCAGCAGGCAGACCACCCTGAAAGGTATCGAGCGCATGGGCAGCATGGAACAGAACGTCAGAGACCCCCTGAGAAAGCCTGTACCGCTGAGGCTTTCATGCACCGACTGGGAGAGCCAGGCCCGGACAACCCTGAGATGCACGGGATAGTCGTGAAAACGGGCGAAGGTGTGGCGCAAAAGAAAGAGCATCTCCCTTAGTGCCAGGACCTCCTCCTGCTCGGGGTCTCCGAACAGTTCCCCGGCGTACTCGAGAAGCAGGCCCGACCAGTCTTCCAGATTCCGTTCTCGTCCAAAATCGGACCTCGCTCTTTCGATCAGACCTATAAAGGCGCAAAGCCCGCCTAAGGCTCGGGCTTGGGCCCCTTCAATGTCGGTAAAAGGGAGGATGCCGGCAATTGTCTCTTCACAATCGATGGCCACACCCATCAGCAGGCGGTCGAGGCCGAACTTCCACGTATTTTCAGAAAATTCCGGGAGATCCATTTCACCACGCTGGTCGGCTGACAACCCCCAGCGGATGCCGGCGGCACAGACCCAATGCTCCAGGTTGTCAAGATCGGCGGCACTGAGTTCAAAATTGGGAAAGACCGCCTTGTATTTCAGGATGTCGAGAACCTCTATCCAACCGAAACGCCCATCAAAAAGCTCCAGAAATGAGAGGAACTCGTTGATAACGCCGTTGTATCTGCGCAGCGATCGGTCGGCAATGGCATGCTGGATGTCATCGAAGACGGCCGGAATCAAAGAAGCGTAGTCATGGATGTCCGGCGCCATAACAATGATGTCTCGCAGCTCCAGACCTGGATCGTTATGCAACAGATACAGGATCCGGTCTTTGAGCACCTCAATCTCCCTCAGCCTGGAGTGACAGGAGAGGATAACAAGCGAATCGTCAGGTGGGACCGGCTCGTTCCGGCCTGCTGATCGGTTGTTTAGGATATTCGACTGCAGCCTGTGCAGAAGGCTTTGAGAGCCTGCTTCAGTCGGGTCGTCGAAGCTGGTGAACTCAGCCTCGATCTCGACAGTGGAGAGAAGCATTTCCTGAAAGTCCCGACCTTGACTGCCGTAAGAGGCAAGCAGTGGATGCCCCTGGGCCGCCTCGGCATCAGGGACCAGTCCTTTCTCCAGACGTGTCAGACTCTTTTTAATCAACCGTTTTTTTCCCTCGACATCGCCCCAGTACTGCCTGCACGGGGAGAGAAGATAGAGGTGGACGTCGCAGTGCCGGCTCAGTCCATGCAGACAACTGAGGAAAAGAGACGGCATGATATGCAGGCCGAAGACGGAAAGCCGCCGGGGAAGCACAACGGATAAGTCGTCAGTATCATGTAATTTTTCAATAACGCGTTGCATGAGTACACCGCGATGCGGCACACCCTCGGCTCCGGGTTTCAATCGCCGCCAGAGATCCATCTGCCAGGCCTCTGATGGATGGTCGGTGACGCGCGAGCCCGCGTCCCAGGCATCCAGCATATCGGGCCGCATCATCTGGTACTGATCGAGGATATTGGCCAGCCGATACGAGAGCTGGAACCTTTTCAATCCGGCATTCTCACCACTGATATATCCTGAAAGCTGCCGGTAGATGTCGCCATCCAACTCCCGCAAGAGGCCGTCCAGACGCCAGGTCAGTACCTTGCGGTCGTAGCTGTCCGGTGTGATTGCCAGGCCTAGTTTTTCGGCAATGTCGGCAAGGAAGGCAGAGGGAAGCAGGTACTCGAAATTACACCAGCTGCGAAACTCCATGGCCAGGGCCTGGGATATCATCCTCTCCATGCCCTGGCTTTGGATCAGAAAAATTTCTTTGGCAAAAATATCGGCCCGCTCGCCGACCCTGATCACTTCAACCAGGTGGCGTAGGAGATTTTCCGTTCTATTGGAGGCATGGAGATAGAACATTATGATCCAAATCAGGGAAAGCGCCTGGCAGGCGGAAAATTATTGTTGCAGAGGCACACCCCTTCCGGCATATTCATAGATTGCATAAAAAAGGCCGGCAATGATGCCGATGGTAAAAAACAGCCTGAATCTACGCTCCCAGGGAATTTTTTCCCCACCCGACAAATATTCAAGAAAGACGACCAGAACCAGTGTGGCACAGGCCTCATAGGGGGCGGTCTGGAGAATCTGCCATAGGGTTGCCTTCACGGTTCTCAGCAGATTGCCTGCCAAACGCAGGTTGAAAACAATATAGACGGCAGCTGTCAAATAAAACGATATTTTCTCTCTGGTACTTTGCATATGGACACTCTTGAGACACTGTATTTTCCTGATACCGTCATCGCAGATGACGCTCATTCATCCCTTTTCCTTTTTTTCGATACCGTGCATATCCTGCAGCCGGTGGAGCGAGATGAAGCCGACCTGCAAGCGGCAGGCATTTCGGATACTTTCATGGATAAACGATTCTGTCAA
The DNA here is from genome assembly GCA_046704745.1 of Desulfocapsaceae bacterium. Taxonomy (GTDB): domain Bacteria; phylum Desulfobacterota; class Desulfobulbia; order Desulfobulbales; family Desulfocapsaceae; genus CAWGGS01. The sequence goes on along the minus strand of JBJKRL010000081.1, from coordinate 18,277 downwards.
GTACATACTCCCGCCCCCTTGGGCTCGGAGAAAAAACGTTTCCTGCGTCTGGTCCATGATATAAGGGAAAGAAAGGACGATTATGCTGCCCAGCTCAGCTCCTTGACCATTGCTTCTCTCTCGACTCCTGAGAAGAACAGAGAAGAATCACGAAGTTCCATCATCTCTTCCCTCTTCGGTCCGGCACCTCAGGACCATGAAAAGGATAAAAAGGAAGAGGCAAAGCAGGCGGAACTCTGGCAAGCGAGACTCGTGCTGATCATAGCCGAAATTCTCGATCGTGAAGATGAAGAACTTGTCGAGGCAATAAATATCCTCGACAAGAGCCGCACGGATCTGTTCGACCGTCTTCTTGGCAAGGATGAGGAATTCGAGGAGGAGAATCCCTTCTCCGATCTTTCACACCTGCAGGATATGTCCCCTCCCCGGGCTGGGATGAACAAGAACCGTCTCAGGGCCTCGCTCTCATTGTTCAGGGTTGCAAAGCTTCCACCCTGGTGGCTCTGGACGACAGGACGACCGGAGGCAGCCGACATACTCCTGGAGATGTACGAAATGAGAAGCGGCAAGGAGGCAGTGCCGATATTGGAGTTGGAGCTACCGGCAGCAACCGGTATCGAACTCCAGGATCATTTGGATAAAATTGATGCTTTTAAAGATCAGGTGAAGCCTCTCATGACGGAAATCTCTAAAAATTTTTCGTCACTTGTCCGCATGGAAGCACCGCCCCAAGCCCTGTTTGCATCGGAAGGGAAAACCTGGTCCAAGCAATGGAGCGGTGTCCTTGAATCTCATTTCCCAGCCGAGCTTTACGGCCGCTGCCCTTTCCGTCTCTATCTGCTTCCACATCAGAACTTCGCCCAGATAGCAGGAGTACCAGCTCCGGATGACGGCAGTAATGACGGACTACGGCATGTCATTCTGGCGGTTCAAGGGTAGTTGTTCTTATTTCTTTTCTTCTTCGCAGCAGGTATAGGGATTGATTGTCATGACCGGACAATGCGCTGAGCGGACTACCTTGTCGGCGATACTTCCGAACATTATTTTCTCCAACCCCTTGTACCCATGGGTCCCCATGATGATCAAATCGCCGTGGATGCTCTGGGTGTAATCGACGATCTGTTCAGCCACATCCCCGACAAAGACCTTTTGCACAACTTCGGAAACCCCCACTTTTTTAAAGGCATCGACATTCTCGGAGTAAAAACGGTCCATGCGTTCTTCAGCTCCGGCCAGAAGCTCCTGTTCCAGGGTGGGCATGTTCATCTGCGGAACAAAAAAACCTGAATAATCTTCAAAATTCTGAACGATGAAGATGAGATGGAGGGCCGCCTTGAAGGTTCCGGCTATATAAGCCGCCGACTCAGCTATCAATTTGGAATTGTCTGAAAAATCGATAGGGCTTATCACTTGTTTAATATTCATTATTTTATTCATCACTTTTCTCCAGTCTCATGGATTATCACCCAATCATTTTGTTTCTCTTTACTAAAATCTTCTCATTTGCCGGCTGTCTTTCTCAAAGAAAAAGAATGAAAGATCGATGCCTTGTTTGTCATGCCCAGGATGTCGAGAGTCGTCCGATCGGGAATACCTTTGTAGTACTTGTGCAAGGCATCGAGAAAGAGATGATTGTCCTCGGTGACCAGAGCAAACAAAGTCATGCAAGAACGAAATTTCATATCATCCGGATACCCAAGGATCTGCCGAATCGCCAGCTCTTCCACGGCATTGACCAGTTCCGTACATTCTTTGAGCCTTGCGCCAAGTACAGGGTGTTTGAGATAGTCGACCGCTTCGTTAAAGGACGAGATGGCATAGAACCTTGCCGTTGAACTATAGCCGAGACCGTCGATCTGGGGGAAAATATACCACATCCAATGGCTTCTCTTGCAGCCGGATTTCAGCTCTTGTAAAACCCGTGAATAAACAGGCTCCTGGGCTTTAAGAAACCGATTCAGATTATAGTGATCATTTTCCATGTCTGCCACGAATTGTCTTTACTTGACTGAGGTAACGGGACAATTTGATTTCAATATCACATACTGAGCAGTAGAACCGAAAAGAATTTTTCCTACTTTGGAGCGGTTCTTGACACCGATTATAATCTCGTCTATCCCGTTCTCGTCTGCAAACTGAACAATATCCTCCCCCGGGCTGTTGCCTCGAACCAGGAGATGAGTTTGGCTGGTAATACCTTGTTCCTCAAGATATTTCTTCGCCCATTCAAGATCCTGCTCAGCCTCGATGACCTGATCGGTATCCGTCTGTTCACTGCCGAAAAGCGAGGTAACAAGAAAAACCTCTCCGGAATATGCCTGCATACGATGCACGGCTAGTTTAAGGAGATCTTTTCCAACCCCGGAACCTGTGTAGCCGACTAAAAGTTTCATTTCAACTCCTCCTGGGTAAACAACATCTATTATTTCAGGTTTCCACTCAGAACTGTCAGGGGAGGCCGCAGCCATTCTGATCCGACACACAACAATACATGACAGCACAGGAAGCAGGGTACAACCTCCCCTGGGCCACCCCCTGAAATTGAAGGCTTTTGTGTGGCAGGCAAGAATAACCTCTCCGGCATCCCCGCGGATGAGCACATGAACTCATCATAAAAAACAGGAAAGGCACTGATAGAATTATGCATCGAAAATAGCGGATTGCAAGACGAAACCTGCTCTTTATGCTAGCCTGACGTTCAAGAGTCGAGGCGGTTTGCAGGCCTTGGAGTCGTGTGGTTCACTCTACCATGGTATGTGAACCTCACAAGTGACGCGGGAGAGCAGGCCGGATCGGCTCTCCCGAAGGGTGGAAGATCAGCTGCTTTCCTCCATTTTTCTCCAGGTACAAATTGTACCCGGAAAACATTCAGATCGTCTTTGCTTACCATTATAAAATTACACTGTAAAAATAGTTGTTCAGCAAAACTCTTCATGAACTTCAGGCTAATCGTCTTGTTTCCCGATAAGATAATGCGCCAATGCACTGCCGATCATGGCAAGGCACTCCATATCCAGATAGGAGGCGGCATTTTTCTGAAAGAGCAGCGTCGCCTGGGCCGGAAATTCTTCGTCGGCATCGTTATAGAGCAGTATGATCGGCACCTTGGGAAGAGCCATAAATCGCATGGCCAGTTCACAGGACACTTCGGAGGCGAAATACTCCCCGCCCAGCGCAAGGCATCTTTTCTCCAGCCCGTTTATATTATGCGTAAATTTTAGAACAATAGGCCGTTCCGCAGTATTGTGAAAACCTCCCGTATAAGGTGCTGCATCCTTGAAATCCTTATAGGTTACCAGGCTGGAATCTTCAAGCGGCTTATCCGGGCACATGAGCAAATACTTACACAGGATGACAGACACCGTATGGGAGGCATTCCTGTCATCAGTATTAACAATGTTGTCTTTAGTTATTGTATATTGCTGGTCAAAAAACCCTATTCTGTATCCCCCATCTCCAGCAAAGATCCCCAAGGATTCCGCAAGATTTTCTTTTGCTTCGAGATGGGCGACTTTATACAGATAACCTTTGAGTATTTCGTCAAAAACCGGAGCTTTCTTCATAGCGCTATTTTCTCCTTTCCTTTCAGATAAATGCACTACCATGGCGTTGCGCCAGTTTTTCAAACATCCGGGTAATACCTGTGCCCAAAGAATAAATCGCTTCAATACTTAGGTTATCCTCGGCCGAGGCGTCGAAAAACAGGTTTAGCTCGGATTCCAATCCATCTTCCGGCAGCCAATAGCAGATCAGTAGCGGCACCAAGGGAAGAGGGTGAAGAATTAAGGCCACATCGGATTGGTAGTGATTTTCCACCTGCTGCCCGTTGAAGATTTCCACCAGATCTGCGAAAAGATCGGTGTAGGTATCTGCCACTTTTTTCATTGGTTTCTCACAGGTTTGACCGAACAACCGGTACCAGTCCTTGCCGTTCGGCAACTCCCGCAGCGGCACCCACTTGCCTTTCACCGGAGTCCCTTTGCAGGAAAGAATGTAGGTATAAATGGGGGCCATGACCCAGGGATTGGTGTGAATCTCGGTAATCACCCGCCCCGAGTCATCAAGCTCTACAGGCTTGCCCATGACCTTTATAGTTAACTTTTTGCCTTCATAGACTGCCCCGATGCGCGGGGCAGCCTTTTTAAAATCCACCTCCATAACCTTGGCCTTCAACTCGGCTAGTTTAATGTCCCTGTCCCTGTCGAGTTCCTGTTGTCTTATGGGCTGGGCAGTATATTTTCGGGCAATCTCTTCAGGAATGCGCGGACATTCGGCCAACGTTTTGGTCCCGTTGAAGACGGCGGCGGCAAAGGCCAGGCAGGTCTTGTCGCCGCATTTCCTGCAATTACTCTTTTCCAGCAATTTAAAAACATCCATAAGGGTTTTGAATTGGGTCATACGCCATCTCCTTATTATAATTTCTGATTACTTATGAAATTCAGCCTCCCAAATTGTGGGGCGGGGTACCTCTTTCCATGGGTCTCTGCAGCCCGGACGGCGTAAGCAGTGTCCCCATGGCTGGGGTTATGGCGTCCCGTGAAAAGGGTGCTCCTAAGCTTCGACCGATTTTCGGATCCGGGACAGCCATCACAGGTCTTTGCCGGGTATCACTACATAACAATATCCCAAAATTTTGAAATCGCCCATATGGGGGATGCAGCGTCTTTTTCTTTTACCTGCTTTGCGTCTGACCGGATAAATTAAATAAAGCATGTAATTACAAACTGATACAACTCAACTTGCCGAACTACAGATTTTCGGTAACCGACACTTATGGCAATATCGACTCCCGAGCTAACGATCAAGGGAAATGCGAACTCAAAAAATAAAGGCAGCCTGGCATTTTTGCCAGGCTGCCTTTATGTACATGAAATGGAAGCGTAACTGCTATTCGCGGTAGGTGATTTTGTAGACAAATTTTTCCGGTTGATACCAATCAAGCGTATCTTTTCCGATCTGGGCAAACGGATATCCGAAATTGTTCAACGGCGGACCGTCCTGTGCCGGATTCAACTGAATATCCCTGCCTATGGCCAGCTGCACCCGGTACGGGTCCCAGGCGCCCCAGAAATATTTGCGGTATTCCTTGAATTTCGCATCCGTTCGTTTCAGATGTTCAACCAGCATTTTCTTTAACACGTCTGCCGGATCCACAGGCACCCAGCCGTATCCCGGCAGATAAAACTCGGCCCAGCAGTGTTGCCAGGTGGTAATGTCGACCACCGGCTTCTTTCCCTGCCGAATTCCGAAAATCTCCCGGGCCGGGACACCAGCCGCCCGGCATAGAGCGATAAACACCGAATGAATATCAGTGCATTTCCCTCCCGGCCTGGCGAGAAGTGAACAAACGTCCCCTTTGCCGCAGCCGATGGTTTTGGGATCGCGATACATATTATCGACGACCCAGTCATAGATGGCCTTTGCTTTTTCCTCTACCCCTGTTTTCCCGTTGGTGATCTTGTCAGCCAGTTCCTTGACAATACCGTTGATGGGGCCAAGAGACGATGGCGTCAGGTACAGCTTGAAATCCTCGGGATTCCAGGCTGCCTCTTTAGTGGGAAGATTTCGCCGGACAACCTCCTGCCGAATCACATGGAATGAAAAGGTCAATGTTCTTGACGGAGCCCCCTTGTTCCAGCGGGCATAGAGAATCGGCGTCTGGTATTTTTGATCGGTATAGACAGCCGATTCGGCATAATCGCCGCTTATCTTGACCTTGGAGATCACTTGATTTTCATCCGAAACCGGATACGGTATCCACAGTTGCGTATCGGCGGTGTTAGGCTGAGCGGAAAGATCGAACTCCTCGGTGATCGTTCCTGATTGCGATTTGGCCAGGAGCGTTCCAGGGGTAATAAGCAACAGAATCGCCAGTAAGATGGCTGAAAAAATTTTCATAAGACTCCCCTCCCTTAGGTTAGAAAAATTACTACAACGTAGTAAATGTAAAGTAGGAGATAATTGTCGGCAGGTCAAATACCAATTAACGATAATTTTTATCATTCACATCGGATTTTCTTATTGATAAAGATCCAATTCGATCTGTATGGTCAACTTTCCAATTTTTTTTGAAATCTATTGAAAAACAAATCAAAGAAGCAGAGCAATCGACAGGGAAACAAAGGACAACAGAGTTGAAATTACGATAGCGGCAGAGGCAAGCACCGTATCGCTGTTCAACTGGGAGGAGAGAACGTAGATGGCAGTGGAGGTGGGCAGACAGAGAAAGATCATACCTACCTTAAGAGGGAGCCCGGTAACGTTTAAAAGATGAAAGATTATCCAGCCAAGCAGCGGGAGAGCCACAAGTTTCAAGGCCGCCGCTGTAAGCGACGGGACCAGATTTCCCCTGACCCCGGAAAAGGTAAGAGAACCTCCCACGGAAACGAGCGCCATCGGCAGGGCTACCATGGAAATCAGGCTCAGTGAATTATTGATAAAAACCGGGAATCGCCCAAATAATCTGGAGTAGAAGATGCCCGCCAGGCAGCCGATGATGAGCGGATTTGCCACTAAGGATTTACTAAGTAAACCAACACGCCGTGTCATCCCGACCTCCTGGCCGGAGAACCAGATCAGGGTGGAAACGGCAAAAAGGTTGATCAAAGGGATGGCAAAGCCGATCATGATACCGAAGTATTTCACCCCTTCCGTCCCCAGGCTGTTTAGTATGACTGCAACCCCGATGTAGGTATTGAACCGGTAGCAACTCTGGGAAAAAGAGCCGGCCTGAAAATCGCCGATTCGCAGAAGCTTGAGGACCACAGTGCTGAGCACAAACATGGCAACGAGTGTGAGAAGGGAGGCAAGGCAATAATTCCAATCAATACCCTTATCAAGGGATGCGCCTCCGATCTTCCAAAAGAGCATGACAGGAAAGAAAAAATAGTAAATGAGCCGGTCGGATGTCCTGAGAAAGGTTACATCCGTCAACCCCATCCTTTTCAGGACGCCGCCGATGACAAGCAGCAAAATAATGGGAAACAGGGAATTGACAACAATCAAAATGCGTTCCTCAAGGGGATGACGGCAATCACATGATTCTTATATTCTTTCAAAACAGTTCACAATATGCAATCGTGCTAAGATACACCATGATGAGCGAAATATCCCTTCCATCTTTTTTTTTTACAACCATCGATGATAGAATGGGAATGAACCCGGTAAGCCGGTGCCGGTCAAACGATCCATTGCCGGTATTTTTTTCGTAAAAATCTACCTGTCGACTGTTCAAAACTGTCATTCACCGATTAAGCGCGTCTTCCCTGCAGCGCGTAAAAAAACATATACACTTCGCACTCTCGATCTCAACTCCCTTTTCCGGAGGCTGCAATGTCATTACCAAACAGAGATAATCCTTACAGTTTCGATGAGTTTTTAACCAGACGAAACTCACTCGACTACTATGCCGACGATCCCTTTATCCAAAAAGTGGTTAAGCATTTTGCCGGCAAAGACTGGCAGGCTGTTGACAAGGCGGCACGAAACCTCTCGCTCAAAGCCTCCTTTCGCTGGCGGGACCTGGCCGATACCGCGGCCCGTCCCGAAAACAACCCCTCGGTGCTGCACTACGACGGCCATCACCATCGAATCGACAGGATCGTCCGGCCCATGGAAACGCAGATCATGGAAAAGGAAGTCTTTGCCGAAGCCCTTTTCTCCGATAAGACCACCCCTTGGGAGCGCTTGATCAAGATGTTTCTCATTTACCAGAACGGCGAGGCCTGTACCGCCTGCCCGGTGACCTGCACCGAAGGCCTGGTTGCCGTCCTCGACGCCTTTGGCGATTCCCCTGAAACGCAAGAAATCCTTCTGCACTGCAAGGAAGGGAAAGACGGGGATTTTGCCGTCGGCGCCCAATACCTCTCCGAGATTCAGGGAGGATCTGATGTTCCATCCAACCTTCTTGAAGCCGCACAGGAACAAGAGGTGTGGCGATTATACGGCACAAAATTCTTCTGTTCGGCAACCCATGCCGACTACGCAGTGGTAACCGCAAAACCCCGGGGCTCGGAGAAGATAGGAATCTTTGTAGTGCCGTCCTGGCTTCCCCGCAACAAGGAAAAGGAAATCCGCAACGGTTTTACCATCGACCGGATTAAATGGAAGATGGGAACCTCGGAGCTGACTACCGGTGAATTGACTTTCAACGGTGCCGTTGCCTACCCGGTCGGTCTTTTTGACCGCGGCCTGGCAAATGTGGTCGGCATTGTTCTGACCTATTCCCGGCTCACCGTCGGCCTCTCCGGAGCAGCAAGCATCACCAGGGCTGCACGCGAGGCAAAGCTCTACAGCGAATTCAGGACGGCATTCGGACAAAAGCTCATGGATTTCCCAATGGTTGCCGGTCAAATTGCAGATCTTGAAAAAAGTGGCAGAAGATCGACGGCCGGAGCATTCAAGGTTTACCGGAGTTTTCTCGAGCTGGACGGAAAGGTCAAAACCCGCATTGACCCAGCAGAGCCGCCGGAATTACAACAAAAGCGTTTTAATGTCCGGGAGCTTGTCATGCTGCAGAAGATAACTGCCTCCTGGGACAGCGTAGATCAGGTTCGACTGGCCATGTCGATCTTCGGCGGGCATGGAGTTATGGAGGATTTCTCCTCTTTGCCGCGGCTGTATCGGGATGCGGCCGTCAATGAGCTCTGGGAAGGCCCCAGAAATGTCCTGCTCAGCCAGATTCACAGGGACCTGCAACAGGTCGCATCGGTCTACCGACCAGGGCAGTTCGTCAAAAGCCTCCTGGATGGAGCCGATAAAGGGCTTGTGAGCAGTCTTGCCGAGGAGATTGAGACACTGACGGCCCATCCCAACCTTATTGAGAATACAGAAGAAACAAGAGCGATTTGCCGCCAATGGGACGGCTTTTGCCATCGCCTTTTCCATGCATATCAGGATTTGGCTGTTGATGAGATCAGCTCAAAGGATCCTAATTTCCCCTGAACATGGAGGTAACAGACGAGGATATCTCCTTGAAGTTCTTCACTTAGTGTTTAACATTTTGACTATATAATTTTTTTATTTTTTATTACCTATTCACAATAGAGAGGTAAACAAAGGGAATCGAACAGGTCCGATTCAAGAAACTTACATGCCAAGCCGGCCAATCAAGGAGAAGCTGGATTCGGAATTCACAATTTGCCAATCTTGCGCCTATCATGAAGGATTTCAATCTGTTTTCATAAAAAAGGAGGCTAATAAAATAGTTGTTTATTTTCCCGGCATATCATAAGGTGGTTGACCTCAGCCTCACCAGCGGTGCATACCCGGGGATAATGAATGTATGGACGAGCCGGTGAAAAACCGCTGATCAATACATGCCGCGTATGTTTCTATGGGAGATTTGGATGTTTGATTTGATAAAAAAAGTGATGAGTGATCTGCCGAAAAAGGATAATGGAGGCAGCATCTTAAGAGATGATGTTCATATTGCCCTGTGCGTGCTTCTGTTGGAGGCAGCCCATGCCGACGGAGAATGCACCAAGGAGGAAATGAACAGGGTTGTTTCCACCTTGAAATCTCAGGCAGGCATTGCCCGCGAGGAAGTTCACACGTTGATTGACACGGCCTATCAGAAGCGGGACGACTCGGTCGATCTGTTCAAATTCACCCGTTACCTGAACCAGCATTACAGCAGGGAACAAAAGCTGGAGGTTATGGAGTCTGTCTGGAGGGTCATCCATGCAGACGGGCATCTGGAATCCCACGAAGATCAATTCGCCCACAAACTCGCCAATTTGCTGCGTCTTACCCACACAGAATTAATTGACGCCAAGATCAAGGCACGGCAACCTTCTGAGGGCAAGAGTCTTCTCTAAAATACGTTTAAATCTCCAATTTCTGAATTGCGACCTGGTTTCTCCCGTTTTTCTTGGACTGATATAAGGCATGATCGGCGGTTTTCAACAGTTCCGCTGATGAATCGAGTGTAAAGCCGGCAAAGGCGGTAGCCACACCCAGGCTGATGGTCACAAATGTGGAAACATCAGAGGCGCTGTGAGGAATCTTCAAAGATTCTACTTCACTGCCCAGCCTTTTTGCCATGGAATGAGCGCCTTCCATGTCGGTGTTGGGCAATAATACAGCAAATTCCTCCCCTCCGTAGCGGGCAATGATATCGCCCGGCCTTTTCAGACAATCCTTCAAGGTCCAGGCTACATCCCTCAAACACTGGTCCCCCATGGCATGACCGTAGGTATCATTGAAAAGCTTAAAATAATCGATGTCGATCATGATCAGAGAAAGGGGTGCCGCACTGCGCTGACAACGGCTCCATTCTCCATCGAGAAGTTCATCCAGCCGCCGCCGATTGTAGAGGTTAGTCAGGCCGTCTATGGAGGCAAGCTGCTCCAGCATGTCGCTCTTGATTTTCAGCTCCATATGAGCCTTTACCCGGGCTTTGACCACCGGCGGATGAAAAGGTTTGGTTATATAATCAACTGCACCGAGTTTGAATCCTCTGGTTTCGTCCATGACTTCGGAAACTGCTGTGACAAAAATCACCGGCAGATTTTTGGTAGCTTCATTTTCTTTCAACTGTTGACATACTTCATAACCGTCCATTTCCGGCATTAGAATGTCCAGGAGAATCAGATCGGGAGGCGAACTCGAACCGGCCATCTCTATTGCTTTTTCCCCGTTAAGGGCCGCCACAACCTTGTAATCGTCTTTCAGGAGTTCCATCAGAATATCGAGATTAGATGGTTCATCATCGACAATTAGGATCTTCCTCGTTTTTCTACTTTTCTTCATCTTCCAACCACTGTTTCCTTTTTTATTTGTTTTCCATATGCTTTTTCATCCGGCCATAATTCTCAACGGCCGTGTCCGAATCATACCCTCTCAGGTTCTCTTCAATCTGCTCCAAGAATCCCAATAGAGAGGAATCCTCAACCACTTTTTTCAGATCCTCTATGATACTGAGTGCCTGGGACAGATCATCCTCGATCGCCTGACCGAGATCCTCTACCAGCTCCCGAAGTCCGTTTTCGTCAATACCCGAAAGGTGTAAAAGATTTTTTTCGATATCCGTCTGCTCCCTTAATATATTTTCATCCAATACAGCCCGGGTGGAGTCATTAACTTCATCCAAGGCTGCGGCAAACTCTTTAACAAGTTTATCCGTGACTGCCGGCAAAGACTTTTGCACCTTCTTCTCCAATTTGCCCGCCAGTGTGAAGAGATCCATGGCACCTATATTGCCTGCAACGCCTTTTATGGTGTGAACCAGACCTCTTGCCGCTTCGGTATCTTCAGCCGCCAAAATTTTTTCCAACTCCATTTGGGAGGCTTGGTATCTGGCAATAAATTTTTCCAGCAGACTCCGATACAATTTTTTCTTGCCCGAAACCCTGGCCAATCCTGACGCAAGGTCGATACCGGCAATGGCCGGAAGGACCTCTTTTTGTGAAACGAAACGGCTCGGATCAAAGTGTTCCCCGTTCTGGAGCGCTCTTAACAATGCTGAGAAGAAGACCGGCGGGTCGATGGGTTTGGTAACATGATCATTCATACCCGCCTTCAGACATTTCTGCCGGTCCTCAACCATGGCATGAGCCGTCATCGCAAGTATCGGCAAATCTTTGAATTGCTCAACCTTACGTATTTCCCGGCAGGCCTCAAGCCCGTCCATGACCGGCATTTGCAGATCCATTAACACGAGATCATACGTATTTTCCCGGATCTTTTCAATCGCCTCCCGGCCGTTGCCGACAAGAGTTACTATCACCCCGGCCTGATTGAGAATATCCTTTATTACCAGTTGATTGATCTCATTGTCTTCCGCCACCAATATTCTGGCGCCCTTCAGCTTGCCCAATTGTTCGACATCTGCAGTTTTTTCTTTTTTATCCGGCAGTTTAGTGGTAACAGACTTGCCGAAAATGGTCATAATGGTGTCGAAGAGCACCGACTGATTCACCGGCTTTATGAGAAAACCGTCCATGCCTATCTTCTCGGCCTGTTTCATTACCTCTTCACGCCCAAAAGCAGTGACCATGAGTACCGAAGGCATCTTGGCAAAGATCTCCTTTTCCTTCATGCGCTTGAATGTCTCGATTCCGTCCATTCCCGGCATCTTCCAATCCATTAACACCAGTTGGAATGGATTGCTCTCTCCCGCCTCTTTCAGCATCTCAAGAGCCTTATCTCCTGATTCTGACGTACTGACATCAAAAGAAAAAGCGGACAGCATCTCTTTCAAAATAATTCTTGAAGTCGAGTTGTCATCAACTACCAGAACTTTCATTCCCCGAAGGTCTACCGGGGGAACCAGTTCCTGAGTCGTCTTCTGTTTTACGAACATTGCCGAAAAAGTGAACCTGCTGCCCTTACCCTGACGGCTTTCCACCGAAATCTCTCCACCCATTCTGGCAACCAGTTGTTTGCAGATAGCCAGACCAAGGCCGGTACCCCCATACTTTCTGGTCGTTGAAGAATCCGCCTGGGTAAATGCCTGGAATATATGGTCCTTTTGATCAAGCGTCATGCCGATTCCGGTGTCCGAGACTGAAAACTGCAACATAACCTGATCTTCCCTCTCATGCATGACCTCGGTTTTAACAACAATTTCACCCGATTCCGTAAACTTGATGGCATTGTTAACCAGATTGAGAAGGATCTGGCCAAGCCGGGTAGGATCACCTTTTAAAAACAGGGGAACATTCGGGTTGATATCGAAAATCAGTTCTATTCCTTTCTCTTCAGCCTTGATTGTCGTCATGTCGGCCAGATCATCAAGGACCCGTTCCAGAAAAAATTCGATAAATTCCAGTTCAATACGATTTGCCTCGATTTTCGATAAGTCGAGGATATCGTTGATGATACCGAGCAATGTCCGGGAAGCGGACCTGACTTTAACCAGATAGTCGCGTTGTTTGAAGGTGAGATCGGTTTTCAGAACCAGTTCCACCAGACCCATGATGGCATTCATCGGTGTTCTGATTTCATGGCTCATACTGGCGAGAAACTGACTTTTTGCCTGACTGGCCGCCTCAGCGGCCCTGCGATCGCTCTGCGCCTGTTCTTTTTCTTTGCGCTCGTTGATATCCAGAAGAGAACCTTCTATGTATCGTATTTCTCCGGTTGAATCGCATGCGGCTCTGGCGGAGATATGAACCCAAAACGGACTGCCGTCTTTTCTGAAAAACCGGGTTTCGAAATCGGAAATCTGTCCTTTCTCTTTGATAGCGGCCAACAATCTCTGTCTTTCCCCGGAATCGACATAAAGGTCCACAACCGATTTCCTGTTGCCTCCAGTCAGTTCGTCAGCAGAGGAGTAGCCGAGAATTTTGGCTAGAGCTGGATTTGCGTGGTAAAATTCTCCATCCGAAGTGGTTCTAAAAATTCCCTCCACGGCATTCTCAAACAATGATCGATACTGCTTTTCCGATGCCTCCAATGATTTATAAATCCTGGCGTTTTCAAGAGAGATAGCGGCCTGGGCGGCAATAATCTTTACCAGTTCCACTCGACGGGAGGTAAAAGCACCTGAAATCTTGTTGTTCTCCAAATAGAGGAGAGCAACCAAGTCACCGTGCAACGTGATGGGAAGACAGAGAACCGATTTCGGGGCCTTCTTTTTAACGTAAGGATCGTTGGCGAAGAGCTTTTGTTTTGCCGCATTGTCAAGGACGATATCTTTGCCGGTTCTGGCGACATAGTGAATAATTGAGGAGGAAAGATCAATTTGGGGACCAAGAACGATCCCCGGATAAGTCCGTTGTCCATCTGCTGTAACCAGAACTTCGACAAAGAGTTTCCCTTCCTTTTTCTCAATGAAGGCCCCTTGTTCGGCACCGGCATTTTCCATAAGAATGTCAACCAACCGTGTGAGCAGCTTGTCTAATTTGATTTCTCTGGAAATAGCCTGTGAAGCCTTGACCATGGTTGAAAAGTCAAGGGAAACGGAATCTGTACCTGAAGAGACTGAAGACACCAGGGTATGCGATCCGTCAAAGGATGGCAACCGTGTCCTTTCCATCAGTCCGCCATACTTCTCCTGCATGAATGAACACTTACTCTTTGCCCCCCACAGACGATAGGCCTTAAATGCCTTTGCCAGGTAGATTCCGGCAAATTCATGTTTGCCTCGATTGTACCAGAACTCTCCCGCACGCTCATTGGCCAGGGCCTCATTTTGAATAAAATCGTTCTCTCCGGCTGCGGAGATGGCCTGGTCGTAGAGCTCCAATGCCTCTTTCACTTTGCCGTCCATTGCCGACAGCTCGGCTTCGATCAACAGATATTTATGCAGAAAATTTTCCGGACAGTTATCTGCCCATATTTTCATTTGTTCCTGATTGGCGGCAATTGTTTTCCGGTATGTCTTCCGTTGTTTGGCTGTGACCTCGTCAGAAAGAGCGCATAGGGTCAAAGACAGGTAAAAATTATGCTCAGCTGTTGTCAGAACACCTTTGATGTAATCGAGTACTTTTTTCCCTTTTTCCAAACAGAGCAATGCCTGTTGCGGCTTATTCCAGAGATACAGCACCTGTGCTTTGGCCGTCTGGTAATAAGCGATGGCCGCGAAGCTTTGATTGGCCTCACACGTCTTGAGATATTTGGCCTCAGATTTCTCAAACCAATCGGCAGGATCGAGTTCACCCGCCAGGCAAAGAATCAGCTGCCGGGCCCCGGAAATAGTGTCAATGGCAAGATTGTGGCTGACCTTGCTGGTATAAAGCAGATATTTCTCAAGATCGGCTTTTAGATCAGCAAGACCTATTCCCCTGTGAAACCGGTTGATCGTTTTGCCATAGGTAAGGATATAGCCGACAAACTGCAACTCTCCGGCTTCCATTCCTGCCGCGTAGCCCTGATCGTCAAAGAGTTCACCCTCTTTAACGTGCTTAACCCAGTGATTGAGGAACATACTGAGGATAAGCGATGTCCTACAGATCAGCCCCTGGTTATTGTATTTTTCACTGAGTTTTAGGCCTAACAGTCCGAATTCATAGCCTGTCCTATACTCTTCAAGGCTTGCGGCAAGGGTATTGCCGAAACTGGCGTACCCCTTGCTTGCCTCAGGAATATGACCGTGTCGCAGGGACAGGTTGACCATTCTGGCAAGAGTCCAACCATAGAGTGCATATTGGTTGTCAAAATAGATGGCTGTATGAACGGTCATCAGGACCTTCATAGCCGCTATGATCTCCGGATCGGTGGTCTCCGGCAAATCGATAAGAGAAGCAATCTCTCTTTCACCCAGTGCCGCTCTAACCAGTTCAAGTTCTTCATTTAAATCGGCCTCAAGGGTTTTTCCCGGAAAGGCCATATTGAAAAGAGGCAGAGCCTTGCCGGCCGCCCGAATCGCCTCCTTATTCCTGCCAAGCACTGTGCAAAGAGTGATCAGCAAAGCATAAGCCTCCGCTTTTTCAAGCGGCCTGCCCATTTCCAGAATGGCTTTGATAACAATTCTGGATTTTTTAAAATCTCCGAGGAGATACAGTATTTCGGCCAATTCTTTGTGCAAGGCAGCGACCAGATCATACTGCCTGGTCCAGTCGGCCTCGACAAGTTCAAGTCCCGTCTTAATGTAGTCAAGGGCCGAGGCGTTGGCAGTGGAAAGTTTTGCTTTCTGCCCGGCTTCAAGATTGAGCCGGGCAAGATTCCGCAGTTCTTTTTTGGTGGATATCAGCTCGCGGCCCAGGTTCAGGTGATCCACTATTTCAAACAGCGGCCTGGCGGCCTCCTCCTCGTCCGAGCTTTTTAAAAGAAGCCTGCCGATTTTAAGATGGACGCCCTTTTTCAACCGCTCTTCAATCATGGCATAGGCAGCCTGCTGGACCCGGTCGTGAAGGAAACGGTAGGTTTCGAAAAACAACTGTTCATCGGCCATTTCTCTTCCTGAAATCGGGACCACCAATCCTTCCTTGATTGCCGGCATCAGGTGTTTGTGGGTTTCAATAGCCGGTTTTTCATGGATAACAGCCAATGTTGCCAGATCGAAATGGTTGCCCACACAGGCGGCTAGCCGCAAGACATCCACGGTGTACTTGGGAAGTTCACCGAGCTTTTCAATCATAAGCTGAACAACATTATCAGTAATATCAGTCTGTTTTATTTCCTTGATATCCCAAATCCAGGGTGAAGGATCAAGACCATCTGAACGGTTTACTCCATGAAAACGAATCAGTTTTTTCCTATAGAGGGTCGTTAGGAACTGGTTAACGAAAAAGGGATTGCCCCCGGTCTTTTTTACCACCAGGCGGGTTAACGGCAGAACCGTTGCGGGATCGGAACGCAAGGTATCGGTGATTAAGGCGTTGATATGCCCCTCGCCAAGTGGTGAAAGGGTAATAGTCTGCACCGGCAATCCTTTTTTTGTAAGCAGATCAAGGGTCATCATCAGCGGATGATCAGGGCTGACCTCATTGTCCCGATACGCACCAATCATAAGCAGGTAGCTTGTTTCATCATCTACCAACAATCGTTCTATCAGTCCCAGTGTAGCCGGATCAGCCCACTGCAGATCGTCCAAAAAAATAACAAGTGGATGCTCAGGCTGATAAAAGACTCCTATAAAGTTTTGAAACACCCTGTTAAACCTGTTGCGGGAATCAGCCGGAGACATCTCGTACGTGGCCGGTTGTTTCCCTATGATCAGTTCTACCTCGGGAATGATATCGATGATAATCTGACCGTTTATTCCCAATGCCTTCTCCAGTTTGTCCCGCCATTTTTCCAGTCGTTCCTCGCTTTCAGTAAGGAGCTGACGGACCAATTCCTGGAAGGCGCCTACCAGAGCGCTGAAAGGGATATTCCTTTGAAACTGATCGAATTTTCCGGAGATGAAATAACCTTGGTGTTTGGTAATGGGCTTGTATATTTCCCGGACCAGCACCGTCTTGCCGATACCAGAATAGCCTGCCACCAGCATTAACTCCGGGCGTCCTTCACTGATTCGCTCAAATGTCTTTAAGAGGGTTTTAATCTCTTTCTCTCTGCCGTAGAGTTTCTGCGGAATTGAAAACCTGTCAGCCAGATCATGCCTTCCTAGAACAAAAGAAGCACTGTTGTTGCCCTCCTGCATCCAACAACGACATTCCTCCAGGTCCGCTTTCACTCCCCCAGCACTCTGATACCTATCCTCAGCCGTTTTAGCTATCAATTTCATTACGATACCAGACAAAAACTTGCCAATCTTGGGATTGACCTCACATGGCTCTTTCGGCGTTTTGCTCATATGGCTATGGACAAGCTCCATTGGATCCCTGGTAGCAAAAGGATGTACTCCTGTGAACAATTCATACAAGGTTATCCCCAGGGAATAGAAGTCGGTCCGGTAATCCACGGATCTATTCATCCGTCCGGTCTGCTCCGGGGAGATATACGGCAAGGTCCCTTCGAGAGATTCGGGATTTTTTATTTCCGGATTTTCTCGAGTCAGAACGGAGGCGATGCCGAAATCGATAATTTTAAGATTTTTTGTGGCAGGATTGTAGATAAGATTTGAGGGATTGATATCTTTATGAATGATATCTGCCAGATGAATACCCTGAATACCATTGACTAGCGATATGGATATATCCAAAAGCTCATCCAGATCAAGTTGTTGTTTCTGCATCAATTGATGAAGGGAAACGCCACCGAAATCCTCATACACAAGTATCGGCCTGTTGTTTTTCATCTCCTTTTTCAGTGGCCGGATAACCTCTTCAACACATAATTTACTCGTGATGTCATATTCCTGCTGATATCTTGCCAGCTCCTCTTTATAGGGGTAATCCTCCCTAAGGGTTTTGAGAATTACCGGACAAACAGAATTATCCTGAAGCTCCTCCCCTTTATAGATAATGGTGTTTTCACTTTCGTAGAGCGTTACCATATTTCTATATCTACCTGTAATCGTGTCCATATTTCACAACCAATTTTGCTCTTTTCAACAAGGTTCACATCAACAATTTAAAAAAACACATTATCTCATAATCCTGCACTGGAGACAGAAAACCTTCATTCCCCTTGTCCGAAACCTTCGTCTAAAAAAAAAGAGGAGCAGGATAGACGCAGTTCAAAAGCTTAGCCCAGGTGAAATCCGATTGCAAATTTTGTTGCCCTGATTTTAACGGTTTCTTTTCCGGTAATGATTCTTCCTAGTTAGTGTCCATCCTGAAACTCTATTTATTGAGAATGACACAACAATTCAGTCAATTTTTCAAGATTTTTTTTGCTAAATATGTTATTGTTCCACAGTCAATTCAAGGAAAAACAATGACATAAGGTGGCAGAGTGAGACAAAAACGGAATAGACAACGAACCATTTTTGAAGTCATAGGTA
>JBJKRL010000080.1:0-10092 GCA_046704745.1 Desulfocapsaceae bacterium | reverse complement strand
GGACCATCGGACCGAGCTGGTATGAATTCCTTTCAATTTTTTTAAGGTAATTCAACTCCGTCAGGGTTATCACCGTACGATAAATCGATGAAGTGCTCATGCCAAGTTCATCAGCAAAATCAGCAAGCGTCAATGTCCTGTTTTCTTCGGAAAACATCTCAATGATTTTTAGGCCTTTCTTTAGAGCCGGGACAATATAGCTATCGGCTTCTTTCTCATTTTTCATCTGGTAGCTCCTCATTAAGAAACTTTTATGTGCAATGATCGTTTTTTCTCAATCTCCCATAATCGTTCACAGCTGCACATCAAAAAGACTGTATAACCCGAATACGAAAAATGTATCACGTACTCTTCCAAAACATTATATTTCTTAATATTCAATATATTAATAGACTTAACAGAACAGCTTACTGACGTTTGCCTCAAATCACATGTTTGTATACGAATATTTATTTTTATATTTAAACATAAAAGATTTTTTTGCAAGTATTAAAATATGTTTTATTTTATAATTGAAATTGTATTTTTTCTGTGCTATTGTCCTTCGCCGTCAGTCTCAATTGATTGTGTGGGAAAAATCACCGACAAAAACGATTCTGCAGTATTTGGAATAACCGTATTCAAACAGCGGCGAAAATCCTGCTTCCTAAAATTCAACTGCAAGATGCAAACGATGGGATTGGAAAATCTTATTAAAGATATGCCTAAACGCCCTTAAGACTGGCTACTGTATGGTTGTCAGGATTCTAATAAGCCTAAAAATTTAAGAGGTGGTTGATCATGATAATTATCGGAGAGTTGATCAATACCAGCCGTAAGGTTGCTCATGAAGCAGTTGCCAAACAAAACAGCATAGCTATCCAGGAGTTGGCTGTTCGACAGGCGCAAGCCGGTGCCAATTATATCGATGTCAATGCCGGAACCTTTGTCGAGCGCGAGGTGGAATTCCTGCCTTGGTTGGTACAAACAGTACAGGCTGCCGTCGACCTGCCCCTGTGTCTGGACAGTCCGAATCCTGTTGCCCTTGAAAAGGCTATTGCGGTTCACAAGGGCGTGCCTATGATCAACTCAATCTCTCTGGAGCAGGATCGTCTCCATGCCCTGCTCCCACTGGTGAGTGGACACCCTTGCAAACTGGTTGCCCTGTGCATGCAACGCACTTCAATGCCAAATACCCCTCAGGAACGAATCGAAGCGGCTGATGAACTTATTTCCATCTTGACCAGTGAAGCCGGGATGAAGCTCGAGGATATATTTATTGACCCCTTGGTACAGCCCGTTGCCGTGGACATTAGCATGGGTAAGGCCGTACTCGATGCCATCAACGGAATCAAAACCAAATATCCATTGGTAAACACGGTTTGCGGTCTTTCTAATGTTTCTTTTGGGTTACCGAAGCGTAAACGCATCAATCGTATGTTCCTGGCACTGGCTATGCACAGTGGGCTTAATGCCGCCATTCTCGACCCCACTGACATGCAATTGGTTGCCGCCATGAAAACCGCAGCAATGCTGCTTGGCCAGGACGAGTACTGTTCGGAGTTTATCGAAGCCTATGAAAAGGGGCAGTTTAATTAACACCCCACAAGGGGGTGTAAGAACCTTCACGAAATTCATTTTTAAAAAACAAGAAATGAATTTCAAAGGTACTAAAATCTTAAAATTCAAATCATCTGATGATTCTTTACCTTAGTCGTAAAAAAAATTCCGAGGATTACATTTTAGAACAACCAAAAGCTAGTAAAAGTCTGCTTTCAGACAAACACAATAATGATTTTCCCCGAATAGGAGGTTGATATGGATCTCGAAGCATTAGTACAAAGCGTAATAAAAGGCGACATTGAACAGGCTACCAACTTGACCAACAAGGCCATGGAGGCGGGAGACGATGCACAAGTCGTTCTCGATCAGGGTTTGATTGCGGCTATGGACATCGTAGGAGATAAGTTTGCCAAGGGTCTCATGTTCGTTCCCCAGATGCTTCGTTCGGCCAAAACCATGCAAGCCTGTGTCGCCCTGCTTAAACCCCATTTTCATGGAGAAGGCATTAAAACAAAAGGTCGAATAATCATGGGAACCGTAAAGGGTGACCTCCACGATATCGGCAAGAACCTCGTTGCCATGATGTTGGAAGGGGCCGGATTTCAAATTATCGATCTTGGGGTGGATGTTGCCCCGGAAACATTTGTCAAAGCCGCGGTGGAAGAAGGCGGTCAAATTATGGGGTTGTCGGCATTGCTTTCCACGACCATGCCGGCAATGAAGGAAACAATTGATGCCCTGCGAAAAGCCGGGCAACGCAACAATATCAAGGTCATGATTGGTGGTGCCCCGGTAACCGCCGAATTCGCCAAAGAAATCGGCGCCGATTACTATGCTCCGGATGCCGGTAGCGCCGTCCAGGAAGCCAAGCGAATGATCAATGCCTAAAGGAGATTTTCATGAATACTATACCTGTGCCGACCTTTCAGCCGCGCCTTCGCGTTTTTAGTCGCGCTCAAGCCCTCAGCGTACATAGTGCGGCCCTGGAAATATTGGAAAAAACAGGCGTAAAGATGGAGCATGCCGGTGCCCGAAAGCTCCTGGTAGATAACGGCGCCCGCCTTTATGACGATGAATGGGTACGCATTCCGGCCTACATGACGGAAAGGGCCTTGTCAACGGCACCCCGTCAAATCCTTATGTATGACCAGCAAGGTCGTAAGGCAATGGATTTACGGGACGACAACTTTTATTATGGCACTGGATCGGACACCACCTTCACCCTTGACCTGGAAAGCGGACAGCGACGCACCTGCACCTTGGATGACATCAGCCGCTTTGCCAAACTTGTGGACGGTCTCCCCAATATCTCCTTTGCCATGTCGATGAGCAATCCTAAAGACGTACCGAAAATCGATATGGTGTACCTATACGCCTTCAATGAGATGGTGCGCAACACCAACAAACCGCTGGTATTCATCGCCGATAGAAAAGAGGACATCGCTCTGATCCATAAATTAGCCTGCCTGGTAGCCGGCGACAAGGAAACTTTGCGTCGCAAGCCTTTTCTACTCAACTATTCGGAAGCCATAAGCCCTTTGCGCTTTCCCGAGAATGTGGTCGATCGCCTTATGTTCTGTGCGCAAAAGGAGATACCGCTTTGCATGCCTTCAGGCTCCAACGCCGGTGGCGGCTCCCCGGTTACCTTAGCCGGAGCTATGGCACTGGGCATCGCCGAAAACTTGGCCAGTCTGGTTATCCATCAGCTCACCCAGCCCGGGGCACCTTTTCTGTTTGGCCCCAATGTAAGCGCTCTGGACATGAAATCCGTCGTTGTCAGCTACGGCTGCCCAGAATGGAGTTTGACCCAAGCAGCCCTGGCCGACATGCGCGATGAGCTCTATGGACTGCCCATCTGGTCATTCGGTGGCGCCAGTGATTCCAAGGCGGTGGATGCCCAGGCCGGTGCTGAGGCAATGTTCTCCATTGTTACTGCTATGCTCTCACGATGTAATCTCATTCATGACGTGGGCTACCTGGAGTATGGCAACACCTCATCACTGGAAATGGTAACAATTGCGGACGAGTTAATAGGTATGGCACGGCATTTCACATCCGGCATTCCTGTGAACGACGAAACATTGGCTTTAGAAGCACTGCAACGCGTAAAAGCTGCCGGCAGCAAAGGCATCTTCCTCATGGATGATCACACCTTTGACAACTTTTCCTCCGCCTTGTTTCAACCCGACCTGCTCGATCGATCCCGCTTTGATACCTGGAAAAGTGAAGGTGAACGCGATCTCTATCGACGCAGCAACGAAAAAGCCCGCAACATTTTGAACGAACATAAGATGGATATTGAAAAGGATGCGTCGATGCTCAAAGAAATCGATAAATTACTCAATACTGTATCTTAACTATGCAAACTCTGTCCCGGAAAGAAATCAACCGAATCGACGCTGCCGGTCGCGAAATCCTTGACCGAGTAGGAATAAAAATCTCTAATAACGACGTCTTATCACGCTTGAAAAAGTCGGGAGCTCGGGTGGTGCCGGAAGAACAGATGGTCTATATGCCGCAGGCCTGGCTTGAAGCCAGGCTTGCCGAAGCACCATCACATTTTAAGCTTTTCGCTCGCCGATCAGGTGGGGACCTCTCACTGGGAAGCGGCCGAGTCTATTTCGGCAACGGCGGTCGCGTTTTTCAGATTTTGGATGTTGCTCGTCGCAGCATGCGTCCGACTGTACTGCGTGATATTACCGAGGTCGCCCGGCTGATCGACCAGTTGGATAACTTACACTTTTTCATTATCCCTTGTCAGGCGTACGACGTGCCTGCCGAGCATTATCATTTAAATGATTTTTTTCAATCCTTTAAGCACACAGATAAACATGTGATGGGTGGGTGCGATACCGTTCAAGGTGTCCACCAATTGCACGCCTTGGCCAGCACCATCGCCGATGGTGAACAAGAGCTTCGCGCCAAGCCGTTTGTATCTGTAATCACCAATCCTATCAGTCCCCTGACCATCGACTCGGTGACGTTACAAATCATTGAGTTTTGCACCTCTAAAGGTTTACCGCTGACCTGCGCTCCGGCGCCCCTTACCGGTACAACTGCCCCGATCACTCTGGCAGGTGCGTTGGCTCAAATGCATGCAGAAGCCCTGGCCGGAGTTGCGATGATACAGTTTTTCCAGCCTGGCGCGCAAACAATGTATGGCGCAGTACCTTTTGCCATGGACATGCGTCAGATGCATTTAGCCATGGGCTCAGTTGAAACCGGTATGATGAGCGCTGCCGCAGTGCAATTGGCCCATCTGCATGGCCTTCCAATCTATGCCTCATCCGGATTAAGTGATGCAAAAGAACCGGATATGCAAGCAGGCTTTGAAAAAATGATGACCAACCTGCTCGTCGCTCAGGCTGGAGGTGACTTTATTCACCTTGCCGCCGGTATGCTTGATTCGGGTAACGCCATCTGTTTGGAACAATACATTATCGATAATGAACTGATCGGTATGATCTACCGGATGTTGCGCGGTATCGAGGTCACGGATCAAACACTCGCTTATGATTGCATCGCAAAAGTCGGCCCGGGCGGCAACTACATTCTGGAAGATCATACAGTGAACCATATGATGGCGGAACACTTTTACCCACAGTTCTGCGTACGCACGACATTTGATGTATGGGAGCGACAAGGTAAACCAACCATCGTATCGATGGCGAGTAAGCAAGTGAATACACTGCTCGCCAATCAATCAATAAAGTTGGATGAAAAATGTCTGGTGAATATCAGACGTAGATTTCCACAAATTCAAGACATCGAATAAACAAAGATGGATGACGAACCTGCTTACTCCGCAACCTGCCGTCCCAACTGCAAGGTGATTGCCTGCGAGGTCTTTCGAAATGCTCTGCGCTATCTTGGTATAGATCACAAGGAGTCTGCCAGTCGGATCGTCTATCTACCGTCCCACCTCCATCTGCATCCTCAACACCTCAAACAGCAGTTGCTCGACAGCCTGGCAATCGTCGATCAGGAAAAGACCTATGATATTTGCTTGTACGGTCAATGCTTTCCCGATATCGACCTGATGTTGCATCCCTTGCAAATAGAGAGAATTAAATGTGGTTATTGTTACGAAGTGCTACTCGGTGTCAATATTCATGCCCAGTTGATGCAGGAACACCCAGGCACTTTTTTTCTCGAAAAAGAGTGCATCGAGAATTTTGAAAATTTTTGTATAATCCCTCTCGAGCTTGATGATCTGCAAATGCGACACTGGTATTTTGAACATTATGAGCAGGTAATTTATATTCATCAACCTCTTGACCCCGATCTATCAGGTCGTGTACAAGAAATAGCCAACTTTCTGGAACTTGACCTGCAGGTACTGGAAGCCGATTATAGCGATCTACAGGCCTACCTGAAAAAACAGGACATCCTTTGAGTAATGAAAAAGCCGAAGAAAGCAAAAAAGAGAAGGCGCATCTATCAAGCCCCGCCATCTGCCAAAGGCAAAAAGATCAACTGGCTCACTGTATTACCCGATGATATTTGGGTACGCGTCAAATATGGCTTGACTATCTATGAAGCCCTACAAAAGACCAACGTCGACATCGAGTCGGATTGCGGTGGACTTGGTACCTGCGGCAAATGCAAAACTCGTATCGTAACCGCCATCGGCCCGCCTGACCAACAGGAAAAAAAACTGCTCTCAAAAACTGAACTGGAAAACGGTATCCGCCTGGCATGCCGAACTCAGATGAAAAAGAGTTTGGTCATACAGAGCGAACCCCACAACAATGCGAACGATCTCCTCCAAATTCTTAAACACGGCGTACAACAATGCTATGACACTACTGATCCCCTGTTGAAGAATATACCGCTTTCATTACATGCGCCAAGCCGGTCAGATTCAACTTCTGATTTCAATCGGTTGCGCAATGCTCTGGGGCCGGATTACAAACAATTGAAAATCACACATGAGTGTTTATCCACCTTGTATAACAACTTACGGAAAACAAACTTTTCCGGTGAAGCTCTATTGCATCGATACTGCTTGCTGGCATGGTCCGCCGCAGGAAGCCCAAACGGTCGGTTCGGATTGATTTTCGATATCGGCACCACCACTCTGGTCGGCAAATTAATACATCTGGAAAAAGGTCAGGAGATAGCGGCTATTTCTCGCTTGAACAGTCAAATGCGTTATGGTGCGGACGTTATCCGGCGCATTGAATATATTCGTCAGGAACCTCGAGGTTTCGGTCATCTGCGAAGCCTTCTCATCAATGATATAAATGCAATTATTCGCAGATTGGTAGAGGCCAGTGGAATCTCAGCCAGAAACATTTTCGTTGCCATGGCCGCCGGCAATACAACAATGCAGCACATGTTGCTCGGTTTGAACCCCAGCGGCATTGCCGAAGCTCCATTTGCCCCGGTGATTACCGAGGGTATTAATTTTCCTGCCAGACATATTGGTCTCAACCTTCACCCGGATGCCATGTTATATGTGATGCCAGGTAAATCCGGTTATATCGGAGGAGATCTGATAGGATTCATACTTGCCTCCGGTGCCGCAGATCAGGAAGATAAATTGGTTTTGGGCCTGGATATGGGGACAAACAGCGAGCTCTTTCTTGGAAATCGCCATCGGATGCTCACCTGTTCGGCGGCAGCAGGCCCTGCGTTTGAAGGCGGACGAATAACTCATGGAATGATTGCAAAATCCGGCGCCATTGAAAGCCTCCGTGTCCAGGATGACAAATTGTTCTATAATGTTATCGGCAATACAAAACCAAAGGGTTTGTGCGGGAGCGGCCTTGTCGACCTGGTCGCAGTTCTGTTGCATTACGGGGTCGTGGGCAATGACGGCCTTCTCAGCCCTGAAACCATTGAAGAAGCCGGCGATATCTTTGTTTCTCGTTTGGTGCATCAACAAGATAGTGATATTTTCGATTTCATGGTCGCAGCATCAGATGAATGCTCTGATGGACGCACGATTTTACTCACCCAGAAAGACGTCCGCGAACTGCAACTCGCCAAAGGTGCTGTGACTGCCGGCATCGAGTTGCTTCTCAAAGAATTCGGCGCTACTGTTGCCGACATCGACGAAATCTGCCTGGCCGGCGCTTTAGGCAACTATGTGAATCCGTTAAGTGCAATGCGTATCGGTTTGATTCCGACTGTAGTTTCGGAAAAAGTGGCGACACTTGGCAACGCTGCTGCGACGGGGGCGTCAATGGCCATACTCTCTCAACAAAAATGGCAAAGGGCAAGTGATATTGCTGATCAGATTGAACATGTGGAACTCTCATTACATCCAGGCTTTTACGAGGCTTTTATCGAGGCCATGGATTTTCCCACAACAAATTTATGGTAACCGGCTCACTCGCTCTTTTCTGCCGGGTAGGAAGATGAAAAGCCTCTCCAAGATGCTGTCACTCTTGATCATAACCTGCTGTTATTTAAATAAACAAAACAGAATATGATTATCTAAAATCTGAACACCATTGAAACTCAATCTATCTAGACAGGGAGGGAGAGAACTGTTCGTTTTTCTGGTCTCTATAGCCTGGACGGCGAAATAGCATGGCCCCAGGGATGGGTTAATGACGCCCTGATAAACAATAGTTTTCTTCCTGGCTCAGTACCTGAACAGTAGTGGCAATCAGGATTACATTTATGAAAGACAAAACTTTATATTTTATATATGTATAAATATATTTAAATATAAATTCATAATCTTTACAGTGGTGAAAAGATGATCTAGCATCAGCACGTATTTATTGCTATATTTCATATAGTTAAATTAATATCGCGATTTTATTGCTTATTTTAAATTGGAAATTCTATTTTATTTATGAGTTTTTTAACTTGACGAAATACTAGATTTGGCTTAAAGAAAATTCAGCTATCGGCAAAGAATGCTTGCCACCCAGAGCCTGAGGCACTGTTTCATAGTTCTATCAAGCCCCCCTTGTGTTGCGCAAGAATTGCACCCGAAAGCCTGAATTCTAAGGCAATTGCAACATTCCGATCGATATTTCCAAACAACAACAAGGCATCCGCAACACAGCGAATGACTGTTCAACGCTTGCGAACCCCGATCTGTTTCGCCTAGAACGTTTTGGCAATTTTCTTAATACTTTAAAATGGAGTACATTATGGCCCAAGAAAGCTGGTCGCTTTTATACCTCAATCAAGAAGATTGTGTGGCGGCGGGTGGAACAGTTATGACGGAAACCTTGAAAGCCACTGAACGCTCTTTCTTTCTCCATGGCAAGAAAGATTTCATCCAACCGGGAAAACCTGTTATTCGTTGGGGTGGTCCGGAAACAGAAGAGACTAGAGGGCGAATTATGTCCATGCCCTGCTATCTTGGAGGAAAAGACTACTCCACAGAATTAAACAGTCGCGGATTGCTCGGCCCAGTGGACACCTCAGGTATCAAATTCATACCGAGCTGTCCTACGAATCTGGGACGGGGTTATCCAAGAGCAACCGCACTTATCATTATCGTTGATCCGGAAACCTTGATTCCTGTCTGTGCTATGGATGGTGCGATCGTCAGTGCCATGCGCACCGGTGCAGCCAGCGGTGTTGCAGCAAAATACCTTGCAAATCTAGATGCTAAAACCTTCGGATTGGTCGGTGCCAGCGTCCAGGGCATGACCCAAGCAATGGCCATCAAAACAGCGGTGCCTTCGCTTGAGGTTTTGAAAATCTTTGATATTGATCTTCAGGCAAGCAAAAAATTCGTTGCTTATATGAGCTCTAAGTTGAATATGGAAGTAGTCGCCGTCGAACATTGTCGCGAAGCATTTATTGACAGCGATGTAATCTCAACGGCTACCACGGCCAGGGAACCCTACGTAGACGCGTCTTGGTATGCCCCAGGTGCTTTTCATGCAGAAATTTCTTTCTGGGATACCCCTCCTGCTGCCTTGACCGTTTTCGATAAAATCTATGTCGATGACTGGTACCAGGTAAAACATCACGGTGTCGACGTCAGCTGGCGAGCTCTTGAACAAGGTCTCATCGACAATGACAAAATAGCAGGAGAACTAGGAGAGGTAGTCGCCGGGATCAAGGATGGTCGGAAAACTCGGGAAGAACGCATCTTTTTCAACCCAATCGGCTTAGGAATACATGACCTCTCTGAAGCCCATCGAGTGTACAAAAATGCACTGGCCAACGGGATAGGAACTCAACTGACCTATTTTGCCAAAAGCAATGGCTGGCTGGATTCGTTGATGATCTGAGACCCTTCTGCATGACGTTCATGAAAAATTTAGCAGAATAACTCTTAGTACCGATTCATATCTGGACAAGACCCAATTCAAACAGGGTATTTTCAACCATTAGGGAGAGCCGATCCCGTGAGTTATCCTCAGTCGTTTGTGAGGTTCACATACTATAGTGAACCTCACATCTCTTTACTTAGCAGAATTGCTTGACTTTTGAACCTCGGGCTTGTCAACTCCGGCTCAAATGTCAGGAATCAGGTTTTATTCCCTTTATATCCAATCCGCTTCGGACGAGAGGATCCTCCGAATTCGTTAGAAATCCTGCCTCCGATTTCTATTGCATTCGTGATCA
>JBJKRL010000079.1:0-3472 GCA_046704745.1 Desulfocapsaceae bacterium | reverse complement strand
GTAAGGATGAGAGAACTAAGGGGGTTAATGTTGAACAGCTTTGCAGCCCAGCCTGCTTTCGGCATCGGGAAAACAACAGGTGTTACGTACATTAGAAACTGCATTAAAAGGGGTAAACCTTTTCCGACATCCGTATATAATATTCCGATGGGGGTAATCATCAGACCAAGTGCTGTTCCGGCAAGGATGAGCGAGAAAATTGCAAAGGGGAAAAAAAGGACTTGCCGGTTGGGGAAAACACCTAACAATAACAGTGCTCCCACCAATATGACAATTTTTATTAGAGCATTGAATAGCGTCTGATAGATTCCAGAAAGGACTAAAGATTCTCTCGGGAAGTTGATCTTGGCAAGCATTGGTTTTGCAGCGGTCGTCTGCTGCAAGGGCGCATTCACAGCATCCATGAAGATAGCCCAGAGCATTGTGCCGGTAAAAACGTAGACAGGGTAGGGTAATGTCGTAGATTGAATTGTGACAATCCCGGATTTCTGAATAAAAAGCCAGGCAGCTGTGTTGGCCAGCGGTAGTAAAAAAGCCCAGATCAATCCCAAAAAAGCCTGACGATATTGGGCCTTGATATCTCGAACGGCGAGTTGCATTGCCAGTTCACGTCCTGCCCACAAGTCTTCAAACATTCCCTTTATCATGCGCCTGGGATGCCGCATCGCAGATTCATTGGTATAGATTGTTCGGGGAAGTTCTTTCATTGCCATAAACAGGTTATACGGAATCTTTTTGCTTACCATAATCTTGCAACAGCAAGGCAAGTCATGTGAGCACCTCCCAGGACCCGCCGCGTTTTGATCCGATTCTCTGCGTATTCGGGGACAGACCACGGTTTAGTTGCTCTATCAATAGATATAACGTGGTCTTTCCCGAATTGTCCCCATTGAATTGTCCGCGAGATTCCGGCCTTTTGAATATGGTTCGGTTTATATATTGTCAAAGGTGTGTTATTGGTTGAACTGTTTCGAAACATGAATTGTTTCCCTGTCTATAAAAAATCCAGATTACTTGCTGTTTTCCCAAATCAATAGAATTGGCTTCTAACTGAACAGTCTCTCTTGGTAGAAGCTCTTAGAGGGACAGACACCTTTAATGAGGATTTTGCCCTTCCAGCAACAGGAACCGACACCTGACTGAGCCAGTCTTCCAATTTTCAAACAGCGCCGTTGTTTTGCAAAGAGCTCAAGGCCTGCTTCAAGTCACGGAGATGCAGTTGCACGGTATCCCAAATCATGACCATATCAACTCCTAGATATTCATGTGCCAAAACATTTCTCATCCCGGCGATTTGTGCCCAAGGCTCGTCAGGCATTTCTTCAATAAGAAGTTCAATTCCAAAGTCTTTTAGAGCCTGTCCGATAACTTCAAGATTCCGAACAACAGCATCCTGGGTCTTGCGATCCGCAAGGAAGGAGTCGATGGTAAATCCTGCGGTGTAATCAACTATCAAATCAATACATTCCAATGCCGTAAAAATGTAGACCGATTTGTCTTTCATAATGTCACAGCTTCTTGCAGAACCCTCTGAGATAGATGCTTATTTAACGCCCGTGAGCTGACAACATCTACTTTGCGATCAAGCTTAATTGTCAGTTCATCAATCAGAGCGACGTGATCGAACAATGTTGACCCAGGCTGAAAATCAACCAGAAAATCAATGTCGCTATCCGGACGATCTTCACCACGGGCCACTGAACCGAAAAGCCGGACATTTTCTGCGTGATAGCGAATTGCAATCGCTATAATTGACTCCCTCTCCTGCCGTAATTTTTCTATCAAACGGGCCATTTTTTTATCTCCATAGAGCTTAGGGACAGATTGTTTTATGTCTATCCTGCGTATCCCTGTTCAGAGGGGACACAATACTTGATTCTTCACACTAATAAAAGAGATGCTCTCACCTTTGTCATTGGCATTTCGTAATCACGCTTATTGGCCGTTTTCCCAAAGTAACAAGATTGGCTTCTGGCTGAACAGTTTCTTCATGTCCGTAAACTCGCGAGTGTATTCGGGGTCAAGGTCAGGCTTGACAAGTGGGTATGGTGTGAACATTTTCTTGATCGAATTCACCTTAATTTTAAGTTCACGGTCGGATCTCAATTTCCGGTCAAGCCGACCGGCTGCCTGACTCGTCCCTGACAGATCATGTTTTCGTGTTCCCGCAACAGCATTAGCACCATGAAGGGCACGAAGAGCATGAAGAAAAAAACATTGATCTTCTAAGTTGTTCCCCTTTCATGTCCTTCATGCTCTTCATGGTAAATTAGCAAGGTAAATCACGAGAGCACCTCCCAGAACCCGCCGCGTTTTGATCCGATTCTCTGAATTCTTCCCTGATGTTTCAGCTCCTGTATCTGCCGTTTTATGGTTGAAGCACGCATATTCAGCCGTATTGCTAAAGAATTATAGCTTGCTTGAGGGTCATTTTTAAGAAGCAGAAGAAGAGCATTTTCAGGGTCATTCTTTTCAATTTGGGGTTCTTTTTGGGTCAAATCCTTTGTTTCTGGGTCAAATGACCTAAAAATCGTGACCTTAAACTGATTACTCTCTCTTTCATCTAAATAAAGTTAATGCGAAGCTTATCCACACCGTTTCAGGCCAGAATATACCATTCTTAAAAAATCCTTTCGCCATTTCTTAAAATCTCACCTGCAATTGGGTTGCTTTCATTGAACTCTGAAACCAGATACGGATGGGGTTCTATGTCAGGATCGATATTCCTTGCCAATTTAGCCAACATGAAACGAAAGTCAAAACTATCTCCAATAAAGTCTTCCGTGACAAGCGCCAGGTCTATGTCACTCCATTCATCTGCGGTTCCTTTCGCATACGAGCCAAAAAGATGAGCTTGAACTATATGAATGTTCATGTTTTTTAAAAGCGATATGTACTGGTGCACTTCTTTGTAGATCAGCTTTTTATCTTTTCCAGTAGCCATATACGTAGTCCTTCTATTTTCTTGATTTGTACCCAGTATGCGATGAGTTCATTTTTTGTCATAACTTATAATTACCCATATCCTGCTTCTTTATCAAATTTCCACGTTGGTACAAGAGGTCAATTCTGAAGGATGCCTTGGAGCCCTGCCCGAAGAATCAAGTTCCCACAACAAAAACAAAGGCCGCTTTTGTAACTGATCGTGCAAATTAGAATATTCATCCAGATTGAGTACTAATGTTCTAATTTTCCGGCCGATATATTTTTCCGTTTTCCCCGTAAGATCCAAAAGGTTTGTTTTGTCGATATCACCTACAAGGAGGAGATCGATTATTCCTGTATCTTTGCCTTCCGCATAATCATCAACCAAAAAAGCTCGTTCTAGGTTTCCTAAGCGGTTTATGATTGAGTCCAATATCCTATCCATACCCAAGGCCTTAATGACCATGGAGTGGAGCTCTTCAAATATCGGATGGTTTCTGTTGGCGGAAAACAGGATCTGCCTGCCGTTTTTTTTGCTTACCAAAAG
>JBJKRL010000078.1:0-15926 GCA_046704745.1 Desulfocapsaceae bacterium | reverse complement strand
CCTGCCCAGGTTGAACGGATAGCCTCGGCTCAGACAGAGCGTAACGCTCTAGCCACCAAGATAGCTTATTCAGCTGGATTAAGAGCCCATGAGTTGTTGACCCTTCGGCCGTCCGGGGAACGCCAGGCCTCAACCCATCGGGAATGGAGTACTGATCGTTTTTCCGGCCGGTCGGGGGAGCGTTACACGGTGGAGGGAAAAGGAGGGTTGGTACGGGAGGTTATGTTGCCAAAGGACCTTGCCGAGCGTCTTGAGGCAAGGCGTCTTAATGAGTCGCGCCAGGTTACCGACAGGGGGGTGTATTATGTCGGGTTATACGACCTTGGCGGCGGGAGAAACTGGAGTCAGAGTTTTTCCGCCGCCAGCAAGCGCGAGCTTGGCTATTCCACCGGCGCCCATGGTCTTCGGCACAGCTATGCCCAGGAACGGATGCAGGAGCTGCAAAAAAACGGTATGCTCTACGATACGGCAAGGCAGACGGTTGCCCAGGAGGTCGGACATTTTGACAAGACAACGACGGAGGCCTATCTCAGATGAAGGCCACTAATAGCATTGTCGCCGTATTGATCATTGCCGTGGTCATTTGGATGGTCTTTTTTGTTATTCCCACCATGGGTGTGTTCCGTTCCTTACCGAATGAACCGCCCCTGCCGGAAACCGGGTCGGCATTGGTTTATTTTAAAAAAAGCACATTGATGAATTCCCTGCAGTTGGACTGGGTAGCAACCGGATGGTCGGCTGTCGGGAAGGGAGTGCCGCTTCTCCTCTTCGGGGTGATGCTGGGTTACATAATTGGAGAATATGCGGGGAAAAAATCTGCAAAAGACATGGCGTCAAAAGAAGCGACACTGCTGGGGGAGAAATATGCCAAAGAGGCTGCTGCTAGAGAGCTCAATGCCGACAAGATGCTCAGGGAGGCCCAGGCTGTACATTCAGATTATCCGCGAATCAAAAAAGAGCTGGCAGCTGCCCAGAACAGAATTCACAGTCTGACTTCGGGTGAAGAATTTATGATGCAGGAATATAGGGACCTGCGGCTGAGGAAAGAGTCCGTCGAAAAGGAATTGGAGAAAGCCAGGGCTAAGATAAAAAGGCTCGTACAAAGGGACAAACGCAGGAGAGCGAAAAGGGTTGACGACGACCTCTTTGATGTATAGATATCAGGTATATTACAGCGGACCGTGACGCTTTGTCTTCTATGACACACGGCTCGGCCTACAGAGCCGGCCTTGATGGCAAATCTGATCCTATCGCATCTGCACACAGGTTGCAGGGATAGCAGCGGCGAACAGTCCCACGCTGAACATCATGGGGGCGAATCGGGAAGGTGACTTCTCGCGGTGGGAACACCATCGGCCACGGCAGTTTCTACTGACCGTTTTGGCGATCTAACGCGTTAGCATGGAATATATTTTGGACGTTACCTTTTGTAACGGAACAAATTAGAACCTGATCCAATGCTTCAAAACAACCATATCCCTTCTTTTTACATTGCAGAATCATTCTGAAAGTTACCGAGTGGTTATACAATTTCCTTTGTGAAACGTTTTTGCACATATCGAAATATCAGTCCCGTCCCGTCCGCTCGGTTAAGCAGGCTCATACTTCCACCTAGGCAAGCGGCAGCTTCAGATGCAATGGCCAATCCAAGGCCACTTCCTCTGCCTGGAGAGCCTGAAACGCGATAGAAAGGATCAAGCGCCCGATCTTGTTCCGTTATTGGAATGCCGGGACCGTTGTCGATCACCTCAAAGCCCACAGTATCTTTTGTCGATATCAATCTGATAGTCACCTGGCCACCGTTCCCTGTATATTGCAAGGCATTATCTAAGGCATTTTTAAGCAATAGATAGAACTGTTCTTCCGTGCCTTCAAGTAGCACCTGTTCTTTCTCCTCCAATCCGAGATCGATTTCTTTGGACTCCGCTAAAGGAAGGAAATCAGCGATCAATGCCCGGGACATCGTTGAGAGATTTACGGTGATAACCTTTTCCGATCCAGCCTGGATTCTTGCGAGGTTCAAAAGTTGTTCGGACAAGTTGCAGGCCCGTTCCAGTCCATCCTGAAGGGTTTGTATCCGCTCTCTTAGATCCTCCGGAGATTCCGCGTGATCAAGATTTTGAACCTGTAAGGTCAGAGCTGCAAGCGGGCTTCGAAGTTCATGCGCAGCATCAGCAACAAATCGATTTTGCTGCTGCATAAGTCTTCCGAGCCTTTTAAGCAATCTATTTATTGCGTGGATGAATGGCTGGATTTCCAACGGAAGCTCCGTTGCAGGAAGTTGAGGCGGGAGGCCAAGCTGGTGGGAATCTACGTAGCCTGAAAGTTCACGTATTTGAGTAAATTCTCTTTTTACAATACGTACAATGAGCCAGGCCATGAGGGGCAGGAAAACAGCCATGGGGGCAAAGGTGCGGAATGCACTATCTATGGCGGTCTCATTGCGGACTTCGATGTGCTGGGTAACAACCGTTGTTTCTCCGGAAGGATTCCTTAAAACAAATACTCGTAATAAAAATCCTCCTGCATCGAGTGTTGACCAACCTGCCGGGATATCTTTTTTAAACCATGCAGGAGGAGTATCGCCGGGGATATGAATAACCCCAATACGTGAATCGTTGTCATCCAGCATAATTTTACCCTTGTAGTTTCCAGGTTGGCGTCCGGTAACAGGGTAAGAGGTGGTGCGGGGAAATAGAAACGCAATCTGATGTAGTGTATCATCCTGAAACTCTTTTGCTTCTTTATAAGCCTGAAAGAACGATATTGTTCCAGCAATGAATCCCGATACAAGGATCGCAACGCCCAGCAGGAGTGTCAGTCGCCTTTGTAATGATCGCTTCATCCCAGTTTCTCCACCATCCAGCCGGCACCTCGTATATTTTTAATTGAATCGGCCCCGATCTTTTTGCGTAGACCGTGTATAAGAAAATCAACGGCATTACTTTCCACCTCCTCATTCCAGCCATATATGTGCTCTTCCAGTTGAGCCCGCGAGAGTATTCTGCCGGGACGAAGCAAAAGTGCATGAAGGAGGGCGAATTCACGTGCGCTCAACGACACATGTTTGGTGTCGCAAATCACTTCGTGGGTAGAGGGGTCAAGGGAAATCCTGCCGTTGGTAAGGACATGGGCCGCCTGCCCTCCTTGGCGTCTTATCACGGCCCGCAATCGTGCGAGCAGTTCTTTTATATCAAAAGGTTTCGCGAGATAATCATCAGCTCCGAAATCAAGTCCTTTAATCCGGTCATCCACACCGCTTCTGGCGGTTATCACAATAACCGGAACCGTGTCCCCTTTCAGCCTTAGGCGACGGAGCACATCTAACCCATCTCTTTTCGGTAGTCCGAGATCAAGTAACACAGCCTGATGTTCGCCGACTTGGAGTGTACTGCAGGCTGTTTCGCCGTCTTTGACCCAATCTACGGCGTAAGCTGCATCCTTTAAGGCAAGGAGAATTCCATTGCCAATCATTTCATCATCCTCGACAAGTAAAATGCGCATCGGAATACCTCATTATTTGGAAGCAAGAAGCGTGCATCAAGAGATCGATAATCCATCTGGGTCAGATGTCCGGGGGCTGCAGCCGACAAGAAGAAAGTTTCTCCGGTAAGTATAGACGGCTTCCAGTAGAATTTAAACCCTTGCCCTCGCTTTTGAGTCTTCCTCTGCCATCAGTGAGAATTGGCGGCAGCTCTCTGCCGAAAAAACAAGATACATGCGACAATAAAACAGAACAGTGCCATTGATGCTGAGTACCGGCTCATTGCAAGACCACCGTGGCTGATGGGCTTATCGAGTAAATCGCCCACAACCGCCCCGAGAGGACGCGTCAAAATAAAAGCAGCCCAGAACAAAAACGTACGGGAAATGGCAGTACGATAGTACAGTACAGCAAGAACAGCCAGCAACAGGAGGAAAACCACAGCGCCACCTTCATAACCAAGCCCCGCCGTATCAGCTGTCCAGTCTCCGAGAGCGGTTCCCAGAGTCTGGGAAAACATGATGGTAACCCAGTAAAAAATCTCGGCCTTTGGGGAACCCACCGTATTGACGGAGACCGTTCCCATGGCCATGTACCATATGAACAGCGAAGCGGCAAGGAGAAGAAACAGCAGAGAGGATCCACCCGCATATCCAATCCCCAGAGACCGATCGGCAAAATCCGCCATTGTCGTCCCTACTGTAGTCGTAGCAATAATAGTCGCCCAATAAAGCAGAGGCTGAAATTTTTTTGCTTTAACCTGTACAATGACAAATGATAGAAACAATATCGTAAAGATGATCGTTCCTTTCAGATATCCAAGATTCATTGACATAGATACCATGTCGCCGCCGGTTTCTCCCAGGGTTGTTGCCGCGATTTTTATTATCCAGAAGAGGAGCGTTACCTCTGGTACCTTGCTCAGTGCCTGTGTCGTTGTCTTGTTCATGCTTATCCCTCATTCTCTGCTGTTAAACGTTTAGCTTTTTTAGTTATAATTCTCTGTGGTTGGAGTATTTCAAAACCATCTTCTATAGTTACCGTCACGATAGCACCCTCGTGCTATCGTGACGTTTCATTGTTCAATGAAATCCTAATTATCCGAATCTTTGTCCATGTCATGATCAATTGCGTCATCGGCTGAAGAAAGTATTTTTCCGCTCAAAGAATCAACTTTCACATCCATTACTTTGTCCATTTTTACGATCTCAACATCATAGACCCATTTGTTATGGTATCGTTCGAGTTCGGCCCGGGATGCCTTTCCAGCAAAGGAATGTTCTGCGGTATTAATAGCCTGTTCGAGATTTATCTTGGCTGTTTTTATTGCCAAGGCATCATTTAAGTTTCTGTCTGCAGCAAAGACGTTGCCTGCAATAGCCGTTGACAGAAAGAGACCTGCTAAAATAGAACTTACATAAATTTTCATGATATTTTCTCCTTTTAAATGTTTATGAGCAGTTATCTGCGTTTCCTTTGAATATAGCGATTGAAAATTAGCTGAGAATTAGCAGGTATGATTTTTGGTGAAGAATTCAAACGGATTCTGCAACTATTGAAACATTAGGTTTAAATATCTAACGGTAATTTTATGCGCGACAGTTTTATTGAGATACTTGGGGAAAAAGTGAAATTGGGTATCACCCAAAAACAGCTTCTTTAATGTCAGGATCCAGGACCATGATCCACAAGCACGAGACTGAGAATGGCTAAAAATTTCTGATAAGCTACTTAAGAAGTGCGTAAGCCGGTGAATAAACTGAAATGCGCCCGCAGATTGACATCGGGCCGCAGCACCTCTGCAAAATTTCATGATGAATAAAAAGGCATTTACCTTCATAGAATCTTCATCTTTATTGCATATGCTATAGTAAAACCTATTGAAAAACATTGAACTCAAATTAAGGGGGCAATCAAATGCAAACTGATCATGTAACGCAGTCTAATGCTGCAAAAGTCGCTTCTCAGAATGTTGCAACGCAAGCTACTCCTTCTACCAAAGAATCGACACACACTGGTGATTCGACAGCAATAAAGACACAGTCTCCACCAACAACTGATACTGTTAAGATTAGCAGTGCAGGGAAAAAAGCATTAGGAGAAGCAACCGAAACAGTTGCTCAAACGGCCAAGGAAGCCAGAAGTGGCGATATTCAGGCGAAAAGGTTAGTGGAAAGACAAGCAGCCATAGAAGAATCAAATGAGTCTCCTCAAGCTAAGACTCTTGAAACAAGATAAGTGATTTTGTCTACTGGAGGAACCTATTATGAATATTACCGGGATTAAAGGAAATTTCGGCAATCAATTTTTGCAATCATCTTTTCAGAGAGTCCAAAGCCATTTTTCTCAGCAGGTACAGCCACTAAAAAATCAAAGCGGATCAGAGGAAAGTAAAGAAAGTGCTATTGAGAAAAGCCATGAGGCTCATCAACAACATACCACTACTAAACCAACTTCAATAAATCTTTATGCCTAATATTTAGTAAGTTGCAATTTTCGGATCATTCTGTTTGCAAGCCGCTAGTGTGTCACGAATGCGCTGAGGTGCGAACCTTGGACGAAGTGCTGTATTAAAGATGAGGGTAGGCCCCTCGGAATCGACGTACAGGCGTAGGTTCCAAACCACCTTGAGCTGCATCGGTAAAACGCCTTTGTAGTGAGCGTCAAGGAAAAGGCGCAAGTATGCGTCAGGTGAGTTCTCAGGAGGCGAGCGGAAGCGAACCATTGGTGAGGTGTCGAAAGCAAGAAGATGTCGTCGAAACTGGAGGCTAGCGGAACTCCAGGATAAGTTTGGTGGAACCTGATTACTGACCAAACGGCGGCCGGCATAGAGATGGCGCGACCTGAGCACAGGCCTTGATACGGAACGTGAGAACCTGTCGTCTCGATATTAAGGGAGCAATCCAAGCGGCGACCCTGTAAGGATCTGAGTACCGATGCGAGGCACAGGGGCGGAGCAGCCCGTAGTAGTGAGGATGGCTCTGTAATGGAGTCGGAGCATAGGGGCTGCATCGTTCAGCCTTACGAGCAGGACAACCAGTAATAGGAGGATTCTGTTGAACAAGGCAAAGTCATTCAGTATTTCCAAGGAAATTATTTGGGAAGCATATCAGCGCGTCAAAGCGAATGGGGGAGCTGCCGGGGTGGATCGTCAGTCGATTGAAGACTTCGAGGTGAACATGAAGGACAACCTCTACAAGCTCTGGAATCGTATGGCATCCGGGAGCTATTTTCCTCCGCCAGTAAAGCGGGTGGATATCCCCAAGAGCGGCGGCGGTATAAGGCCACTGGGCATTCCCTCAGTTTCGGACCGGATTGTGCAGATGGTTGCCTAGCTAGTGATGGAACCGGAAGTGGAACTCCACTTCCACCCGGATTCATATGGTTATCGGCCCGGTCGGGCTGCCACTGAAGCTGTTGGCCTGGCCCGGCATCGGTGCTGGCAGTATGACTGGGTTGTTGATCTGGACATCCGGGTGTTCTTTGATAGTATGGATCATGAACTGCTCATGCGAGCGGTGCGGAAACATACGACATGCTAGTGGGTGCAGCTGTATGTTGAAAGGTGGTTGAAAGCGCCAGTGCTGTTGCAAGATGGGACAATCCAGCCAAGAGACAAGGGAACGCCGCAAGTCATCAGTCCCTTACTGGCAAATCTTTTCTTACACTACGCGTAAATCGAAGCTCGCCCCGATACTTGGGCAGCTGGATTATGCCCTTGTGTGATGGGCTAAACAGAAATACAAACGGTTGGGTGGAAGCTTTTCGCGGGCGACAGTGTGGCTCAAGCGTGTGGTTGCGAAATGGCCGCAACTCTTTGCCCACTGGTCGATCACTCATGCCGGTTTGGCTGGACGATAGGAGCCGGGTGAATCGAGAGATTCACGTCCGGTTGCGTGAGAGCCCGAGGGTGAGACTCCCTTGGGCTACTCGACCATTTTTTATTGAGAGTTTCAACAGCTCATCTCTTCCTGGAGTGAAGGATCTTGTCTACCTTTTTTATTAATCATTCTTCATATGCTTTCCACAGATTCGGAAGACCGGAATGAAGCGATGTGATCACAACAAGGGGTGCCATCAGCTTCTTCAGAAAGTGCAAGTATTGATGAGCCGGCGGATTATAGTTGATTATTGCCAGCAACTCCTTGAGTTCTACGGCATCCATTTGAGTTCATATTCAGGCAACGGTCTGGCAACGGCCCTCGGTTGTGGTGTACTTGTTGATCTTCTCGTATTTGTTATTCTCAATCACATGGGTCTTTCTGTAACATTAGCCCATATCACAAGCTTTTTAAGTGCTTGCGTATTGACATCTCCTATCCATTCTCGGTGGATGTATTCCTCCGGAAAAACGCCTAGCCTTCGTATAAACGGTGGAATCGTCGTTATCAGCCTTCTTGCGCTTTTTTTACGCGGCGGTATCCTAGGAAGTCTCATAAAGATAGGCTGTCCTTTTGCTGTAGCTATATCGATAACCTCCCTTGCATCACTATCTGCCTTCACACTTGGTCTTCTGTTCTTTTTATTCCCAAACGATAGAGTGAAGTCTGATACACGAGGGCTGATCTTCAGTTTGGGTGTAATAATTTTAGGTGCAGCTCTCAGATTTTTTTACCTGGGACTTCCAGCGCTTCTCCCAGAGGAGGCTTATTATTGGAATTATTCCAGGCACCTGGCCATAGGGTATCTCGACCACCCTCCAATGGTGGCACTACTAATACGATTTGGTACTTCCCTGTTCGGAACCTCAGAATTCGGTGTCCGAATAGGCTCGTTTCTCTGTTGGCTGGTAACAGCAGGCTTTTCCTATGCTTTGACATATTCTCTTTATGACCGTTTGACAGCCTTGCGGGCTGTAATGTTATTATCTGTCTTGCCGTTTTTTTTTGCTATAGGTGTTATGATGACGCCTGATGTCCCGCTTACGGCCTGTTGGTCTGCCGTCATATATTTTCTTTACCTGGCTGTTCTGCTGGACAGTCCCCATGCCTGGCTGGGTGTGGGCATCTTCCTTGGCCTCGGGTTGTTTTCTAAGTACACCATTGCATTATTAGGCCCACCAATAATTCTTTTTATGCTAATTGATCCTAAAAGTCGCAGGTGGTTCTTCAATCCATGGCCATACCTGGCTGTCATGATAGCTCTTATGATCTTTTCACCGGTTATCATCTGGAATGCTCAGCATCATTGGGCCTCATTTCTCTTCCAGAGTGAAGCCCGGTTGAAGAGTACAAGTGATTTTTCTACCCCGGCTCTATTCGGTCAAATCCTTTTGCTATTGACCCCTATAGGGGCATTGGGTGCTGCTTCATTTTTTGTTTACGGCTATAGACTCATGGATAACAGGAGATATCTTTTTTTTCTGCTGCTTACAGTTATGCCTTTAGCTGTGTTTTTATTCTTCAGTTTGTCGAAACAGGTGAAGCTGAACTGGACCGGGCCGCTTTGGCTTGCTTTAATCCCTTTTTTTGCGTCAATGATGATTAATACGACCTCACCGATTTTAGTTACCTGGTGCAGACGCATGTTACCTGCAACAATTGTAGGGTTGCTCCTACTGTCAGGGACTTTATTACATTACTACTCATTGGGTCTGCCCGGTATTCCCCTCCTGAGACATCCATTTCTTACCGGATGGGATAAATTTGCAGCAAGCATTGACAAAATCGTCGCCATTGAGACAAAGAAGTATGGAAAACGTCCCATGGTCGTCGGAATGGATAAATACCAAACTGCAAGCGGATTGGCCTTCTATAGGTACAAGAATGCCCTATCCCAAGGATTGGGATCACATGAAATAGCAATTCACGAGACCTTGGGCAGTCATATATTCGGCCGGAATGGTCTAATGTATGCTTATTGGTTTCCTTCCAAGACGATTATCGGAGAAGATCTCCTAATCGTCAGTTCATATCCAGACTCAGTGAAACGGGGTTTCTTAAAAAAGTATGCAACAGAACTGGAAAGGGTCAAGGAAGTAGATATAAGCAAGAGTGGCCGGACCATTGACCAATATTATATCCGGCTGCTCCGAGGATATCATCCGGTTAATTAAATTCTCCGGCTTCGTGAAAGCAAGTCTGCATATGATTCTGCTTGCATCGCTCAAAATACCTTAGAGTCCTGTCCCGGAGAGAAGATGATCTTTCCGAGTTCAGGCTCTTTGGAGTCTTAGCTTTCGGGCTGTGCTGCTAAGGTTTTCATAATTTATGGAAGCAACTTTCACGGCACGTAATGAGAAATAAGGCTCAAGGTGCACCATTCAGTCATCATTATCCCAGGTCGTGGTAGGTTATCAGAAAGTCTCTCGGATATTTCATGCAGTCTTAATCATGCATTGGTTCTTTTTAAATTTCAGTCATTAAGAGAGTGCTTTTGGGGATTGTTTTTTGTGTTTGAGCTGGGAGAAGAATATGTTTCCCAGTGGCCACCCAATGCTTTATACAAGGCGATGACATCCTGGCAGGTGTTGCTGTTGCTCTGAACAAATGCATTCTGTGATGCATAGAGGGTGGCCTGAGCCTGCAATACGTTTAAGAAATCCGTCTGTCCGGCACTGTACAATTGCTTGGAAACCGCCACTGCCTTGCGACTGGCAATAACGGCCTCGCTAAGCGCACTGCGATGCTCCTTCTCTTTATCGTAGGCATAGAGCGCATTCTCGACTTCCTGCAGAGCAGTGAGGACTGTTTTCTTATAGGAGATAACCGCTTGATCCTGCAGTGCCTTTTGCATCCGGATGTTTGAACGGATGGCACCGCCCTGAAAAATCGCCCAGTCCATAGCAGGACCGAAAGACGAGCCTCGGCTTGAGCCGGTGAACCAATCATGGAAAAGGTTGCTCTGCCAGCTCAGGCTGCCTGTAAGTGAAAATTTGGGAAATAAATCCGCTTCCGCTACCCCGATCTGGGCTGTGGCTGCGTGCAATTGGGCTTCGGCTTGTCGGATGTCGGGTCTGCGCCGCAACAATTCCGACGGAAGACCAGCCGGTACGTCAGGAGGTGTGACCGGCAACGGTTCTGTCTTCGATAACTCGCCAAGCAAAGAGGCGGGTTGGCGGCCGAGCAACACGCTAAGTGCATAAATAGCCTGTCGGGAGGATACCTGCAATAGGGGAATCTGTGCACGTGTAGTTGCAACTTGTGCCTCCGCATTTGCCACGTCAAGGGTACCAACAAAGCCGGCACGCTGTTTTTGCCGTGTGATTTCGGCGGTATGTTTTTCTGCTTTCAGATTCTCCTCGGCCACCACAATCTGCTGCTGGAAACCGCGCAGCTTGATATAATTGAGTGCAACCTCGGAGGCAAGACTGATCTGAACATTATGGAGGTCTTCCTGGGTGGCCTTAACGGTGGCCTCGGCAGACTCGATGCTGCGACGAATGCCCCCGAAAATATCCATCTCCCAAAGAGCATCAAAACCTGCCTGATAGAGGTCCGCCTCTTCCGGCGCAGTCTTTCCACTGCCGGCGGTTCGGTTGCGTTGATAGGAGGCCGAACCGTTCACCGAGGGCAAAGTACCACCTGCAATCACGTCGCGTGCGGCTCGCGACTCGCGGAGCCGAGCCTGCGCAAGCTGTACATCAAGATTGACGGAAATTGCCTGTTCCACCAGGTGTGTAAGCTCTGAATCATTAAATCTCCGCCACCAGCGGTTAAGCCTGGTTGGCTGTGAATTTACTGTGCCTACCCACCTGTCGGGTGTCTTAGTATGAGGAGGATGATAATCGGGGCCCATCGTACAACCGGTAAGTATCATTAGATATGAGGCCGCAACTGCCAGAAAAATATGAGTCTGCCATTGGCGGGTATTATTCATAGCGCAGCGCCTCAATGGGGTCGAGCCGGGACGCTTTCCATGCCGGATAGTAGCCGAAAATAATCCCCACGCTGGCTGACACCGCAACGGCAGCAATGATAGCGCCTGCAGAGATCTCCGTCGGCCAGTGCAGTACTGTCCGGACCAGAAACGAACTTACTCGACCGAGCAGTATACCCATAGCCCCGCCAATCAAACAGAGAACAATCGCCTCGGCGAGAAATTGTCGAAGGATGTCGCCAGGCTCTGCTCCAACCGCCATTCGTAAACCAATCTCGCGCGTCCGTTCGGTGACCGAGACGAGCATGATATTCATAATACCGACACCTCCTACTACAAGCGATATCATCGCAACACAGAGCAATAGGTTGGTCATCAGTCGACCGGTTGACCCTAATGTATTTGAAATTTCGGTAAAATCTCTAATTCTAAAATCGTCTGGCTGGTCGGGCAGCAGATGATGCCGTTGCCGGAGCAGGTTTCTAATCTGATGAATGGCCAATGGGACATCCTGAGCCGAGACTGCAGAGACAAAGATATCGTCGATGTCGGAAAACCTTGTCATCTGCGGATAGTCTGCGCTTTCAGTTGCGGTGTGCACAGGATAAAGCGACTCACCCTGACTTGGATAGATCTGATTCAGGGTGTTTACCTGGTTGGACGATGATGCGCTTGTTGTGGAGCTGGTGGCATCCCGCAATCCCGAAAGGCGGTACTTGACAGTGGTCCAGGGAGCGATGGCGAAATCATCCTGATCCCTGCCCATCATATTTGCCCCTTTTCGACTGAGAACCCCAACCACCCTCATCTCTACATTGTTGATACGGATCTTCTTGCCCACCGGAGACTCGTCACCGAAGAGTTGTCGAACAACGGTCTGACCAAGCAGGCAGACTGTGGCAGCACTTCGCACGTCCTCATCGGTGAACGGCTCGCCGGCCACCAGGTTCTGCCAATTACGGACCTGCAGATATTCCGGAGTAGTACCGAGGACGTTCCAGGGGGACCAGTTGCGGTTGCCGTACACCAGTTGGGCATGGTGACAGTCGACACTGGGCGCCGACCAGCGGACGGTGCTGC
This sequence comes from Desulfocapsaceae bacterium, assembly GCA_046704745.1. GTDB lineage: Bacteria > Desulfobacterota > Desulfobulbia > Desulfobulbales > Desulfocapsaceae > CAWGGS01. The sequence continues at coordinate 3,544 of JBJKRL010000078.1, read as the reverse complement.
ATTCCCTGCGGATAGCATCACTATCGGCAGGAACAAGCGTAACTCGACCGCCGATCCCGGTGCTTACACCGGCTTTGAGGGCATCGCTGGGATCGATGTTCACAACATTGGCACCCATGCTGGCAATCGTGTGCTGGATGGCCGCTGAAGATCCTCTACCGATTTCCACCATCGCAATCACCGCGGCAATACCGATTGTGATGCCAAGTGTCGTCAACGCTGCACGCATCATATTGCGCCTTAGAGCACGCAATGCCAGTTTCAATGTAAGGAAGATTTTCAAGCCGATCCTCCGGCGGGAGCAGGCTCTGACAAGCCGATCTCTATCAGTCCGTCCCTGATGTGAATGATCCGTTTTGCGTGACGGGCGACCTCCGGGTCATGAGTTACCAGGATGATAGTGAGGCCTTCTTTTTTATTGAGGTCTTGGAACATCTGAAGAATTTCTTCACTGGTATGGGAGTCGAGGTTGCCGGTTGGTTCATCGGCAAGCAGGACCTGGGGATTGTTCACCAATGACCGGGCGATGGCCACCCGCTGCTGTTGGCCGCCGGACAGCTGCGACGGTTGATGGTCAAGACGATCCGCCAGACCTACCCGGTTGAGAAGCCCGGCAGCTCGTTCCCTCATCTGACGCTCTGTCAGATGTTCGTCGGAATAAGAGAGAGGCATCATCACGTTTTCCAAGGCACTGGTACGCGATAGGAGATTAAAACTCTGGAAGACAAAGCCGATTTTACGTTTGCGCAGCCGTGCTCGTTCCTTTGCCGACAAACCGGATATCTCCTTTCCGGCCAACCAGTATTCTCCTGATGTCGGATGGTCCAGACAACCAAGAAGGTTCATCAATGTGCTTTTGCCTGAACCGCTTGCACCCATCAATGCCACCATTTCACCCTGCAGAATATGCAGGGAAATACCTTTTAAAACCTGCAAATCAACCTCGCCCAGATGATAAAGCTTCCGAATATCGCGCAGTTCGATTATGTCCATGGGGTGTAGTTCCAGTGTGATTTCAGTGCGCTCCTCCGGAAGCGGCTGCCGGGGCCGGCTGACTCATGGCTCGATGAATTTGCGGTGTAAAAGGGCTTGGTCCGCCATCGCTTCCGTTCGCGATTCTTGGGGCTTGGTCGCCTATTGCCACCTTCATCCCTTCTGAAAGATCGGCACCTGTTATTTCCGTCACCTTACCATCGGTCAGTCCCGTACGTACAATGATCGGCCTTACCAAGTTTCCCTTCATCACCCAGATGGTCCGTTGAGGTTCGGATTTTCCCGACTGCGAAGCCTTAGAGGGCGGCCCAGACACGAGTCCGACATGAGCAGCAAGTGATGCCCGGTTGATATCAGGGGCTATTTGGTCGTCCCGTGGGATCCATCGCAGGGCCGCATTCGGCACCGTGAGCACGTTCTGATGATTACCGATGATGAACTGTACATTGGCCGTCAGATAAGGAAGGAGTTTGCCGTCGGCATTATCGGTGCTTACTTCAACCGTGTAGGTGACGACATTCTGAGTCATGGCTGCATTCAACCGCACTTTGCCGACCTGGCCGTGAAATACCTGGCCAGGGAACGCATCTACAGTAAAAATGACGGGCTGTCCAGGATGGATATGGCCGATATCGGCTTCGTTTACCGACACCCAAACCTGGATACGTCTGAGGTCCTTGGCGATCAGGAACAGGCTTGGTGCGTTCAAGCTGGAGACTACGGTTTGCCCGATATTAACCCGCCTATCAATTATGACACCCTTGACAGGGGACATGATGGTGCAATAGCCGAGATTACGCTGAGCCCGATTCAATGATGCTTGGGCCTGATTGACTGCCGCCTTGGCGACAGCCAGATTGGCCTGGGCGATCTCAAAAGCAGCTTTATACTGATCATATGCACTTGGCGCCAATGCCTCGGAGGGGCCAAGTTTTTGTGCTCGTTGCCAGTCCTGCCTCGCTTGACCCAGCTTGGCTTGTGCCTGTAAAACCCCTGCCTCGGCGCTCGTCAGGTTAGCTCGGGCCTGCTGAACATCGGCTGCATACAACGAATAGTCGATTTGCGCCAGCACAGTGCCTTTATCGACCACAGACCCGTAATCAATCGGTTTACCGTTGACATCAGTACCGAATGAGTCGATTTGTCCAGCCACTTGCGCCCCGACATCAACCACCTCTTCCGGTTCGACCGTTCCGGAGGCGCTGATTTCTGAAAGCACATTACCACGTTTGATGGGTTCAGTCCGTATGTCCGCAGCAATATGTCTATTAGAATGCACGTACCTTGTAATCGTCAATCCAATGATTCCAACTACGATAACCAGCAGTATAAATAGTGTTATCCGTCGCGTATTCTTCCCTCCTGTGAAGTTATTAATCGGTGACCGCAGATTAGGAATAACCCTTTAATTTACCCCTGTCAAAAAAATAAACCTTGCGCTTCGCTCCGAAATATCTATAGGTTGGGTGAACTGTGAAGAATATAGAGAATAGTCTGTATATCTTGGCAGTTATCCAGTACTTCTCTAAAGGAGAATGCGGTTTGATGGCTTATGATCAGGAAAACCTTGCTCTTCTCGTCTTGTTAATTGCTTGATAATTCGCTTCACTTGCTTCCTGGTACTGATGGTCGATCAACCGGGTCTGTTTTATCGCCTACAACTATATAACGTAAGAAAGATGAAGAAAGCATGAAGGAATAATTGAACAACTCAGTATTTCATAGTCTACTTCATAGTTTCTTCATGATGGATAGATATTCTTGGAAGTGTTAGACGACTCCGAGTTTATGGAAGCTTGATACGAGATACCAGGACTTTTATATTCAAGGATATGAATATGAATTTCGATCAATCAGAAACATCCCCTAATATTTTGTATTCCTGGCTGTACCCTGCAATTCTTTGCCTATTCTGGGGCGTATTTTATGCCGTATTTATTGGCAACCGGGGTCTCTGGAACCCGGATGAACCCAGGTATCTCCAGGTTGCCTGGGAAATGGCAAAGACCAAACATTTCCTGATCCCCATTCTTAACGGGCAGATCTATTCGGAAAAACCGCCTCTTTATTTCTGGCTGGCCATTTTCATGGCGAAAATCGTCGGCTTCGAGGTTTCAACCAGATGGGTGTCGGCCCTCTCCGGACTCGGCACCTTGTTGCTGACCTATGGACTCGGCCGCAGGCTGATGAATAGAAACATCGGATTTGTCTCTGCCTTTATCCTGCTGACATGCGGGTTTTACTCCTTGCTGATGACCACCGGTAATATCGACATGCTCCTCACCTTTTTTGTTACCCTGGCCATTTACATGTATGTTCGATATCAAACGAGTAATCGGACCACCTGGCTGGTTGCGGCGTATGTTGCATGTGGTTTTGCCGTTCTGGCCAAAGGGCCGGTTGGCTTTTTGCTCCCGTGGTTTCTTTTCATCGGCTGGACAGTGTACCAGAAGATATCCGGGGAAAAACCGCCCTGGAAACACTTGCTCTGGGGTCTGCCTGTAGCCTTGATACCTATTGGCGCCTGGCTGATACCCGCCATCATCTCCGG
>JBJKRL010000077.1:0-2815 GCA_046704745.1 Desulfocapsaceae bacterium | reverse complement strand
TCGCTTAATTCAGCACTCAGTAATGGTTAGCCCGGCACCTTACCGAAAACTTACTGCTGGGAAGCAGGAGCGAGGGCGGCGGCCTAATAAAAACTAACGAGAGCGAAGTGGATACCCCGTTTTTGATTAAATGATATATCGCTTGGTATTGACCCCAAAACCATTACATTAGCCATTGAAGTGTTGAGTGGAGGTTGTTATAGTAGGTCACCTAAATGACCCAATGCGGCGAGGGGGGTTCTATGGAAACAATAAGTGTTGCAGATACAAAGGCCCATTTATCAAAATTATTGGATCGGGTTGAGAAGGGCGAGGAGATCGTGGTTACCCGCCGGGGTAGGCCTGTGGCAAGATTGTCGCCTGTCAAGTCCCACAAGAAACCTTTTCCGTCACTAGCGGGGTTCCGTAGTGAGATCCCGCCTCTTAAAACGACTGGCTCTGAAGCACTCCGCCTGATCCGCGAAGATAGTCGCTGATGTTTTATTTTGACACAAGTATATTGGTTCCGTTGTTCTTACCGGAGGAAACAAGCGCTCGAATTGAGGTGCTTTTTCATCAGCTACCTACTGATGCGGATTTGGTGATCAGTCAATGGACGAGAATGGAGTTTGCCAGTGTTCTATCGCGATTGGTTCGAATGGGTGAGTTGAAAAAGCAAATTGCCTTGTTATGCAGCGACAAGTTCAGTACACTGCTTTCCGAAAACCTCCATGTTCATTTGCCAAGTATAGTTGATTTTGATCTTTGCTGGAAATATCTTTCAAGATTTGACAATAGCTTGCGAGCAGGTGACGCGCTTCATTTGGCCATCGCATCCAATCTGTCAGCAGAAAAGATTTTCACTTTGGATAACGGTATGCTGAAAGCTGGAAGGCAGTTAGGCCTTTCCGTCGAAACAGGACTCGAATGAATGCCATTTTCTTCGCTGGATTCGCATAAGTCCCCCCGCAATAAAACAATTGATCCATCATTTCCCAAATACTTAATATTTAAGATGCGACCCCGCGTCTTTCCCTAACATAGTGAATCGCATGTTGTAACTGATTTAACCTGAATTCCCGCTGAATATTCGCCAAAAGCCCGTTGAAATGTTTTTGAAAAATGTACGGATGCTGTCCCCATGCCCCTGTTGGCGTAAACCGGATGGGTCGTATCAATATATCAATACCCGTCCCTAAATGGCGTATTTCAGGAGACTTTCAATTTGTAACAAGAAATGTTACGGATTTTGAAAACATTGATGTAAAGATCTTAAATCCGTTTGAATAGATAAAGGCTCATGTTGGATTCCAGGGTCTTTTTGTGGTAAATGAGAAATCTCACAATTTTCTCACATTCCACGAAAGGACCTACAACAATTGCAAATATATATAACGCGTTTGATTGATGATGCTCAATGCTACGATACCGTGCACCGATTGCGTTGGTCGGAAGGTACTCAGTGCCCGTTTTGTGCTTCTAAACGAGTTATCAAAAGAGGCTTCGATGATACAGAACCCAATAAACAGCGCTATGCGTGCAAGGATTGTGATAAACGCTTCGATGACCTGACGGGCACGATCTTCGCCGGACATCATCAGCCGCTTAAGGTCTGGATATTATGTCTTTATTTTATGGGACTGGACCTGTCCAACCAACAGATTGCCAGGGAACTGGATCTGAACCGCAGCGAAGCCCATCAGATGGCCACCCAGCTTCGTGAAGGTGTGGCAAATAAAAAGCCCTCTGTAACGCTTCAGGGCGAAGTCGAGTTCGATGAAGTCTATATCGTAGCCGGCCATAAAGGCAATCCCGAAGCCGTCGCCGAAAAGGGACGGCAAGGGCGCAGGAACCGGCTCAAAGGCGCGCCTGGCCGAGGTACATTGGAAAAAGAAAAGCCACCCGTATTTGGGATGATTCAGCGTTGCGGTGAAGTCGCGATACAAATGCTCGCCAACGTTCGGCAAGTCACCATTGAGCCGTTGATAAAAGCCACAGTATTGCCGGGAACATTGATCTACACCGACGAGTACGGCATCTACAACCGGCTGAACGAATGGGGCTACGGCCATAAAAGCGTGAATCACGCCGCCGGCGAATATGCCAGAGATGAGGATGGAGATGGCTTCTGTGAGGTCCATGTCAATACCATGGAAGGCTTCTGGTCATTGCTGAGAAGCTGGCTGCGTCCACACCGTGGGATCTCACAGGAGAAGCTGCCGATCTATCTTGGCTTCTTTGAATTTGTTCATAACGTAGGCAAGCGCGGAAAAGCCTTGCTTCAGTCCTTGATTGAGTTGATCGTCAAATAAGACCCTGGAATCCAACATGAGCCTCAGATTTTTGGATGTTTTCTCCTCCTCGAAACATTTTTGATATATCTGTGTAAGAATAGTTGAGCAATGATAGGTAGGATTGACGACGACACCCGGTTGCCAAGCAGGTCAACTGGGTGCGAAGTAACGATCCATCCATCCATGGTGCCGGCCACTGAGTCAACATACCTGTCGAGGGCCGCCTCTGAAACTTGGCAACTCTTGCTGTCGAAGTGTCCCTATGCAAGGCCGGTATCCATGCCTTGGACAGCACGGTCGATGCCGATTATAGTCGTCAAGTCCTTTGATTTATTATAACATTTTGAATAAATGTAACATTATTGCCTAAATTGAGCGGTTCTGGTTTTTAACGGAGTAATTCAGGCAAAATCCGGGAGAAAATGTTGGTCGCAATAGGAAGATCGTCCGCATGGGCCGCTCTATGTCCCATCTTATCGAGGTGATCCAAAAGCTTGAAGAAAAGGGGGTGGGGTTTAAATCCCCGACCGAGAATATTGACA
>JBJKRL010000076.1:0-4752 GCA_046704745.1 Desulfocapsaceae bacterium | reverse complement strand
GAACGTTATCAAATTTCCACAGTGTTCACCAAAGGTGCCCTGAAAGAAATGCCCTTGGGGTACAGCCCAGGCAGCGCCATCTTCTTCAGTGTTTTGGCAATGAACATAGTTTATTATAGTCCATTGCCAAAAACTTCGAACCTGACGCTGCGTGGGCTGATGAGAAATCCGGGTTAATAATTCTATGGATGTCCACTCCTTATTTTTTTGAAGGGAAATTATGCTCCCTGGTTTTTCGAGTCTTCCAGATTAAGCTCGGGATAAAGATCAGGATACAGCCTCCTTGCGCAGTCCGGACAGACACCATGACTGAATTCGGCATTGGTGCGGTCACGGATATAGACCTCCACCTGCCTCCAATAGCCCTGGTCGTCACGGATTTTTTTGCAGTTTTCACAGATCGGGATGATGCCCCGCAATGTCCTGATGTCCTCCATTGCGCTTTCCAACGCCTCTTCCAGTTTTTTCTCCTCGGTAATATCATGGATGATGGAATGGAGAAGTTTTCCGCCCCTAACGGTGATGATGCTGCTGAACACCACGACATCCCGGATGGAGCCGTCGAAAAGTCGGTGGCGGAATTCGAATGATATCTTTTTCTGATCCCTTGCCTTTTGCAGATTCTCCTCCACTCCTTCCGGGGATAATGTATTGATGTCCTTAATGTTCATCTTTCTAAGTTGTTTTTGGGACCACCCGTAAAACTTCTCTGCTGCTTTATTTGCGGCAATGATTTCCCCTGTTTCCGGATTGAGTATAAGCATGACCGCAGCATGGTTTTCAAAAAGATTCCTGAAGAGTCGTTCGCTCTTTTGTAGGGCTTCCGCAGTACGCTTGCTGTCGAATATCTGCCAGGTAACATCTGCCAGGTAGGAGACGGTCTCGACGTCTTTTTCAGTATAATCCATCGGTTTATTGCCGACTCCCAGAATGGCTACTACCTTGCCATTCTTGATCACCGGCACCACCAGCTCGCGAATGACCACGGCGTGGCCGGGAGGCATCCCTTTCTTATTCGGCAGGGATGCATAATTTAGCTTCAGTGTCATACAACACCCTGTAATAGGCCTTTTGCCTGTTGTTCCAGACAACTAAGCCAATGGCCCCCAGCCCAACGCTGAGCGCCGCAATCAATACGAGAATCAAGAAAGCGAGAAAATTTCCCCCGGCAAAAACAGTGGCATTTTCAACTTGATAAAACCATATGCTCCCGACCAATAATACGAAAGTCTATTGTCAAAATGGTTGTCAGCCAGGGAACAATGGTTTTTGTCTCTTCATTCATCGGTCACTCTTGCAGTTGACTTCCGAGGAGGAAGAGAATCGGAAGTTTCAGAAAAAGAGATCTGGGGACTTATGGAATTGATATATGTTCACTCTAATCTGAAATTGTAAAATATTCCATGCCCATTGAGGGAGACTCTTCAGAAAGTATCGCGCCAAGAAAATACTTCTTCTCTTCAATAAGCAATATCTTGCTTTTTCGCGGCATCTTCTTTATCTGGTATTCCAATTTTGCGGCATCTGATTGAGATCCGGTCCGCCGGGCATAAACGAGGGTTACCGGCCGGCGGCTTTTGGTATACCGGGCTCCTCCGTTTTCGGAATTATGGGCCTTGATTCTTTTCTCAAGGTCTGTGGTAATTCCTGTATATATGGTTTGGTCACTACATCTGACCATGTAGACGTACCAATTATCATTCATGGTATTTCATAATTTTGCTTAGAGGGATGTTGTAACAGATGGCATCCTCCTTTTGGGGTTTTTGCCGGATATCTCTTTAACGTAATACTACAAAAATCAGAAATTAATAAAGAGATAATATATGGAAATCAAAGTATCTATACACAGCGACACAAGTGCGATCCGATTCACCGTGCCGCGTCGCTCTCTGTGGTGCCTGGTTCACATACTACCGTGTAGGCTGCGTGGGCTCCCCGCTCGGCTCCTTGTCTGATGAGCGCCTCACTCATATGTCTCTATGTCTAGATGGGATGCGTCTGTTGTAAAAAACGCAGAAGAACATCGAGGCGGCTACCGTGGCCCCAAAAGTCGAGGCGGTTAATGTCAAAGTAAAGGACTATCTGGTTTCCATCCCGAAACGAGGAATATCGGAGTCAGAGTTTATGCCAGGAGGGTGCTTACCTCCGAGGATAAAATTTTGAGCGCAACGACGAGTTAGGTGAAAAGCGCCGTTTTCGGATGGAAACTATCTCGCGATGGCAAGGTGTGGGTGTTGTCCCAATCACTGACGTCATTGCTGTAAAAGTAAAATGTTCGGGTCGGGTTCCGAAGCAAAGCGGGGTTGAGACATGGATCGTTATTACGAGAACAGAGCAGAAAAAGGAAGAATGACGGCCAAACTTAGAATTCTTTTTCTCTGCACCGGTAATTCCTGCCGCAGCCAGATGGCGGAAGGGTGGACCAGGGCACTCAGAGGTGATGAGATTGATGTCTATTCCGCCGGAGTTGAGGTCCACGGCCTCAACCAAAGAGCCGTGGATGTTATGGCGGAATCCGGAGTCGACATCTCCGGGCAGATATCAAAGCATGTCGATACCTTAAAAGACATGGTCTTTGATGCCGTTATTACCGTCTGCGACAACGCCCGCGAGACCTGTCCGTTTTTTGTTGGAGCGAAAAAGGTGGTGCATGTGGGTTTTGCCGACCCGCCTGCCCAGGCAAAACTGCTTGCCGATAAGGGTGCGGGTGAGGAGGAACAGATCAATTGTTATCGTCGGGTTCGCGACGAGATCCGGGCATTTGTCGAGTCACTGCCGGAATGCCTGGAGAGCAGGGAGTAATTGTCTCAACCAGGATTTCTCATAAGCATAGGGTCACAAGGAGTCATACATCTCTGGATGGAACCCCACATAGAAAATCTTGCCGACCCGCAAAGTCGGTGCTCGGAGATTTCCTGAAGGTCCGGTGACCTTTTTAATTAAAAGGTCACGATCTGCCGCAGCCGGATCGAATTCCATAACTTTCTTGCCTGCCGCCACATAGACCTTTTCCGCCTGTGAAAGCAATTGCCAGGCCGCTTCACCTGGATAGGATTGCTTTTTGGCATCTTCTTCGACAGTGATCAACGCTTCCTTTTTTGCCAACGCAGCCCGTGCATTGTTGCAGGAAACTCAGCCTTTACGTAAATATGCCCAATCCAATTTCATAAGGTTTTTGACCTGCCGAAGAAAACCGTGGCTGCCAGATTACCCTTGACAATATTCGTTAAAAAATGCAATGAATACGGGATAGAAGGGGCTGATATTTTTGTTAAGCAACCTTGAGTTGATTCAACAGCTATTATTTTCGCCATCATATTCCGAGGAGCCGGTTTGGATATATTGAGTGAGAAAAAGATCAAACCTGAGAATCCGGCCCAAGCCGTTGCAGCCTATTCGTTTCTCCTGATAATGCTCATCGGGTTGTACTTTACAACCCGGGTAAATTATCTGCTCTTTCATTCACTGTCTGAGATATTCAGCATCATCGTTGCGTTTTCCATCTTTGTAATCGCTTGGAATTCCAAAAAATATATAAGTAACCCCTATCTCCTTTTCATCGGTATCGCCTACCTCTTCGTCGCTGCACTGGATCTGATGCACACCCTTTCCTACAAAGGGATGCCGATTTTCACAGATTATGATTATTACGCCAATCAGCTGTGGATCGGGGCCCGCTATATGGAAAGCATTACACTCCTTTTGGCTTTCATTTTCCTCGATAAGAACAGGATGCCGAGGCCAAACGTGGTGTTCTCAATCTATACGGTAATCACGGCCCTTATCATTGCCAGTGTTTTCTATTGGAGAGATTTTCCCATATGTTTCATCGCCGGTAGCGGGTTGACCCCGTTTAAAAAAGACAGTGAATACATCATCTGTACTATTTTGCTTATGGTGATTTTCCTTTTGTGGAAAAACCGGCAACGATTTGAAAGGAAAATATTTCATCTGCTTCTATGGTCGATGATCTGCACCATCATTTCGGAGTTGGCGTTCACCTTTTATGTCAGCAACTACGGTTTTTCCAATCTGGTCGGGCATTATTTCAAGATTTTTGCCTTTTTTCTGATTTATCAGGCAATTATCAAAACCGGGGTCGAAAGGCCGCTGGAATTGATATTTCTGGACCTGGATAAGGTGAACAAAGACCTGAAGGAAGAGATCGGGTTCCGCCTGCAAACCCAGAAGGAAAAAGAGGAGTTGATCGAGGAATTAAGAAAGGCATTAGATGAGATCAAGACACTGCGCGGGATTGTCCCGATCTGCTCGAATTGCAAAAAGATTAGGGATGACAAAGGGTTCTGGAATCAGGTCGAGGTGTATGTTCAGAAACATACGGAAGCAAAATTCAGTCATGGGCTCTGTCCTGATTGCGTGTTGGAACTGTATCCTGACCTCTATCTCGACGATGACGATTTAGAGATGGAAGATTAGGAGACAGAAAAGAAGTGCCACGTCGTCCGCACATCTGCATTAGAAGGTTTCAAGTTAAAATATATCCCTCCTTTATTCTGATAACAAAAATTTCCAATTCAGTGACCAACATAAGGACATGTTGACATTTATGGAAAAAATTGGAACCCCGGACTAGCCTGTATTTCTTATCAGTTCAGGAGGCGTCAGGTTCGAAGTTTTTGGTAATGAACAGATAAGCACCCTTCGGGCATAAACTCCGACTTCGATAGTAAGCTATGTTCATTGCCAAATGTGAAGAAGATGGCGCATCCTGAACTGATACCCCAAGGG
>JBJKRL010000075.1:0-39836 GCA_046704745.1 Desulfocapsaceae bacterium | reverse complement strand
TCCAGGAGTCAGAATTCATGAGAAAACCCTTTAAAATCAAGTAATCTGGATTCTGGCTCCTGGCTCCTGAATTCTTTCCAGCAGACAACTTGTCTGTTGATCACCTCGAAATTGCAACAAAAATACCCGCAAACATATCGTGATCGATTTCTTAAAAGTTGAATATCTTGGCCTCTGCGGCCATATCAATGAGATGAGGTCCGCCGTCAAGCATCATATTTGTATGAAATTTGGCCTCGTCCAGCTTCCTGTTTTTGGCGCAGGGAGTGCAGATACCGGTCTGGACCTCGTTTTCCACCAGGTAGGGCAAGTAATCATTAGGGCAGTCGCCTGTATTGGTTTTTTGACTGCCATCCTTGTCTTTAACCGCCCATTCCACCCCGCTGTCAATAAAGAACAAATTGACCTTATGTCCCTTGGAATGGGCAATCTTGGCAAACTGAAAACAACGGGTTGCCTTTTCATTTTCACTTGAACGCAGCACAAACAGAAAATTGGCCATGACATTCTCTCCTGATATTTTTAAATTTTCTAAATGGTATTTACCGAAAAACTGAACTTCCCAACTTCTAAGAAGTTCCCCAGGCCTTCATACGCAGCCTGTGCAGGGATACAATCTGTACGCTGCAACGACTAATCGTTATAAAACGGGGTGCTTAATGGGAAGTTTTTAATTGCTATTTTGCAGCTGCTGCATACGCCTCATCCAGACGTTTCTTGATGTAGGCGATATCGTCGTTATCATATTGATTGATATCAAAACATCCGCCGTCTTCACCCAGAAGACCGCCGGGTACAAAATCCGCCTTTTCATCCGGATCGGTTATCATGTCGCCATAAAAGCAGACAGACAACCAACGCGGATCGTCCTCGATCACATCGATCATGACAAACAAAGGCTTTTCCTTTTGCTTTACATGCTGGGCTCGTAATGAATATGTCACCCCTGCCCGGGGATGAAAGCTGAGTACTACACCATCCTTGGACTCCAAGTATTCTTTGAGTTCGACAAATGCCTTTTTATTCATTTCGGAACCATCGATCCACTCCTTAAGAAACGAGGCTAACTCCTGTTTGCTCTTTTCCATAATTCTCCTTATACTTTTATCTCAATATCTTGACCGTAAATGACGTAAATTCTCGCGTAACAATCGGCTTTTTCAATCAAGGTGGACTGTATTTGTGCATAATAACATAAAAACGTCTCAGAACAAGGTCTCTCTTTTATTGGGAAGTGTTTTTTCACATCAACAGACGTTCGCCTGCATTTTTCAGACTTACCATAATATTTCAAGAGTCGAGGCGGTCGGCCAGCCAAGGAGACAGGGGAAAGGCTATGCCTGCTTATGCCTTTTCTAAAGCGATGCTGGACAGCCGGCCGGATTGTCTTCCCGGAGAGCGGGAAATTGATCGTTTACCTATTTTTTGTCTAAGCACAAATTATCCCCGGAAAATACTCGAATCGTTTCACCTTAACTCTTTCTATTTACAGGATAAGATAATTATTCAGCTAATTCTTCCATGAACTTCGGGCTAACCACGGGTCAAGTCCAATCAAAGGCCTGGTTCACCTTGAGGGCGACAAGCCGTCCGCTGATCTGAATTCCTGTCAGGACCGATGCCGCAACTGAGCTTGCCAAGACAAGGGTGCAGCTCCCAACCTGCAGGCTGACCGGCAGTGCCACTTTGGCAGCCTCACCCAGGCCATGTCCGGGCAAACCGGGAGACGCAGACAGATTCCACGGCAGGGTCATGCCCACGCCGACATGTCCGACGCCAAACGCAATCAAGTACCCCAGGCCGATACCCACAAATGCACCGACGCCTCCCAGAATGAAGGTCTGGACTGCAAAAGCCGTGAGGATATCTCTTTTTCGCCAACCGACAGCCTTCATCAGGCCGATCTCAGCACTTCTTTCTGTGAGAAATCCGGCGATGAGCCAGTAGGAAAGCAGGATGAAAAAGGCCAAAACAACCCACGCCAGCAGCAGGGAGATCGTTCGACTTATCCCGGAGAACCCCTTCATCAGACCGCCGATGGAATCGGTGGTGGAGATGACGCTGCCAGGCAACAGTTTGCTGAGTCGCTGCTGCAGGCCGGTAGGATCGACCCCTTTGTGCAGCTTGATAAAGATCATATTGGCGACATCCGCGCCAAGCCCCGCCAGACCTCTGGCATCCGCCAAAGAGATATAATAGTTGGCGGCAGCCACCGTCGCTCCTTCGTGCAGCGTGGCAATACCGACTACTTTCAGACTCTTTCCTTCAAAGGACTCAATGTCGCCCACCTTGATCCGGTTGAACCGGGCATAGTGACTCTCCACAACCGTTTCGCCAGGGGCTTCGATCTTCCGTCCCCTGCTGATCCAACCCATGACCCGAGCCGGTCCGAGATCGGCCTTCGGATCGATGCCCGCCAGCACCGAAAACCTGTTTCTGGATTGGAACCAGAGCATCACGGCCGGACTGAAGCCCTGGACCTCGGCCAGGCTCCTGAGCTTCCGTTGTTCCTCGTCCGAGATAGGCTGGTCGGCAAAGGGCAGTCTAAAACCGGCCTGACCATCGGGAGCCTTTTCCCCGCCTTTTATCGAGCGCTGCACGATACAGTCGGCTGCAAGCTGCGAAAACGGCAGGGAGATAAGCCGCGTATAGCCAGCCGACAGCGAGCTGATCGCGATAAAAAGACCACTCCCTATGGCAAAACCGGCAATAACCCAGAACGACCGTTTCCATTCGGTACCAAGAATTCGTAAGCCTAAGGATACAATATCAGAGTACATGGCGCTCACCTAGTCAGATCGTTTAAAAGGTGCTGCAGGTCGGCAAGGGACCAGTTGCCTTCAACCTCTTTAAAAGGGCCGGAACCACTGGGAAAACCCTCAAAGACAACGGACTTGCCGGAGACAACGAAGTCCTTGCGACCGTCCACCAGAATAAGAAGCGGCACATGGCCATGGATCCCGTGCTCCTTTTCAAAGGCCCTGCCATCACTTTTGTCGGCATCAAGCCAGTGAGTCTGAACCTTTCCCGGATACTGATCGATCAGGGCATGAAGCTTCCTGATCGTGGGCCGCAAAGGACCGTGATTCAGATAGAGAATATCCAACCTGACAACACCTGCAGCCCTGGCCGGAACGGGTCCGGACAGCAGCAGGCCGAACAGACAGCAACAGATAACAAAGAATGTTTCTTTAAGTTTCATTCTCTTACCTCCCCATCTTTCATTGTAATTGAGCGATGCGATAACTCAGCAATCGATTTGTCATGTGTTACCATGAAAACGGCCATCTTTTTTTCGCTGTTCAACCGCAAAAGCAGATCCAGGATCCCCTGTGCAGTTCCGGAATCGAGATTGCCGGTGGGTTCGTCACAGAAGATCAGGCCGGGACGGTTAACCAAAGCCCGGGCAATTGCTACCCGTTGCCTTTCACCGCCCGACAACTGTGCCGGTCTGTTTTCAGCTCTTTCCTTAAGACCCACCTGAGCCAGAAGTTCCCTGGCCCTTTCTCTCTTGGCGGTGCGCTTCATCTTAACCGGATAGAGAGGAAAGGCGACATTTTCCAAGGCATTCAATGAAGAAATGAGATGAAATGACTGAAAGACAAAACCGACATTCTCCCGGCGAAATAGTGCCAGTTCATCCTCGTTCATCAGGGAGAGATCCTGATCAAAGAGACTGACCCTCCCGGAGGTCGGACTTTCCAGGCCTGCCAACAGGGAAAGAAGTGTGGACTTGCCGGAACCGGAAGGGCCAAGCAGTGTGACGAATTCACCCCCACGGACAGTAAGACTTGCCTGCCTTACCGGCTCCAGGTCTCCAAAGCGCTTACTCAAATCCTGGGCTGTGATAATATTATTCATGACGAAAGACCTCCGAAGGTTTAAGACGGATGACGGCATGACCGGCGGATAGAACCGTAGCCAAGCCGATGAAAAGAGCCGCCCCGCCTGCAACCATCAGGATCTTTGTCGGGTCGCTCATGCTCAAGCTGACCACTCGGCTGAACTGGGGAGGACCGCCTTGCAGGAAGTGAGGAGAGGGAGCCATCTCCCAGGGTATGGGGATGGTAATTCTGACAAAGGTAGTCAAATATCCCCCGACAATACCGACAGCAATGCCCAGCATTGTGCCAAGAATGAGGAGAACCAGCGATTCAGCCGCCACCTGTCGGAGGATATCGCGTCCTCTCCAGCCGATGGCCTTCATCACCCCGATTTCTCTGTTACGCTCCCTGATGCCGACCGCAGTGGTCCGAGCCACCAGCAACAGGGTGGCAATCAGGACCAGCCCAGATATCAGCCCGGCAAAGCGATCGGTCAGGGCGAAAAGCGAGCCCAGGGTCTCCTTGAAGGAATCCGGAGTTGTGACCGTGGCCTTCTTCCCGAGAATGCCCGATATCTCGGCGGCAATCCCGGACGTTTTGTCCCGCCGGGCTTTTATAAAGAGAAGATTGGCATCCTTGGGGCCGAAATGATGCACCGCGTTTATCGAAGCAGAACCCGCGACAATGGCCTTGGCATCTGCCAGCGGGATATAGACCTGCGCCGTGGCAATCCGGCTGATCCGTGACGAATCGACGATACCCTTGAGGATGAAGGCCCTGCCGCCTACATGTATCCGGCTGCCCGGCACCATCTTGTTCCCGGCGGCCCAGCTCACATCAGCCAGGGCCACAGCGCTGTCCTTTTCGGTAAAGAAGCTGCCTGAAATAAGCGCATGGCGCAGCAGGGCCGGACCTGCCGTATCATCTGGGGCAAATCCGGCAACGATCTTGAACGAGCTTGGCTGAAAATCCCAAAACAGGACGGTCTCTGCCAAGCCTTGAACCCCGGAAAGCATACGGATGCGGGCAATCCGGGCAGAATCAATCGGGGCAACGGAGCAAGGCAGGACAGGACCAGCCATCTGCTCCGGGACATCGCCTGCCACCTGTACGGTCATTGCCGCTCCAATATCCGTCAATGGGGCCAGAAACGCTTTTTGCAGGGAGGCGGTCAACAACGAGGCAAACACCACAATGCCCATGGCTGTTGCCACCACCAGTATGTTGATGGCCGAGCGACGTTTGCGAAACACCAGTTCATTGAAAAGATAGTGCGTATGAATCATGTGATTCCCTCCACAATCATTTTACCGCCCGCAGGATACACCGCCAGCTGACAGGTAACCTGCCTAAATAAACGAACTGGACAGCCGCGGGTTTACGCAACTCAAACAGACGTCCCGAATCAACGGCTGCCAACTTTTTCAGGTGCGGGTCCAACCCGCTGCGCTCAAATGAGAAGGGACTTCTTCTGCAGAAGGATTAAAAGAGGAGGAGGTGGGAGCGGAAGCAAACGAAATGAGGGAATATCCCCACTTTTCAGCTGAGCCGGTAAGGGGAAAAGGATGTCTTGGAGCACGGCCACAGCCGGGAGACGATCAGGGGTGGGAGGCGGGCTTTGACGCTCCTGATCTAGGGAAATTCTGGCCAGCCGATCGATAGGCGAAGCAGAGTTTCTTTGCTGTCGAGCCATTTGCCCGGCAGCATACGGACAGTCTTTGTTGCCGGTTTGGGTGGAGACCTCATTGATGTGTCTCAACGGGCAGTCAACCGCTGCCCGAGCACTGCAGTGAGGTTTCATTACATAACACTCAGGCACCGAGCCAAAGCCGACAACAACCAGCAAAGCCGAGATGAGAAGATTCAGAGCTTTTTCCATAAATCAATGATAGAGCGCTATTTGTCAGGTGTCAAGGCATGTGGTGACTGAACAATGCGGGCATTTTTTTGTTGCCCTCACCTCCTGGAGAAGTCATAGTTATAACGTTTTTACTTCCGCCCCCATATCGAGGAATTCCATGGAAACAAGAATAACCTTTCATTCCGAACGCTGGCTGCTGGAGGGACAGATCAGTCCCCATTCCAAAACCTGTGCCGCCGTTATTACGCATCCTCACCCCCTGTATGGTGGAGACCTCTCCAATCCGGTGGTGGAGGTCATCTCCCAGACCTATGCCCGCAAAGGGTTAACCACCCTGCGGTTCAACTTCCGGGGAGTCGGAAAAAGCGAAGGCGCCTACGGGAGCGGTGTTGCAGAGCAGCAGGATGTCCTGGCGGCAATCGAAGTCCTTGCCAAAAGCGGCATCCGCGATATCCATCTGGCCGGATACTCTTTCGGGGCCTGGGTCAACGGCCACATTCCTGCACTGCCGCCCCAGGTGTCAACACTGGTTCTGGTGGCACCACCGGTCGCCTTAATGGATTACAGCGCCGCTCCGGCTCAGCCGCTGTTAAAACTTGTCATTGCCGGAAGCGATGATGAAATCGCCCCACCTGAGAGTATCAAAAGGCATCTGCCGGCTTGGAATCCGGCATCCGAACTTGCTGTGATCGATGATGCCGACCATTTCTTCTTTGGGCGTTTCAGGCAACTGGAAGAGGCATTGGCTGACTGTATCACGGCTTGCTGAAACTCTTCGACCTCGCCGAGACAGCCGGCCACGCACTATTTACCGAGTAAGATTCCGGCAATGACCGAGAGCAGCGATTTTGGCCCTGACACGTCGCCTGAAAGCTCCCAGATCATGATGCCGCCGGCTGCATCCCTTGCAAGCTCCGCCTTTCTGGCAATGGTATCCATCCCATTGTAGGATTCATGTTTGAACTGGTCGGAGTGGGGATCGGCCCCATCAGCCAGCAAAGCCTTATACGATTTCCAGCTCGGCCTGGCATAAAACGGCACCCCCAATACCGCCTTGGCCGCGGGAAGGCCGCGTCCCAACCAGTAGTTCAGCGCACTTTGAGCGAGCGAAAACGGGGAGTGCCCCTCACTGCCGTCTCCGTCATAGGCCATGATATTCAAATAATCCAAACAGGAAAACACCTCATCCGGAATACCGTCGCCATATTCGGCACTGTCGGCAACGGCCGCCGACAGGGTCTTTCCGGCCCGATGCAGCCGCCCCGCCAGCTCCTGCATCATCAGCAGATACTGCCTGGATTGGACGCCTTTTTTCGGATACTCCCAGTCGATGTCCACACCGTCCAGGTTGTAGTCATGGACAAAGGCCATCAGATTATCGGCAAAAACGCCTCTTGCTATCGAGCCTGCCGCAAGTCTCTCAAACCCAGGATTCTTTAGATCGGTCCAACCGCCGACGGAAACCATCACTTGCACACCTGCCGCATGGGCGTACTTGACAAGCTTCCTGAGTTTTTCCGGGTTTTCAATGGGTCTTAAGCTGCCGTCACCTGACAGAGAGGGAAGCAAAAAAGCATAGTTGATATGGGTCAGTTTTGTAAATTGAATGTCTCGAACATTTCCCTGCCAGGCAGGCAGATAACCGACAATGTACCGGGCGCAGGCGTCGCAGGCTGGAAAAATGCCTGAAAAGGCCAGCAGGAAACAAATGATTTTCAGCATATCAAGGCATAGACTTCATCACCGGCAACCGATATTACGGTGAAATGATATTTTTATCGAGAAACTCCGCCACAATACGGCTATGGCTCATGGATATCACGTGCCCGCCGCCGTCAATGATTTGAACATCCGTATCAGGCGGAAAAATCACCTTATCATCAGAGCCGTGTATCTGACAGAGCGTTCCGTCATACCGGCCCCTGCCTTCCCAGGCAAATATTGCTCTGCACATGGCCCGGACGAAATCCGGATTCGATTGTTCGAACATGGAAAGCGCCACGTGCATAGTGCTGAGATGCGATTTGCCGATGAACACCTGGAGCAGCTTAATGGGGGTGATCTCAGCCAAGGTGCTCAGTTTTTTTAGGGTCGGATTCACATAGGACGGTTCTGTGGCACTCCCAATCAGCAGGACTTTTTCGATCCCGACGATTTTTGCCACTTCGATGGCCACCATGCCGCCCAAAGAAGATCCTCCGATGAGCATATCCGGTCTGATCTTATAGCGTGAGATTACGGAGTCCGCAACTTCACCAAGGGTCTTTTCGCCGGTGTAGGCTGGCCAATCGACAAAATCCACGTTCGTCAACGCATCATATGCCGGTGATGGATACATCCTGGAATCAGCACCTAAACCGGGAAGGACGATCGTTTTCATCATGGCCTCATACCGGTCGACGGACCAGAAGCGCCCAGATGCCGGCAGCGGTCAGGAGCGAACCGCCGGTTACTTGCAGGTACTTCCCTGAAGATGGTGCCGTCAAAACCTTTTGAGCCGCAGAGGCAAAGAGGGAATACATTGCAGCATTAATTGCAGCCAAAGTGACAAAACTTGCGGCAAGCAGCCACAATTGCAGGACCGTGTTTCCGCCGGAACTGACAAATTGCGGCAGGAAAGCTACAAAGAAAAGGATACTTTTCGGATTCAGTGCCGTAACCACATAGGTGTCGGTAAAAAGACGCCTGGAAGACCCTTTTTTTACAAGACCTGCAACCTCGGTAAAACGCCAACCCGAACGTAGAAGACCTACTCCCAGGTAGAGGAGGTAGAGGCCGCCGATCAATTTAACAACGGTGAACCAGATGGCTGACGCCGCAAGAACCGCCCCCAAACCCAAGAGCGACATGGCCAGTGCGGTGGAGTCTCCCAGGGCCACTGCCGCCGTCAGCGGAACACTTGCCGTACGGCCATGAGAGAGCGAATAGCTTATGACCGTGAGCACCGTGGGCCCGGGAATAACGAGCAAAACTGCAGAGGCAACAAGAAAGGCCAGATATGTGTGCAGGTTCATAAACTCCGCCACCCCCGATTCTTTTTTTCAAAAAGATATTTCAGGCACCAGGCCTTGCCCAACAGAAGCTGATCGCTTCATTTTTGCAGCTGTCGACACAGGTGCAAAAAGGATGTACTCCGCATGCTCCATGACACCGTTCTTGACCATCTTCGCCACCTCCTCCAGGCTCATGGGGCAACGTGTGGTGCAGAGCCTGCAGCTAATCGCTAACAACGTGGTATGGGCTGTCTCTTCTTGCTGCTGCCTATAACGATACAAAGATGCAGCAGGGAAAACAACTCATTGTTTTACTCAGTGGTCAGTTCCGCATCAATCTCGTCTATCTTGGTCTGAGCCGTCTCCCAACGGTCATACCAGCGTTCCAACCGTCTTTTACATTCTTCGTAGTCCTTGCTGGCCTTGGACCAGGCTTGCTCATTTTTATACAGATCAGGGTCGGCCATCTGTTGTTCCAGCTCTTCTTTTTGCTCTTCGAGTCGTTCGATCTCGTTTTCCGCCTCTGCAAGCTTTTTGTTCCACGGTCCGATCCGGCGGCTTCTCTCCTGCCGCTTCTCGGCCTCCTGCCGACGCTTTTCCCTGCGGTTTTCCTTAGCTCCCGGCTCATGTGCAGCCCCGTCGGCGACTGCTTGTCCGTTATTGTCGCCGCTCACCTTATCCTCTTGTTCGATCATCTGTATTTTGCGCAGGTAATCGCTGATATTGCCCTCATAGAGCGTAACCCGGCCATTTTTGACCTCCAGGACCTTATTGACAAAGCTGTCGAGAAAATAACGGTTATGGGAGACGACGATGATGGTACCGTCATACTGGGCCATGGCCTCCTGCAAGACTTCCTGGGAACTCATATCGAGATGGTTTGTCGGCTCGTCTAAAACCATACAGTTGGCAGGTGTAGCAATCATCTTGGCCAGTGCGAGCCTGCTCTTTTCCCCGCCGGAGAGCACTGCTACCTTTTTTTCCACTTCTTCGCCGCGAAACAAAAAGGCGCCAAGAAGCGAGCGGGTCTGGGTCACGGTCATATCGACACCTGTGAGCGTCATGGTATCAAGCGCCGTCAACTGCGGTGAGAGTTCCTGGGCCTGGTGCTGTCCGAAATAGGACAAGACCACATTGGTGCCAAACCTGATGGTTCCGGCATCGCAACCTATGAGTCCTGCTATGATCTTCACCAGCGTCGATTTCCCGGCACCATTAACTCCCACCACTGCAACCTTGTCGCCCCGCTGCAGGAAAAATTCGACATCGGTAAAAACCGGTATGCCGCCGTAACCCTTGGCCAGGCCCTCAACCTGCAGAACATCCCGGCCCGAAGGCGGCGCCGGCGGGAAGGTGAACCGGATCTGCCGTTCGTCCTCCTCCAGCTCGATGATCTCCATCTTCTCCAACTGCCGCACCCGGCTCTGCACCTGCTTAGCCTTGGTGGATTTGGCCCGAAAGCGCTCGACAAAGCGCATGGTCTGTCTGATTTTCTGCTGTTGGTTGTCAAAGGCCGCTCGTTCGATCTCCCGCCGCTCCTCTTTTTCTTTAACGTAAAAGGAGTAATTGCCTTTATAGACGGTGAGCTTACCGAGGCTTATCTCCCAGGTCAGGGTCGTAATGTGATCAAGAAAGGTCCGGTCATGGGAGATGATAACCATGGCCCCTTTATAGGAGCGGAGAAATTCCTCCACCCAGGTCAGCGATTCGAGGTCCAGATGGTTGGTGGGCTCGTCCAGCAGTAAAAGTGAAGGGGCGGCCAACAGCATTTTGGCCAGCAACAGCCTCATGACCCAGCCGCCGGAAAAAGAGGTCACGGGTTTTTCCAGGTCTTCAGGATGAAAGCCTAACCCCTGCAGGACCTTTTCCACCTTGGCCCGGATGGAATAGATATCGCTGCCCTCCAACTCATGCTGAATTTCCCCCTGTCTCTGTAAAAGGGCCTTGAAATTATCAGATTTCGGATCGGTGGCAGACAATTCGTCGTGGAGTCGTTCCACTTCCTCCTGCAGGGCAAGCAGCCCTGCGAAGGCATTCTTCGCCTCTTCATACAGGGTCCTGTCGCTGACCAAGGCGCCTGTCTCCTGGGGCAGATAAGCAACTGTATAATTTTTAGCCCGGCTCACCACACCGTCATCGCTGGCAGACACACCCGCCATGATCTTCAACAGGGTCGATTTACCGGCGCCGTTGACCCCTACCAGCCCGATACGGTTCCCTTCGTTGACCCGGACTGAAACATCCTTAAACAGGTGTTTCTCGCCATAGCGGATATCGAGACGGTTAACCGACAACATATTTCAGAGTTCCTCGTGTCATTTCACTTTGTGGTTCTATAGCCAAACGTTCGGCAAGACCGAGTTGGGTAAGCCGATTCATATTCGCTCGCTTCGGCCCGAGAAAGGCTGACAGATCCCGGTTGGAGATCTGTATGGTGAGCCTGCTTTCAGCCGGAATTTCGGCAAACAGCCTCCGTATCCGCTGGAGCCAGTCCCTGGAGGCCACCAGCTCGCCAAAAGCCGGATGGTAGGGCCCGGCCACCAGTTCTCGCTCAAGAGACGGGGACGGATGCAGACCGATACGGACAACCGGAATCCCTGCATGGGTAAACATCTGCTTGGCCCGCCGGGTCATGGCCACGGCCTTATTCATTGACAGCGGCCTATATTGGCCCAATCGATAATTTTCCGCAAGTCCTGAGTGATTGACGACAAGCACCGGATACAAACGGACAAAGGCAGGAAAGAGCTCGATGACCTTTTTTACCCCCTGAAAAAATGATCGTGTCCCTTCACCGGGAAGTCCCGGCATCAGCTGAATGCCGACTTCAATGTCCGCCGTTTTAAGAAAAGATACCGCCCGACGGCAATCCCCGGAAGAATGCCCGCGCCGTGACCTTGCAAGTACCTCATCATCCATGGACTGGACGCCTAATTCGACGGTTGCAACCCCCATATCTTTCAGAAAGGAACAGATGCCTGCATCGAGGCAATCGGGTCGGGTGGACAAACGGATGCCGTGAATCTCGCCGCTTTGCATATAGGGCCGGACTGCACTGAAAAGCTGCTCTTGCGCCTCCACGGGCAGACAGGTAAAAGACCCCCCGTAAAAGGCGAGCTGTACCCGGTCTCTGGGTCGGGAGGCAGCCAGCCACATGCGGATGGTCTCTTCTATCTCCGCATCCGAAGACTTAGCCGACTCTTGGCCGGTAATGGAATTCTGATTGCAGAAAAGGCACTGATGCGGGCACCCTTTGTGGGGAATGAATATCGGGACAACCAGGGTCTTGCTGGATGCGGACATCACGGATGTTCTCCAGGTTACTCCGGATCAGGATTTTTTATCCGTGTTCAGGTCTTTTTTGCTGGACAACGCATCGGCTGCGGCACGCTGTTCCGCCTCTTTTTTCGAACGGGCGGTGCCTGTTCCCAACTCCACACCATGAAAGAGAACCGAGACGGTAAACACTCGCTTATGGGATGGTCCCTCTTCTTTGTCCATCCGATAGGTAGGGGCCTCGTTGAACTGTTCCTGCAGCTCTTCCTGCAGGCGGCTCTTGGCATCGGCAACCAGCAGGACTTCCTTCCTACCTTCGATGGCTGGAATGAAGAATCGATTGACCAATTCAGATACGGTCTCATAGCCGCCGTCCTCAAAGATCGCACCGATCACCGCTTCATAGGCACAGGACAGGATTGAGGATTTATTCCTGCCGTTGGAGGCGTCTTCTCCCTTTCCCAGGCAAAGAAATCTGCCCAGTTCGATGGCTCTTGCCATATCGGCAAGATGGGTCTCGTTGACCAGGGCGGCACGGAGCTTGGTCAGTTCACCCTCCCGCATCTCGGGATACCTCTTAATCAGGCTATGCCCGATGACCAGATCGAGAACCGCATCCCCTAAAAATTCCAGGGTTTCATTGTTCTTACCGATCTGAGACTGTTCAAAAGCATAGGATGAATGGATCAGAGCTTTTTGTAACAGACGCAGGTCGGTAAAACGGTAACCGAGTATTTGTTCAAATTCGCTGAGGTTCTCCTTGTTTGTCGTAGCCAGCTCTTTGAGATTTGTTGCCATGCTGCACTTTTCCTCTTGTCAAAATGACTCCATATGGTATAAAGAACGGTCTCATGCCTGTACATAAGACATAGGGCGGCGTAGCCAAGTGGCTAAGGCAGTGGTCTGCAAAACCATTATTCATCAGTTCGACTCTGATCGCCGCCTCCAGAGATTTCAAAGGGTTACGGACGGGTTGTCCGTAACCCTTTTTTGTTTCGATACAGGATCGCCTGTATAACACAAAAACGGCTTTTACGCACGCATAAATAAGTTTGTTGGACATAAAAGCAAACCTACTCCACCTGAACTCCCCAGATTTCCTCTGCATATTGTCTTATAGTCCTGTCTGTTGAGAATTTCCCCATCCGGGCCACGTTCAATATGGCCATCCGGGTCCAGGCCTCCCTGTCGAGGAAGGCATCATTCACCCGTTGCTGGCAGTCAATATACGACTTTAGGTCCGCAATAAGAAGATAGGGATCATGCGGGTCAAGCAGCGACTCAACCAAAGGCTGGAAAAGTCCGGCATTGCCATGACTGAATGCGCCATCCCGAATGGCCTCGATAACATGCATGATGTCCGGATTTGCCTGACAAATTTCCCACGGAGTTTTACTGATGTTCAATCGTTCATATTCCGCCTCCTCCGCGGTCAGACCGAAGATGAAAATATTCTCCTGACCGACCTCCTCCAAAATCTCGATATTGGCACCGTCCAGAGTCCCGATGGTCAAGGCCCCGTTCAAGGCAAATTTCATGTTTCCGGTGCCGGAGGCCTCGGTCCCGGCGGTGGAAATCTGCTCTGAAAGATCGGCTGCCGGCATGACCATCTCTGCCTGGGACACGTTGTAATTGGGGAGGAAGACAACTCTGAGCCTTCCACCGATCCGGGGGTCGTTGTTGACAACATCGCCGATGGACGTGATGAGCTTTATGATCAGTTTTGCCTTCCAATAGGTCGGCGCCGCTTTGCCGGCGAAGATCACGGTGCGGGGGGCCAGTGTCTGTTCCGGCTGCCTGATCAACCGGTGATAAAGATGGATCACATGCAGAGCGTTTAATAGTTGCCGCTTATACTCGTGGATCCTCTTGACCTGGACATCAAACATTGTATCCGGATTCACTTCCGTACCACAGAGTGTTTTGATATAGTACGTCAATTTGATCTTGTTGTTTTTTTTGATCTGCTGCCAGGAAGTGCAAAACTCTTGGTCATCGACGAACTTTTCAATCTCACGCAATCGACCTAAATCCGTCGCCCATCCTGAACCGATGCGCGCGGTGATCAGGTCCGACAACTCGTGATTGGCCATCAACAACCAACGCCTGGGTGTTATACCGTTGGTCTTGGAGTTGAATTTTCCAGGATAGAAGTTATGAAAATTGGAAAACAACTTCTCCTTTAACAACTTGGTATGCAACTCCGCCACTCCGTTCACCGAATGGCTGCCGACGATGGCCAGATGGGCCATGCGTACCTTCTTGATCGGACTCTCCTCGATGATGGACATATCGCGCAGCTTTTTCCGGTCTCCCGGGTACTGAAGCGCAACCATGTCAAGAAACCGTTGATTGATTTCGTAGATGATCTCCAGGTGCCGGGGAAGGACCTTGCCCATGAGTTCGACACTCCATTTTTCCAGGGCCTCGGGCATCAGGGTATGATTTGTATAGGCAAAGGTATTGGTACAGATGCGCCAGGCCTTTTCCCAGCTCAGCCCTTCAATGTCTAAAAGAAGCCGGATCAGCTCGGGTATGGCGATGGAAGGATGGGTATCGTTAAGCTGCACGGCCACCTCGTCGCTGAACTTATCAAAGCTCTTGTTATTTTTGCGATATCTTCGGAAAATATCCTGAAAAGTGGCGGCAACGAAGAAATACTGCTGTTTCAAGCGTAATTCCTGCCCGGCAAGGTTGTGGTCCGGTGGATACAAAACCTTGGAGATAGTCTCGGAACTGACTTTCGACTCAACCGCTCCGATATAATCACCCCGGCTGAAATACGCGAGATCGAGTTCTCTTGAGGCACGGGCGGTCCAAAGACGCATATTGATCACGTGATCGTTCATAAAACCGGGTATGAGCATGTCGCACGGCAAGGCCATCACATCCCTGGTGTCGACCCATTTGGTGCGGTAACACCCTTTTTCATCCTGATAGCTACTGACCCTGCCGTAGAAATGTACCGGAAAGACAGGTACTCGGCGTTCGAATTCCCACGGGCTCCCGTAACGCAGCCAGTTGTCAGGTGTTTCAACTTGATACCCGTCAATCAACTGTTGAAAAAAGAGACCGTACTCATAACGGATCCCATAGCCATAGGCAGGAATTTTCAATGTAGCGATGGAATCCATGAAACAGGCTGCCAATCTCCCTAACCCTCCATTGCCCAGCGCCGCATCTTCCTCGTGCTCACGAATCTCCTCGAGATTATACCCGAGGTCGGCAATGGCCTGCACAACCTGGTCATAAATTCCGAGATTGAACAGACTGTTCTCCAGAGAACGGCCGATCAAAAACTCAAGGGAGAGGTAATACACCCTTTTTTTCTTTTTGGCGTAAAAATTCTTCTGGGTCTTGATCCATTTTTCCACCATGATATCTCTGAGCGTATAGGCAAGAGCCTTATAGATATCCGTAGCCCCGGAACGTTCAGGGTCCCTGCCCTGAAAACTCATCAAATGATGAATTATATTTTCTTTTATCGAATTGGTATCGGCAGGGAAATAGACATTGGAAGCAACCGCTTCATGCGGGGCCTCCCCAGGCTTGTTATTTTCCTTTCTTGCCATCTTGTTTCCTCCCTTGATGATGGAACAGACATCTTTATAGATACTCTGCCATCTTTTCCCGGATATTGTCCAGTATTTGCTCTTTTTTCAACTTTATATTGTGCCTTACTACCACAATGTGGTATAAAAATTGAAATCGTCATTGCGCATACCCATATATCGGCATATTGTAAGGATTAAGATTATTCTTTACTCGATTTTTTGCGTATGATCGGTTTAAAAACAAGGTATTCCTGTTGCCGGGACTCAAATAATGCAAGAATTTCATACCTGTAAAAAAAACGGTCAATGAATGAAAATCTGCATCTTAGCTCTGTCGAGCCGGGCTGCTAACCTCATGGTGAAGAGGAGGCCGGCAGTACCCGCATCATCGACAGCTATCACAAAAAAGAGTGCTCCAATTCCCCATTAAGTTATAAACAATTATTTTAGAAGAGGCCTTATGCCTAAACAAGGGACCAACAAACAAACGTTGATTATTGCAGTTCTTGTCAGTTTTATCTGCGGCTTTATAACTGGGGCAGGCTTTGCCATCTTCACAAACCGCTCCGCTTCCGAAATTGCAAGTGCCAGCTCAGGGAACAACAGCCGCCAACCAGGTATTACCGATAAACAGGCAGCGGAAATCACCAGCCTCGAAGCACAGGTGACAACAGACCCAAATAATTTTGAACTCTGGACCCAGCTTGGCAACCTGTACTACGATTCGGACCAACCGGAAAAGGCTATCAAGGCCTACAGCCGTTCCCTTGAACTCCATACCGGAAATGCCAACCTGCTCACCGATCTCGGTGTCATGTATCGCCGGATCGGTCAACCGAAAAAAGCTATCGAATATTTTGACCGAGCCATGGCAATGGATCCGAAACATGAACCTTCACGGCTCAACAAAGGGATTGTCCTGGTCTACGATCTCCATGAACCGAAAAAGGCTATCGCCGTTTGGGAAGATCTGCTGCGTATAGACCCGGATGCCCGAACCGCCAGCGGAGATTCGGTTCGCGACCTGATCCAGGAGGTGCAAAACGAGCAGGTAGAAAAAAAATAGCGGCTGAAGGATGGAAAGAAATACAATCTCGGTAAAGACAATTGCCGGAGGAAATCCTATGAAATTTGAAACACTCGCGCTTCATGCAGGTCATACCATCGATCAGGACACCCTGTCACGGGCGGTTCCTATTTACCGGACCAGTTCCTATATATTCAAAAGCTGCGAACATGCAGCCAATCTTTTTGCCCTAAAAGAACTGGGCAATATCTATACCCGGCTCGGCAACCCGACCCAGGACATTCTTGAGCAGAGGGTTGCCCAATTGGAAGGTGGTGCGGCAGCACTTGCCCTGGCATCAGGGACCTCAGCCATATTCTATTCGATCATCAATATCTGTGCGCAAGGCGACGAGGTGGTGGCTTCCAGCAATCTTTACGGCGGCACCTTTTCCCAGTTCGGCTCTATCCTTCCCCAGCTGGGGATCACGGTCAAGATGGTGGAGCCGTCGAACCCGGAAAATTTTGCCGCGGCCATAACCGATCGGACCCGGGCAGTGTACTGCGAAACGCTCGGAAACCCGTCCTTGAATATGATCGATATAAAAGCGGTGGCCGATATCGCTCATGCACATGGCTTGCCGTTACTGGCGGATTCAACCTTTACACCTCCCTGTATCCTGCGCCCCATTGAGCACGGCGCCGATGTGGTGATTCACTCACTGACCAAATGGATGGGAGGGCATGGTGTCGGTATCGGCGGGATCGTTGTCGACGCCGCTACCTTTGACTGGACGGATGCCAAGTTCGACCTCTACAACAAACCCGACCATTCCTACCACGGCCTGCGCTACGCCCATGACCTGGGCCCGATGAACCCCATAGCCTTTGCCCTACGCATGCGGCTGGTCCCGCTCAGGAACCTGGGGGCCTGTATCTCGCCGGACAATTCCTGGTTCTTCCTCCAAGGGATAGAGACCTTGGCCTTGCGCATGGAAAGGCATTGCAAAAACGCCCTGGAAACAGCCGGACATCTGCAGGATCATCCGCGGGTTGATTGGGTTCATTATCCCGGGCTTCCGGATTCTCCTGGGTATGAGAACGCCAGGAAATACCTGAAAAACGGCTTCGGGGGCATGGTGGTGTTCGGAGTGAAAGGCGGTTTTGAGGCCGGGCGGAAATTTATCGAGGCGCTGCAGATCGTCTCTCACCTGGCAAATGTCGGTGATGCCAAGTCGCTTGCCATTCATCCAGCCTCCACAACCCACTCCCAGCTCTCGGAAGAACAGCTGGATTCCGCCGGAATCACCGAATCTATGATCCGTCTCTCGGTCGGTATAGAGCATATCGACGATATCCTGGCCGACATAGACCAAGCCCTGGATAAGTCTGCCGGCTGATAAACAATGAACCGACCGATAGCAAACGAGATTCAGCCGCTTCTCAGAGTGGAGAAGCAATATTTTACCTTCGCGACTCCACCCGAGGCAATGGTGCTGGAAAGCGGCGCCCGTCTGGGCCCAATAACTGTTGCTTACGAGACCCTGGGAAATCTGACGCCTGAAAAAGACAATGCCGTCCTGATAGTTCATGCCTTTTCCGGCAATTCTCATGTAGCAGGGTTGTACAAAGACGAACCGGATTCCGCCCGGCCGGGTTGGTGGGATTCAATGGTTGGTCCGGGGAAAGGTATCGATACAGATAAGTATTTCGTTATCTGTTCCAACATCCTGGGCAGCTGCTCCGGGACCACCGGTCCTTCATCGACCAATCCGGCCACCGGCAGGCCTTACGGACTCGAATTTCCCATGGTTACCATCGGTGATATGGTTTCCGCCCAGAAAGCCCTGCTCGAACACCTGGGTATAACAAAGCTTCTCTCCGTGATCGGCGGCTCTGTCGGGGGAATGCAGGCATTGGAGTGGTGCGTCCGTTATCCGAAGGTGGTCCGCTCCGCCATCCCTATCGCCACCACCATGCGGCATTCCGCTCTGGCCATCGCCTTCAACGAGATTGCCAGGCAGGCCATCATGACAGATCCGAATTGGAAAAACGGCGATTATTATGGAGGAGCGAGTCCGAACACAGGCCTTGCCGTTGCCAGAATGATCGGCCACGTGACGTATCTCTCCGATGAGGCCATGCGGAGAAAATTCGGCCGCAGGCTCCAGGACAAGAAGGATTTCTCTTTCGGATTCGACGTTGACTTCCAGGTGGAAAGCTATCTGCGGCATCAGGGCAGCAAATTCGTCCAGCGTTTCGATGCCAACTCGGTTCTCTACATCACCAAGGCCTCGGATTATTTTGATTTAGTAGACAGGGCGGCAAACAGGGAACTCTTTCAGGGAGAGACCTCTTCGGATATGAAATTTCTTGTCATTTCATATACATCCGACTGGCTTTATCCGACCTATCAGGCCAAAGAACTGGTTCAGGCCTTAAAACGCGCCGGCCGCAATGTCAGCTTCTGCGAGATCGAAGCCGACTGCGGTCACGACGCTTTCCTTATTCCTGACGAGCGGTTAAATAAACTGATACGAGGTTTTCTGGATGGAGTCGCCCGGCAATGAACTGATGCGCTACGACCTGCGCGTCATAGCCTCTTGGATCGAGGCCGGAAGCCGGGTACTCGATCTCGGCTGCGGCAATGGGGATCTTTTGGCCTGGCTTACCGCTACCAAAAAGGTCAGGGGAACCGGCATCGAACAGAACAAGGAGAAGGCCGCCGCCTGCATCGCCCGGGGGCTCAGCGTCCTGCAGGGCGATCTCAACACCGAGGTTGAGGACTACCCCGACCACAGTTTCGATTATGTCATTTTAAGCCAGACCCTCCAGCAGGTCTACGAACCGGCGGCTCTGCTCAACTCCCTTGCCCGGATCGGCCGCCAGGTGATTGTCAGCTTCCCCAATTTCAGTCACTATTCGATCCGGCTGCAACTCCTCTTTAAAGGACTGGCCCCAAAAAATGAGCAGCTGCCCTATTCCTGGTACGACAGTCCCAACATCAGGGTCATCACCCTGGCTGACTTTCGCAAATTCGCAGGCGATGTCGGTTACACCATCGTCAAGGAAGTGGCCATCAACACCGACCATCACGACCTTAACGGCCATATCGTTCACTGGCTGACCAACCTGAGGGCATGCTACGGTATCTTTGCCATCGAAAAAAAACGCAAACCCTGAAAATAAATCCTGCGCGTTGGATTGCAGCCTCATCTCCTAGAGGGAAAGATAAAGACCGCATGCGTTTCGAAAAACAATGCTTATCCTTCTTCATTATACATAGCTTAACGAGGACCCCATACAAAGAGAAGAATCATGTCGACCATTAAAACACGAAAAACCTGCATCACCACCATCCCCTGCGAAATCTGCGATGGCGAGGATCACACGAAATACCATCAGCATATGAAGATTCCACCGGTGGTGAAAGGGCTTGTGGCCAGCTGGAATACCAACGACTGTTTCGAACACATCAGTCCGGTGGCCCTGCCTTCCAATACGGCCATCATCGACATCATCCGCCAGGCCCGTTCGATACTCTTTCCCGGCTATTTCAGCATGTCCAAGCTCCATCAGAGCAACCTGGAATATTTTATCGGCCAGGAGACGACAGAACTCTACGACAAGCTCACCGAGCAGATCATGATGGCCATTCGCCACGACTGCCGGCGGATGTTACAACCCTGCACCAACTGTGAGGAACGCAGCCATAAACTGGCCATGGCCTTTATTGAAACCCTGCCCCAGGTAACGGCAATGCTGGCCACCGATATCAGGGCGGCCCTGGCAGGTGATCCGGCCACCGAGAGTCCTGATGAGGTTATTTTCTGTTATCCCGGCCTGCTCGCTATCTCGATCTACCGTCTGGCTCACGAGCTTTATCTTCTTAAGGTGCCGATCATCCCGCGGATCATGACTGAATACGCCCACAGCCACACGGGTATCGATATCCATCCGGGAGCGACCATCGGCGAGGGCTTTTTCATCGATCACGGCACCGGAGTGGTGATTGGAGAGACCACCATCATCGGCCGCGACGTCCGCATCTATCAGGGGGTAACCCTGGGAGCGCTGTCCCTGCCGCGGGATGCCGGTGTAAAGATGCGGCACAAGAAACGCCACCCGACCATTGAGGATAATGTCATCATTTACGCCAATACCACCATCTTAGGTGGGGATACTGTAATCGGTGAAGGTTCGGTGATCGGCGGCAATATCTGGCTTACGGAAAGTGTGCAGGCCGGCACCAGGGTGTTGATGAAACGACCGGAGCTGATCTTTACCTGACCAAAATTAAACACAACGAGGTGAACCATGGGCTTCATAACAACAACCATCGGCAACACACCGCTTCTTTCCCTTACCAATATCCTCATTCCCAATGGGGTCACCATCTTGGCAAAACAAGAATCCCGCAATCCCCTGGGCTCGGTCAAGGACCGCATCGCCCTAGCCATGATCGAGGCGGCAGAGCGTGACGGATGCATCACGAAGACGACCACCATTATCGAGCCAACCAGTGGAAACACCGGTATCGGGCTGGCATTCGTCTGTGCGGCAAGGGGACTGCACCTGATTCTGACTATGCCGGACAGCATGAGCATTGAACGCCGCCAACTCCTGGGACACCTGGGCGCCGAGTTGGTTCTCACCCCGGCTGCCGAGGGCATGAAGGGAGCCATCGGTGCTGCGGAATCTCTTTTAAAAACCACAGAAGACAGCTTTATGCCCAACCAGTTCACAAATCCTGCCAACCCTGAGATTCACAGACGGACAACCGCCGAAGAGATCTGGAAGGCCACCGGAGGCAGACTCGATGTGTTCGTCGCAGGTGTGGGCACTGGCGGGACCATAACAGGTGTGTCGGAGGTGTTAAAAGAACGTCTGTCACATCTGAAATCAGTGGCCGTCGAGCCTGCTGACTCTCCGGTCCTGTCGGGTGGCAAACCCGGCCCGCATAAGATTCAAGGGATTGGTGCCGGATTTATCCCAACGATTGTCAACAGGAGCGTTATCGATGAAGTTGTCCAGGTCACCAACGAGGAGGCCTTTTCCACAGCTAGAAACCTTGCGATCAAAGAAGGCATTCTGTGCGGGATATCCTCCGGGGCTGCTGTGGCAGCCTGTCTGAAAATTGCCGAAAAGTCGGAGAACAAGGGTCTCACCATAGTGACCGTCCTTCCGGACACCGGCGAGAGGTATCTGAGCACGGATCTTTTGCGGAAATAGGAAGATTCCAATTCCTTTCAGGTATCTCAACCGTTAGGTGGCAACGACACCCGCTACGGCAGGCAGGAGAATTTCTTCCTGTAAGCGGATGGCGAAAGCCCCGTCTGCCTTTTAAAGAGCTTCCGAAAGGAACTCATATCTTCATAACCGGATTTCGAGGTAATCTCTTCAACCGCCAGGGAGGTTGTTTCCAGCAGTCTTCTGGCCTTTTCAATCCGTAATTGCTGGAGATAGCCGACAGGTGTCTCCCCTGTCGCCTTTTTAAATCGACGCATGAAGGTTCTCTCTCCCAGCCTAGCCTTTGCTGCCAGCTCCGAAACGCTAACCTGACGATCGGAATTTTCTTCCAGCCAGTCCTGGACCGTCTTTATAACTCCATCCCCATGCGCCTTATTCCAGCTGAAGATCTGATATGGCGACTGCAGACGTCTGGAGGGATCGATAAGTAAAAATTTGGAAAGCTTTGCCGCCAGCTCAAAAGAGCCGAAACGGCCGATGAGATAGATCCCGAGATCCAGGTAGGCGGATACTCCGCCGGCAGTGATAAAGGCGCCTTCATCGACAAGCATTTTTTCCCTTCTCAGGATGACCTCAGGAAAGCAGATCGCAAAATGATCTGCAAGATTCCAGTGGGTTGTCGCCTTCTTTCCTGCTAGCAGGCCCGTTCCTGCAAGAAGAAAGGCACCGGCACAAACAGAGCAGAGGCAGGCACCTTTTCGACCTTGTTCGGTCAGCCAGTCGATGGTCTCTCTGTCTTGCAGAAGCGGCTCCAGTTCTCCGAAAATGACCGGCGCTATGACGATATCGTAGGATTCATTGGCTGCAAAATATCTGTCAAGCCGTATGGACATGCCGTTAAAGTCGGCAACATCCCTCTCGGCCGGCCCGACCACTATTGGCTTAAAAAACGGATCGGCACTGCCGCTTTGCCTCTGCATCTCAAAAGATGCCACCGAAAAAAGGTCAAAAAGTCCCATCAGACTGGAATACATACAGTTCTGCACAGCCAGCAAGGCGACTGTAAGCATGTTTTTCCTCTCAATGGAGTAAGGTTCTTCCGACTCAAGCATACTATTTATAACCCGGGAAGGCGGAGGCCATTGCCTACGGACGCCTCGCGGAGGCCCCACCGGCAACTCACATCAGTCCCGCAGGATTGCGATCAGGACGTCCACACCTGACGAAAGGCCGGGGATGGCCTGTCTGTCAGTCGTGATTTGCCGGCGATGAGGCCGCAGAGCAGCGGCTGGAAGCAATAGCGTTGGCCGACGTACCTCTTTCCACTTTACCAAGGTATGCTTAACTCGTTTCTATCCCGAAACGAGGGATTTTCTTCTAAATCTAGAAGCGCGAAGAATTTTACCGCAGGCATATAATTGAAATTCCGAGGATAAAATTTTGAGCGCAACGACGAGTTAGGTGAAAAACGCCGTTTTCGGATGGAAACTAACTCGAATTTTTCATGAAAACTGCGTTACCTTATTATTTCAACTTTCCGGCGTGATATTTTTGTTGCAATTTCGAGGTGATCAACAGACAAGCTGTCTTCTGGAAAGAATTCAGGAGTCAGAATCCAGATTACTAGATTTTAAAGGGTTTTCTCATGAATTCTGACTCCTGGATTCTGGTTCCTTGTGAACTAACTGCAGGAAGACCCCAAAATTGGATAGTATTCCAAAGTATTACCACAACCCGGAAAGTTGAGTTTATAAGAGTATCTTATAGGAGACTACCAGCCACCGCCTCCGCCTCCGCCTCCACCACCTCCGGATGATCCACCGCCGCCGCTCCCCGAGCTGGAGCCGGGCGGAGAGGAGGCTGACGAGATGCTCGACGACATATCGCTTAGGCTTGATGCCAGTCCGGCCACACCGCTCGCGCCCAAATGGACGCCAGTATACCATATAGGTGTATATCCGCTCTCTTGGGCGGCTTGTGATAGGATGCGGGAGAATTTTTCACACCACTTCTGTTCCACATCCAGTGCCAGGGCATAAGGAAGAAACTTCTCAAAAACGTCAAGGGGGCGTTCAGCCGGTTGCAGCTCCTCGAGCCGATCTTTTTCCGCGACAGAGAGGTAAAGCCTCAAGCCCTCAATCTGGTCCATTATCTTTCGACCCTTTATAGTGGGCGCCTTCATAAGGTGGTAAAAGAGAATATTGAGGAGCAAAACGATGAAAAGTGTCAGGACTGCAGGTAGTGATGTAGCCTTGGAGAACATCCACAGTCCGAAACATTCGCCGGCGAGGAAAGGGAGACTGAACAGGGTTGAAAATAAAGCGGAGGACAAAGCGGATATTCTTTTGGAATGCCCGGTGATAACGGCCCTCCACGCTGTAAAAGCACTATAGACGAGCGCTGCACATCCGGCTGTCCACCCGGAGAGCCAGACGCTCATGAATCCTGCAATAGGTATGCTCCGGCTAAGGATTACTATCATGGCAATAGTGATGATGGAGAGTACCCAACCAGGGATGAGAGCGCCCTTGTTCGTAAGAAAATAGATCTTTTCATAGTCAACAGCCAGGCTTTTCTCAAGACTCTTGATGGCTTTCCTGATGGCAGCATGGTTTGAGGTTTTGATAGCCAGCGTGTCCCCGCCGAGGAAAAGCTGCCGGACCACCTGCGACTCGCCCCGGGATAACACCTGAGAGTTCCCTCCTTTCCTGGTGAGGGTATAGTTTCCTTTGGTGTCCTGTTTTATGGTGATGAAGCCTTTGATGGCAATGTCAACAATTGCTGCAGCAAAAGCCCTGTGATCGAAACCCATATGTATGACATAACGCACAGCCGCAGGCGAGAAGCCTTTTGGTGCTTCATAGAGCGGGATTATCACTCCTTGTTCAGGGTCCTTACCGATTCTGAGCCAGGCGAGGAGATAGTAGATAAGCAAAATAATGATGCCGGCTGTGCCAGCGGTCGTACTTCTGTTATCCAAAAAAAATGTCCTGGCCTTGTCCGCCCCGGAAGGCTCTTGAACAAAACCCTTGGGCCATGTGACGACGATGGTCAGACCCTCATATGGCTTGAGAGGCCTGGTTGTCCTGAATTCAGCGCGGCCGGAGTTGTCGTGGTGAGCTGTGTAATCCGAACCCTTGCTCCCGTATACCCCGGTGTATCCCTCTGTCGAAAGGACCTTGGCACCGGCCGGGAGTTCCACGGTGGCCGTGACCTTGTCAAGGGGAAACGCCCACCCGTTGCCGGTCACGTTCCAGTATAACTCGTCGTGTGTCTTGAAAAAACCGAGCTGTCGGTCGGTATGGTAGGTTAGCTCATAGGAATATTGGCCGGGCTTGAGCGTGATGTTTTTATCGCCTATATACACCCGTACGCCATTGTCCCTGTCCTCTGTCCACCAGTGTACGGGCCTGCCGTCTTGCAAGACGGCCTGAACCTTGAAGTCTACGGTCACCGCATTGTTGTATCTGTCCTTATAGCGGGTGGGAAAATCACGGTAGATTCCGTGTTTGATCTGTTTGCCCTCACTGATGACTGTGATGGTTTCGGTCACTGTCATATCCCCGTCAGGATGAACCGTTATGAACGAGTGATAGCTGAGGATGCGTTCTGCTCCATGGACAGGCACGACCCAGGCAGACAGGACAAGGAGGATAAGCAGAAGACGTTTCATTTTTCATTTCCCATGCTGATCTGTGAAACCCGCCGCTCATCGGCATCGTCTATGGCAAAAAATTCCGCTTGAACAAAGGTGAAGAGTTTGGCGATAATGTTATTTGGAAAGGATTCGACGGCAGTGTTGAGGTTGCGAACGGTGCCGTTATAGTATCGCCTGGCCATCTGGATCTGGTCCTCAATATCAATCAGTTCCTTTTGAAATTCCAGAAAGTTTTGGCTTGCCTTCAAGTCCGGATACCCTTCGGCCAAGGCTATGAGGCTGCCCAGGGATTTGGACAGGGCTATTTCGATCTCCCCCTTCTCGCCGACTTTTTCGGTCTGAAGGCTCCTGGACCTCAGATCGGCTATCTTGGTGAGCAGGCTCCGCTCATGCGCCATGTAGCCCTTGACCGTCTCCACCAGATTCGGGATGAGTGAGGCGCGGCGCTTGAGCTGTACATCGATGCCGCTCCATCCCTCCATGACCATGTTACGCAGCCTGATGAGCCTGTTGTATAGTATGATTGTGCCTGCAAGAATAAGAAAAACGACTGCAGCTCCAACATAGATGCCCATAAAGCCTCCGTTTTCTCTTACGGGCAGTTCCCTGCCATTACTTTACACGATATGTCCACATGAACATAACATCATAAAATTCCGAATAATTCAATCTCAAAGGATCTGCCAATTTATAATTTTATGGGCGTGTCTTACCTCGACTTCCAATTCAGTTCAATGAATTGACTCGGGAATAGGGGTGCTATATATTTTCTGCGGTGGAATTGGCCGACCCTGTTTAAAAAATGGGGCGAAGATGCTTCTCAACGATTGCCAATGCCCCTTTTTCCCTCTGGACTCCTTTTGTTGACAATGAGGTGTGTGCTATGCGCTGGAGAGGCGAACGAGAAAGCAACAATATCGAAGATCGGCGTGGGGGTGGGGCGCCGACAGGCTTAAGGTTCGGAAAGTTAAGCGGACTGGGGCTGGTTGTGGTTGTGCTTGTCAGTCTGTTTTTTGGTGTCGACCCCACTACGCTCTTACAAAATGTGTCGCACCAGCAAATTACTTCGGTACCGAGCAAAGGACACTCTGTGAGGTCCGGCGAGGAGAATCTGAAGAAATTTGTCGCTGTGGTGCTGGCTGAAACCGAAGATACATGGGCTGAGATTTTTCAGCGGGGGGGTAAGAGCTATGTCCCGCCGAAACTCGTGCTCTTCTCCGGGGCTGTTCAGTCCGCCTGTGGTTTGGCTGGATCGGCAGTGGGCCCCTTTTATTGTCCAAGGGATAAAAAGGTGTATCTCGACCTGAGTTTCTTTGAAGAATTGAAAAAACGCTTCGGCGCCTCCGGTGATTTTGCCCAGGCCTATGTGATCGCCCATGAAGTAGGCCATCATGTCCAGAATCAACTCGGTATCACCCGGAAGGTGGCGGAACAGAATGCGCATCTTGATCCGGCGAGGAGAAACCGGCTGTCCGTAATGGTAGAGCTGCAGGCCGATTGTCTGGCCGGGGTCTGGGCCAACCAAACGGAAAAACGGCGGCACGTTCTGGAAGAAGGTGATATCGAAGAGGGTTTGAATGCAGCAAGTGCGGTCGGTGACGACAGGATTCAGAAAAGAACGCAAGGATATATTGTTCCGGATGCCTTCACCCACGGCAGTGCAGCCCAACGGGTTCACTGGTTCAAAACAGGATGGAAGACCGGCAGCATGCGAAACTGCAACACGTTTGAGGCTCGTCAGTTGTAGCCTGGTTGAGAGAGAAGCCATGGAAATTCCCTGCCCTCCGACTGTCCGACAACATATCCTCTCTCCTGGCCCGGACCGGATCTTCCTGTCTTAGCTTACCGGGAATAATCGTTCAATGGGGGGCGTCATTTGCAACCTTCCCTGACAAATGCAGTATAAAACTCACTCATCATTCCCTCTCTTGTTTGAGGCATATGAACCAGCAAAAGGAAGACTGCATGCCGATATTTATGGACCGTCATGAATTACCCGGTTTGACTGCTACCGATGTGGCCGAAGGGCACAGGCAGGACCTGAAAATCCAGCATAAATTCAATTGCCGGGCGTTGACGTACTGGTATGATGAGACAAAGAATGTCGCTTTTTGCTTGATCGAGGCGCCCAGCAAAGAAGCGGTCTTTCGTTTGCACGATAGCTCTCACGGGTTAATACCGAATCGAATCATCGAAGTGCAAGGTACTATTGTTGAAGCCTTTTTAGGGAGAATAACCGATCCGCAAACCGCTGATGAGGCTGATATGCCACAGCGGATAGGACCTGCTTTTCGCACAATTTTGCTGACCGAGCTGAAAAACGCCGCGCAGTTCATATCCAAGGCCGGCAAGCATGATTCCTCCAATCGATTGCATACCTACAACGGGATCATTCGGGCTGCGCTCGCGCAGCATCAAGGGCGGGAAGTGGAGTGCAGGGGCGGCGGCATCATGGCCGTGTTTCCATCCGTGCGTAATGCCGTTGATTGTGCTGTGGCCATATTATCGGGTTTTAAAAAGGATAACCAGGAACATTGCGATTCCTTCCTGCAGGTGGCTGTCGGGCTAAGTGCCGGCAATCCGGTAACCGACAAAGATCAGTTTTTCGGGGAGGCTGTTCAATTTGCCAATCGGCTCTGTTTTATCGCCAGGCCCGATCAAATCGTAATTTCATCGGTGGTAGGGGATCACTATAAGCAAAAACCTGCCAGCCTTCCATCCGGTGTGCGCTTGTTAAAATTCTTTCGGCCCGAAGAAGAGGTCTTTTTGAATCATCTGTTGGATATCACGGAGAAAAGATGGAACAAGGAAGATTTTAACGTTGTTGATTTCAGCCGGCGAATGGGATTGAGCAGGTCACAGATGTACCGGAAGATGATGGAGGTAACCGGTTTCTCACCAAATGATTTTATTAAAGAATTCAAGATGAGGCAATCTCTTATTCTTATTGAAAAGCACCGGTTGAATATTGCCCAGATAGCCTATGAGTGCGGGTTCAACAGTCCCTCCTACTTTTCGAAATGCTTTCAGGAACGCTTTGGCGTTTTGCCATCGACGTATGCAAATACCACGGAGGGATGGTGAGCTGACTGCCACGCCGATTTCCCTCCTCCCTCTTGAATCAAAAATGAGATGATTTGAACCATTCCTGTTAGAAATGGTCCAGGTGATTCCTTATATTGGTTGCAAACAACAAGTGATTTAATGCTCCCAAATAGAAGGAGGAGGAACCATGTTACCTCAAAAAACACTACAGCTCCTGCGAAATACCATAAAAGGCCGGGTCATTCTCCCGGGCGACCAAGACTATAACGACACCCGCAAGATTTGGAACGCCATGATCGACAAGTCCCCTGCCGTTATCGTTCGACCTGCCGGCGCCGAGGATGTGGGTGCGGCAATCATTTTCGCCTGCGATAACGAGCTTGAGATCGCCATCAAAGGAGGCGGACACAATGTGGCGGGAAACGCCGTCTGCGACAACGGCCTTATGTTGGACTTGTCCTGCATGAAATCGATCCAGGTAACCCCATCCGCCCGGACAGCCCGGGTACAAGCCGGTGCGTTGCTGCAAGACCTCGACCGGGAGACACAAAACTACGGACTGGCCACTCCCGCCGGCTTTGTTTCGACTACAGGTCTTGCCGGGTTGACCCTGGGCGGCGGTGTCGGCTACCTGTCACGCAAATACGGTCTGACCATAGACAATCTGCAGTCGGTGGAGCTTGTGACCGCAGACGGCAATAGAGTTCGGGCAAGCACCGATGAGAACCCGGAGTTGTTCTGGGGTCTGCGCGGCGGTGGCGGCAACTTCGGGGTGGTCACCTCATTTGACTACGAGTTGCACAAGCAGGGACCGCAGGTGCTGGCGGGCCCGGTGGCTTGGCCCTTCGAAGAGGCGCCGACGGTTCTTCGAGAGATTGTCGACATGATCCGCACCATGCCTGACGAGGTGTCGTGTCTCCCCATAATCCGCCGTGCACCACCTGCACCGTTTCTGCCTGAAAATGTGCACGGAAAAATGGTGCTGGTGGTTGCCATGATTTACGCGGGGGATCCTGAAATCGGCCAAACGGCGCTGGCACCGCTTCGCCGGATCGGACAACCCATTGCAGATGCTGTCGCCACTAAACCGTATACCCAATTTCAATCCATGTTTGACGCTGCCACCGGGGCGGGGGCCAGGAATTACTGGAAGTCGCATTTTTTCAACGAGTTGAGCGGTGAAGTGGTAGATTGCCTCTGTGAGCATGCAGCACAGATAACGTCTGCGGAATCCTCGATCGGCATGCTCTCGCTTGGCGGCGAGATCACGCGCAGGGCATCGGCGAATACCGCGTATGCACATCGCCAGGCCAATTGGGTCGTTAATATCCAGTCGCGATGGAGAGATGCCGAGGACGATGAGCGGCATATCTCATGGGCTCGAAAATTGTTCGAGGCGCTTGCGCCTCATGCGACCGGAGGTTTTTATGTCAACTTTATCACAGGGGACGAGCATACCGATACCATGCGGGCAACATATTCTGACAAGATCTACGACCGGCTCGGACGCCTAAAGGCGGACTGGGACCCACACAATGTCTTTCATCTCAATCATAACATTGCGCCTGCCCGATAAGACGGTATCTACGGTGGCGGCAGGCCGCGTGAAATAAAAAGGGTAGGTATAAGATCAAATGGTTCTTAATGAAACTCGGCTCATTTAAAGGAAACGTGCACCGGCCCGAATTTCTTGTGAACGTCCATTCTCGCAGCGCGAGCACAACTAGGTTTGAGAATTGAAATGACCGCAATGCCGAAGAGAAGTGGGGGCAACCTTTTCACCGGTGTCTCCCAACACCTTCTTTTTCCACCTTCCCGGTTGCACCTGTGACCTGATGCCGTGGCAAATAAATCGTAAAGATCGTTCCCTGTCTCGACAACTATCTTGCCCACACCGTCGATAGCATCCCGGGCCTTGACACAGAGGTTAGCCCATATCTGGCCGATTTGTGAAGGATCTATTTTGATTGGCCAAAGTTCTGTTCCCGGCATCCGGAATTACTGAATCAGAGGGGGAAAAAAGGACGAAGAGAGAGGGGCGCCCTTACCTTGTTTCCATCCCGAAACGAGGGATTTCGGAGTCTTCGCTTACCTCTTCTAAATCTAGACACACAAAGAATTTTACCGCAGGCATCTAATTGATATCGGAGTCAGAGTTTATGCCCGGAGGGTGCTTACCTCCGAGGATAAAATTTTGAGCGCAACGACGTGTTAG
Source organism: Desulfocapsaceae bacterium (assembly GCA_046704745.1). Taxonomy (GTDB): domain Bacteria; phylum Desulfobacterota; class Desulfobulbia; order Desulfobulbales; family Desulfocapsaceae; genus CAWGGS01. The sequence continues at coordinate 9,215 of JBJKRL010000075.1, read as the reverse complement.
GTGAAAAGCGCCGTTTTCGGATGGAAACCAATTTATTAATTTAACAAACAAGTGGGAGAGTTGTCGCCGGTACTCAAACAACTTATGTAACCGACCCCAGAGCCCCGGAGAGGGGCAAGAGAGGACGGCGGGGTTGTTCGGGGTCGGCACGGTCATTGAGCAGATCTTTTTTTTACACGGATATCACACTCCGGTACCGGCAGGCACCTCGCCGCGGTGGAAGGCCTGGAGGTATTGCAGGATTACACCACCCCAGAAGGCGCCGTCCACCAGGCCTGACACTCCGCCAAAAAATGTGGCGAAGCTCTCTTGCGCGCCCAGATGTGGACAGCGCACGAGTACCACCGACAGGACGTATTTGGCGAAGAAACCGACCAGCACGAGGACGAGAATCGTGGCCGATCCTGGCCGGGTGATTCTGCCGGTCCGGGCATCGAAAGTCGCGGCCGGCAGGCGCAATGCATTGAACCATCCGCCGGCAATGCCGACGATCAGCGCGATGGCGAATGCGGCAAGGCCCGTCGGCCAATTGACAAGCTCGGTTGCGATGCCGTATAGCGCCCAGACGAAGAAGAAAATCGGCAAAATAAACATCCGTTCGACCGTCATCTTGCGCTGGCGCAGCGCCTTGACTCCGATCAGCACGAGGAAGACGAAAAGTGCCCAGACCCAGATAGGGGTATGTGAGATGATCCTAAAGGTCAATCATCAGCGGTTCCGTAAGATGATCGTAGTAATATACGTAAAGAAGTTGCTCTTTATCCATTTATCATTAGAGTTTTAGATTGTAGGACAGGGTATTGGCCTAGGGAGGCTTGTTCTCATGGCATTGTGAAAAAGCGATTATGTATCATCCGTCAGACACTGTCATGGGCTGAGGCGAATCAAGCCCGGAGACCGGCCAAGGCCCGATTAAATCACAACTGGGAGAGAAGATGCTGGGAATGGGGCCGGTAGAGTTCTTTTTCGTGTTTCTCGTGATGAGCGTGGTGATACGGATGGTTGCTGTGCTTGCCGGCATTGGCGGCGGCCTGATATTTACATCGCTTATGATGGGTTTCACAGGAATAAACTCATACATTATCAGAGGGACAGGCCTGCTGGTCGCCACGTCCGGTTCCGTGGTCGCGGCTCACAAGTTTCTAGACAGGGGCCTCGCGAACATTAAAATAGTCCTTTTTGCAGGAGCCCCCTATACCGCTTTTGCGGTGCTGGGCGCTTTAATGGCTGGCTATGTGAGCAAAACCATGGGTGAAGCCGGTGAGGCTGTCATAAGACTGAGCCTGGGTATTATTGTGTTGTTTGTGGCCTTGTTGATCGTGTCCCGCGGTAAAGGGCTTCAGAATCCTGAAGTGAAGAGTGTTGATCCCCTCACCAAAAAATTGGGCCTGGGCATGGCGTACTGGGAAGAATCTCAGGGCAAAGTTGTGGACTACCAGGTCTCCAGATCACCTGTGGCGATTCTTCTGTTCTGCGGTATAGGGTTCCTTTCCGGTCTCTTTGGCATAGGAGCGGGCTGGGCTATGATCCCCACACTTAACCTGGTTATGCTTCTCCCGCTTAAGGTCGCCAGTGCATCCAGTTCGGTATTGATTGGTGCCGGTGATACAGCCGCTGTTTGGCAATACATGAAAGGGGGAGCACTTTTCCCGCTGTTTGCGGCACCCTGTCTGATTGGAAGCATACTGGGCGCAATCATAGGGTCAAGAATAATGGTCAGAGTCAGGGCCGGGGTTGTGCGCTGGCTGGTCATAGTGATAATGTTTGCGGCAGGTGGCAGGTTGATATTAGTTGGTATTACTAGATTGATCCATCTATAAAGATATGCCATGGAAAAAGAAATGAAAAAAAATAGCGTTCCTGAAGCACCGGCCGCAGGCATTATTTACGGAAAGATTGCTTATTGGTTTGCTATGGTCGGGGTGTTGACTGCCGCAGTGGGGTCAACAATGTATTTGGTATGGGGGGGATACCTCAACCAGAAGCCTTTTCTTCAAGCTCTCTTGAAAGGCCAAACTGCGAAAACCACATGGGCAAAGCTTGCCGGTACTGCCGGAGTCCCTCATGGGTACTGGTATCTAGGGAGGTTGAGTCAGGGAGATTGCCTGGCAATGCTTGGCATAGCTATTGTCTGTATTGCAGGAGTCGCCGCAATGTGGGGAGTCGCTATTGAGCTGCTGCGCAGCAAGGGAGGCATTTTTATCATATTTGCTGTAGTGGTTGCAGTCATCCTGACCTTGAGTGCCTCGGGGCTAACAATCATCTAATGGGGGTGGTTCTCTATTCAGGGCAGAGGAGGAGCTTTGATGGCGATTATTACCATATCAAGGGGTAAATTCAGTGGTGGAACGAGCCTGGCAGAGTGTGTCGCTAAAAAACTCGGTTACCGCTATATGACCAGGATTGACCTGATAAAAGCAGCCACACAATACGGCGCATCAGAGGAGACACTGTCTGATGCCATCGCCGAGGCGCCGCATTTCTGGGAGCGTCTGAGCTCGGAGAGGGCTCGCCATATGGTCTGCCTTCGATCCGCCCTGATAAACGAGGTCAAAGAGAACAACATAGTATACCATGGACTCGCAGGCCATTTTCTCCTCATGGGAATTCCCGGAATCCTCAAGGTGCGGGCAGTTGCCAATATGGAGTCCCGGATAAAAACCGCGATGGAGCGCGGGGCCTTAACGAGAGAAGACGCAACAGAGATCATCAAGACGAGGGATGATAAAAGGGCCAAGTGGGTAAAATTTCTCTATCATATGGAGCGGATGGATCCTTTCTTGTACGATTTCATTCTCAATCTCGACCAATTAAGTCTTTCCGAAGGATGTTATATTGTGTGTCAAACTGCCGGTCTGGGCCGCTTTCAGGCTACCCTGGAGTGGAAAAAGGTCATGGATGACCTGGCGTTGAGCAGTCATGTGAGGGCACTGATCGTAGTACAGAAAACTATCTCGGATCGTGAAATTGAGGTTGAGGCTGATGCAGGTGTGGTTACCATTTGCGGAACTGTAGAGTCGCTGGTGGATGCGGACAGAGCAACCGTAATTGCCCGGGAAGTCCATGGTGTCAAAGAGGTTAAATCTAAGTTGCAGGTGCGTATGCCAGGCGTTACCACCAGAAGTATTGATGAGGAATAAGCGACCGGGAGGGGATTTGGATATGAGGGACATGGGAAAGCCCTTATCTATTAAACTCGAAGGCTTGTATTGCAAAGGCCCAACACTAAGTTCATTATGAAAAAAATTGACATTACCCAACCGACAAATTGTGTTCACTGCCGGTTGTACCTTTGAATTTCCTTAATTCCTTGACACTAACCTGCGCGAGCCTCATCAGTGTCCCGGCTTTGGCTCTACCACATGATTCGCCCTGTGCTTCCAGCTCTGCAGATATCCACCGAGTTCCATAAGATGCACGTGTTTGTTTATGAATTGCGCTCACTTTTGGTATGAGTCTGTCCCTTTCCAGCTGATGCAATGATTTCTTTCTTCTCTTCCAGCAATAGAAACCACTTGACTTACCTGCATCACTTTACAGAGAAATATCAAAGTATATGCCTTCTTCGCGGTAGGGGGGCCGAAGGACGGGAAATACCAGGTGCGAATGGATTGTAGGGGAGAAGGGGGCGCCAGTACCAAAGCAACTTATGAAAGGGGTTGTTATCAAGGAGGTTTTAAAAAATTATCCAACAGCGTCCACAAAACGATTTTCAAGTTCTTTTCTTGCTGTTTTTAATAGGTCGATATAGGTGAAAATCTCTTTTTCCGCCCCATTCTGTTGTTGCATGAGGGCGTCTTTTTGGGCCGCGCAGATATACCAGGTGCAGATAAACGGCCTTTCTCTGCGGTTGAGACAACACCCTTGGGGCGTGAGATGCACACAGGTGCGATCCGCATTTCTTGTTATCTGTTGTCGAGGCAGCTGGTTGTCGACCAGGTAGAGGAAGAGGAGATCTTTTAAATCATACCAGACCGTTGCCACCATGCAGCAGATTGTTGTACAATTGCAGCAGGTAAGAGCAACAAGACTATCCAAGCGATCATCCAGTTCTGCGTACCATTTCTCAATACGCCGGGAAATTTCTCGCATTTGTTCCACTTCCCCGCCAAGACCTGCAACAGCGGTAGATATAGACATAACCACTTGGGACCACTCGTGCCGGTCTTGCCAGGGTATCCATTGTCCCATCGCGTCCATCTTCCTCCTTTTTTCGTCCTTCGGGAGAATCGATATAGCCAGCTATTCCATGGCGTTTTTAGGAACGGTAGGCAGCCAGCTTTTTCCAAACCTCCAAGACTTGCGACCATCTCAATCCGTGAAATATTGAGGCTATCCTCTCTTTGCTGATCTTGCAAGATATTCTTTGTTCAGTTGGACAACCCCATAACCGGTCTGCCGTCTCAGTCATGTTTCAATGCCGATTCAATTTTGAGAATAGAGGCGAAAAGGACCGACCATGATATACCCCAAACCAAACACCGTTTGCCAGTCTATGATCTGTCCTTGGGGTGGATTCTTCCTTTTATCGAAAGGGGAGAAGGTAAAGCTGGTATGAAAACAACTTAGCTGCTTCACGGCAGATCAAAAAGGTGTGGGAAGTTGATCTGTTGCTTTGTCAAAAATGCGGCAGCGAGATGACAATTATCAACTTCATCTATGAGCGTACGGTTATCAAGAAAAGCCTGATTTACCTGCACCTGTATTCGGAGCGGAAAGTACCAGCAAAAGAAATTTTGTTATTATTACAATTAGGTAATATTTGGCTGGTCGCCTTTACTGTGTCTCGGGCAATGTATAAATAGTACTTAGACGATCAAAAAAGCGGTATGAACTCACCAGAGAAGGAGGTGTTTGTAAATATGGAAACAGATGGTGCGATTATTGATGATTACCATATTAAACACTAACCCGGATTTCTCATGAACACTGTGTCAATTTGTTTGTACTTCAGAAAAGACATGACATTTCACATAATCTAGTGTGTTGTCAAATTTACACAGTGTTCAGCAATGGTCAGTCCAGGCGGCGCCATCTTCTTCAGTATTTTGGCAATGAACATAGATTACTATAGTTCATTGCCAAAAACTTCGAACCTGACACCGCCTGAACTGATGAGAAATCCGGGCTAGAGGTACAGATCACAAATAACATGAACATCTTGCATCTCATCTTCAGGCTCTCTTCGGCTGCGACTCAATCGCAAAATCCTCAACGTAGCACTGCTACGCCTGCGGTTTTGCGCTGATCACCGCAATCAAATTCGACCCAAATCTGAGCGCAATTTTGTCGATATTATTTGTGAACAGTCCCTAACAACGTTGGTATGGCATAACAAACTCAAATAGTAACAGAGAATGAAGATAATGAAAAAGATCAAAAAAATCGTGGTTCCCGTGGATTTCACCAAAAGTACGAAAAAACTGGTTGAGTATGCCCAGTATATGGCCCAAGATCTGCGTGCAGATATAGACTTCGTCCATGTTGTCGCCGATTATCCTGAAGATGCCATGGTCGGTGCACCTTTTGCCAAGGATTATCAGGAGACAGAATCCGGTAAGGCCAGGGAGAAAATGGCGAATCTGGTCGATGACACGAATCGTGTGTGTCCCGGATGCAACGGCGAGGTCGTTTACGGTAAGCCGATAGATTGTATTGTTGAGTTCGCCAAAGGCAAAGATGCCGACCTGATCATTCTTGGTACTCATAACGCCAAGGGTTTGGAAAAAATCATTCTTGGCAATGTTGCGGAACATGTTTTGAGGAAAGCCGACTGCCCGGTATTGATCATGAATCCTTACAAAGACAGATCCTGAGACTTGGAGCTTGTCCGTAAATAATACGTTAGTTCTCGTATCCGGCTTTTGACCACCTTTGAACGCTACAGAATCACGAAATCCTTGCCGTAGCGTTGCTGCGCTTGCGGTTTTGTTCCATCGGCGCATTCAAATCCGTTTCAAAATCCGGCACGATCCCATAAAAGATTATGTAAGGATAAGCTCTTAGCCGCTCGAATTCAATTGACGAGCAAAGGAACTGGTTTATAAATATTTGCTCATGACAATGATTCCCCAAATTATCATCGGCCTTCTGCTTTTAATATGGGGCCGTAGACTGTTCTGGTTTTTTGTCGGGGCTCTCGGCTTTGTCGCCGGACTCCAGCTGGCACAGCTCTATTTCGGGCTGCAGCCGGTGTGGATGGTTTGGCTCATAGCATTGCTGTGCGGGATTTTTGGTATGTTGCTTGCTTTTTTTTTCCAAACGTTGGCGATTGGTCTGGCCGGCTTTGCCGCCGGCAGTGCCATTGCCGCCTATTTTGCCGACATGACCGGCTGCTCGCCAGTACCGGTAATAGCCTTTATTGGTGGGATTGCGGGACTCATTCTGTTGTATACCATGTTCGACTGGGCTCTCATCGGTTTATCGTCGATCGTCGGTTCAACCTTTATCGTTCAAGCCTGGTCCGTTAATTCCGGAACCAGGCCATATCTTTATACCGCTTTTATTGCAGCCGGGGTCGTGATTCAAGCTGCACAGTTGCCCAAACAACGGCCAAACCCCGGGTGACACCGATTCCTGATCTGTATTTCGCACCAGACTTTTCATAAGACGGGAGAAGAGGACGGCTGGTACTAAATGTTTAGCAAAAATACGATACTTTTTTCGTCATACCCTGGAAGCCAAGAAGAGTTGCGCAAGGACTCTTCATCACATAATGCCGAGATAGGATATCATCATGTCCAATACGTCCTCATGATTCCTGTTGTTCGCAAACAATCTTATACCCTTTGAATCTGAACCTGGATTAAGACAAAATCGGTACTTGCGTTTGGCGAGCGACAATGGCATGCAACTGTTAAATTGCATTTGCCATTTATCCGTCCTGAGCTTATACATAATAAAAAACACTAAATGAATGGTGCAACGTTTCTCCACACCTCTCCCAGCCGCTTTGCCCGATAGAAGCGGGCATGGAGGGGCTATCGGGACCAGTCCCGCAAATAGCAACAAAGGAGCAAGGCTATGAAGAGACTGATCAAGTACGGACTCTGGGTGGTGGGGTGTCTTTTCGTGCTGGTGGTGGCGGCCCTTCTCATTATTCCGAGAGTGGTCGATGTCCAGAAGTACAAACCGGTGATCGTGGAGAAAATCTCAGAGGCGACCGGCCGTCCGGTGACCCTTGGCGGCCCTCTGCATCTCTCGCTGTTTCCCTGGGTCGGAGTCTCCTTTTCCGATTTTCATCTTGGTAATCCCGCGGGATATGCCCACAAGGATTTTGTCACTATCGGCTCTTTCGAGGCCCACCTGAAGTTGTTGCCCCTGCTCAGTAAAAGAGTCGAGATCGACCGTTTCGTGCTCAACGGGCCGGAGATCGACCTGGAGCGGCAGAAAGATGGTCGAACCAACTGGCAGGGCATCGGGGTCCAAAAGCAAAAGGCGCCGGCGGGAGCCGAAAAAAAAGAGGCCGCATCCACTGCCGGCGGCGGGCCTGTTAATGTCTCTCTCAAGTCGCTTACAATCGGTGAATTGTCCATCAATAACGGCCGCATCCATTATCTCGATAGCCAGCACAACGAGCAAAAGGATATTTCAGGCCTCAGTCTGCAACTCAAAGACGTCAGTCTGGTGAGGCCCATATCCGTGAGCTTCAAGGCGGTTGTCGATGGGCAGCCGATAGGTATGACCGGCCGAATCGGGCCTCTGGGGCAGGGTCCGGGTCAGGGTACCCTGCCCCTTGATCTGAATGTAACCGCCCCTGGCAACCTCAAGGCGCATCTCGCCGGTCAGCTTGATCGACCGACCGGGTCGCTCGCCTATTCCCTGAATTTAAACGTAGCACAATTTTCCCTGAAACAGATCCTTGCAGCGCTGAACGTTGCACTGCCCATCAAACCATCGGATCCAAACGCACTGGAGGCGGTGGCTCTGTCAATGAAAATCAAAGGAGGCAAGGAGCGTTTGGCAGTCAGTGACGGCCAACTCATCCTGGACGGTTCCCGGTTTCAGTTCTCGGCTAAGGCCAGAAGGCTGGCTCCGCTTGACGTGGTGTTTACCGGTACTCTCGATCAGCTCAACCTCGACCGCTACCTGCCGGCAAAAACAGGGAAAAAGACTGGGCCCGCAAAGATCGATGAGCAGCAGCCGCAAAAGACAATCCAGGCGCAAAGCCAAGCGCAGCCGCAAAATACCAAAAAGATCGATTACAGACCGCTTCGGCAACTCACCCTTGATACGACACTTGCTGTCGGGAAATTGAAGGCCCAAGGGATTTCGATGGAAGATATCAAGTTGCATCTTACCGCCAAGGACGGCATCTTCCGTCTCGAGCCTCTTACCATGGACCTCTACAAAGGAACATTCAAGACCACGGGAACGGTGAACGTACAAGGGGATACTCCTGGGATCGTGATGGATGCGGACGGCGCCGGGATAAAAGTCCGCCCCCTGCTGCATGATCTTCGCGGTAAGGACCTTATGGAGGGGACCCTCAAATCGAAGATCTCCTTGAAGATGGAGGGGGACACTCCGGAGGCGGTCAAAAAGAGCTTGAACGGCCAGGGGAATCTGCTCTTTACCGACGGTGCGATCATAGGAATCGATCTGGTCGGCATGGTGCGCAATATAAAGGCCAGTTTCACCGGGGCCAAGTCCCCGACGGAGAGGCCTAAAACGGATTTCTCCGAGTTGAACGCCCCATTTACGATCAGTAACGGTCTTGTCAACACATCGGAAACGACGCTCCAATCGCCCCTGCTCAGGGTTGTCGCCTCGGGCTCGGCCAATCTGGTAAGCGAGGTTTTAGACATGCGGGTGACGCCCAAGGTCGTGGCCACCTTGAAGGGCCAGGGGGATACCGAAAAGCACAAAGGGCTGATGGTGCCGGTGTTGGTGAAGGGAACATTCGCCTCGCCGGAATTCAGTCCTGATTTGGCCGGGATGCTCAAGCAGCAGCTGCCGAGCACCGAGACCCTGAAAAAGACACTGGAGCAGCAGACCACCCCGGGAAACAAGAAGCCCGGCCTGAAGAAGAGTCTGAAAGGGTTGCTCCCCAGGTTTTAGCCCGTATTTCTCATCAGTTCAGGAGGCATCAGGTTCGAAGTTTTTGGTAATGAACAGATAAGCACCCTTCGGGCATAAACTCCGACTTCGATAGTAAGCTATGTTCATTGCCAAATGTGAAGAAGATGGCGCATCCTGAACTGATACCCCAAGGG
>JBJKRL010000074.1:0-4599 GCA_046704745.1 Desulfocapsaceae bacterium | reverse complement strand
GGTGTTGAAATAGTAGAAGGTCCAGTCCGGAGAACAGGTGCCACAGGTACTATCGAGTCAGTGTATTTCCGAGATCCGGATGGAAACCTGATTGAGTTATCGAATTACGAAAACGCATAGCAACACCCGCCCGGGATAATGTAGACAGTACGGCGTCCGAACCAGTTAGCCCGCATTTCTCATAAACACCGTGTCAATTTGGAGGGAACTTAAAAGATCAAACATCTTTTGAGAAAACTCCTCTCTTACCAAATTTTCACACTGTTCACCTAAGGTCAGTCCATACGATGCCATCTTCTTCTGTCTTTTGGCAGTGAACATAAATTATTATAGTCCATTGCCAAAAACTTCGAACCTGGCGCTGCCTGAACTGATGGGAAATTCGTAGATAAATGGGAAACAGTTCTGCCCTCAGCCGTTTCCTGTCTGGACAGGTCCATTCAATCATGTCTGACCTTTTTCAATTTTCCCGAAGAGGAATGGATCTCTCTCCGGACAACAAATATCATAGAGCGGCTGAACAAGGAATTTAAACGTCGAACCAAACCCATGGAGATAGTGGCTGGTGAGAATGCCTGCTATATAGGCTCCTTGCCTTTATCTCTCTGAGAATGGAATTACATTGGCGGTCAAACCCTCTAGGGAAGGTTAGGAAGAGTTTGCCTTTCTTGAAAAAAATGGCTTGGGAAAATTTCACACAAAAAAATTGACACTACCCAACAAATCTGACCTGATGGCCTGCTTTCTGGGTAGCGCCACTAGACCCAAGCCCATGGGCAAGATCGGCATAGTGATGGTTTCGGTATTGGCGGAAACGAGAAGGACATTCATGCTGTTCCGTTCTCCTATCAAGGTTCACTGTATCCAAAAGAACATATATGTGGTGGATCCTTTTTTGACATCCCGGTATTATTCTCCAACTTGCTTTGATCAGATTTCAACAGATTTTTTGGAATCATCGCAATGAAAATATTCGAAAAAAATAGGGTTCAAACACAAGAAGAAAATTCTAGATAAATTCATACTATCCTTGCCCTGATCCGGTATTTGTCTACCGTAGTTTTTTGTATTTTACGGGGATTGTCTTTCCCGTGTTTTTCCCTCACTATAATAAATGCTTCCGTATAGTCTGTCCGGAAAGAGGCTCATTCGATTCGATATCGAAAGGTCTTCTGGTCCTCCGGTATGTGGCGAATCGAATAGAGAAAGCAACCGGGAGTGCAGGGGAGGGATAGCCTCTTCCGGATAGACTGCCAATTCGTTTCAGGCTGTTTTTTTAATGCAGCAACTATCTAGAATGTTCCATGAACATTACTTTTGCAATCTACGTTCAACCTAGACGCGCCGTAAATTGGTAAAGCGGTTTAAATCTTTAAGCCGTCTTTCCTTGACCTGCAGATCCGATTCATGAGTTGCAATAAGATGCATGTGAGTAACATTTTTAAAAGAATTGAAAAAAATCAAGGTCTTGGGCTAAAAAACAATAAGGGAGTATGTGTCGTATTATGATGGCTGACAAGGCTACGTGGAACCCTCTGTGAATATCAATACCTTGTAATGCTTGGGAAAGGAGAGGTTTACGCTAACAACGGGAAAAATTATTGGATACGGGCTAAATTTGCCTTGCTGCTGCGATTTCGCAAGGTAATAGCCGGGAATGTGGATAAAAATGTTGACATCCTGGCCTTCTTGATCGGTTAGGTTAGGCGTGTACCGGTAAGAAGATTTGACCTGGAAGGCCCATTTTTTAGGCTAGTCTGAAAAAGCGAATTTTTATCACCTATAGGAGGCACAATATGAAGCAATTAAACCAAGGCTTTCGCTATATCGTGGAACATGAAATTAACAGGCTCGTCTTTGAAGGTGAAGACTTCGGCCGTCAAAAGCACATCAACGACCTCAGGTTAGACCAAGTTAGCTTCACTTATACAAACGCGGAGATAATGAGTAAGGTTGTTTTTGTTTGCAATACCGTTTCCGATAAAACTGACTTGCGTCCTTGGAACCAGATCTTTTCTGGCTTCGTAGCCGGTCTTGATCCACAGTTTCGAGAGTTCGCTGCGAAGTCTATCTCAAAGCAAAATATACCATTCGGCCTAGAGGGCAAGAACATGGCTTTGCATCTTGCTACTCTCATATGCCCGGAACACTTTACTCCTCAAAAGTGGTTTTTCACTTTCGCCTGTTTTATTTTTTGGGCTGCTTCTCTTGGGACTGCCAGTCCAGAAGGCTGGGTTGGACAGTTGTGTCGTTGGGAAGAGCCATAGTTCTCTTTCGCCAAGATTACATCAGGACGACATATTTTGGCAACAATGAGGCATCATGTCTTACAACTAACTGACAGAGTGTATTGCCGCTATCTTATTGCACTTTAGATGCAAGGATCTTATTTCGTTGAAAATTTCATATAATTATCCGTAAGTAAAATGCTTTTTCGCTCTTCATCATAGTCAGAATGCAGATTTCGTTCGATCCCGGTCGCTGATTCCGTCTGTTTGGCTAATCACAAAAAAATACAGGAGGTTTCCCGTGCAAGCATTTCAAAGATGTATAATCGGATTACTGAGATTAATTTGGCCTCTGTTCCAACGCACATCCTTGATGAAGAGTTAGAAATAGACAGTAGTCAATTATCTTGCTTCCGCCTCTCTATTAAATTCAGTACAAAGGGTAAGTCAAGGTCGTCTATTTGGGGTTGAAATTGAAACCTTCCATTAAGTGCGTATCAGTTATATGTTACTGAGATTTTGATGGTATCGAAAACCATTTGAATAAATTATAGGCTTCGATTCACGTAGTACAGCATTAATTATGCTGTATCTGTATTCGAAAATAAAATTTATTCCATGACATTTTATATAAATGAATCCTATTGATACTAATCAGCCCATGGTTGGGGATAAAATGTAAGAAAAATGTGCCATACAATGTTTTATTATACAACCGCCAACAGTAAGCCAAAAAACAGACAACCGAGTGGCAGGAACAAAGACGGCATCGGATTCGATCATGAATAACGAGTAATATTGATAACCTACCGCATTGATAGATTGCTTGTGGAGTGCCGTCACAGACAGGAATCGAATCTGATAAGTTCAGTAAAACCTTTTCTGAATATCTAACACAAAATTTGTTCTAAGTATCGCAGTAATTATCACAAATTATAGCTACTGTTTTTGAAATTATTTTTTCACAATTGCTAAGCAATATAGACGACAGCAAGGAGGTGAAAAAGATGAAAACATAACTGTGGTTATTAAAGTAAGACTTCCAGCAGCCATTCCATTACATAGCAATGGAATTTTCACTAACTCACACTAAGGAGTCTAAAATGTCAAAACGTAGAGCGCTTTGCGTTGGGATCAACGTTTTTAAGAACTATCCAGGCAATACCTTACACGGATGTGTCAACGACACCAAACAAATGATCGATATCCTGGAGAAATATCTTGGCTTTACCGCCGGAGACATCAAGGTATTAACTGATGCCCAGGCTACTAAACAGGCGATCATCACTGAGTTGAATGGCATGGTAGGTGGAGCCAAAGCTGGCAAGTACAGCTATCTTGTGTTCAGCCTTTCGAGCCACGGCACTCAGGTACCGGACAGAAGCGGTGATGAACGTGATCATTATGACGAGGCCTTTTGCCCTCATGATCTGGCGGAAAAGAACGGCCAATGGGATCTGAATCACCTTATAGTCGACGACGAACTGCACGACCTTTTCGCGCAGGTGCCTGACAACGTTCTTGTAGAGGTGTATTTGGACACGTGTCACTCGGGCACTGGCCTAAAACTTATGGACCTCATGCCAAATTGCCATGTCCGCTATATCGCACCACCATCAAAAGAAGCATGTGAGGAGGTGATGCCTCTTATGGCTCGCGGTTTACGTCGCCGCGTAGTGGAAAAGGCCGCCAAAAACGTGATACTCTGGGCCGCCTGCCGGGACAACCAGACCAGCGCAGATGCCTATATCGGAGGTACATATCATGGCGCATTCACCTATTATTGGGCAAAGGAAACGATTGCTGCCAATAACGACATTTCCAGAATTAATCTACTCAAAAAAGTGAATACGGATCTACGAGCGAATAATTTTTCACAAGTTGCGCAACTTGAGTGCCCAGCCACTCAACGGGGTATGTCTCTCCCAATAGCCAAATGAGTTAAGGGATGGAGATAAATCATCAGGTGTGGAGAAAAACTGATTGTCCTATCTTTAATTTGTGCCTAACTGTGTTTTTGCTCTATCCGCGCCTGTATAATGCACGGTGTATTTGATTTTCATTGCAGGCGCGGAAATTAACGGATTGTTGTTTGATTTCAAGTCGATTAGATCATCCTAAGGTGAGCCTCCCTCGGAGTCGGATTACAGGAACGGGCTTCAAACCATCACAAGCTGATGTGGTTTTAGGCCATGGTTCCTGAGATAAGGAGCTCTTTTATGAACAGGATAGCAATTTCAACGATTTTATTGGGTTTTGCTTTTCTTCTCTGGCTGCCCACTGTGGTTGCAGCTGGAAAGTTGGGAACCTATCAAGAGACAATCGATGTATTCCGCAGTTCACCTTCCGTGGCAAAATTTTTCAGAACCTC
>JBJKRL010000073.1:0-38303 GCA_046704745.1 Desulfocapsaceae bacterium | reverse complement strand
CCGAAAACGGCGCTTTTCACCTAACTCGTCGTTGCGCTCAAAATTTTATCCTCGGAATATCAATTATATGCCTGCGGTAAAATTCTTCGCGCGTCTAGATTTAGAAGAAAATCCCTCGTTTCGGGATAGAAACTAACTAATTCTTACAAAACGTTCTCCCTGCGAATGAAATAATCCCCTCATTTAGTGCCGGACTGATCATTATCCGGCATTTGCTTTTATGAAAAGTCGAATTAAGCCTGTTTTTTCAGTCTCCTGTTGCATATAGAAGTTTTTCAAGCCGTCTCATTGTAGACATTCGCATCTGCCCATCCGATCTCTTTTTCGCTTACCAGCAGCAGGCAGGATTGCAGTTCAATGTTTCACAGAAAGGAGCCCTTTTAATCATAGAGAGTCGGCAATGGCATTGTGTGAATGGCTCCAGCCCGTAAAAGCTGGAGCCACCCACTGTGTATGTGGAGGGCGTTCTTCACATACAGCCTGCGAAGCCTATCCTACGTATCTCTTGAGTTAACAATCTTGGCCCGTCACAGGTAACTGTTCAGGAAAAGCTGGAGATATGTTATTGGATGAACAGTTCTTCACCTGGGAATTTGACCACCACATTATCACGCCATCCACTCGCAATTTCAATCACTCAAAGGGATGAAAATACTCACCCATTCAGGGGGGAAGGGGGGAACCTTGATTTTTTGATTGATCCATCCCGATGATTCAGGGAAAGCAACAGCTATTTGTTGACAGGAAATTGGTTCCGGTTACTGCGCCAGGTGTACACCAGCCTCCTGAGGTTGCGGCGATCTTCCCTTTTGGTCATTAGGTTATATTTTTCGGATGAAAAGCATTGCGTCCCAAGCATCAATAAGATAGATTGAAATCGAAAAATATTGATCAACAAGCAAGTGTATCTTTCTAAAATTTCCCTATAAAGAGGTGTTTTTTCGTCAAGCAAACCCTTTCCGATTGATTTTATATGTTCAAGGCTGCGACTGTATTATTGAAAGAACCTTTATCCCTAAATTCCGGTCGGAATTTTGCCGAATCCCTGGTTTATAAACTGGGGCGCCAACCTGATGCATGTTGGCTTTACTGCTCACCGGAACCGGGCATGGAGAATCTTCTTGCCGGAATCTGTTCTGTTATTGAAACTCCTAACCTGATAGGTTGCACTACTGATGGTGAAATCTCAGACATGGGTCTGACCTCGGGCTCAGCAGTACTGGGGGGATTCTGCTCTGACACTATTGATTGCCATGTCGTGTCATCGGAAAATATTGACAGGGACGGAGAAAAGGCCGGTAAGGAGCTGGCGGCAAAACTCCCTGAGTCAGTACAATATGTACAACTTCTCTCGGATGGACTTACGGGAAACGGTTGCGCCCTGTTGCGGGGAATGGTCTCAGTGTTGGGAGAGGTTGTCCCCATAGTCGGAGGGACAGCCGGTGACGCAGGCAAATTCCAAAAAACCTGGCAGTTTGTCGGAAACAAGGTTTTAACCAACTCGGCGGTGGCAATGGGGTTTACCGGTGAATTCAAAGTCAGTGAGGGGATTCAGGCCGGATGGTCTCCGGTAGGTTTACCCAAAAAAGTGACCCGCGCTTCCGGAAACATCCTTTACGAACTCAACGGTGAGTCTGCTTTGGAGGTTTTTAAACGATTTTTGGGAGAACATGCAGAAGGGCTTCCGGCTGTGGGAGTGGAATATCCCCTGGGCATCATCCGTCGGTGCAACGATGGCACTGACGAGACCTATTACCAACTCCGCGCCACCATGAGCGTTAACCGCGACGACGGATCCCTGCGGTTCGCCGGAGAGATACCGGAGGGTTCCATGGTGCATTTGACATGTGGAGATATCTCTTCGATTCTGGATGCTACAAAAAAAGCAGTCGCCATTGCCAGAGCAGGACTGGGTGACACTCCACCCCGAATGGTCTTTTACTACGGTTGCATGGCCCGGAAAAAAGTACTTGGTGTTCGCACAAAAGATGAGTACGCCCTGATAAGAGAGGGGTTTGGTCGCGATGTCCCCATTTTGGGATTTTACACCTATGGCGAGTTTTGCAGGATACAATGCGGTGGTCCGTGTCTTCTGCATAATGAAACAGCGGTAGTATCGGTAATAGGATGCTGAGTCAATTCTGAGGGTAGTTAATGCTTAAGAACAGGATAATGGAGTTGGAGGAATTGCTGAAAGTCTCGGAGCGCAAATCCGATATCCTGACAAATCTCTTGAAAGAGGCAAGCGCCGAATACAATCAAGCCCTGGAACAGATCAAGGTCTCGGAGGAGAAATTCCGCACAATTGTAAACAGTGTACGCGCCTGTATTATCACCGCTGAAATGGATCGGACGATATCGATGATCAATAAGGCCGGTATCAACATGTTCGGGTATCAGGATAATGAGATATTCTCACGCTCAATAGATGACTTATTTCTTGACACGCAATCGAAAGAAGCCTTTCTTGCCGGTGTTAAATCGGGCCTTGGTGATGTATGGGGTGCGGAGCTGGTAGCCGTTACTGCCGACGATACTGTTTTCCCGGCGCAGATTTCACTGTCGGGTATTAAAGGCGCCAATGGCGAGAATGTCGGTACTGTCGGAATTATCCGTGATATTTCGGAGGAACGGGAGGTCCGACGTATGAAGGAAGATCTGGTCGGAATGATCACCCACGACATGGTTAATCCTATCCTTTCTATGCAGCGAGCTATCCAACTTATGCTTGAGACAAGCCTGGGACCATTATCAACCGCCCAGATGGAAATCATGCAGCTGGCCTTGGCAACCACCCATCAGCTTTTTGGCATGACCAACAATCTGCTTGATATTTACCGCAATGAAAGCGGAAAGTTTTTGCTGAACCAGTCAAAGATCGATTTGCATCAGATTATCCAGGAAGGCATCAGCCAGTTGCGCTTTTTTGCCAAGGACAAAAAGCTGAGCATTACCTTCGAACCGTCTCTCTCCCCCCTGGAGATCAATGGCGACCAGATTCGGCTTATGCGGGCCTGTGCCAACCTGTTGGATAATGCCATCAGATTTTCTCCCGAGGGTTCGACTATTCAGATTTCCTCCAAAATAGTTGGCAGGCAGAACGGCCAGTCCAGCCTTACAATCATTCCCTCTAAATTTAGAGAGAAAATACTGGCCGGGCATCCGTATATACTTACAAGCGTCACGGACCAGGGCCCGGGCATTCCTGAAAAAGACAAGGAAGCCATATTCAACAAATTTTTCACAACCAGAATCAAGGGGGAAACAAGAAGAAAAGGAGTCGGGCTGGGACTTTCATTCTGCAAACTGGCTATTGAAGCCCATCAGGGAGAAATATGGGTCAATTCTCCTGTTGATTCGGAGGAAACCGACCCAAGGCAAGGTTGTCAATTCAGTTTTTTACTCCCAGTAAAAGACTCTAACCTTTTGTCGGAGAGAACGGAATCGTGAGGATATTTCTAGCGGATGATCATCCTTTGCTGCGGACAGGTTTACGCCTCAGTTTGAGTCAGCACGATGACATTGAAATCACAGGCGAAGCCAGTGACGGTTTTTCGGCGGTCGATAGAATCCAGGCCGATCCCCCGGATCTTGCTCTGATTGATGTCGATATGCCGGGGATTACAGGAATCGGGGCAATCAGGATTTTACGGGAGAGTACCCCGGATATGAAGATCCTGGTACTGTCGTCCTATAATGATGATAAATTTATTCGTGACGCCATGCGTGCCGGGGCTGACGGCTATGTTCTCAAAAGTGTCAGCACAAGCGAACTGGTTCGCATTATTCGCTGTTTCTGCCAGGGACAATCAATCATTTCGCCTTATCTCGTCAACCTGACCCTGGACCTTAAAGAAGAAAATGATGATACGGAAGGCACGGAAGAAGCAGAGTTGACAGAGCGGGAAAGAGAGATTCTTAAATGTATCACTGACGGCAAGAGCAACAAAGAGATATCAGACAGTCTTTTTGTAAGTGTGGAAACAGTCAAGAGCCACGTTAAAAATCTCTATAAGAAATTAAATGTTAAGAATCGTGTCGAAGCGGCAATGAAAGGGAGAAGCGGCTTGATTTTGTAGAAAAAGAGCTGTCCCGCGATTGTTTGCTTGATTGCTCTTGCCTATTAAAACATTTCCGGCAGCGTCATCTTCTTCGGTCTTTTGCTAATGAACATAGCTTACTATAGGTCATTAGCAAAAACTTCGGACCTGACGCCTCCTGAACTGATGAGAAATCCGGGTTAGTTTTCGGATGGAAACTCAGTAGTCCTCATTTTAATTCGCAATAATCAGAAGATCTCCCTCTTTTCCCCCCTGAATGGGTGAGCAATTTCATCCCTTTGGGTGATTGAAATTGCTCGTGGATAGAGTGATATTGGGACCATCATATTTTCGCGTGATGAACTGTCATCCAAAGAAAATATTTCAAGCTTCGCCTGAGCAGTTCTTTCTATCCACTTGTGGGGTGTTAAATTACTCGCAACTCGGAGTTTTTGCATCGTTGCCTCTGACTGCGAATGCGACAGGCGCCTAGCAAGTGCAGCAACTAACTTGTACTCAACCCGCTAGGGATCTGAGTACCAACCAACCGGAGGAAGTGTCTATGTCACACAATAAAGACGTTAAACGCACTCTCAAAAATGAAAGACTGGAATACCCGATCAAAATGATGCATGCCTATCCTTCAGTTAATGTCGGCTGGGGTGCACACACGATGATTGGCAAGGATGCCAGGTCTCTTGGTATGACCAAGGTCCTGATCGTCACCACCGGTCTGCGCGGTACCGGCATCATTGAGACAATTCAGGGTGTCCTCAAGGCTGCCGAGGTTGCTTCCGAAGTATTTTCCGGCGTTACTCCAAACCCGAAAGACCACGAAGTTATGGCCGGCGCCAAGCTTTTGGCAAGCGGCAAATTTAATGGACTGCTCAGCATCGGCGGCGGTAGCTCACACGATGCCTGCAAGGCCATCAGACTTGTACATAGCCATGACGGTCAGGATGTCAGAAGCTTTGAAGGCGCCTTCAAGGCGACCAAGGCCAACACCCTTCCGCATCTGGCGATCAACACCACCTCCGGTACCGGTTCGGAAGTCTCCTGCTTCTCGATCATCAATCATACCGACAAAAGATACAAAATGGCCCTGTTTGATCCCAACTGTACCCCGAGCAAATCGGTCAATGACCCATTGATCCATCAGTGTATGCCCGGCAACCTCGCTGCCTATACCGGTATGGACGCTCTGGCTCACGCCGTAGAAGCCATCACTTCCCGTCTCGGCGTGGTCTCCGCCTATGGTCCGGGTCTGAGCGCCATTTCGATTATCTTCGAACACCTGCGTCAATCGTCAATGAACCGGAACAATGATAAAGCCGTGGAAGCCATGGTCTGGGCTGAGATGGCTGCGGCTTACAGCTTCAACAGCGCCGGTCTCGGCCTGATCCACAGTATGGCTCACGCTCTGGGCGGTATGTATGATGCGCCTCATGGGCTGTGTAACGCCATTGGTCTTGGTCCGGTTATGTCATTCAACTTGCCGGCCTGCCCGGAGCGCTTCAAAATGATGGCACAGGCTGCCGGTATTAACACCGTTGGTATGGCCGACATGAAGGCAGGCCAGGCCTTCATCGACGCTTGTCTGGAATTGAAAGCTGACCTGGGCATCACCAAAACCTTCAAGGACCTCGGTCTGCTAGAAAAAGATATCGAAGGTCTGTCAAAGTTTGCGGTCAACGATATTTGTACCGAAGGCAATCCGACCGATACCGGTCTCCAGGACATGATTGGCATTTTCAAGCAGTGCCTGTAGTTCATCACTTTGCAGAAGGTTAATCCTTGGAGGTTACCTTCCTCGGTTCCCTTACGGATTGCACCGGATTCATTGTGTGCTTTACGATACCGTTGACCCTTGGCAATAGAGCTAAATCCTGGGGTCAGCGGTATATTTGTCTGAGTGGTATCTAAGGAAAAGCTCAATACAACAACCAAGAGGCTGGTATGGTTAGTTTGATTACCCAACAAGCGGTTACGGATTTCCTCAAAGCCGAGGGGTATATAGCCGATAATGCTATCGCCACCGCTGTTTTTTTAGCTATCCGCATGGAGAAGCCGATCCTGATCGAAGGACCGCCAGGGGTAGGGAAGACCGGACTGGCTCAAGCTCTTTCTTCCGGGCTGGATTTTCCTCTGGTGAGACTGCAGTGTTACGAAGGGATCGACGAGGGCAAGGCTCTCTATGACTGGGAGTACGGTAAGCAGTTGCTTTATACCCAATTATTGCGCACCCAACTTGATAACTACCTCTCCGTATCGGCAGACCTGCGGGAAGCCGTCGAGCGACTTTCCGCCGAAGAGAGTCTGTTCTTTTCCGAGAATTTTCTGGTACAGCGACCGATATTGCGCAGTTTTATGTCGAAAAAACGTTCCCTGCTGCTGATCGATGAGATCGACCGCTCCGACGACGAATTCGAAGCACTGCTTCTGGAATGTCTGAGCGACTTTCAGGTCTCGATCCCCGAACTGGGGGTGATTGAGGCCAAACGCAAGCCGCTGGTGATCCTGACCAGCAACGGCACACGGATGATCTCCGATGCACTGCGGCGGCGTTGCCTGTACTTATATATCGGTTATCCTGAACTCGAGAGGGAAGTCGCGATTGTCCGGGCCAGGTTTCCCGATATCTGTGAGGAACTGGCGCGACAGATGGTGGACTTTCTGCGTAAAACCCGTGAATTGAATCTGCGCAAACCGCCCAGCGTATCGGAAACCCTGGATTGGGCGCAGGTCCTTTCAATTCTGAAGGCAACCGAGCTTACCCCGGCGCTGATTGCCGATTATGTCGGTGTGATAGCCAAACACCAGACTGATCTGCAGAAGATCACCGAACTGGCTGCCCGGGAAATGAACTGATCATGGAACGGATCGTCACCCGTTTTGTCGCCGCTCTGCGTGAAAGCGGCATCCGGGTCTCGCCTGGCGAGAGCCTCGATGCCGTTCAGGCCATAGGGCTCTGCGGCATGACAGGACGCAGGTCAACGCGGGAGCTCCTGCGGCTGACCCTGGTGAAAAACGTCAATGACATTCCAACCTTCCATCTGGTATTTAATCATTTTTTCAGTCGCTTCCAGTTTGTCGAACCGGAAGCGGATCTCCACGCGTTACTGGATGCAGCCATCACTGAAATGGAGGGTGAATTTACTTACCTGAACAAAAGCCAGGACGATGACGGGCCAGGGCCACTGATTAAACTCGACAGTGAGATTAGCCCGGAAGATTTAGCGGAGCTGAAAAGCCTGACTGAGATCGATCCGGATGATATGGACGGCACGGAAATCCAGGTGCGGATGAAGGGCTATCGCGGTAAAGCGAAAAAGCCACCGCGCCCGACCCGTCGCCATACAGGAAATCCGATGTTGATTTCATTAGACAAGACTGTCGGTTCTGAGCAGGGAATGGCCTTTACCGCTGAAGAACAGGCCGCCATGCAGAATGTCGTAGCAAAGATGATGCTGCGGCTGCGTAAAGATATGCGCCGGATGAAGAACAATCAGAATCGCGGTAAACTGCATGTTATCAGGACGATTAACAAAAATTATCGCCATGATATGGTTCCGTTCCAGGTGGTGTTGCGCCGCAAACGCAGGGATAAACCCCGGCTGGTGGTCCTCTGTGACGTCAGCTTTTCCGTCAGCCATGCTTCGCGCTTCATGCTCCTGCTGTTGCATACCCTGCACAATCAACTGCTTGATGTCCGAAGTTTTATCTATAACCGCGATCTGGCGGAAATCACCGAAATGCTGGCCAATATGCCGGTCAACGATTTGATGGAAACGATCGATAAAGGGGACATTATCGATCTCGATGAAAACAGCAGCTTCGGTCAGGTCTTTCTGAAATTCAAAAAAAAGTTTCTCGAAAACCTGCGCGGCCGGCCGGCCTTTATCATCCTGGGTGACGGGCGCAACAACTACGATGAGGCCAATGACTGGGTGTTGGACGAAATCCGCGAGAAATCCCGTTACATGCTCTGGCTTACCCCGGAAGAGCGTGAAACCTGGAGTCGCGGTGATTGTTTGATGGACGTCTACGGCTCCTATTGCGACAAGGTCGAAGTGGTGAAAACGGTCGAGGATCTGGGCCTGGTCGTCGAGGACCTGCTGCGCGATATCTATGCCGACCAGGCCCATCCAATCGATCGAAAACTGCTGCGTGAAGCCAAGGCTGCGCAGGACTATGATCCTGCCGACTACTATCGACGCGGCGCAAATGCCGATACAGAACCGGTTTTCGACCCTTCCGGACGCAAGCAGTGGTGATTAAGAGGTCTAGCGTTTAGGGTTTCACGATTTTCAAGGAGCGAGGGGACTGATTTTTTTCTTGTTTGAACCGGGGAAAGAATGATTTTTACAGTAATATTGCTGCAGATTCAACCATATGATATTACGAGGTAAAGATAAATTAAATCTGTCTACCTAGAAGACGCTGTGAAAAAAATTAGTCCCCTGCGCGTTAAAGCTGACGCCGCCTGAACTGATGAGAAATGCGGGTTAAAATATCAAGGAAAATAAAATGAATCGCATACTTCTCGCACCCGGCCGCTATATACAAGGCATCGGAGCAATCACTGAAATTGGGATTCATATTTCCCGCCTCGGAGACAACGCCTTCATTATCGGCGGTAGGACGGCTTTGTCAATTTGTGGGGAAGCTATCGAAAAAAGCCTGCGGTTAAAAGGAATTTCCTTCCATCAGGAACAGTTCCAGGGAATCTCTTCCCGCAGGGAGATAGGTCGCCTTGCCGGAATTGCCGTTGAGATGGGGGCAAACGTCATCATCGCCCTGGGTGGTGGTGCCTCGATTGATGCTGCCAAGGCCGTGTCCCACGAAATGAATCTGCCGGTTATTGTTATTCCTACCACCGTCGCAACCGACGCACCCGGTTCGGCCTTGTCGGTTGTGTATACAGACGCCGGCGTGTTCGAGTCCTATCTCCATTTACGCAGAAATCCTGATTGCGTCCTTGTCGATACAGCAATTATTGCCAATTCGCCGGCAAGGTTTCTGGTTGCCGGGATGGGCGATGCGGTCGCAGGCTTCTGGGAAACCGGCACATGTACCCGGAGCGGAAAGGCCAATGCTTTTTCAGGCGGGCAGACTCCCACGCTCGCGGTCCAGACAATCACCCGCCTCTGCTATGACACGTTGCTTGAATCCGGCCTGCAGGCGAAACTCGCCGTCGAACGGAACATGGTCACCCCGGCGGTCGAAGCGATCGTCGAAGCCAACACCCTGCTCAGCGGTCTCGGTTCAGAAAACGGTGGCCATGCCGGAGCACATTCCATCCACAATGGTCTGACAACCCTTCCGGCCACACGGAAAAAACTGCATGGGGAAAAGGTTGCTTTCGGCCTGCTGGCTCAACTGGTTATGGAAGGGCAACCTTTAAAGGATATTCGTGAAGTACAGGGCTTTTGTCATCAGGTCGGTTTACCGATCTGCCTGGCAGATCTGAATCTTTCCAACCCCTCCCCTGAGGAGATACGGCAGGTGGCCGCATCGGCAGTGGCCGAAGGAGAAACCATTCACGCGACCTGGTTTCCTGTGACTGCTGCGATGGCAGAAGCAGCTATCTGGACCGCTGATGCCCTAGGCGTGGATTATAAAAATTCAAGAGAAGCTTGAATTCTTCAAAACCAAAGTAGCGTTGCGGAAAGAGAAAATGAAATTCTCAAATGTATCACCGGCGGCAAGAGCAACAACGAAATATCAGGCCAGTCGCTTTGTCAGTGTGGGAACAGGCAAGAGACACGTAAACAATCGTGTCGGGGCGGTAATGAAAGGAAGGGGCGGCTCGGCTCTGTAGAACCGAAACCGTCCCATTATTTTTTTTAGACGTTATTTAACCGGACCCACCGGAAGAACCGAACGACCGAAATTTGCAGCGAAAAGACCGGCAGCCGTTAGATACAGGGCCAGGAGTCCGTCAACTATCCCAAGATATCCTGACAGCACAATGAGTTTCGTTTCCTTGCCTGCAATTACAGCTGCCAAGCCGAAGTCCAGACAGAGGAAAACTGCAAGGAGGATCGCAAGTGTCAAAATCACTACTTTATTCGTAGGGAGTGTGGAAATAAAAATGATTCCGGTGAAAATTGTGTACGCTATCAGGAATATCATCAAAGCCTTGGCATCAAGCTGAATCCATTTAAGCGAAACAATAAAATTGATCATGGCGTAAGTGGCCCAGAACATACCGTAAAGCCCAAAAACCAAAGCCGTAAACAGTTCATTTTTCTTGAAGCCATTCAAACAGGCATAAAAGTGTATCAGGCCGGTAATGAGGGCCATTGGAATAATAACACTCATATCATTCGGCCCAAGAAGACCGGCATTATGAAAGCTCAGTGTAAAAAGAGCTATACCAAAACTTGCCAAACCAACCGTTGACGGGTCTGCCACTGCCTGGTTAACGACACTAAAGGTAGTTCCCTCTGACATCTCTCCTCCTCCCTTTGATTAGTTAATAATCTCTTAGAAATCAGTAATGTCCGGTTAAGGACCCGCATATAGGATGAACAGTTCATCACATGAAAATATGATGGTCGCATTATCACGCTATCCACAAGCAATTTCAATCACCCGAAGGGATGAAATTTCTCCCCCATTCAGGGGGGGTAAGAGAAGTTCTGATTTTTACGAATAAACAAGAGGGTAATTAAAATATATGAAATAGTTAGGCTTCGCTCTTGGGCATGCTCTTTCCGCAACCGGTCCAGTTGTATACGACCCTCCTTAGGTTGCAGCGATCTTCTGCAGTCATAAGTGAGCCGTGGTCCATATATGCCCTGCCCATACAACCGCCGCGACAGTGTGACCTATCGGGACACGCTCTGCATGTCTGCAGATCCTCTGATCGGTGTCGGCTCTGCTGTTGCACTACGGCCCATATAGGTACTCTTTTCTGAAGAGTTCTTGCGAGCGGGCGGCTGTAAACATGATGGGCGGCATATTTATCAATCTGGAACATTACACAGGGAAACAGGGCTCCGGCAGCCGTAACATATGGATCATACAAAAATCGCGTATCATCCACAGCAGCTTTTTTTTGCCCACATGGTTGCAGTCGCCAGACGAACCAGACCCCGGCCAGCAATGGAGGCAATGAAGATTGCATCTATTGGTAATCGTTAAAGTGAGCATCCTGGGCAGAACCAGATCTGAGCTGACAATCAGGTTCTGCATAGTGATTACCTCAAAATCTGTGGCTGAAGGAAAAAGACAGTTTCGGGAAAATTGCGCCAAAATGGTTGTTTTGCATGCAGCTCCACCATACGCCGGCTTGATAGGAAATCTGTTCCAGCGAGAAGTAGAAGAAAAAGACCAGCAAAGACAAACGAGGTTTCTTGACAATGTATTGACCAAAACAGGCGATGAGATGCATCACTGCCACGGCATAAAAGAAGAGTGGTGAGAAAATAATAAACAGCAGACCGAACAGGATATAATATCTCGAGACAAACGCGCATAAATGATATAACCAGGCACAATGGCTTCTCAGCACTGCCAGAACGACTTGAGGATAGCCAATGTGACCATTGGCCCCGCGGATTTTTCTCCAGGTCGACAGAGAACTCAATAGAGGAAGAGACACAGCCGGGAGCAACCAGGAAATGTTTTCGGAAAAAAACAAACAAACTACGGCAAGCCAGAAAAAGGTGGGCAGGGGAGGGAAGACCATTCTTTTCCGTCTGTCTTTATGCCGTTTTTGTAATTGAGGCTCAGAGGTGCCATAATCGAAACGGCGGTGGCAAAAGGCTTGCAATCGATTTCGGTGCTTATGAAAAATTGTCCCAACCGGGCGGTAGTCCACCTGAAGACCGCTGTTTTGAATGCGCCAGCATAAATCCACGTCTTCGCCCACATGCAGATCATTTTTGAAACCGCCAAGTGCCTTGAAACAGTCCCGCCTGACGAGAAAATTACAGGAAGGAACATAGAAAAAACGGTCCAGCTCGTTGGATCGTTTATACCACGAGCTTATCGTCAGGGATGATTGAACTTTTTCGTATTGATCCAGCTGATTGATAGTATAAAATGAGTCAATCATCCCTCCTACGGCGGCAATAGACTTCTCCCTGAATACCGGAGTGAGATCAAGCAGCCAGTCCGGATCGGCCTCGCAGTCTGAATCGATAAAGGCAAGAATCTCGTTGTTGGCATGCCCTGCCGCGATATTGCGGCAGAAAGAAGCTTGCCTGTGCATTTTCAAGGCCAAGAGCCTGACGGGAAATTCCCTTATTACCGCAGGCGTTGAGTCGGACGAACAGTCATCAACCACAAGTATTTCGATTTTTTCGGCTGGATAATTCAGTTTTGCCAAAGACGTCAGACATGCCCTGATTTCCTGGGGCCGGTTCCTGACCGGGATAATGATTGAGACGGAAGGATAGCTTGTTGGATGCGCAGTCCCCTGCTGTTCCAGAAAACCTCTGCGGACCAATTTTTCGAGAAAAAATTCCAGCATCAGAGGATCAATTTGTGGAATTAAAGAAAATATTTCCTGAAAAGAAACACTCTCCCCAGAGGAGAGATGGGTAAAAACGGGTTGCCAGAATTTGTCCAGGCGAATGAATTTGAGAGGATACGATAAGACAAGGGTAAGACCGTCTGTCTCACTATGCATTTGCACGGAAGAGGGTAAACGAAAGGCTAAAGAGGTGCCGGTTGACGTCTTTTCCATGATAGTTGGACTATTTCAGGTGTCTTTATCTGTGGTTTTCAAAAAATCTTTTTCCTGCAAAAATGAGATGATTCTCTCAACCTGCTGTTCAGGAGTGCCCTTGACCATTTCTCCTCTTTTTTCAACATTGCTGCCCCGTAGAAGTTGCTCTATCCTTTTCAATGCCGGAAGACTGCTGTCTGGCGGAACAACCTGTTTCGGCCTGGGCCGTGCTGAAAAAATTCTGGTGGATATAACCTTGGGGGCGGTTGTTTGCTGTCTAACGGACAGGTTACGAATGGGCTCCTGGCTGAGCCGCCGCTTATTTTCAAGACTTGGATACCTGGGAATTTTAGAGCCCGCTGCAGCTGAAAAAACAGCAGGGAGACCACTTTCGACAATTTCACGTTTCCCCCGGCCGCAGTTTCTTTCAACTCTTACCGGTTGACCTGATTCCGAAACAATGATATCCATCACCCTGGAGATGAAAGGCAGCCCCAGGTGAGCGGCCAGGAAGGGTCCTGTCTGACCGCTGCCACTGTCCATGGATTTTTCTCCGCAAAATACCAGGTCGGCTTTCAGTTTTTTCATACCATCGGCCAGTAGAAGAGATTTTGTCCAGCCATCCATTCTATCACTGTTATCAATCCGACAGAGTACATCAGCGCCCATGGCAAAACACCTGCGGAGATCGGATTCGGCAGTTAGAGGCCCAAGAGTCAACAGGATGACCTCCGCTTCCTTTTCTGAATCCTTTACGCCAAGAGCAAGTTCCAGGGCCGCGATATCGAGAGGATTAATGCAAGAGATCTCGTCATGATGAGAGATAAAATTGGTGGTATCATCCCTACCTGATTTTCCGAAAACATGCTGTATCTGTTTGATGCATACTATGATCCGCATACTATTATCCTTCGCAATCGCAGCCGATAGAATACGCTGCCATGTCTATAACATCCATAAATTTAAACTCTCCCGACTCGTCACAGCTCTTCATCTCCGACCCCAACATGGCTAGGCAGTAGGGACAGGCTGTCGCAGTCAACTGGCAGCCTGTTGCCAGGATTTCCTGGGCTCTGAGAGTGGAAATCCGATTGCCGGGACTTTCGTGCAGCCACATCTGAGCGCCACCACCACCGCAACAATATGAATTTTGCTTATTTCGTGGTAGTTCCTGGAATTCGGTTCCTGGAATTGCGGTAATTATTTTCCGGACTCCGCCTGTGAGATTGTTCACCCGCCCCAGGTAGCAGGGGTCATGCATGGTGATTTTCTTATCGATCGGGTATTTCAAATCAAGCCGGCCTTCATCAAACAACTGCTCAACCAGTTCAGTGGAATGCTGGACCTGGAAGTTACCATTAAATTCCGGATAGACTCTCTTCATAGTGTTAAAACAATGAGGACACATGGTGATGATTTTCTTAATTCCCAATTCATTCAACTTCTCTATATTTTTCCTGGCGATATTTTGAAAAATCTCTTCTTCGCCCTGTCTTCTGGCCGGGTCTCCACAACAAAATTCATCCTTACCTAAGACAGCAAATGATACCTCTGCCTTTTCCAGGATGTGCACCATGTTCCTGATGGTTCTCTTATAATCGGGGATATATTCCGGAGAACAGCCGAACCAGAGGAGATATTCGGCCCCTGGCGTCTCCGTTACTTGCGGAAGAGCCAGGTCAAGAGTAAATTGGTGCCGATTTGCCGCACCAACCCCCTGAGCGTCCCCGTAGAGCTCGAGGTTTCTGAGCATTGTGTGGGTTTCAGCCGGGAATTGTGCCTTCTTTAAAACAGTGCTTCGTCGTAACTCCAGGATAATATTGACATGGCCAATATACAGAGGGCAGTTCTTCACACAGGCCATGCACATGCTGCAGGCCCAGATCTCCTCCTGGGAAATCACATCATGCAAGGATTGAGGGCATGATTTTTTGAGAGTAGCATGGGTTTGGCGCAGAACTTTCTGGACAATCTGCCGGGGTGAAAGGAGTTTGCCTGACATTGAGGCGGGGCAATTATTCTGACAGCGTCCGCAATTGGCACAGGCCAGTCCATCCAATATACTTTTCCAAGGAAGGTCTTCGACGGTATCTGCTCCCAGGGGATCCGTGGCCAGGTCGAAAGGCCGGGATTTGCCTAAGGGACCGCGATTTTTATAGTAGATATTAACCATGGAAGCCAGACCATGCGGAAAAGCCCCGGCGGCGTAGAGGACTGCAAAATAGAAGAGAAGGTGTTGTTGGTATATGCCACCAGGAGATGTGTAGTGGTAGATCCGATTGAGAGCGAGAAGAGGCAGGGCGGCTATCGGCAACATATCCATCCAATAGCCCTCGCGAACTTTTTTAAGTACGGCAGACACGATGAACCACGAGCTTCCTGCAAGGACAAGGACACTCGCGAGTAAGGAAAATTTTGCCAAAAGGGGTGCTTGCACATCCAGTATTGCAAGAGCAAGCTCAACCATGATATATGCACCGCCAGCCGCCAGCACGACCATATACCAGAGGCCGCCATCATTTTTATTGAAGGTTCTCCCTCTCCCGACAAGACAACGTATCACCGATCGAATTGTTCCGGGCAGCTTCTCCTCTCTGCCTAATTTCAGGGCTCGGCGGAATTCTGCAGCTTTTAAGGTGATAAAAGCAGACGCAGCGATTGCCACAAAAACATCGATTATGAATATATTGTTTGACATGGCAATGTCTCTATTTCCTTCTGGTTTTGTAAACGGGACAACAATAAAGGCAACACCTGTTGAACATCGCCGACAATACTGAGATCGGCAAAGCGGAAAATCCTGGCCCGTTGATCGGTGTTGATCGCCACAACTACGCCGGCATCTTCAAATCCAACAGTTAATTCGTTTGCGCCTGAAACACCACAGGCTATCAATAAACGTGGCGCAACCGTCTTGCCTGTTTGGCCGATCTGCCGTTCAAAAGGCAGAATACCCATATCGACCATCGGCCTGCTGCCACCGACGGAACCACCAATAGCTTCTGCCAGTTTATGGATAATCGCAAACTCTTCACCTTTCCCCACACCTCGGCCTCCCACGACGATAACATCCGCTTCTTCCAGATTCAGGTTCTCGGCGCTGGCGGTAATAATCTGCACGGATTTTGTTTTTAGCCTGGCAGGCTCTATGCGGGAAAGCACGCTGGAAATCTGACATCCAGCATCGACTACCTGTTCCAGGGGGGTCAGAACAGACGGCTGAAAAGAGATAACGGGCGATGGACTGCATTGAAAGCGAAGCTCTTCACTTAAATAGCCGTTGGCGATCATGCGAACCGCGTGGGCAATACCTTGGCCGTCAATCCTTAAATCCACAGCACCGCTGATAAAGGATGTTTTCAGCAAGGCTGCCAGCCGAGGTCCTAGATCCAAGTTTTCCGGCGTCTGGCATAGAAGTATACAGGATGGGTGGTGCTTTTGGCACAGGTCGAACAGTATCTCTGCATGCAACTCACTCTCACAGCAGGGTATCTCCTCATAGCGGACACAAAGAACTTGGTCAGCGCCATAACTTCCCAATACCGCGAGTTCCGCTTCTTCCTCGACGCCCAGAACCACAACGGTCACCTGTCTCTCTTTTTTAGCTTCAGTGAGTAAACGGCGTGCCTCGCCGATCAATCCGAAGGTGGATTTTTCAACAACACCCTCGCGGGTTTGGGCTAGTATCCAGATATCCTCAAGCATGGTTTCACAATGTCTTTGTGTTGAACGGTTATATATCCGGGTTACGCGATCTTCTTTGATGTCCCGGTGAACAATTACGATAGTTTTGCCTGTTCCTGTACCAATTTCGATGATGCAGGCTATTTAGTGAGTGGCAACTACAACATCCGGCCGAGACGATTTCCTTCAACTATCGCCATATCAGTCTTCCTGGGAGCCAGGCAATCGCCGACCCGGTAGAGTTCGCCAACCTTGTCTTTCAAGGCAAAATACAGCTCATCCCGGACCTCGTTTGGCCCCACCACAATGACCGTATCAAAGGTATCAAACTCGACCATTTCCCCTGAATAGACACTGAGCCCTTGCACCTTCTTCCCCTGGATCGACAGAACCGCAATGTCCGGGGTAAAGGTGACCTTGTGGCTTGCCAGTCGGCGGCGGCTGAGCGCAAGATCCTGCAGAGGACCCAGTTGGCTGCCTACAGATAAAGATGTTGTGATGACATGAACTTTTTTTCCTCGCTCCGCGAGCCATTCTGCCAGACCATTGACCTGGTGATGACCTTCATAGTCAATGAGAAGGACCTTCTCACCGGCCTCCACCTGCCCGGAAAGAATGTGGATGGGATTCACCACATCCGGGAAATCGTACTCACCGGGAAAAGGCTTGTCCTTCGGCGTCGAACCCGTGGCAATCACAACCACATCCGGCTGCTCGCCGAGAATCATCTCTTGGGTCGCTTGCACACCGAGTTTCAGCTCAAGGTCAAGCTTGCCAATCTGTCTCTTTAACCATCTGGTGACGCCGGTAATTTCCTGTCTGCCGGCAGCCTTGCCGGCAAAGATATTCTGCCCCCCGAGTTCTTCTTCTTTCTCGAAAACAACAACCTTATGTTTTCTGAGGGCCGCAACCCGCGCCGTTTCCATGCCGGCCGGCCCGCCTCCGACAATAACGACTTTCTTCGGTCTGTCGCAGGGTGTAATGGTGCCGGTACCAAGTTCTTTTTCTCTGCCGACAGCAGGGTTCTGTATGCAGCCCAGCTGATAACCAAGCCCCATCCGGCCTATACAACCCTGATTACAGGCTATGCAGTGACGGATATCGTCGGCCCTGCCAACCATTGTCTTCATGGGCAGATCCGGATCACAGATCAGGGCCCGGACCATACCGATCATATCGGCTTGACCTTTTTCCAGAATTGTTTCCGCTAAATGAGGATCATTAATCCTGTTGGTGCAATAAACCGGAAGCTTGATAGCTGCTCTGACCGCGGTCGCCAGCGGTACGGTATATGCCAGAGGGGTGTGCATGGAACCTTCCACAAGATAGAGATTATGAAAGGTGCCCAGGCTTAAATCAACGAAATCAATCTGGCCGGTAGCTTCCAGACACTTGGCAATCCGTATGGCAATTGACAGAGTGATGCCCCCTTTGGGATGCATCTCATCGGCATTCAAGCGTACGCCTAAAGGAAGATCAGGCCCCACTGCCCGGCGAACCGCATCCACGACTTCCAGGCAAAATCTCATCCTGTTATCAAAACTTCCGCCATACCGGTCATCGCGAAAGTTGGTCGCTGGAGAAAGAAATTGCCTGATCAGCGAACTGTGGCCGATCTGCAATTCAATGCCGTCAAATCCGCCCTCAACCGCATGGTTGGCACATATGACGAAATAGTCGATGCATTCCGCAATTTCTTCAGGTTCCATCTCTTTCGCGATCTCCCTGAAGATGGGATCACTGCCGGGAGAAGGCCCCCAGACCGGAAGTCTGGAGATTTTGCCGTCGGCTTGCATGCCATTGTGATTGAGCTGGGCGAATATCCTGGTATCGAATTGATGGATCGTCTTGGTCAGCTTTTTGAATCCGCTGATCGCGCGTGGATCAAAGGCCTCAACCAGCTTGTCATACGGGTGGTCCGAGGGGTGGACGCTCAGTTCCTCGGTGGTAATGAGACCACAACCGCCCTTGGCCCGTTCGCGGTAATACCCGATATGCTGGTCGCTTATCAGATGATCTTCCCCGAAGTTGGTCATGTGCGCGGCAAAATGGATACGATTGGGTACAACCACCGAGCCGAGCTTCAGTGGTGAAAAAAGATATTTGAAATGACTCATACTATTTCTCCCACCGCTCTTCCTTCCAAAATGGCCATTTCGATGCTTCTCGGGGCAACAGCATCACCAACCCGGTATAGCTCCCGGATCTTGCCTTTTAATTGATGGTAGAGACTGTCAAAGGCGACATTGCCGGCATCTACAACCACGGTGTCATGCCCCTCAAAAATAATGCTACGGTTGGAATACACTTCCCTTGCTGTAACTTTGTCCGGGCCAATTTCTTCAACCTCTACCTCTTGGGTGAACACTACTCCCTTTTGCAGAAGCCTCTGGCGCATGAGGTTTAATTCGCCGATTGGCGCCAACTCAACCCCGATAAACGGATCGCTGGTAACCATTTCTATTTTTTTGCCCTGATCGGCAAGAAATTCAACGGTGGAAGCTCCCTGCCTGCCGCCACTTTCATCAATATATAAAACCTTTTTGCCTACCGGATATTGGCCGTTCAGCACCTGCCACCCGTTTAAGACCCCAGGTGGTCCGTATTGGCCGCTAAAAGCTGCGGTTTTTGGCCTTGAACCGGTTGCCACGATAACAACATCCGGTTTCTCTTCCAATATCTGTTCCTGATTAAGTTCCGAACCGGTTTTGACTGTCACCCCAGCTCCCGCAAGGGCCTGAGTGAAATAGCGGTTGATCTCGGCCATATTCTCCCGGCCGGGTCGTTTTGTTATGAGGTTGACCTGCCCGCCGATGGTCTCGTTTTTTTCATAAAGAGTGACCTGGTGACCGTGGAGTGCTGCAACGCGTGCTGCCTCTAGACCGGCCGGTCCGCCACCCACCACCATGACCTTTTTAACCTGTGCACTCTTTTTCGAAGGGAAGGCTGCATCCTCTCCCGACAACTTTTCATAGCCTACCGCAGCATTTAATGTGCAGCTGATGCTTTTTGACGAATTGACCCTGCCTATGCATCCTTGATTATCCCGAATGCAAAAACGGATATCAGCGGTTTTTCCCTGTCCGGCTTTCTCGGGCAGATCCGGGTCGCAGATTAACGGACGTATCATACCGATCAGCTCGGTTTTCGGACTGTTCATAATGTCAAGAGCAGCCTCTGGAGTGTCGATCTGATATTTCGCCATAACCGGCAGGTTAACCTGTTTTTTTATCTCGGATGCAGCTGCCACTGCCTGACCGGGTTCAATGAGCATGGATGGTTCCGAAAGATAGATGTTGTAGTAGGTGCCTATGTCCACATTGAAAAAATCGACATTCCGGTTCGCTTCGAAATTCTTCAACACCTGGCAGGAATCCTCAAGAGAGATCCCGCCCCAGAATTTCTCGTCGACACTTAACCGAACACCCACCGTGAAATCATTACCCACCGCCTTTCTAACCTTTTCAATAATCATCAAAGGAAAACGCATCCGCTGGATGCAATCACCACCGTATTCGTCCTGGCGGTGATTGCTGATCGGCGAAAGAAACTGCCGCAGAAGGGACTCAGGACCCATGTCGATCTCAATACCGTCCACCCCCCCTTCTCGCGCCAGG
Source organism: Desulfocapsaceae bacterium (assembly GCA_046704745.1). Lineage (GTDB taxonomy): Bacteria > Desulfobacterota > Desulfobulbia > Desulfobulbales > Desulfocapsaceae > CAWGGS01. The sequence goes on along the minus strand of JBJKRL010000073.1, from coordinate 18,282 downwards.
ATGGCGGCACTCGCGAATGCCTCCCCAACAATCTCCATATCTTCAATTTCCATGGCTTTGCACTGTTCGCCAAAAACAACATCGGCCATGGCCGACGGCCCCCAGGTCACCTGTCTGCTGATAGCGCTGCTGCTTTGGAAACCGTGATGGGTCAATTGGGCGAAAATTTTCGTGTCATGGAGTTTCACTGCACCGGTAAGCTTCCGCAGATCTTTTACCATCGACGGATGGTAGAAATGGATCATGGATTCCCATGGCTGGTCACCGGCATCAATCGACAATTCTCCAAGAATGATCAAGCCGCACCCTCCCTGGGCCCGGCGGCGGTAATAGGCAATATGCCGGTCATTCAGCTGTCCCTGCCTGCCAAAATTGGTGCGGTGGGCCAGAAAGCAGATACGATTCGGCAAAGAAATCCTGCCGAGGGGTAAAGGTGAAAAGATGCTGTTATTCATATGTATGTCAGAGAAAATTCGTTATCTTCGAAAACCACATTCAAGAATAAAAAACTGTGGTTTCAGATGAGCAAGTGTCTCCCGCAATTTCTTCAGTTCATCTCTCGGCCCATGAATTTCTAAACGGGTAAGCTCCGAAAACTGCAGGGCTTGCTCCAGCAAAGAACCAATATTACCGAGATGAGCCAATGCGCCTTCGGCATCCGCGTAGCCTTCCCGGCAATGAGCCTCTTCCCCGTTGAAACAGTAGCCGTAATAGAGACATTTCGGTTCGATCCGACTTTTCTCGACAAGTTGTACGCACACCTCTTTAAAAGCTTCAAGCTTACCGCTGGCAACTTGAAAATAGGGTACGATCGAGCAACATTTATCATCGGTTGCCATAATTTATTCCTGTTATTTTGCCGCAATATATGCGTTTGGCACCTGGCTTTGCAGATTGACCAGACATTCAGGGTCCGGCATGGCAATGTCGTGGTAGGTGTGATAAGCGACAGCCGGACATCCGCCCCGGCAGTATTCAAATCGCTGACATGTCTTGCATGTTTCAATATTGAGGCTGCGCAGCTGCTTAAATACTGGTGAATTATTCCAAATGCCCCGGAAACGGTCGGTCCGTACATTGCCGGCTTTGAAAGATTCTTCCTGTAGAAATGCACAGGGAAAGACGTCGCCCACCGGCGAGATACAACAGGTCATTTTTGCTGCCCCGCACATGTCGAGTCCTTTATTTCGCCGATTTTCCGAGGTAAGGCAGAAAAATGAATCACCGGTCCTGACTAGATCGTTTGCCGCCAGCCATTCAGCGAATGACTCCAGCTGTTCTTTGCTTGGTCCCAGCGCCTGTTTACTGGTTTTGCCCCTTCCGGACGGGCGAAAACGGGAAACCCGCAGATCGGCGCCATACTCCTTGGCCAGCGCCCGTAAGGTATCCAGTTGATGAAAATTCAGCATAGTCAGTACGGTATTGATGCTGAACGGCACCCTGTGACGGGCCAGCGCTTTCACGGCTTGCATAATTTTCACATAGCTGCCTTTACCGCGAATTTGGTCATTAATTTCAGCGGTGGACCCATCCAGACTTACTTGAAGATAGAGCATTTTTAGCTTAGACAGGCGACTGGCCAGCTTATCATCCATCAGCAATCCATTGGTACTGACACAGGTTACCAGGCCTTTTTCGTGGGAGTAATCCAAAAGATCGAGAAAATCCTCACGGATAAACGGCTCACCTCCACCGATATTGACCTGGAACACCTGCATAGCCGTCAGTTGATCTATCAGCTTTCTGCATTCCAGAAAACTCAGTTCACTCACTTCCCTGGCTCCAGAGTCGGACAGACAATGGGCACAGCGCAGGTTGCACTGAAAGGTAATTTCCCAGGTTACATTGACCGGAGCCCGCAGGCTCTTTCTTGCCATCTTAACGCTCAATGATCACCCCCTTGTCTTTCAATTGACAGAGAACGTTTAACAACGCTGAACGCTGTTCAATGGTGATCGTATTGCCTGGGTCCCTTTCAGTCAACCACTGCTCAATAGTCAGTTTGCCGATAAAGAACCGGCTGCCAAGCATGTTTCCCAGAGAAGTAAAATGGAGCCTGGGGCCTGGCATGCTGTAAAATAAAAGACCGAAATCTTCTTCTCTTACCTGAGTGCCAGGAGCCAGAACATATGTGTAATTCATTGTAAACTCAGCGTTTATTTTAAACTTCTCAATATACACCGCAGATTCCATCGATAGCTACTTCCTCTATCTCAATTTCTCTTGTGGTGAATATGTCCGAAGTGGTGTTTTCATTCTGTTCTTCATTCGCCCTTATTTGCTGTTCTTCTTTATTTTCAATGTGTTGGTCGTTCATAATTTTCTCCTTGTTTCCTATTGGTTGAATTGTTATTTGGTTGCACTGCGTTAAGGCATGCTAATATTCAGGCAATTCCTCATGAAAAACAATCCCCCAAAGGGAGGAAAACCGTTCACCCGTTCAGGGGATTTCGAGATGCTCTTGATTCTTTAAAATTCACCCTCTTGAGGAATGCTAATTCACCCCTTTGGGGGATTGCGTTTAAAAGAGATGCGTAGAATAATGGCCCAGGAGAGGGTACGCATCAACGAGGAAACCGAACTGTTCGGCAAAGGCAACTTGCAGTTTTTGTGTTCTTAGCCAAATGACTCGACGGTAAACCCGGTATAATCACCATCGGTCAGGCAGGAGAAATGACAATGTCGAGTGCCATTGTCTCCATCAAGGATCCGGAAGGCGGCCTGCGCTCCAGCGGACATGGTGGTCTCGGGGCAGTCATGGCCTCGAAGAAAGTTAAGTTTATCACTATTAAACCAATTGCCAAACCGGACAAGTTCAAAGAAGCAAACAGAACCTTTGCCAAAGCTCTTGTCGATCATCCGGTAAGCCAGGTGCTTGGCATGTACGGAACCAATGTCCTGGTCAATATTATTAACGAATCCGTGAGACTGCTAACCAGGAATTTCTCCCAGCGGCTGTTTAAGAGACATGAGGCCATCTCCGGAGATGGCCATACACGATACCATTGAACAGCGTGGCGGCAGGGTGAAACATACCATCATCCCGGCTATGTCATTCAATGCTCTCAGATATATAACTACGTCGGTGGCAAAAAAGCGACCTCCGGTTTCGAGTATGAATCGATCTGGGCCATGGGTGCCGACTGCTGTGTCGACGATCTTGACAAAATTGCCGAAACCGTCCGGGATATGCCAGCTTATCGCCTTTGCTGCTTTCGACAATACGGTGTGTCTCCCCGCACTCATCGACTTAATCAATGCTCGTTTCGACATTTCTTTGACAGGAGACGATGTGGTGAATCTTGGCAAATATATCCTCAAGACTGAAAGAGCATTTACTACTGCTGCGGGTTTCACCTCTGTCGACGATAGACTACCGGAGTTTTTCTATAGCGAAAAACTTCCACCGCAATAATGTCGTATTCGACTTCACCGGTGAAGAAATAGATACATTCTGGAATTTTTAATTGAAAAAACTTGATGGGTTTCGGTGGCTGATTACAGGTTTGTTTGTGTCCTTTTTTGGTAATCAGCCAATTCATGCATAGTGTTAAAAAAGACGGGAGAAATAACATGCCTAAATATGTGATTGAAAGAGAAATCAAAGGGGCCGGAGATTTAACATCCCAAGATTTAACGGGAATTTCACAAAAATCCTGTGGTGTACTCAAAGAACTCGGCCCACAGATTCAGTGGGTCCAAAGTTATGTTACCCAAGACAAGATTTATTGTATCTATGTTGCGCCCGATAAGGATACTGTCATTGCGCATGCCGAAAAAGGTGGGTTTCCGGCAAATTGTATCTCTGAAATCAAGTGTATGATTGATCCGACAACGGCCGAGGGCTAATTGTCACCCCGCGGATCCTATCATTTTGTAATAATGCGTAATTTTCCATAATGACTTGACAACTATCTTATGTTCTGGGATATATGAACTAAATTAAAATCTATATCAGAGGAACGGCAATGGTGAATGGTCTCCGGAAGTTTGTGGCCCCAGAGTGCATTATTGGCGTTGGTGCTCTTAGCCTTGTGGCAAAATACGCCAGGAAGTATGGGGCTAAAAAAACCCTGGTTGTCAGTGATCCAGGTGTCATTAAAGCGGGTTGGACGGATAAAATTGTCACCGCCCTTGAGGCGATAGGAATCTCCTCGGTTTTATATTCAGACGTTTGTCCCAACCCTCGCGCTGAACAGGTGATGGCCGGTGCTGAGTTTTATCATAGCCACAACTGCGATGTCATTATTGGTGTGGGCGGCGGCAGCCCTATGGACTGCGCCAAGGGCATAGGTATTGTCAGTTCCAATAAAAGGCATATCCTGGAGTTTGAGGGGGTGGACTGTGTCGGTATCCCAGGCCCCCCCTTGATCTGCATCCCCACTACCGCCGGCACTTCGGCTGATGTCTCACCGTATGCCATCATTACCAATTCCCAGGAAAGAGTAAAGACGGCAATTCTAAGCCGGGCGGTAGTGCCGGACATTGCTTTGATTGATCCTCTCACCACCATGACCATGGATCCCTACCTGACTGCGTGCACAGGTATAGACGCATTGGTCCATGCCATCGAGGCCTTTGTTTCCGTTGCTCATTCGCATATCATGGACCTTCATGCGCTTGAAGCAATACGCCTAATCAGCAAAAATCTCACCCAGGTAATTGCCAAGCCTGACGACCAGGATTTACGCGGCGAACTTATGTTGGGTAGCCTTTGTGCCGGACTCGCCTTTTCAAATGCTAATCTTGGGGCGGTTCATGCAATGGCCCACAGCTTGGGGGGATATCTTGACCTCCCTCATGGCGAATGTAATGCCATTCTTCTCGAACATGTCATGTCGTATAATTTTGATGAAACACCTGAGCGCTTCCTGCGCATAGGTGAAGCCATGGGGCTAAAATTGGCAGGTAAAACGGCAAAAGGAAAACGTGCAGCAATTTTAGCCGAAGTCAGCCGCCTGAAAGTTGCCGCCGGCATATCAGCCACGTTGTGTGATAGAGGAGCAAAAAGTTCAGATGTTTTTGAACTCTCTAGAAAGGCAATGAATGATCTCTGCCTTGCAACCAACCCTCGTCGACCGAACCAGAGGGATATTGAGGTGTTATTTGAGGAGGCGCTCTGAAAGGATGTGGCGGGAAAAATTTGGGAAATGACAATATTCTGAAACTAGAAAACTTGTAGTTTGAATAAAAATGGCCCTGCCGACGGTGTGTCGGCCTTTTTTGGTTTTTGGACCTGTACTAAGAAATAATGCTTGTATCACCCATTGCAGCGAGCCGGGCTCTGCCCAGCTCTTGAAGAAACAACCATGCCGCAGGCGGCAATACCACAGCAAACACAAAGCACAGCAAGAGAAAGGTCCGCTGAATCCCAAGCCTGTCGGCGAGCATACCGACTAACGGCCCCGTGCAGACAAAGCTGAGTCGAAAGGCCAGGGACTGCAGCGAGAGGATTCCGGCGCGGTTGGCGGAGGGAATTTCCTTTTGGGCATGGTTGAGAAACATCGGGCCACGGAGGCCACGCATGCTGGTGAGCAAGTAATAGAAAAGGAAACCCCAGAGACCACCTACCAATCCAAGCCCCAGATATCCTGCAATAATCAACAGCATGAACAACAGGATCATTTGACGATCCCCCAGGTTCAAGTGGCTGCGATAGCTGGCCAAGGCAAACAAGGCGACGCTCAAATTAGCGACGGCCCAGATCGGTCCGAACCAGACGACCGGTACACCACCATCCTGCATGTACGGCTGGATCAACCAGACCGGATAAAAGGAGGCCAGCCCTAACACCAGATTCAAGAGGATGGTGTAGCGTAGACGTTTGTTTTCCAGCAGAGCGTAGCGTGTAGACATTACGGCTTCGGCAAAATGGCTGGTTAGTGACTTGAGCTTTCGTTGTGGTTCAACCAGACTGCGGGTAACCATCAGAGCCAAAACCCAGACGATAATCTGGATCAAAAAGGGGAGCAAGGGGTAGGCGGCATAGAGCAAGCCGGCGAAGATTGCTCCGCAAGCCTCACCGATCTGGCCGAAACCGTTCATCCGCCCTTCGTAACGGGCATAGTGTTGTTCTTGCCCATTGGCTTTGAGACTTTCAAAAAGCAGGGCACTGTCAGTACCGCTGATGAAAGAAAGGGAGATTCCAAGGGCAATCTCTGCGACCAGTACCTGGCTGAAGGAATCGGCCCAGGCGTAGAGACCCCACCCGATGATCCCCAATAGTGCAGCAAAATTCAGCGCATCCCGGTATCCGACCCTGTCACTTACATAGCCGGAAGGGTATTCCATGACCACGGTGGCAATGGAAAAGAGCCCCTGGAGCAGTAGGATTTGCGTCAGGTTCAGGCTGATCTGGTCCTTCCAGAAAAGGGTGATGATCGCCATTGGGAAGAGGGTCTTCTGCAGAAAAGAGAAACCATAGAGTTTTTTGATGTTGCTGTGGATTGCAGGCATTTTGGGAGGACAGTCAAATTCTCAAACTCTTTATTTCATTTCAGCTGTGTCACACTGGGGCGGGGTTCGTAAGACCTTAAGAAAATCAGGGTTCAGTAAAAAACCTCTTCATCACCTCGGTATGCATCGGAAAACCAAGCTCAATCGGTTCCTTGACCAGCAGTACCTCTTGGGTTTCAGCCGATGAGAATGGCTGGAACAGCTCAATCGGCTGCGGCTTGGCTAACCCAAAAATCACCAGTGTATTATCAAGGCCGTTCTGTACATCATAGAGCATGATCTCCTGTTCGGCAATATCAATGCCCGTCTCTTCATGCAGTTCTCTGAGTGCGCCTTGCTGCCAGGTTTCGCCTATATCAAGGTAACCTCCAGGCAGGTTCAGGGTTCCTTTTTGTGGTTCGATATTGCGGCGGATAACAATCAGGCCATTCCCCAGAGGCAACAAGACAACGACCACGGGTAGTGGGTTCAGGTAGCTCGTGTTATGACAGCTCCGGCAATGTCTCGGCCAGGGCTCTGCCTCTGGATACCTGCTTCCGCAATAGGAGCAGTGGCTGTTTATTATCAGCATAAAAAATTTCTTAAATAATTTTACAGGCTTTATCTGTTGGAGAGGTCTATGACCGTATCCGTAACACCTGCTAGCTATTTATTCGTTACCAGATGGCACCTCCCTTTTTGTCGACAATGGATGCGTCCGTTTCAAATCGGCAGTGACAGCATAAAATCGCATACATTTAATTTATGTTGCCGTTCCATAGCCGCAAGGTCAAGAAAAACCTCTTTTAATTCTAAGTCCTTACAAGTTTCTGCGAGGGTTATATATTTTTTCATGGATAATTCTTCATTTTTCACGGCAATACCAATCGCAGTCTTGATATCCATATTTTCGTTAACTTCGGGCAGTTCAATAGTTTCTGAAACCTCATAATCCTTTTCAAAATTAAAAAAAGAGGTGTTCGTTTTCCCCTGGATCAAATCACTTGTCAGCATTCTTTCATGTTTAGCTTCTTCGGCGGCAAGTTTTATAAACAATTCTTTGAAACGGGTATCCTTGATTCTTTCGGAAATTTTTTCATAAAAGTCTTTTGCCTCAATTTCGCTTTTGATAGCATCTGAAATCGCCTTATTATATTTTTCTAAATCCATGATCATACTCCTTTTATACCCATATTGTGAAAAAAATAATGAACTGTCCAAGCGTACAGTAACCAAATAAAAGAGTCGTCCTTTCTGGCGGGGGTAGACAAATTGACGCAGTGTTCATTAGAAATCCGGGCTAAACGGAATTCAGCATTTAGTAATTCATTGGCAACAGCTGCCGTTGTCTGCAAGTCGGGGGACTGCTTTCCAACCAGATCACTCCTTGGCATACAACCTGTGATCAAATGACTGATAACTGATTGGTTATATTCCACGCTTTTCCTCCACGCACAATCCCTCAAATGGATGAAATCGTGCCCCCTCAATAGAGTGAATTTTAGAGGAATCATGATCATCTTTTATCCAAACAGCCGTGTGAGCTGATAAGCAAAGAGAACTAACCGCTTCATGTTTCTTACTATTTATCCTGAAATATCTTCTTTTGCCTCTGTTGTTTCTGGATAATATGTTATTCTTTCCAAGTAGATTGTGCAAAAATGCTCCATCCAAAGGTGATAATATGGGACTGAACAGCATTCTTGTTTCTCTCGCTGCCAGGGGGGTCCGCTACCGCTACCTGAAAGCCATGGGCAGGCCCGGCAGGCCCGAGGCACTCAGCATAGAGATAACCCGCCGCTGTATAGCCAGCTGCGTCATGTGCAATATCTGGCGGATGCAGCCGAGCGTCCCGGAACTTGATGCGGACGATTGGCTGAGGCTTCTTGATTCTCCTCTGTTTTCCGAACTGAAAGAGTTGGACATTACCGGTGGCGAACCGTTCTTGAGACAGGACATCACCAGGCTACTTCTGGGAATAGGGAGGCTGAAGACAGGCAACCTGTGTCAGCTTCATTCTGTGGCTATCACCACCAACGGATTTCTGACCGACAAGGTATTGCGAGATATCGGTGAAGTTATAGAGCCACTCAAAGATGCCGGGATCACCCTTGTGTTCGCCTGCGGATTTGATGCGGTGGGCACTACCCATGACCGGATCCGCAATGTCGAGGGAGGGTGGGAGAAACTCAATGCAACCATTGAAGGACTGGTTGCCCTCCGGGAAAAACACCAGAGTCTTGTTCTTGGAATCAAGACCACCGTCACTTGCTGGAATATAAACGAACTCGATGCTATTTGCCTCTATGCCGACAAACACGGACTTTTCACAATCATCTCTCCCTATATTCTGACGGCGAACCGATACGCCAATCTGGAACGAGGTAACTCTCTTGCCTTCTCCGATAATGACTATGAGACACTCAGAAAATTTTATGTATCCTCCCGTATCCAATGGAGTTCCTACCGCGACGAGCTTATCCACTACCTGGATACCGGGAGGATGGTGAAGCCCTGTACCGCTGGTTTCAACTATTTCTTTATCCGGAGCACCGGTGAGGTCTATTGTTGTCCGATTATCGACAATCTCATTGGAAGCATTAGAGAAAAACCCATGGAGGAACTGATCCGCTCTTCCAAGGCATCCAGTTTTCGGCGAGAAATCCTCCAGTTCCCGGAATGCAAGGTTTGTACGGAACCGGGATTGGAACGCTATGCCTTACCCTTTGAAGGCTTACACTACCTGCGTCAGTTTTTCAGGTTGGGCCCAAAAGGCTTCCGCTCACTGCATCGACATATGGGGCTGGATAAATATTTCATCTGACAAAGGAGTGTCAGTATTTTCTCTCTGCCATAATCAAGGGTCACCCAATTCACTCTTTGACTCTCCCGAATTCCCAAGAACATAGTGTCAATTTGTCTTCACTTTAGTAACAGCAAGACATTTTGAGGAAATACTCTTATTGCCAAATTTACACAATGTTCACCTAAGCTCAGTTCAGGCAAAGCAAAAGCAGGGTCTGACCGACCCTACTGCAGGCTGCTCGACTAGCTTTCAGTTACATCGCATATATTCGAGAACAGATACGTTTTTTCATTCATCTCGATCGGCCTGATGTAAAGCTTAACGTCTCTTATTTCGCCATCTTTCAATTGATTCCTGAGTTGCACCAGTTGTGCCCCATGCACAGCCTCTCTGAGCTTTTGCAAAACCGGATCACTTGGTGGAACAAGTATTTCTTTCATCGATTTACCGGTCAATTCCTGCCTGGTATACCCGTAATAGGAAGCTGCTGCTTTATTTGCTCCCACAATCTTTATCGAATCGGGATCGCTGACCAAAATAGCAGCAGGAGATTCCTCGAAAAGAACGCGGTATCGTTTTTGGCTCTCCTCGAGAGTTTTTTCTGTCCATTTAATTCTTGATTGTCAAACAGGGAAAAACTCAAGAGAATGAGTGTGGTTGGAACAATATGTAAGGTAGTTCCAATCTTGCCAGGAGGAGGCTGTAGTTGGGGAGAACCAATTTATGGATGCGAGACCATGACCTGTTTCCCAAGGTCATTAAGCGTTTCTCGGACGGTCATGGCCAGTTCGCGGAAAGGGACGGGTTTGCGAAGCAGACGTTTGAATCCGAAGCTCGCCGCCGTTTCTTGGCTCAAGAGATCTCCATATCCGGTGCAAACAAGAACCGGAATCTCCGGATCGATGGCGGCAATTTCGTTTCTCAGACGCAGGCCGGAAATATTCGGCATATCCATGTCCGTAATCACGATATCGAAATTGTCGGGGGACGCCCTGAAAAGCGCCAAGGCCTCTCGGCTGTCGCTCCTATGCTGCACATGGTAGCCTTGTTTTTTCAGCATCTCCGCCATCATCTCGCACAGGGCAATCTCGTCGTCGACGATGAGAATGTGTTCGCTGCCCATCGGCACTCCGTCTGTCGGAGCTTGTCCGGATTGTTTACTCGGGAGTGCGAGGGGAAAATAGAGGTGGAATCTGCTCCCCTTTTCCGGCTCGCTTTCAACCCGGATACAGCCGCTGCTTTTCATAACGACGCCATGAACCACCGAAAGCCCGAGACCTGTGCCCTTGCCTTTGTCCTTGGTCGTAAAATAGGGATCGAAGATTCTCTCCAGGGTCCCTCCGGTCATGCCACGGCCCGTATCCGCCACCAGGAGGTAAAGGTGGGGGCCCGGTTCTATTTCCGGATAATGGGCGCTGAATGCCTCGTCAAGCAGTACCTCGGAAAGTGCAACCTCAATGCCGCCGCCGTCCTCGGGAAGAGCCTGGGCCGCATTCGTGCACAGATTCATAACCACCTGATAGATCTGAGTGGGGTCCGCGACAATTGTGTCCCGTTCAGCCTTAAGATTTGACCGGATTTCAACGGCTGCAGGAAGTGATGCCTTTAGTAGCTTCAGCGCTTCCTGGATGATGGGCGCAACCGAAATAACCCGGTTGCGGACTTCGGTTTGGCGGCTAAAGGTAAGGATCTGGAAGACCAACTCCTTTGCCCGGTTGGCGGCGCCAAGAACCTGCTCCAGATAATACTGCTGCCGGGTATCGAGCGTCTCCTTCTGGTGCTGCATGAGTTCGCTGTAGCCGATGATGGCGCTTAATATATTGTTGAAATCGTGGGCGATGCCTCCGGCAAGGGTGCCGATGGCCTCCATTTTCCTGGTCTGCTGCAGTTCTCTTTCGAGCTTTCTTCTCTCTGTTTCAGCCTGTCTGCGAAACGTGCTGTCCCGGAGCGTGCCAAGGGAGACCCGGCGTCCCAGAAGCTGGAAATGGCGGACCGTCAATTCGAACGGGAAAACATCGCCACTTTTTTTCCGGGCATAGAGAAAAGGCAATTTTCCGGTGCCGCGCTTCATAATGGCTATTGCTTTTTCGGGTTCTTCGGCAAGATCCTGACCATGCATCCGGAGGAATTCTTCGCGGTTATAGCCGAAGAGCTCCTCTGAGGCCCTGTTGACATCAAGTATTTTCCAGGTATCTGTTTCCACAAGAAAAACGGCATCCGACTCCATCTCAAAGAGGGTCCGGTATTTGGTTTCGCTGATACTCAGCTCATCGCGAGCCGAGCGAAGTTCACAGACCTTTGTCCTGAGTTGCCTCTGGAGGTCACTCAATCTCCCCACCACGACAACGGCTGTAAGTCCCGCCACGGGGCCGATGATGCCTCCTTCAAATGTAATGCCGTAATAGAGATGAAGAACGATGTTGAGAGCCACGGTCGCAATGCCGGCGATAAGTCCGACGCGGATTCCGCGGAAAAAGGCTGCAGGCAAAATAAAAAAGATGGAAAACAGTCGAATGGCCGGGCCGTAGGTGCGGATCAAAAAGGGAAAGGCCGCAGTGTAGACAACCATGAGTAAAATCAGCGTCAGCGCCAGTATTACACCGAAGGCACGGCCCTCGACATTCCATTTTCCGGTTCCTGCAGTAAAACAGCCCACAACCTCATCCCGTATCTACAAAGTAACACCTATCGTTTCGACCAATCGTCGGAAATCACGGAAACATGACATATCCTATTTTTGCAGATATTTCAACTTCGGAATATTAGGGCTGCCGGATTGCAGCCGATCCTTCACAGTATCAAGATTGAATGGTATCATATCCCTCTGTGAACGGGTAATCAACCATTGTCAGATGTCGATGTATCAGGGGTATTAAGCGGTGCACCTGTCTCAAACCGATGGGGCAGATCAGGATTGGCAATGAACAACTTACCAAAGGCAACCGCATCGGCGTTGCCCTCTGCAATAACCGCTTCGGCGGTTTCTTTGGTGAAACCTTCGTTGGCAATATACAACCCGCCGAATGCTTTTTTCAACACCGTCAAATCCAGCCTCTTTCGCATTTTCAGCACCACTTCGAAATGCCTCAACAATACAATTCCTCAAGGTTGCCGGGAGATTGATCGTGATCCGGGCTTTTAGCAGGTGTTGCGCTATGCCGGATAAGTGTAGATATGCTACTATTGAGACTATCCTTAGAGCCACTTGTAAAAAGGTCTTTTCGCCCCGAGAAAAGAAGAGTTTTCTCCCTGGATCAGTACCTGAACATGAGTGGTAATCAGATAATTTAATGGAAGATCCTTCTAAATAGCTCGGCAAGTATAACAGGGAAGGGCGTCTATCTCTTCCCCGTACTGGGGGGATCCTCCTCTCTTCGCAAACCTTTCATTCATAAGAAAATTTGTCAAATTATACTCCAATATGTTGCGCTGAATATCTCTTGACATACAATCTCAGCCTTGTCATATTGCGCCAAACGCAAGCTCATACGGGAAAAAGCACAAAACTCACCTGTCATTTTTAGTTTCTTGCGTCCGTTCTATGCCCGAAGGGTGCTTGTCTCCGAAGATAAAGTCTTACGCATAACAAAGTGTTGGGTTGAATGAGCCATTTTGTTAGGGCTCAGATAAATGCATAGGCGTTTGTTCCTGACGTCGTCAATTGGGATTTAACACTTAAAAAAAGGAGGTGAGACTGAGAAGGCGTCCAGATAAGGAAGCACAGTAATGAAGGCAAACTGATTCTATCAACGAGAAGGAGGCTGAAGATGAAGGTCAAAAAATGGTTACTAACCGGGATGGCATTGGTGCTTAGTATTGGCTTTCTGACTCCGGCGGCCATGGCCAAGAAGGTGGAAATCACCTGGTGGCATGCCATGAGCGGATCGAGGTTAAAGGTGGTGCAGAACATTGTGGACGGGTTTAATGCAACGCATCCGGATATAGAGTTGAAGGCCCTGTATACGGGATCCTATCCGGAAACCCTGACCAAATTCATCGCTGCATATCGGACCCATACCGGCCCCAATCTGGTGCAGGTTTATGAAGTCGGGACGCAAACGATGCTTTCCAGCGGTGCCATCGTCCCTGTCTACAAAATCCCCGAAATGGTAGGAGAAAATTGGGACTGGGCCAAATATGTGATCCCCATTACCAATTATTACTCCACCAATGGGAATCTGTGGTCCATGCCGTTCAATTCCTCCACGGCCATGTTGTATTACAACAAAGATCTCTTCAAAAAAGCAGGACTGGATCCGAACAAACCGCCGACGACCTGGGCCGAGGTGGAATCAATGGGTAAGCAACTGCTGAAAAGCGGTGCGGTGAAGCATGTGCTCTCCTTTGGCTGGCCGGGCTGGATGTTCGAGCAGATGTTTGCCTATCACAATCAACTGTTTGCCGACAATAACAACGGACGCAGCGGCCTGGCCAAGAAGGTGCTTTTTAATGGCGCTTTCGGTCAAAAGGTCGTCGGCACCTGGACCAAACTCGCCAAGGAAGGAATCTTTCTCTACGGCGGTGCCGAGTATTCGGCGAATTCGGCCTTCGAGGCGGGCCAGATCGCCATGCTGCTGCAGTCGACTTCATCTTTGTCGGGCATTGAAAAAGGCTCCCAGTTTCAAGTTGGGACAGGTTTTTTGCCTCAGTTCGAAGGATATCCCCACGGCAACTCAGTCATCGGTGGAGCCAGTCTGTGGGTGACCAAAGGCCAGGACAAAGCGCAATTGAAGGCGGTTTGGGAATTTCTGAAATACCTGGGTAATACGGATAGTTCCGTGGCATGGCACAAGGGAACCGGATATTTCCCCTCGGTCAATTCCGCAGTGCAGGCCCTTATGGATGAAGGCTGGTTCTCCAAAGACCAGAATTATCTGACAGCGTTTCTCCAGGTTCTTTCGGGCCGACGTGACACCCCGGCCGCCACCGGTGTTCGTCTGGGACCGTTTGTCCAGATCCGGGAAATTGAACGAACCGCTATTGAAAAGAGCGTTTCAGGGGATCTTGCCCCGAAAGCGGCACTGGATGCCGCTGCCAAAAACGCTGATCAGTTGTTGAAAGACTTCGCAGAGACAAACCAATAGAGTGAGTGCTGCGGGAAGAGGTGCCCGCCTCTCCCCGCATGCGCCGTTCACTCTTCTCAGCACACAAGGAGAACTCCAGATGGAGGAGCGGTTTCCAGGTTACCGCGTGCTTCCCTATGCACTGATTTTCCCATCGGTGGTGGTGATCGCGGTATTTTTGGTTCTTCCATTCGGCCAAAGCGTGGTAGCATCCTTTTTCACCACATCCGCTTTCGGCACCAAGACGATCTATGTCGGGTTGCGGAACTACATCCGGTTGTTCATCTCTCCCGAGTACCGCAGCAGCATCATGGCAACGCTCGTATTCTCGGCCTTGGTCATAGTCCTGGGGCTTGGCGTATCTCTTGCCATTGCGCAATTGCTGAATCAGAAGATACGGGGCCAGGGCTTCTATCAAATCGCTCTCATCTGGACGTATGCACTCTCACCGGCCGTTGCCGGAGCGATCTGGGCGTTGATGTTTGCTCCGGCAACCGGGATTGTCCCCTACATTGTCTCGGCGCTTTCCGGCGGATACGTGCTCAACTGGATGACCAACGGCACCATTGCCCTCATGGTGGTGTCTGCCGCCGCTACCTGGAAGATGCTCGGCTACAACATCGTCTTTTTTCTCGCAGGCCTGCAGAACATTCCCGGCGAGCTCCTGGAGGCGGCGCGGGTTGATGGATCGAGATCGTGGAGCACCTTTTGGAACATCACCTTTCCCCTGCTGTCTCCCACTACCATGTTCCTCCTCTTTGTCAATATGCTCTATGCCTTTTTCCAGGTCTTCGGGCTCATCGACATCATGACCCAGGGGGGACCTGGAGGAGCAACGAACATCCTCGTCTACAAGTTGTATCGGGATGCCTTTATCTATATGAACTCGGGATCGGCCGCCGCCCAGTCGTGTATTATCTTTATTGTTATTTCCGCCGCGGCTCTCTTTCAGCTGCGAGTGGCGACACGCAAGGCAATTTACGCCCGCTGACGGAGCTTGCGAGATGGTAAGATGAAGCAGAAAACGTTAAAAAACTGTGCGATTCATGTGGCCCTTATCACCCTCGTTGTATTTATCGCCTTTCCGGTGTTCTATGCCATCATAACCAGCACTCTCACCTTTAAAGAGGCCTATCTGTATCCCCCGCGGCTCATGCCCGGCAGCCATTTCTGGGCAAATGTGAAGGTGGCCTGGGAGCGAGTCGACATGGGGCGACTCTTTTTAAACAGTACCATCATGTCCGTGAGCGTGTCGATTGTGAAGGTCCTTTTATCGTTGATGGCCGCCTTTGCTTACACACACTTTAGTTTTCGCGGCCGTGCCCTGCTCTTTCCCATGAGCATGATCACCCAGATGCTGCCGCTGCCTGTGCGGATCCTGCCGACCTATAATCTTATGGCGGATTTTCACTGGATCAATACCTATTGGGCCTTGACCGTTCCTTTTTTCGCCAGCACCACGGGCATCCTCCTGTTTCGCCAATTCTTCATGACCGTCCCCCGTGATCTTTCGGACGCGGCGCGCGTGGACGGATCGGGTCCCCTCCGGTATTTTATCGAGGTCCTGATTCCTATATCGCGCACAAACATTGCAGCCCTGTTCGTTATCGAATTCACCTTCATGTGGAGCCAATATCTGTGGCCCCTTATCGTCACCTCCAGCCGGAACATGCGGGTTGTGCAGATCGGGCTTAAAATGCTTATCGCCAGTGAGCAGATCGCTCCGGCCTGGAATGTCATTATGGCGGGAACAATCATCGCCATGCTCCCGCCTCTCTTTGTGCTGATTGTATTTAGAAAGAGCTTTGCCGAAGGGATAGCCATGCAGTCGGAAAAGTAGGCCCCAATCGCAGGACAGTACCCGACGGCATATTTCGCGAGGCTTTAGCCTGAACATTTCAAGAGTCGAGGCGGTCTGCCAGCCAAGGAGACGTGGGGTAGCGGGTCGAATCGGCTCTCCCGAAGGGAGGTAAATCAGCCGCTTTACTCTATTTTTTCCCCCTGTGCAAATTGTACTCGGAGAATACTTGAATGGATTTCTCTTAACTTTTTATCATTGAGCCAATTGCAAAAATGTCTTTTTGCCCAAACTCTGCGTTATGCTCAAAATTTTATCCTCGGAGGTAAGCGTAGACTCCGATATCAATTATATGCCTGTGGTAAAATTTTTCGCATGCCTTAATTTTGAATAAAAATCCTAGTCTTGCAAAAGGCTCCACTACAAGATAAAATTGTTGTTCTGATAAATTTTTCATGAAATATTCAGGTTAGGAAGGAAAGGCCGCGTACTCCTCTGAGACCAGACGGTCACCACTTTCCGGGTCGAACAGATGCAGTTTCTGCGGTGAGAAGGCAAGAGGAATAACGGTATGACGGTCAAAATGGTGGATGCCGGATTGAATGGCCGTAAAAACAGCATCATCGCCGCCGAAATGGCCGTAAACGAGCGTCCCGGATCCGAGAATCTCCACATGATCGACACGCAGCTTTATCGTGCACTCGCTGTCCGTGGCCGGATTGATATGCTCCGGCCGAATACCCACTGTGACGTCTTTACCCCGGTGTGACCGCGGTCCGGGTTCGTGGAGCGGTAAGTGTGAAGCATCGCCAAGTTCGACCCAGCGCCCCTCAAGCTCCAGTTTTGCGTTAAGAAAATTCATGGCCGGAGAGCCGATGAAACCGGCAACAAAGAGGTTGCCCGGACGCTCATACACGTCCAAGGGTGATCCGATCTGGCTTGTATAGCCGTCTTTTAAAACGATCAGGCGATCGCCGAGGGTCATTGCTTCCACCTGGTCGTGGGTGACATAGATGCTGGTGCTTTTCAGATCTTCATGGAGCTTGCGGATTTCAAAGCGCATCTGCACCCGAAGCTTGGCATCGAGGTTACTCAACGGCTCGTCGAACAAAAAAACCTTGGGTTCACGGACGATACAGCGCCCCATGGCGACCCGCTGCCTTTGTCCGCCTGAAAGTTCGCGCGGTTTTCGCTCAAGCAGATCACTGAGTCCCAGGATTTGGGCGGCGGTCATCACTCGGTGCTTGATTTCCGCCTTTGGCATGTGGCGAATCCTGAGACTATACGCCATGTTTTTGTAGACCGTCATATGAGGATAGAGCGCATAATTCTGGAAAACCATTGCGATGTCACGTTTTGCCGGTTCCAGATCGTTCACCACCTCTCCGTCAATGGCGATGTCGCCTGCCGTTGTTGATTCCAGACCGGCGATCATCCTCAGAAGAGTAGACTTACCGCACCCGGAAGGTCCTAGAATTACGACAAATTCACCATCGTTGATCTCGCAGTTAATATCATGGATAACTTCGGTTTTCCCAAAGCTCTTGTAGAGATGTCTGAGGCTGACATTTGCCATGTTGTGCGTCCTGGTCTTTGTGGTTTGAAACAAGGCGACCTTGAAAAACAAGAGAGTTTGTTCAAGGTCAAGGCGCGTGGAAGAGTTTAACCACAGGCGCCCCGCAGGAAGTGCCCTTGGGGTGTAGAGCGGATCACTGAGCCTGATTACCTCCGTGCCATCCGAGGACAAGAATTGAGCTGATTTTGAAAGACATATAGGTGAATATCGATAACATTTCAACATATTTTTGGCTTCCGTCATAAACATAGCGCACACGTTCCCATGCCTGCAAGCCCTCCGCCTTGCCGGGACTGATGACCAATCCCGGATGGGTCCGGCGCCGGTTGGCGTCCTCGGCGTTCCCGGCCAATTCATGGGCGATCGGGTAATCTCCCTCGAAGCCCGCATTTTCATGAACTCTGTGTCGATTTATCTCCACTTCAGGAGGAGCAAGACATTTTGAAGAATTAGATATGTTGTCAAATTTAATCCTCGGAGGTAAGCACCCTCCGGGCATAAACTCTGACTCCGATATTAGGTATAGGCCTCCGGTTAAATTTGCCATCGCGTCTAGATTTAGAAGAGGTAAGCGAAGACTCCGAAATCCCTCGTTTCAGGATGG
>JBJKRL010000072.1:0-100493 GCA_046704745.1 Desulfocapsaceae bacterium | reverse complement strand
ATTACGGCACCTGCTTAAAAGCGGTATGGGGAAAGAAACAATACGGACATTCAGCCGGGGGAGTTTCGCCATAGTGGACGTGGCCGCAGATCCGGCACCGCCATGCCTTGCCGGAAGATGAAATGTCCTTCCTGTTGTTGGGATCGTGCAGGCGATGGATCGGCAGATCCTCCAGAGGCGGAAGGGCGGGCTGATACTCCTTGAGCAGGTAATCAGCGAGTACGAGCCGTTGAATTTCACTGGTACCCTCATAGATGCGGAGCAGACGGACATCGCGCAGGATCTTTTCAATGGGGAACATCTTGGTGTACCCATACCCGCCGAAAATCTGCAAGGCCTCATTGGCGACTTCGAGTGCCGCTTCCGAGGCATAGAGCTTGCTGATAGAGGCGCTGACCCTTCCGTCCTCCTGGCGGTCCGAATCCCAGGCGGCTTTCCAGGTCAACAACCGGGAGGTTTCCACCTTCTGATACATTTCCGCGAGCTTGAACTGAATAGCTTGAAAAGCGCTGATTTCCATGCCAAAGGCTCGTCGTTTTTTCGTGTAATCGAGGGCATATTCCAATGCCGCTCGTGCAGCACCGACTCCGAAGCTTCCAATAATCGGCCGGGTTCGGGCAAAAGTTTTCATCGCCAGGACAAAGCCCTGCCCGGGAGGAGCCAGAATATTCTCCTTTGGGACGCGGACATTCTTAAAGTTGACGCCCACCGTATTGGAACAGCGCTGCCCCATCTTGGGAATGTGGAGTCCTATTGTCACTCCCGGCCATTTGGTCTCCACCAGGAAAGCGCAAATTCCCTTGTGCCGGATTTTGGGGTCGATGGTAGCAAAGACCGAGATGTAGTCGGCCACGCCACCGTTGGTAATCCAGTATTTCGTGCCATTCAGAATATACTCGTCGCCATCGGCCTTGGCCAGGCAGCGAATACCGGCCACATCGGACCCCATGGTCGGCTCGGAAGTGGCAAAGGCCGCAAGTTTGAAGTCCTTGGCGATCGTTGGGAGATATTTGTTCTTCGCTTTTTCATTTGAAGAGAGGAGAATCGGTTCCATGCCTAGAGAACTGTCAAAAATAGAGGTGGCAATTCCCGAGCAGGCTGCAGATATTTCTTCAGTGATCAAGGTGGAGTCCAGCAGACTCAGCCCCTGTCCGCCATATTCTTTTGGAATATCGGACGCTATCAGCCCGGCATCGAATGCCTTGCGCAGAACAGCCATCGGTAGTTCGTCCTGTTCGTCGTAATACCAGGCGACGGGCAGAACCTCCTGCAGGGCAAAGGTCCGGGCTTTCTGCCGGATACTCTGTTGTTTCTGCGTTAACCTGAAATCTAACATCTCGAACTCCTTGTCGAATTTGGCAGTAGAAAGAAGAGATTACTCTGCAACTCCAGCAGAGCAAGAAAGAGAACCAAAGCGATGTTATTGCTACAGTTGCGCGCAAGGCGCTCTGTTAGTCTGGCTTCATTATAGCATAAGATGCTCTTCAAGCCATTCTTATACCACAAGGGCATAAGTTTCGTACGAGCATGCAAGCTGCTCAACTCAGCTTTATAATGAGCCTCTTACAAAATAGCCATTGCGTCAGGCCTCTTCGATATGCCGGGATCTTATGAAAGTACCTATGGTTGTCCAACCCCTGTAACACAACGGCGAAAATACCGAATCCTGCCTATGGCTGGTTCTCTGTCTAAAAATAGTTGGGCTGCACGGCAGAACGATCCGGCTCGAATCGCAACCGGATGAAGGCGCCGTCTTTACTCTGCCCTGCCGCGCAGCGGATGATGGAATCTCAGGAGCGAGGTGCACCCCTGTATTTTGCGTAAAGATCATGAACTCTGCGTCTTGTTTCGCGCAGCGCCCCCGTCCCCTTTTTCGAGCCCCAGCGTGGTTCGCTTATGGAATAGATATCTTTTGCCACCTCATCGAGACAGTAGGCAGCAGGAACGTTCCATTTGCTCGTGTGAAGGGTCTTGAGTTTTGTCATTTCATCAATATCTTTCTCAATAATATCCAAAGATTGATTAAGGTTCATGATGAAATTGTTATGGCCGGACAAAAATGAATCGACCATTTCTTTTTGCCGTTTCATCGGATCACCTCATGTTATACTAGAACAGAACGCTAGGATATTGGATTTATCCTCCAAAATCATAATCAAAGAAGATGTCGGATGTGTCATTGAATCTGGAATAGGATTCAGAAGCCCGAGGACGACCGTCAACTCTTTCCGGTTGCCAGGCTATCGGACATTGGGTCCTGAGTTTTTCGATTCTGTCATCCAACTCGGTCGCTATGATATGCAATCCGTTAACCTCTTCATACATCCCTTGTTTTTCACTGGTCGGCATGTGATCCATACTGTTGAGAAGACAATTGATTTCCCCCCGCCAGCGAGAGAGTTCCGTATCGACGTTTTTGCAGTATTCATTGATTTCCATGACAATCACCTTGTTGAAGAGCATATGGGATCCGGAACGGGAATCAATGGTTAAATAAACCCGCCCATAGAGCACACCATATACAATGATAAGATCGAGTTCATTGACGCCAGCCCGGATTTCTCATAAACCTTGGTCGCCCAATGTTCATGAGAAATCCGGGCTACGTTGGAGCATATCTCTTCATTTTGTAAGAAGAGATCCTCCAATACTCATTGTAACAATAATTCTTATTCTTCTATAATGACAGGGTAGAATTTGTTTTTTTTTAAAAATGAATAGTCATAAAAGTATGACTTAGGGCGATATTCCATTGAGGCTTTTATTAAACGGAGGTGCAAGATGAAGAGATTATTCCTACTTCTGACAACGATTTTTGCGGTTGTTCTGTGGGTGGGAGTCTCGATTGCCGCCGGTACTGGAACAACCAAAACCCCTCCTACCAAGGTTTCGACAAGCAATTCCCTTTCCAAGGAGAAACGTTTCTGAGCCACTTGCAAAAAGATCTTTTTGCAAGTGGCTCTGTGTTCAGCTTTATCTCTCTGATCTTTCCCAACGAATATATTACAGTGAGTATTATAGTGAGCTTACGTAATGGTCTTTTGTCACAAATGTTGTATTGCTTCCCACTATTATTTGAACTTCCAGCCGATCTGGATATATATTAGGTTCTTTTGGATAGTATTGGCAATAATTAAGTCTATGAATTACTATTACCTTATTCTAGGATCTGTAACTTTATTTAAGGCGTGGGTAGAGGGAGAAAAATAGCAACACGCCTCCCTGACTGAGACTGCGCGCCAAATAACAGCTCAGTATTTGCTGATTTTTTGCAACAAGACACAGAAAACATCTTTTACAAGCAGTCATGATAAAGAAAGTCAATGTCAATGATCTTAAAATCGGAGTTTATGTCCATGACTTTAACTGCGATTGGAACAGTGAAAATCTTTATATTGAAAAGACCCTTATTCGAAGCGAATATACGCTGAATATCCTGAAAGCATGGGGCATAAAAGAAGTTTATATCGACACGGAAAAAGGTCTCGATGTCGAAAAATCAAGAACACTTAAGCAGGTAAAGAGAGAGGCGGACAAGGCGATATCGAAAATTGCCCAAACAGGTAGACCACCAAAACCGGAGGTGTCGCTTGTTCAGGAACTGCCATCGGCAAAGAGGATCACAAATGATGCCGTCAAACTCATCGAGAAGGTTCATCACCAAATCAAAGAAGGCGAAGCACCTGATGTTAATGAAACCTATGATCTCGCAAATAGGATGCGGGACTCAATAAAGAGAAACCGCGATGCCCTCCTTTTACTGACACGCATCCGTGATAAGGACGAATATACTCTGTATCATTCGATCAGCGTCAGTTCCCTCGTTCTCAATTTGTGTCATTATTTGCAGACGCCAAATCATGAAACCCTGAATTTAGCGGTTGGTGCCCTGTTTCACGATATAGGGAAGATGCTCGTTCCTGAACACATTTTGAAAAAACCGAGGAAACTCAGTGTGGAAGAATACCATGCGATACAACGACATGTGGAATATTCAGTGGATCTCCTGCAGAAAACCGAAGGATTGCCTTTTGAATGCTACGATATCGCTCTCCATCATCATGAGAGATTCGATGGCACGGGTTATCCCAAGGGGCTGAAAGGGAAAGATATCAGTTTCGGTGCGCAAATTGCCAGTATCTGCGATGTCTTCGATGCTATCACCTCCGAACGTTGTTATAAATCCGGTGTAGATATGGTTACAGGTCTGCAAATGATATACGAAGGGAGGGATATGCTTTTCGACAGGGACCTGGCCAATCATTTCATTCAGTGCCTCGGCGTGTACCCGGTGGGATCATGTGTCGTATTGGATGACGGGAGAAGCGGAGTGGTCACCAGCCTGAACGATGACATCTTATTGCCTGTAGTCTACCTTCTCTTTGATGAAAAAAGAAACAAGCGTTTACAACCTCATAAACTTGATCTTTCAAAAACCAATAACACAATAGTAAGTTATGGAGATCCCAAAAAATTCGGCCTAACCCCCCAACAGCTGCTCAAGAAATTAATCACCCAAGGCACACGAAACTAGCGCCGTGATCTCTGACGGTTTTTACATTAGCTATTTCATCCGAAAGGCTTCTATCAAAGGACCGAAAAGATTTTCGTAATCAACAAATCCTTTTTTAAGAACTACAAATAAATGTTTAAGATCGCTGTCGTTTATCACCATATTGGCACTTAAGCTTAAGGCCTCTAAATTATACATCGTATGCAAATGTGAACCGACAAGGACATAATAAATCATCCTTCTCCTCATCGACGGCAAATGACAGATATAGTCGTGAATCTCGTTTTTACTGGAAGAGTCGATGTTATTTATGATCAGGGGATAATCAAATGATTGTATTTTTTGCAGGGCATCCGTCACCGACAAAACCTTGTCGACCCGAAAACCTAATTTTTCTAGTATCTTTTCTACCAGGACTTTTGTTTTATCCTGCGAAATCAGGACAAGAGCAGATGGAGCATTTTCGTACGTATCCGTCCCACCATCTTTATCGCCTTGGTAAAGCCAACTAATGTCGGGCGGTTCCGGAGGCTTTACCTCTTTCCTATCTTTTTTCTGCGGTTTTTTGACAAGAAGGTCGGGAAAAATATCGAGGGCATTCTTTCCGTATACTTTTATATTTTCCATATACTTTCAGGAAGATCAAAATCCGCGCATCCTTTTGACTACCACGCGAAGCTATATGTCGTTTCCGACAATGTTCTAGATCGCTATAAATTAGATACCCCAACATATAGTATCATATCACACATGGTTACAAATACCAGGCTGGAATTTGTTGATAGAACATATTTCTTCTGATTTTAATGACACCCTTATCGGTATCAAAACATCTTCTTCTGATACAGGCTTACCGATCTCTGTGCCGGATCTCAGATTGCTGTTGCGCCTGTCGTTCTGCCGGGTGCGAAGGGACAAGAGAAAAACAACAAAAGTCTGTACCTTATCACTTAATTGGGTATATCATAAAAAAAGACGATAACCCAAAACGTTACTGATGACATCACTTCCACAATATTAGATACTCCCTATTGAAATCAAGGACTTTTGGCGGCGGTAGCTTCATGAAGAAACCCTTTGATCTCAGTAATCTTTTTCTCATCATTGTGGCATTGGAATCCATTTTAATGGTCTTGGTCGTCTATTTCCTTCAGATCAACATTAATGTACAGGAAGAATTGACCGCATTTGAAACTCAGCGATTTGCCATGATGCAGGCAGCAAATCAACTCCGACAAAGCTCCGAAGACCTGACCCGACTTTCCCGCACCTATGTTATTACAGGAGACAAGAAGTACAGAGAAGACTTCTTTCAGGTGCTCGATATCAGAAACGGCAAAGCACCGCGGCCAATCCACTATGAGAGCATTTACTGGGATTATCTGGAACCACTGCGTTCCCAGCTCCACCCTGCAGGAAAGCCCCTCTCGCTGGAAACTATTATGCAGGATCTCCCTTATTCCAAAGATGAAAGAGCCAAGCTGAGAGAATCTTATCAGAATTCAGATGATCTCGTACACCTTGAAGTTGAAGCTTTTAACGCTATGGAAGGCAAGTTCAAAGACAAGATCGGGCAGTTTTCCGCTCAAAAACACCCTGATCAGCAATACGCCATCTCACTTTTATACTCCCATGCGTATTTCCTTGCCAAACAGAAGATCATGAAGCCTATCGACGAGTTTATCGTCATGTTAAACGACCGTTCACTTGACATAATCAGCTCACTTTTGAGGAAAACGAACATCTACAATCGGTTGGTTGAGGCAACCATCGGTATTTTTTTTCTGACAAATATTTTGGTTTTTCTGATACTGCATCAGAGGATTATCAAGGTTATCAGGAATGTTACAAGACAGATAAAGAAATCCAAGGGCGAGTTTCTGCAGTTGAGTACTGCAGCCGAGGGAAGCACTGACGAGTTGGGCATGTTGATATCCGAATTCAACTCAGTACATTCGGAACTTGCCGATAAAACACATCTACTCGAACGCACCAATAAAACACTGCTGGAGCAACGCGCGATGATAGATCAGCATATCATGTTAACCGAAACCGACCTTTCAGGTGCCATCACCTATGCATCGAAGGCTTTTTGCAAACTAACAGGGTATACGTTAAGGGAGCTGACCGGCCAGAATTATCGAATCATCCACCATAAAGACATGCCTCAGGAACTTTTTGAGAAATTATGGTTGAGACTGGAGAAAACCGGGAAATGGCAAGGACAGTTAAAAAACAAAACAATAGACGGAAGCATTTATTGGGTTGAAATCATAATCGAGCCTATTGTAAACGAATCCGGAGAAAAAATCGGGTATCGAAGCATCCAAACCGATATTAGCGATCAAAAACGAGTAGAAAAACTCTCCATCACGGATAAGCTGACAGGTCTATATAACCGTCTGAAATTGGATGAGGTCTTCGAGTACGAGATCAAACAGGCCAAACGCTATGGTATTCCCTTGTCCGTCGTCCTTCTCGATATCGACAAATTCAAACATGTCAACGATACCTTCGGCCACCAGGTTGGTGATACCGTTCTTCAGGAAATCGCGAGCCTCCTTTTGAAAAATGTTCGGGCGGTCGATACTGTCGGCCGATGGGGAGGAGAAGAGTTCTTGATACTTTGCCCGCAAACCACTCTCAAAGAATCGGCCAATATCGCTCAAAAGCTCCGGGAAAGTATTGAAATTCACTCATTCCCCCACGTGGTCCGTCAGACGGCAAGTTTTGGTGTTGCTGCCTATAGCAAAGACGACACCAAGGAAGACATTGTTGGCCGGGCCGATAGGGCTCTCTACGAGGCGAAGGCCAAAGGACGCAATCAAGTCGTCTTTCTCGATAATGCGGGAGTTTTTGGTTTCCCAACAATCCAGTAATAAAGAACATCAGGATCTGTACCTTTCGACCTCAGACTTTTCCTTAGTACATCAATAGAGTCGGGATTTGCTTGCCTCTTGTGATACTGGAAATTTACCTCCAGCTTCAAATGATGGGATGGCTAATTTCATTCGCAGGTCACAGTTGAGACGCTTATCCCATGGGAAGGCAAAAGAATGCTCGGCAGGAGTTGGAAGGGAGGATAGTGAGAACTATGCATAGCGGCGGCATACGTGTGAGGAGTTCATTAGACAAGGGGCCGATCGAGGAGCCCACGCGGCATAGATATAGTACGTGAGCAGGCACCACAGCGAGCGACACGGCATGGTGAGATGGATCGCACGTATGTCACTATGTACAACTCCTGAAATATCTCTTAGTTCAATACAGACATTATATCATGTTTTATTATGTAATCGGTCCAACTCCATGAGGTGTTGAGGATTTTCACACCCATTGATGTTTTGTCGCCCTCTTCAAGATGCCAGCGTGGAGTGACATCCATTTTGAAAAGCTTATTCTTCTCTGAAAGGACGACTTTCATTATTGGAGCCTTAACATTCAGCTTCTTCGGTATCTCATTGATTCGTATACCGAATAATGAAATGTCCGCAACAGTCCCCTGGCAGACATTAGTCCCGTCGGAAACATCAATGGAAAGGTTGTTTAACTTTATGCGCGGATGTTTTCTTTTTTCCATGTTTCCCCCATCCTTGATAAGATTTCCCCCTAAAAGAATATTATAGCCGATGGAATGCGAATTTAATAGGAAAGAAATCGTCTAACCAGCAGTTCTCTTGAATATTGCGTTATTTTCTCCGATGTTCATACAACATCAGGGTGTAAAACGACACCTGAACAACACGCTTTTACCCGATATTTTATGTCTTGGCATACCCGGGAGAATCTCAAGAAAGGATGAGTATTCTTGTCCCGCAGACCATCTCAATCCGTAACGGCCGGCTAAGATTCTTTACTGGAAAACCGAAGACAAAATACTTATTGTAGGTCGTGATTGAACAACGGCATTTTGATAATATTATAGCCTTCTTCCATTACCTTTGCTAACTCATTAAAATACCACATGAAATACGTACACGGATACGACCCGAGGGAAAACATTCGATTACAGGACCAGGCTTCCACTCTTGTGCAACTTCTTCATTCCGATACCGTTTACCCTGCCGGAAGCAGAGTTCTCGAGGCGGGATGCGGGGTTGGTGCCCAGACTGTAACATTGGCAAGAACTAGTCCCCGCACCCTTTTCACCTCCGTAGATATTTCTGAAATTTCTCTTCGAAAGGCTCAAGAAACAATTGAGAGAGAAGGACTAACAAATGTGCATTTTCAACAGGGCGACATTTTCAAGCTCCCGTTTGAAAACGAATCATTCGATCACCTCTTCCTCTGTTTTGTCCTTGAACACCTGGCTAACCCTCTGGAAGCATTGTGCAACCTAAAAAAACTCCTCAAGGTCGGCGGCACCATCACAGTCATTGAAGGAGATCACGGTTCGACGTATTTTTACCCTGACAGTATAGAGGCACACAAAGCAATTCAATGCCAGGTCGAGTTGCAGAAGCAGGCTGGAGGGAATGCCAACATAGGAAGAGAACTCTACCCCCTCCTGAAAAGAGCAGGGTTTGATCCAATCAAAGTTTCTCCCCGGATGGTTTATGTTGATTCAAGCAAACCCAACCTCATAGAGGGATTTACCCAAAATACCTTCACGGCAATGATTGAAGGGATCAGAACACCCTCCATACAATCCGGTCTGATCAGTGAGAAAATATTTGATGAGGGAATC
Source organism: Desulfocapsaceae bacterium (assembly GCA_046704745.1). Lineage (GTDB taxonomy): Bacteria > Desulfobacterota > Desulfobulbia > Desulfobulbales > Desulfocapsaceae > CAWGGS01. The sequence continues at coordinate 91,293 of JBJKRL010000072.1, read as the reverse complement.
AGAGCTCTTTACAGAACAATGGAAGACGACGGGGTCTTTTGCTACACATTTTTCAAGGCGGTCTCAATGAAAAATGTGTAACACTCCGAATCTTTAAACGAACTTATGATGAGATAGCCCGGATTTCTCATCTATTCAGGCGGCGTCAGGTTCGAAGTTTTTGGCAATGGGCAGGTAAGCGTTAACTCCGATAGGAAGTAAGCTATGTCCCTTGCCAAATGTCAAGGAAATGGCACTGCCTGGAGTGAAGACAAATTGACACAGTGTTCCTGACAAATCCGGGCCAGCGCTCAAAAATACAACGTCTCAAGCAATATCTGCAACCGGCATAATCACTGTGAAGGTCGTACCCTTCCCCGAACAACTCTTCACTTTAATCCTGCCATGATGGGCTTCGATAATACTCTTGACAATGGCCAATCCCAGGCCGGTACCGTTAATCTCCCTGGTTCGGCAGTCCTTTACCCGATAAAACCTGTCGAATATCCTGTCGATGTCCTCTTCAGGGATACCGTATCCGGTGTCGATGACCCTGACCTTTATATAATCGTTTTCCAGCACGGCCGTCAATGATATCGCGGAGCCTGATGGGGAGTATTTGATGGCATTGGTAATCAGGTTTGAAAAAACCTCGTCCAGACCTCGACGGTCGGCTGAAATAGACGGCAGGGACCCTGCTGCAGTGAGCTGAAGAACTATGTCTTTTTCCCGGGCAGAAGCCTCATGAAAATGAACCTGCTCGGCAAGTAGAGCCTTCATATCCACAGCCTCTTTTTCATGTGTAATAAGCCCGGATTCTATGCGGGCCAGGTCGAGGAGTTCCGAGACCATATTATTCAAATTCAGAATCTTGCCCGAAGCCCGTTCCAGGATCTCCCGCTGCTTGTCGGTAACATTTCCGGCAAGTCCGTCGAGGATGATCTTGATCTGCATTAGCAGCGAGTTCATTGGATTACGAATCTCGTGGGATACCATGGAGACGAAATCCGATTTCATCTGGTCCATTTTTTTCAAGGACGTAATATCGTGCAGGACGGTGATTGTCCCGAGATTTCGCCCTGTTCTGCCCCTAAAAGGCGAGCACTTCACGCCGAGGATTTTTTCATCCTTTCCATTTCGGACAATTTCTCCTGTTATCTCACGAGATACGGTGAGCGGCAGGGAGAGGGCCTGATCGATCATCTGCGACAATGTCTTATTGGCAATACATCGGTCCGCAGTATGTCCGATCACGCTTTCTCCATGATGCCCCATAAGATGCAGGAAGGCGGGATTTGCTAAAACGATTCGTTTCTGGTCGTCTGTGGTCATCACACCGTCGGTGAGTCGGTTCACCACCATCTTAAGCCGTGATTTGGTATCGGTGATATCCTGAAGAGCGCGGGTATATTTGATGGCCTTGGCTACCACCGCCCGCAACTGCTCGGGATCGAAAGGTTTGGGAATGAAATCGAAGGCCCCTTTTTTCATGGCTTCAATGGAATGCTCAATGGTAGCGTATCCGGTGATGACGATGATCACCGTATCAGGATGCAGATCACGGACCCGGGCCAGGACATCGAATCCGGAAATTGCCGGCATCATCAGATCGAGAAGAATGATATCGAAATGCCGCTCCTCGATCATCTGCAACCCCTGCGCCCCGTCAGAGGCAAGGTCTACTGCAAATCCAAGCTCGGAGAGAACAATGCGGCATCCCTCTCGAATACGTTCTTCATCATCCACAACCAGGATCTGTGGCTGAAAGCCACCGTTTTCTACGACATCATCAATCATGTTCCAATTGGTCCTTCTCTATCCGATCGAATCAAATAGTATCTCCGTCGACATCTGCACCAACGGCAACTCCAACGAAATGACGGTCCCTTTCGGCCCCGTCTCCTTAACAAATATACGACCCTGATTTTCGCTCATTATTCCATAAGCCATGCTCAGCCCCAGGCCGGTTCCCTTGCCGAGCTCCTTGGTAGTAAAGAACGGATCGAAGATTTTGGAGATATTCTCCTCTGAAATCCCGCATCCAGTGTCGCTAACCTCTAAATACGCTTTTTTCGCCTCTTTATTCTCATAGACAGAAAAGTACAAGGTTCCTTTTCCGTTCATGGCATCAATGGCATTTATGATCAGATTAATGACCACCTGACAAAGCTGGTTCTTATCGGCATTGATATATATGGAATCTTTGGTTATCTCTTTTTTTATCCTGATATTCATAAAGAGTTTTTGATCATGTATGAGTCCCAGGCTGTCCTCCACCAGCTTGTCCAGCCGGAATACACCTTTGGATGGATTCGTCTGCCGGCTGTATGCCAGGAGGTTTTTGACGATCTCCTTGCATCGCTGGGCATCCTCAATGATATACTCCAGACTCCGGTGCATGGGATGGCTCTTATCCATCTTTTCATACATCAGATTTCCGTAAAGCAGGATGCTGGTCAACGGATTGTTGATCTCGTGGGCCACACCTGCGGCCAGTCTGCCCATGGAGGCCATTTTTTCCGACTGCACCAACTGATGTTGGGCCTCCGACAGCTTCTTTTCCACGGCCTGTCTCTCGCGAAGATCGGTAAATATTGCCGCCGTGGCCGCCTCCTGATCATCCTCATAGATGATGGCTGCCGTCATCTCCACCGGTACCTGCCGGCCGTCCTTGGTGACGATATTGACCTTGGTCAACGGCAGTTTCCCCTGGCCACCGTAGGTCTCATCCCTAAGCTTTTTCATTATCTCAACAGCGGTCCCTTCCGGATAAAAGTTCCTGATATCAAGCTTCCGGCAGTCCTGTGCTGAATAGCCGAACAGTTCCTCGGCTGCATTGTTCATCAGGATGATGGAGCCTTTCCGATCGGAGGCAAGGATAGCCTGGACAGAACTCTGTACTACCTTGTCGATCAACTCCCAGACACCGCTGTACATCCTCTCCAACGTCTTGACCCTGGTGACGTCGCGAAAGCTTTCGATAACGTATTTAACTTCGCCGTCATCACCCAGGATCGGAGAAAAGACCCGGTCCTCCCAGCGTTCTCTATTGCCGGCATTTTTTATCTTCAACAACACCGACTGACCGGTTTTATATTTGACAACCTTCTTAAGCGGACATTCATTGCCCGAACAGGGGAAATACAATGATGGAGAATGCTTGCGGAATATCTCTTTGCAGGTTTTTCCTACAGTACTGGATAAATCTTCATTGATCTGCCGGAGAAAAATCTCGTTGGCGGCGATAATGGTCTTGTCGGGCTTCAAGATAAGGGTGGGAAAGGACATGGAGTCGAAGACCCGTAACCTCCAGTCAAAATCCTTTTCTATCAGTACCATATTCCCGACATCCTGTTTTCTTTTTCCTGCAACATCGGTCCCCGTTACGGCACGACAAAGGTTTTTCCCAGCAGCCGTACAGCAGCTTTCGCACAGCCCTGGGGGACCACCAGGGAGATGCTGGTACCGGCACAGCCCATGAGCAAAACCGGCAGATTCTCAGATTCCAGGGCAGCAGAAGCAGCCTGAACCAGGCCATAGCGATCCTGAAAATGCGGTCCATGAAAAGAGACCATCTCGACCGGAAAGTCAAGAGTAAGCGATGTCCCCGCCTCATTTTCTTTCGCCTCCCGGATGTAAAACCATGCGACAGAATCGGGCGAACTTTCAAAAACTAAGTAGAATTGCATCTCTTTTCCATTACGTCGCTGCATAACGGAAAGATCGAAATAATTTCGTCCATGCGAGAGGCTCTGCAGGACCTGCCCCCAATAGGCGAGCCTCGTTTCCGGGAAGATGATGGAGGCCAGTGCCAGAGAGGTCCTCTCCCTGAATCCGTAGATCCGGATCTTGGACTCCCAATAAACTGCAGCTGTTTGCGGCATATTTCTTCCTCAAAATAATGCCCGTTTGTTGCCCTTGTTTCCATCCTGAAACGAGGGATTTCGGAGTCTTCGCTTACCTCTTCTACATCTAGACGCGATGGCAAATTTAACCTGAGGCATATACCTAATATCGGAGTCAGAGTTTATGCCCGGAAGGTGCTTACCTCCGAGGATTAAATTTGACAGCGCAACGACGAGTTAGGAGAAAAGCGCCGTTTTCGGATGGAAACCACCCTTGCTTATTCGGCCTTCAGTCCGGAGGAACCGACATCGGAGGGACAGGCAGATCGAACATCTCCCCAAATAAGGCAACCACACGAGGAAGGATCCGGCAATCGACAACGACGGTTACTGTAGACAGGGATGTCCCCATGGCAAGAACGGGTATTCCTTTCTGTCCCAGTAAGCCGACAACAGTACCGAGTACGTTAAGGTGGTAATGGTGGGGAAAGACCGATACCGCTGCTACCCCGCGAACTACCTCAACCCGTTCGCCATGGGAGATCGCCTCATCCACCAGACATGCAACCCGCCCTATATCGTTTATCGACACACAACAGCTGCAGGTCGTGTCGGACTCGGTTCTTATCCGTGTCAGGAAGCTGATATTGATTTTGTTGTCAGCCAAGGCCTGCAGCAGAAATATCGGGGCCGGCCCAATTGCGTGCGAACGGAATAGATTGATCAGAACGAGATCGGAATTGGCCTTTATACCCCTGATACGTGTGTTGATGCTTTCCTCCGAACAGTAATCTTGCATGGCTTATCCTAAAAAAGCGGGACACCGGCCCCTTCTGGCACGGTGAGGGACCGGCACCCCGCTTCGGTTTACCGCAGATTGTCGCCTACGATTTCCATCAGCTTATCCAGATCAATGGGTTTTGGCACATAATCGTCGGCAAGGGTGGTCTTCCCGCCCATATGGGTATAGTTGGTCGAGCTTACGGCATCGGCAACGGCGGTCAACAGAACAACGATAATCCCGTTGTATTCATCCGATTTTTTAATTTCATCACAAAGGGCATACCCGTCCTTCCGAGGCATCATCACATCGAGGATGACAAGTGCCGGCGTTTCCTTTTTGATCTGTTCCCAGCCTTCCACACCGTCATAGGCCTTGGCGACCCGAAAGTTCTGACTTTCAAGTTTCATGGCCAGTGATTCAACCAAATCCGGGTCATCGTCAACAACCAATATAAGTTTTTTCTCATCCATGGATCAATTCCTCCTTACACACATATATTTTTCAATTCCTCTATTTCCCTCAAACTTGATGCTCTCGTAAAAAGTCATCTCTGGCGTACAGATGGACTCTGCGATAAGCGCAGACTTCGAGAAAGCTCGGTAGTAGGCGTAGTAAATGAAACGGTGATTTGGCTGTACATACACGATACGGCGAATCGACGTTTCAGATATACAACGACGTAGATCGGGTTTTATACGAGTCCATCAAACTTGCGGCCTTGGCAGCAGTCCTGACCTGTCGACGATCTCCTGGACCTTCTCTTCCCAGTCGATGGCCATAATATGGAAGCCGGCCACCCCTTCGACCTTCTTTAAACGTTCGATGGTCTCAACACAGATTGCGATACCTTCCTCGGGCTGCTTCTCCTTAGGAACCGATCCCATCCGGTCGACCAGTTCCTGAGGAACGTCCATGCCCGGCACCTTGTTCTTCATATAACGGGCGGCCCCCACCGACTTCATCGGGGTTATGCCTGCCAGGATATAGCACTGTTTATGCAGCCCCCTGGCCCTGACCATTTCCATCCATTGTTCGAATTTATCGACGTTGAAGATACACTGGGTCTGGATGAAGTCGGCACCGGCGGCAATTTTCTTGGCCAACCGCAGCACCCGTAATTCGAACGGATCGGCAAAAGGATTGGCGGCAGCACCGATGAACATCTTCGGAGCACCTTTCAGCTCCGCACCACCCTGAAATTTTCCCTCGTCCCGCATGGTCTTCACCATCTGGATCATCTGGATCGAATCGATATCATGGACGTTGGCCGCCATCGGATGATCACCGAATTGGGTGTGGTCGCCGGATAGACAGAGCATGGTGTCGATCCCCAGGGAATAGGCACCGATAATGTCTGCCTGCATTGCAAGCCGATTGCGGTCACGGGACACCATCTGTAACAGTGGATTGAGTCCCTGCTCTTTCAAGATGACCGAGGCGGCGAGACTGGACATGCGAACCATGGCCGTCTGGTTGTCTGTGACATTGACCGCATCCACAACCCCTTCAAGAAATTTTCCTTTCTCACGCACCTTATCCGGCTGGCAGCCACGTGGAGGTCCGCATTCCGAGGTGACGGCCAGATTTCCTGAGGCTAAAACTTTTTCCAATCTACTTTCTGTTTTCATACTGCCAGATCCTCTCTTATAATCTTACGGGGACCGCCACCACCGGCCGATCTCCAGTCTTTTGCAGGAATGATATTCAGATACTGCTCCTCCAGCCCCAGCTCTTTCATTCGATCCCAGATAAGTTGCCAGGCACAGTCCACGTCGCGGCTGATCTCGCATTTACCGCTCACCGAGCCTCCGCAAGGCCCATTCATCAACCGCTTTGAGCAGCGGGCTATCGGACAGATGCCGCCGGTTATTCCGAGAAGGCAGTTGCCGCAACCCTGGCAGCGTTCGGCCCAGACGCCCTGGCGCTCGGAGGCTCCCATGAATTTTGTGTTAACAGCCGGAAAAACAGGACGGTCCCTGAATCTCTTGGCCACCTCCTGGACACCGCAGCCGCAGGCCATGGACATGACCGCGTCGAAGCCGTCTATCAAGGGCACCAACTCCTCGATGTATTCGGGATCGCACTGACGCTCCAAGGTGTGCTCCCGGATCTCGATATCCTTGCCGCCCTGCATCAGGGCCATCTTCAGACCGGAGGCCAGCAGTCCGACCTCCTTTCTGCCACCGGCACTGCAGACCGTTACACACTCGTTGCAACCGACCAGCAGGATACGTTTAAACGGCCGTACGAATTCAACTAATTCTTCCAAGGGTTTTCGTTCAGCGGTAATCATTGTAATCAACTCTCCTCGTCATAGTTATACGGACACACTCTTTTCTGCAGGGCCTGCAGCCACAAGCGTTGCATGGATTGGGCTCGGTCCCAGTGTGCGAATTTTCTCGGTAATTTCCGTTGCGATTTCGGCAAAACGATATCCCATCCCGGCGGACATATTGACCATGGACAGCCTCTCGCCGCCGATGCCGATCTCATCGAGATACTTCTGGACATACTCGACCCGGCGCCCAGCGCGGGTATTGCCGTTTTTAAAGTGGCAGTCTCCATCCAGACAGCCGGCGACATAGACGCCGTCGGCCCCCTTTTCAAAGGCCTTTACGATATGCAGTGCATCGACCTTTCCCGAGCAGGGCACCCGGATAATCTTAACATTCGGCGGATAGACAAGCCGTTGGCTTCCCGCCATATCTGCAGCTGTATAGGCACAATAGTGACAGCAGAAGGCCACTATGGTCGGTTCGAAATTTTCCATTAGGCAACCATCCTTTCAAAAAGTTGTTCCAGTTTGGCCACGATCCGGTCATCCTCAAACTGCATCAACTGGATGGCCTTTGCCGGGCATTCCGACGCGCACAGACCGCATCCATGACATTTGGCCGGATCGATTTCTGAATAGCCGTCGGCGTTGATGAACGGGATGTCGAACGGACAGGCCCGGACACAGATGAGACAGGCGGCACAGCGGGTACTGTCAACCCGGGCCACGTTGGCGCCAAGGGTGATTGCATCACGGGCCAACAGTGACTGAGCACGCGATGCGACCGCCTGGGCCTGGGTTACGCTCTCCCTTATCGTCTTCGGACTGTGGGCACAACCGGCGACATAGAATCCGGGCACAGGCAGGTCCACCGGCCGCAGTTTGACATGATCTTCAAGAAAAAAGCCGTCATGGGTCCTCGGCAGTTTGAAGATCCTGGCCAAATCCTCGTTGGAATCCTCATCGGCGATCAGGCCGGTGGAAAGACAGAGGCGGTCGGCGGTCACCGTGATCGGACGACCGAGAATCGGATCTGTGAAGGTGACCTCCACCTGGGCGCCGGAAGCCTCAACACCTGGCGGATTATCCAGCGAATAACGGGCGAAGATTACACCTTTTTTGCGGGCTTCCAGGTAGTACTCTTCCTGGAAGCCGTAGGTGCGCATATCCCGATAGAGGACGAATATCCTGGCCTCCGGATTGATTTCGCGGATGCGTAGAGCGTTTTTGATTGCGGTCTGACAGCAGATGCGCGAACAGTTCGGGTTCTCCGGCGTCCTGGAACCGACACACTGGATCATCACCACATTGTCCCAGCTTTTTACTGTTTCAGGATTTTCTGCAATCAGGGCATCAGTCTCCAGTTGTGTGGCGACTGCTTCGGATTTCCCAAGGAGATAAAGTTCCGGCTTGTTGCTGAGCGCTCCGGTGGCCAGGATGGTCGCCCCGTGCTGGATGGTCCGGTAGAACATCTGTGGGCCGACCTGCATACCGGTCTTGAACATGCCTGGCATGCCGCTGTGATCGACAATGATGGACCGGGTGATCACCTGGATATTGGCATGGGCGGTGGTCCTTTTGATCAACTCGTCGACATAAGGACGCACAGGAGTCCCGCCGAGGGTGGTATGGATCTTCCTGGACATACCGCCCAATTCCCCTGATTTTTCGGCTAAATAGACCTTGAAACCTTGATCGGCCAGTCTCAGCGCCGAAGTCATGCCGGTTACACCGCCACCCACCACCAGGACATCTTTGTTGATCGGCAGACTATGATCCACTAATGGATGCGACTGGGCGACCGCACCTACCGCCATGGCGATCAGGTCTTTCGCCTTTTGCGTGGCCTTCAGGGGCAGATGGGCATGGACCCAGGTGGCCTGGTCGCGGATATTGGCCATCTCCACCAGGTATTTGTTGAGGCCCGCCATGCGCAAGGCCTCCTGGAACTTGGCCTCATGGGTACGGGGAGAACAGCCGCCGATAACCACCCGGTTCAGTTTCTCGCTGGTAATGCTTTCGATAATTTGTTTTATGGACTCCCGGCTGCAGCCATGGCCTTTCAGCTCAGCCACCGCCACATGAGGCAGGGTCTTGGCAAAGTCGACCACCTCAGTGACATCGACCACGCCACCGATATTTTCGCCGCAATCGCAGACGAAGACACCGATGCGCAGTTCTTCGCCCACAACGTCCCTCTCTTCGACCATTTCGCCATCCGATGCATCTTTAGAAGCTTGCAGATCCATTCCTGCCATGCAGGCGGCGGCGCTGGCCTGAACCATGGTCTCCGGGATGTCTTTCGGACTTTCGCTCATACCGCAGACATAGATACCCGGACGCGATGTCTCCACCTGGTTGAATTCTTTGGTCACCGCAAAGCCCGAAGGATTCAGCTCCAGGCCCATGGTCTGGGTAAGTTTCCGAACGTCGCCTGCGATCTTGAAACCTGTTGACAGCACCACCATATCAAAGTCCTCGATCTTCTGACTGCTTTCATCATCGGTGGTATACATGAGACGCAGGCCGTCGCCCTCGGGAGACTTCAAAACGCTGTGGGGCCGGCTGCGGACAAAACGTACGCCGTGCTTGTTTTTGGCCCTGTCGCAATAAAGCTCGTAATCCTTTCCAAATGTCCTCATGTCCATGTAAAAAATCGTGGTCTCGATATCGTCCTGGAAGCGCTCTTTGGTGACGATGGCCTCTTTCAACGCTATCATGCAGCAGGCGCTGGAACAGTAGGTTGCCGCCCCTTTTTGCAGGCCGCGGGAACCGATACACTGAATCCAGGCGACCTTCTTCGGTTGCTCACCGTTGGATGGACGAATCAATTTGCCCATGGTCGGTCCGGAGGCGGACATGATCCGTTCATATTCCAGGTTGGTCACCACGTCCGGCTCGGTTGCGTAGGACAGATAGTCGAGGCCGCTGGGATCGAAAAGCTCGGCCCCCGAAGAGAGAACAATGGCGCCAACCTGGACCTCCTGCTTCAGACCGATGTCGTCGGGGTTGATCGCACCGGCCGGACAGACATTGGTCAAGGCAATGATATCGGAACATTTTTCCAGATCGATGGAGAAAGCCTGGGGGGTCGCCTGAGGATAACGCATACAGGTCGGCGCCCGGTGATCCAGGCCGGGGGTGAAACGGACACATTCGGGAAACGCCTTGTAGCATTCGCCGCAGGCAGTACATTTATCCTGATTGATATAGCGGGGCGCCGTAGTCAACGATACGGTAAAATTCCCCTTGTCACCCTTGACATCCGTGACCGTGGTAAGGGTCAGGAGATCGATATGCTGCTCCCGGGCGCTCTCGGAGAGATTCGGCGACAGGGTACAGAGGTCGCAGTTGTTGGTGGGAAAGGTCCTGTCCAGCTGGGTCATCAGACCGCCGATGGCATAGGACTTGTCCACCAGAATGACGTCCTTCTCGGCTTCCGCCAGATCCAGGGCTGTGCGTATTCCGCCGAGACCGCCGCCTATGACCAGCACCTTGTTAACGGGCTGTATTTTGTTATTTTCCTTGATTTCAGACATATATTATCACCGATAGTGCTGAGTAGAACGAAAATTACTCTTCATGATTGATTGCCGCAGATTCATTCGTTACAGACCTGCAACATCCAGGATGGACGGAAGGCGATGCTCCCACCCAAGCGTCTGGATCATCACGCCCTGGGCCATGTCCTTAACAGCTGCAATGGTCTCGCCGGCGATCCGGATCCCTTCCGTCTCCCGATTCGGAGATTTACGGATCCGCCTGATCAGATCGTCGGAGAGCTGAACACCAGGTTCGTTGTTTGCAATGTATTGGGCAATGGCGAGGGATTTTATGAGAAATATGGTAGGAATAACCGGAACGCCAAGCCCTCCTGCCTTGTCCATGAAATCGGCAAACCGCTCGATGTCGAAAACCGGCGGGGCGATGACGAAGCTTGCACCGGCATCGATCTTTCTCTTTGCTTCGGCAAGCTCAGCCGCAAGTGCCGCATCGTTTTCGCACGGAGCGATGGTACAGCCGGCAGTGAGACTGGGAGCGCCGTCCAGATCAAAGCCGCCCAGGTCTTTGCCGTTATTCAACGTTTGGATTGCTTCCACCAGGCCGATTTCGCTTAGGTCATCCACTGGTTTGGCATCAATATGATCACTCTGGCTCATGTCGGTACTGTGAACGACGATCAGGTTCTGGATGCCCAGGACATGTGCGGCCAGGATGTCGCCCTGAAGGGCCATGCGGTTACGGTCGCGGCAGTAGACATGGATAATCGCTTCCACTCCCTGCTGCTGCATCAGTACCGCACCGGCCAGGGCGCTCATGCGCATGATGCCGTTGTCCATGTCGGGGACGACGATGGCATCAACCCTGCCTTTCATCCGTCGCGCATCGGTGATCAACCTCGAAATATTAACGCCCTTGGGTGTATGCATCTCGGCCAGCACGACAAATTCCTTTGCTTGTAATCGTTTCTGAAAACTCATGCGGTTCTCTTGCCTCCAAATCCCATTTTTTTCATATCTTCATTTTCCTCCCTCATGCCCTACAGGGCGGTCTCGGGATGAAAAACGTTTACTTCTCTTAAGTCGTCTCCCAGGTAGGACCGTTCATTGGGACCAAGGATGCCCAAGGCAAGACAAATAACGGTCCAGAGATGGACGGTGTTGTAGGCTCCACCGAAATGGTGGGCCAGATCATGGACCTGGGCATGACAGTTATGGCAGCCGGTGATACAGTAATCGGCACCGGTGGCCACGATCTGGTCGAACTTAACCTTGCCGTAGGCTCGGCGTGCATCGGTATAGCCTGACTGGAGAAAACCTCCTCCGCCGCCACAGCAGTAGTTATTCGATTTATTGGGCGTCATATCGATGAAATTTTCCTCGCCCACCACCGACTTGACGACAAACCTCAGATCGTCGGCCGCTGCATCACCGTAACTCTTCCTGATGATCTGGCACGGGTCCTGAACGGTAAACTTGACCTTCAAATTCTTATTCCAATCGGCATTCACCTTCAATCTTCCTTCCCGGATCCACTTGGCATAGTACTGATAAATAGATGCCACCTCGAATTTATGTTCGATACCGAATTTTTTCAGTCCAGCCCGGACTGAGAATGTTATGTGTCCTCACTCGGTATTGAGAAAGACCTTGCACCCGAGATCGTCCGCCTGTTTGGCTGACACCCTGGTAACATGCTCCCAGCACTTGTTGTCAGCCAGGAACAGGCAATAATTTTCTGCGGCCCATCCCTTACTGCCGTAGGTCCAGTCGACACCGGCAAGGTGCAGGATCTTCCATAACGGCACCAGCTCATCGGGTTCGGTCACCGGCTCACGGGAGTTCTGATTCAGAAAAAAATGAGCCCCGACCCTGTCGATGGGGGCCTTCATGTCTGCGAACTCCGGCTGAGCTTCTTTATATTCTTCCAGGACATCCTCAACGACGAAAATGAAGTCGTCAGGCGAGGTCCCCATGGCGCTGTTGGAATCGGTACGCATGGCCATGTCGCAGGAAGCTCGGATTCCTTTGGGCCGCTCATCACGCGGCCAGGCAGCTCTGGCGTTGAACACCAGCTGCGGGATATCGATCTGCATCGGACAGACGTAGATGCAACGCTGGCACATGGTACACATCCATACCCAGGGTGTGGTGGTGAGTTCCTCGTCCATTCCCAGTGCCGCCATACGGAGAAATTTACGCGGATCCATGCCCTCAAGTCCGGAGGCCGGACAACCGGAGGCACAGGCGCCGCAGGTAAGACAGAGATTGAGATTTCCACCTTCAGGGAGGATCTCTTTCACCTTGTCTATGAACAGGCTTTTCCTTTTTCCTTTGATGTTGATGCTGCTTTCTGGCATTGATTCGTTCCTCAGTTCCTGTCAAACTCTCTTCTATTCAACGGGTCCGATTGCATGCCGGCAATCTGCACCGGCCCAGGATCAAACGATCATGGTCGCTTTCGTATCCGCACCTGACGACATGTATTCTCAACTCCGTAATCCATGGAGATTATCTCATAGGAGGATTCGGGCAGGACCTTGAACAGATCCTGCCCCGTATCCGGATCAACTCCTCGTATTTCCATGATTTCAAGGGGTTTCATCTGCTGGAAGACCTGTGTTGTCTTCAATAATGAAATCGACGAGATACCGCCTCTGAAATCGATTATGACATCTGCCTTGTCCGCCAAATTTTCTCACCTTCCAATTTTATCTTCACATCGACCGGCAATTTAGCAACAATCGGGCCATAATCATCTTTACAATGGCAAATAATGTTTTAATTAATATAATATCAGTATGTTAAATCTCTACACTTCCACCTGGGACATTCGTAGTATTGTCAAGGAAGTGTTAAAGTGTTAAAAGGGTATCCCTTTGCAGGTGTTAAAGCTTAACAGGGAAGACTAGGATGTTCGGCAGGGAACTCGACGGATATTGGGAAACAGTGGTGAATACGATTCGTGACGGAATCATGATCGTCAACACCAGCGGCGCTATTGTCTCCGTTAACGAGGCCTTCCGACGGATTACCGGCTATTCGCGGGAGGACGTCATCGGCAAGGCCTGCGGCATACTGCATTGCGACATCTGCCAAGAGGCACTATCTGAGGGCGGTGAACACTGGTGCTCCCTTTTTCGTGACGGCGCCATGGAAAATCGTAAGGGACAGATCCAGCGCAAAGACGGCATGTGGGTCAATGTACTCAAAAATGCCGCCATCCTAAAAGACACCGACGGCAACGTCATCGGGGCTGTCGGTACAATCGCCGATCTTACCGAGATCTCGGAAAAGGAACATCAACTGGAAGCCATCCGTTTACAGCTTCTGGCTCAAGACGGTTTTCACGGTCTCATCGGCACTTCCCCTCCCATGCGGCATCTCTTCGACATGATAGAAAACGCCGCCCACTCCGATGCCCCGGTAATCATTTACGGAGAGTCCGGAACCGGTAAAGAACTTGTCAGCCAGGCAATTCACGAGATCGGTGATCGAAAAGACCAGTCCTTCATCAAGGTCAACTGCGCGAGCCTTACTGAATCCCTTTTAGAGAGTGAACTCTTCGGTCACGTCCGTGGTGCCTATACCGGCGCCTACAAAGATCGGGTAGGGCGCTTTGAAAAGGCAAACGAAGGTGATATATTCTTAGATGAAATCGGAGACTTGCCGTTATCTACCCAGGTTAAATTGCTGCGCGTTCTGGAAGAGAAGGTGATAGAACGCGTCGGTTCAAGCTCGCCCATCTCCACAGACGTTCGCATCATCTCGGCCACCAATCAAGACCTTATGAAGCTCGTTGAACAGGGCTCCTTCCGCAAAGATTTCTATTTTCGAATAAACGTTATCCCGATCTTTTTGCCGCCCCTGCGTGATAGAATTGGGGATATCCCGCTGCTTGCCGATTCTTTTTTTCATAAACTGCAGCTCAAAAGCGGCAAGAAGATTGACCGAATCAGTAGAGAGACCATGGATATTCTGACGGGCTACTCCTGGCCGGGCAATGTCAGAGAACTGAAAGGTGCCTTCGAATACGCCTTCGTAACCTGCGGCGGAACAGTCATTGAGCCCTGCCACCTGCCGGAAACAATCAATATTCAAAAAAAAATCAATTGCATACCGAAAAAAAACGTCTTCAACCTCTTTGAGATCGAAAAACAAGAGCTCATCGAGGTACTAAAGAAAACCGGAGGCAACCAATCGAAAGCCGCCGAGATTCTCGGCATCTCGCGAGTCACCGTCTGGAACCGGATGAAGCGCTTCGGCATCGACGCAAAACGCAGTATCGAAGTGCATGATAAGCAACACTAGCAGTATGCAGCAGATGAGATACATGTAATACCTTTCTCCTCCATGGAATCAACCAGTCCTCACCTTTCAGTCCCCCGGAGTTGACAGCCGTTTCAAGCAAGGCACCATTAGGGGTTTTAAAAGCAGAAAAAAAATATATCCTTATACATCTTGACAGCTTCTCATGCGGACTTATTTTTCTCGGCAAAAGATAGAGATTTTGACAGGAGGACCTTCTCTTCAATGTCCTGCCGGACAGAGGCCCTCCAACTAGCCAGAATTTCTCATCAGTTCAGCCCTCGGCTGAGCAACTACGAATTCTCTTTTTATACAGTGAAGCTATAGCCGCCTGTCTGGTCATCAAGGCGGAGTGATTTCAAGATGTATTCGTGTCGGTTTGTGAGTTCAGAACGCAATTGGCTCATCTCCTCCATGGAAAATGACGCCAGACTGGAATTGCCACCGAATGCTTTTGCAACGCGAGATGACTCACGGCAGGCTCTTTCCAGAGCAGTGAAGGATGTCGCAAATGTGTGCGGCCTCTTCATCTGCTGTTACATTAAAGGGAGAAAAAGATGAAAATACGGCCGTTAAACGATCGAGTGCTTGTACTGCGAATCGAAGAGGAGAAAAAAACAGCCGGCGGGATCATTATCCCCGACACGGCGAAAGAAAAACCGCAACAAGGCAAAATCATAAGTGTCGGACCCGGCAAATTGGACACAAAAGACGACCGGATTCCCCTCCAGGTAAAACCTGGCGACAAGGTGCTGTTTTCAAAATATGCCGGTTCGGACATCAAGATCAACGATGTGGAACACATCATAATGCGCGAAGATGATATCTTGGGAATTATATCGGAATAATGCAGGAGGGGGAAAATTATGTCAGTAAAAATGATAGGTTTTGGTGAAAAAGCCCGAGAGGCCATACTTATTGGGGTCAACATCCTCTCAGATGCGGTCAAAGTAACCCTTGGGCCAAAAGGACGTAATGTCCTCATTGAGAGATCCTTCGGAGCCCCGATAGTGACCAAGGACGGCGTCACCGTTGCCAAGGAGATAACCCTGCAGGACAAATATCAGAATATGGGCGCCCAAATGGTCAGGGAGGTCGCCAGCAAAACCAGTGATGTCGCTGGTGACGGCACCACAACAGCCACTGTTTTGGCCCAGTCCATCTTCAGGGAAGGCCATAAATTGGTGTCAGCCGGCGCCAATCCCATGGAATTGAAACGGGGGATCGAAAAGGGTGTTGCCGCCGTCGTTGAGGAACTGAAGAAAATCTCCAAGCCGATCAAAGGCAAAAAGGAAATCACTCAAGTCGGTGCCATCTCCGCCAACAGTGACGAGACCATCGGAAAACTGATTTCCGAGGCCATGGACAAGGTGGGAAAGGAAGGTGTCATCACGGTGGAAGAGGCGAAGAGTATGGAAACCACCCTCGATGTAGTCGAGGGCATGCAGTTCGACCGTGGATATCTCTCCCCATATTTTATCACCGATTCGGAAAAGATGGAGGTTGTGCTGGAGGAACCGAGTATCCTGATCCATGAGAAAAAGATCTCTTCCATGAAGGACATGGTACCACTGTTGGAAGAGGTTGCAAGAGCAGCAAGACCGCTGTTGATCATTGCTGAAGATGTGGACGGCGAGGCGCTGGCTACCCTGATCGTCAACAAATTACGCGGAACCCTGAAGGTAGCGGCGGTGAAGGCCCCGGGATTCGGTGACCGCCGCAAGGCCATCCTTCAGGACATTGCCATCCTGACCGGCGGAGAGATGATCAGCGAGGACCTGGGTATCAAACTGGAAAACGTCAAACTGAGCGATCTTGGACAATGCAAATCAATCAAGATCGATAAAGACAATACCACACTGATTGATGGTGCGGGTGATAAAAAAACCATCGACAAACGAATCAAGCAGATCCGTACCCAAATCGAGGACACCACCTCGGATTATGACAGGGAGAAGCTGCAGGAACGGTTGGCAAAACTCGTCGGCGGCGTTGCGGTTATCAAGATCGGTGCGGCAACAGAGATTGAGATGAAAGAAAAAAAAGCCAGGGTGGAAGACGCCCTCAACGCCACCCGTGCCGCAGTCGAAGAAGGGATCGTTACCGGCGGCGGAGTAGCCCTTGTCCGTTGTTTAAAGGCTCTGGATAACCTTGATCTTCCCGGAGAACAGAAAAATGGACTTAAAATTCTGCGCAAGGCCCTCACCGCCCCCTGTAAACAGATAGCGGACAACGCAGGAGTTGAAGGTGCGGTTATTCTCAATAAGATAATCGAAGGCAAGGGTGATTTCGGTTTTAACGCCCAGACAGAAACCTTCGAAAATTTGTTTGAGTCCGGGGTAATAGACCCCACCAAGGTAGTCCGCTTTTCGTTGCAGAATGCTGCTTCTGTTGCCGGTCTGTTGTTGACCACTCAAGCAACGATTGCCGAACAACCGGAAAAAAAGCAACCACCGGCCATGCCGCCTGGCGGCATGGATGACATGTACTGATTTTGTTCACCTGAATACAACTTGTCTCTCTCATTCCAAAACCAAGAGACGATCAGCGTTGATCGTCTCTTGGTGGCTGCATTCCCTCTGTATGACCGAATTTTATTTTTACTAGGTACTGAACTTCATCCAGTGTTTTTCATGAGCGGGAGGCACTCCCGCATTTTTCATGAGCCAGCATGGCTCGACCAAATAGACCCAGCCCGAATTTCTCATGAACGTCCATTCTCGCGCCGAGAGCACAACAAATGATGAAAAGCAATCTTCGGCAACCGACCATTTAGAAGGCAAAGATCTTCGGTTAAAATTTTGGTTAATAGCGAGCCTTTTGCAAAAGGAGGATTTTCATTCAAACTCAAGGCATGCGAAAAATTTTACCGCAGGCATATAATTGATAACGGAGTCTATGCTTACCTCCGAGGATAAAATTTTGAGCATATCGAGGAGGTTGGACCGGTAAGCGAGCCGGCGAGACTCCGAGAAGATCTTTTTGCAAGTGGCTCAGCTTTAAAGTGGAAAAATGAAAAGCAGTGAATATTATAATCTTGTGGCAAAGAGAAAAGAAATTTCTGCGATGAACAATAGCGCGATTTCAGTTGCCGGCACTCAAAGTATAAGAACAGGATTATGACATCCGAACTTCCCAACCAAATGCAGGTGGTGGAAATATCGCGTCCCGGCGGACCGGAAGTATTGAAAGTCGGCACACGTCAACTGCCGAGGCCTGGAGAGGGTGAAGTGTTGATCCGGGTTGTCGCCGCCGGTGTCAACCGCCCGGATTGTCTGCAACGAGCCGGAGTTTACCCGCCACCTGATTGGCACTCCGACCTGCCGGGCCTTGAGGTCGCAGGAGAAGTGGCTGCCTGTGGAGAAAAAGTGGGACAATGGCAACCGGGCGACCAGGTCTGCGCCCTTGTCCCTGGAGGCGGATATGCCCAATTCTGCACTGCGCCCGCTGGGCACTGCCTTCCCATTCCCAAAGATTGGACGCATGTAGAAGCCGCGTCGCTACCGGAAACGATGTTTACCGTCTGGATCAATGTCTTCCAAAGGGCACGGTTGATGCCCGGAGAAAAACTGTTGGTACAGGGAGGATCCAGCGGTATTGGAATAACGGCCATTCAGATGGCAAAAGCACTGGGCCATCGCGTTTTTGCAACCGCGGGTGACGATGAGAAATGCTCCGTCTGCCTGGACCTCGGTGCTGACTATGCAATCAATTACCGCACGGAGGATTTTGTAGAGGTTGTGCGACAACTGACTTCCGGCAAGGGTGTCAACGTCATCCTTGACATCGTGGCCGGTGGCTATGTGGCACGCGAGTTAAAATGCCTGGCCTTTGACGGACGTCTTTCCATTATCGGGCTGCTGGGTGGAAGTAACGCTACAATAAATTTCAACGAAATTCTGCAACGACACCTGACCATAACCGGCTCGGCCCTGCGTCCCCGCAGCATCGAATTCAAAGACTCCGTGGCCGCAGCACTGCAAAAGAATATCTGGCCGCTTCTTGGAGCAAAAAAGATTAAACCGGTAATCTTCAAGGTATTGCCTTTAGCCCACGCCGCAGAAGCGCATGCCTTGATGGAATCCGGCAGGCATCATGGCAAGATTGTGTTGGAAGTGAACGGGAGATAACAAATGAAACGAAAGAGCTCGAAGATACGAGTTATTCTTTATGCAGTATATTCCGTAATTTTACTCCATCTGTTCTACAGCAATGCATGGGCCAGTCCGGCTGTATCCACGGACAAACACACCTATGACCAGGGTGATCAAATCCGGGTTCACTTCTCTGGAGCCCCGGGTCTTGAAGGTGATTGGATCTGTATTGTCCCCTCCGAGCAGCCCGATACCGCTGCTGGAGACTATAGATACCTCCCCACTATGACGAGCCAGGGGACGCTGACCTTTTTCGCTCCCGGGCCCGGTCATTATGAGGTGCGAGCCTACTATAATTATCGTAGAATAGGGTATGTGGTTTCAGCCCGTCATGCATTCACCATTACCCAAAACTGGTCTTCTGAGAAGCCCCGGTATCACCGAGAGCTGTCTCATGGCGATTCACGGTTGTATACAGAAAGAGACACATACACTCGTGGAGAGCGGATCAGGGTGCATTTTTCAGGAGCCCCAGGTCTTGAAGGTGACTGGATCTGTATCGTCTCTGCCGGATCACCTGATACTACTGCCGGTATCTACCAATACATACCCAGGGGCGACCGAACAGGGCATGTGATTTTCCGGGCCCCAAGACCGGGTTATTATGAAGTGCGTGCATATTACAACTACCGAAGAGACGGGTATGTGGTCTCAGCCCGTCATGCGTTTACCGTGGTGAACAAATAAGAAGACCGACCTATCCGGAATGCGATGAATCCCTTGGGAAACTGTGCCATGTTGCCCATTCATCAGTTGCTCAGCCGTATAAAATGGGACAGAGAGTTTGCCAAGGCTCATTTCCGCATCGGATATTTCGACCGCCTGAAAAATGCTATAATCACCGTACCCTTAATCATGAGAAATGCAGGTTACTGCAGATCTTCAATAACCAGCCTTTCCCGGAAAAAACAACATAACCTTATAGAAAACGGCTTGTTATGGATTTGTGGTTTTGTAAAAATCTTGGTGATGCAATGTTGGCCTACCGGGCAATGGAAGATATAGCCGCCTCCTTTGAATCTGCTTATACTAAGGAAAATTATCCCAAGGAAATGGCTGTTTTCTATCGACACGAATCAGGGGGACGCCTGCACTGCGAGGTCAAGGTCTATTTCTCGCCTGCCTCGGCCCGCATTGCTAAGGAGCTTCAAGCATTTCCATGTGAAAAACCGGCAAAATATGGGTTAAGCCTTTTGGCAGGTTCCCCGCTTGCCTTGTCGATTCTTTTTCCCAAAACATCGGGTCAACGACAGAGCACCACACGATAATGGGCTTTGCCTTCTCTCACCCTTGAAACTGCTTCATTTATCGAATCAAAGCTGAATTTTTCTATCACAGGTCTGATCTTGTGCCGCCCGGCAAATTCCAGCATTTTGGCAATGGTTGCTGGACTCCCCACCGGCGATCCGGATAACGACCGTTGACCCATAAT
This sequence comes from Desulfocapsaceae bacterium, assembly GCA_046704745.1. GTDB lineage: Bacteria > Desulfobacterota > Desulfobulbia > Desulfobulbales > Desulfocapsaceae > CAWGGS01. The sequence continues at coordinate 71,016 of JBJKRL010000072.1, read as the reverse complement.
GAGCGAAAACACTCCTATATCAAGCGGTTCCAATGCAGCACCGACAAAATGCAGACGACCGCGAGGTTTGAGTGTCGACAAATAGAGATTCCAGTCAAGTTTTACATTCACAGTGGAAATTATATAATCAAAGCGCCCCACCGCTTGAGCAATTTCCTTTTCATCGCGTGAGTTCAACGTGTGATGGGCTCCGAACTGCAGTGTCTCCTCTCTTTTTGCTACGCTCGATGTAAAGGCCGTCACCTCACAGCCCCAGGCATTAAGAAACATGACCGCCATATGGCCAAGCCCCCCGATGCCTATTACCGCAACCTTATCCGTAGGTTTGATGCCGAATTGCACAAGAGGATTGAACACTGTAATCCCGCCGCAAAACAAGGGCCCGGCAGATTCAAGATCGACTGATTCCGGAATGGGAATCACACTGTCGGCTGCCGCCCGCACTTTATCGGCAAAGCCGCCATGATGACCGATAATGGTTGCCTGGGCACCGTTGCACAGATTATGATCACCTGAACGGCAAGACGGACAATCATTACAATAACCTGCATGCCATCCCAACCCTACGGTTTGACCGATTGTAAAATTGCCGGTTGCCTCTCCGACCGCTGAAATTGTCCCTACCACTTCATGACCCGGGATCACCGGATATTGAGATATTCCCCATTCATTATCGATAACGCTCACATCACTATGACAGATACCGCAATACCGGACATCAATTTCCACTTCATGAGGTAAAAGCCTTCCCGGATCATATTCAAACGGGCGCAACTCACCCTTTGGCTCCAACGCTGCAAATCCCTTTATCATGTCTATTCTCCTTTTATAATGATCACGATGTCCTTTCAACATCGTACAAAAGAAACCTTATCTACGAAATTTGCGTCGCCTAGAATGCCTTGTCAAGATCAACAGCAAAAGAGAAGAATGTCCACAAGATGCTGGTGTCTCAGCTGACCTACCGGCGCTATTGGCCATCACCGGAGCTGACCTGCATCCCTTGTTTTTCAAAGCAATTATCGGATTATTCAGGTGATTATTCCCCTCTTATCGAAAAAGTGATGACATTTAAATCAAAAGGGGTATATTTTTTGTCAGAACCTGTTAATTGACCTGTAGTGGATTGGCGTATAAAACCGATCTCAACAATGGATATTTTATAACGCTACGACAAAGAGGAAGAGATGGAGAAAAGAAAAAATCCGCGCATGAGGGTCAGAGGTCTTCCAGCCGATATCAACGACGGAGATACGTTTTTCCAAGGAAAGGTTGCAAACCTTTCAAGAAGTGGTTTGTGCCTAACTGATCTGCCCAAACATCTCAGAGAAGATTCAGATTCATTGATGATCATTCTCCAGATAAAAAACGACTATTTACGGATGTTCATTAAACCGAAGTGGTTCAGTTATGACGGGATGATTAAAACCGTCGGCGCCGAAATTGTCAATATTCCATGGAGATGGAAAGAATTCGTAATGAAACATGAGCCGATACCTGAAAGAAATGTCACTGAATTGATCTATCGCGTCCACCAGCGACAAAAGAGAAAAAACTGATCCTGAAACAACTGGAACGAACGGTTCGAAGGGGCCGGACCGTTATCTTCAACGGTCAAAACCTTTACAAAAAGAATCTCCTTTTCGATCTCTCCAAAATACGGAAAAAGAAAATACCTGCCGAAACCCCTTTTCCCATTCTCTTCCTATTAAACACATCTTCGAATTGGTCAGTAAAACGCTCATCTGGTATACTGAACCAGATACAGGGCGAACCGAAGATATGTCCGGACTTTATGTGATGGATGCGGTGTGAAAGTCTCTTTTCAGGTTACCGGGCGGCCCGTCTCATATAATATCTGAAAGATGAAAAAGGTCGTTGTTCATGTCTGTTTATTATAATCCCTGAAGACAGGGAAATAGCATAACAATGCTTGAAATTTTAGAGATTGTATTCTTTATCCTGTGGGTCAATGGTATTCCGCCGTTAGTCTCTCTACTGGTCGGCGACCGCTATAACCTGCCTGTGGACTGCGGATTACAGTGGTTCGACAAAAGGCCGCTCTTCGGCAGTCATAAAACCTTACGGGGTGTTATAGCAGCCACTGTGCTTGGTACTGCAGTTTTTCCGTTGTTGAAGGTGAGCTGGTGGATTACTTCCATCGCCGCCGTACTGGCCATGGCAGGTGATCTCTTCTCCAGCTTTATCAAAAGAAGGTTCTGGTTTTACAGCGGAAAAGAAATCTTTGTCCTCGATCAGGTATTCGAGGCCCTTTTTCCTTTGCTTTTTTTCAATCGATATCTGGTTCTGGATCTGAAACAAAACAGTATCATCCTGGCCATCTTCATCGTATTCTCATACTGCTCTTCCCGGCTCTGGTCCCATATTGTCGGACGGCCTCTGCCGAAAAATTATCCAAGAATCGTAACATCCGCCGTACGGTTCAGGGAGTGGCGGGCCTGTCATGAGCCTCTGGCAAGATGGCAGACGTGGTTTAATCTTACCAGTTTTTTGTCGGACCAGATTTTTTTGACCTGGTTTTTCAAATTATCCGGTCTTTACACCAGAGGAGAGAAAAACGCCCTGGAGATCAAGGTTGAGGAAATCACCTTCTCTTTTAGTGAATTACCCAAATCATTCGACGGGTTTCGCATTCTATTCCTGGTCGACCTGCACCTGGACGGTCTTGATGGCCTCGAACAAAAGATAACCGATATTGCACAGGGTATGGACGTGGACCTCTGCTTAGTCGGTGGAGATATCCGTATGAAGACCTATGGAGAGAGCTTGACGAGCATAGAAATACTCAAACGCCTCATGCAGTGTGTCCGATCACGGCACGGGGCTTTTGGGGTACTCGGTAATCATGACTGCATCGAAATGCTGCCGGATCTTGAAGATGCCGGTATTGTCATGCTGGTAAATGAGTCATGGCCCATGGAACAAAATGGTGCAAGAATATGGCTGATGGGTGTCGATGATCCCCATTACTACAAGCTCCATGATGCTGCACAGGCCGCGCGACAGGTTCCCGAAGGAGAATTCTCCATCTTTCTCGCCCATTCCCCTGAAGCATTTATCAATGCGGCGAAGGTTGGGGCGGATCTCTACCTTTGCGGCCATACCCACGGTGGCCAGGTTTGTCTGGTGCCGGGTACTCCCCTTATCACCAATTGCCGCGCCCCTAGATTTACGGCAATAGGATATTGGCAATATGAAAAGATGTGCGGTTATACCAGCCGGGGGGCCGGTCCGTCGAGCATCCCGGTACGGTTCAACTGTCCAGGCGAGATATCTCTTATAACCTTAAAAAAAGGGACTCATCCGGGTTAACCTGACCTTCGATAGTCGAGACGAGTGCAATCCTTGGAGATGTGTGGTTCACTCTACTTCAATCGTTGGTAGACGGCTTTATCAAACCCCAAGGTAGTCTAGGATACTCAATGCCGCTGTTCGACCCTCGGCAATGGCGGTGACTACAAGATCAGAGCCTCGGACGGCGTCACCCCCGGCAAAAACCTTGGAATTTGTAGTTTGGAAAGGATATTCCGCCTCCGCCGGGGCAAGGATGAGCCCGCCCTGTGCCAGATCGACGCTGTTTTCACCTAGCCAGTCAGGCGGACTCGGCTTAAATCCAAAGGCCATGATCACACAGTCGGCATCCAAAATTGTTTCGCTGCCGTCAATAACTTCTGGCAGTCGCCTTCCCCTCTCATCGGGATCGCCCAGCCTTGTGGAGACCACTTTGACTCCGCTCACGCTCCCGTCTGATCCCACGACTATCTCCTGCGGCTGAATATTCCAGAAGAAGCGGACCATTTCATCTTCGGCGTTTTTCACCTCCCTGGCCGAGCCCGGCATATTCTCCCGATCCCGGCGGTAGGCACAGGCGACATCGAGCGCCCCCTGGCGAACCGCAGTACGCAGACAGTCCATGGCCGTATCGCCTCCCCCAAGGACCACCACCCTTTTGCCAGCCAGGTCAACATGGGGATAACGTGTCCGTCTTACTCCCATTAGACGGTCGGTATTGGCAATGAGATAATCGAGAGCATGATAGACGCCCGGCGCATCCTCATTTTTCAAACCGGCACTGATCGGGGAATAGGTCCCGATGCCGATAAAAACGGCATCATGCTCGGCAAGCAGATCGGAAAAGGCTACATCGGTGCCGACCTCAACATCCAAACGAAATTCGATCCCCATGTCGGAGAAGACCCGATGCCTGAGCGTCATGAGCCTCTTCTCCAGTTTAAAGGCGGGAATACCGAAGGTCAACAACCCGCCTATCTCAGAATTCCGATCAAAGACCACCGGCGTGACCCCGTTTCGCACCAGCACATCGGCACAACCCAGACCAGCAGGTCCGGCTCCGATTACAGCCACCCGCTTGCCGGTTGGTGCAACGTTTGACAGATCGGGACGCCAGCCCATCTCGAAGGCGGTGTCGACGATGTAACGCTCGATGTTGCCGATGGTCACCGCACCGAAATCATCGTTTAAAGTGCAGGCCCCCTCACACAACCGATCCTGGGGACAGAGTCGGCCGCAGATTTCAGGTAGAGAGTTCGTCTGATGACAGAGCTCAGCCGCCTCGATTATGCGTCCTTCATCAGCCAGCCGCAGCCAGTCGGGGATATAATTATGGACCGGACATTTCCATTCGCAATACGGGTTACCGCAGTCAATACAGCGGTCGGCCTGCATCTGCATCTGCTTTTCCTGAAAAGGATTATAGATTTCGACAAACTCATGCCGCCGACGCTCAATACCTTTTTTTTGGGGATCGACTCGTTCCACTTCGATAAACTGGAAGAGATTTTTACTCATACATTCCTCCTTCTAGTCGGATTCCTCATGAACGCCCGTTCTCGCGATCTAGGCACAACAAATGATGAAAATTTTGATGATCGCAACACTTAGGAGTTGAAGGGGAACCTTTTTTCGGGCTAATACACCACCGACAGTGTTTCCTCTGGCCTGTTGCCGCGATGCCCCAGTAGTGTGGCCACATCCGAAGTCTTGGGTTTAACAAGTTTAAAATGCCCAAGGTAATATTCATCGAAGCCGGAGAGAATCTGCTCGGCCCAAATGCTCCCAGTCTCCTGACTATGGGCATCGATGATACCTCGCAGATGCTCCTGCAGTACAGCCATGCCCTCCAACATCAGGAGTTCCACCAGTTCCGAGTTGATCCGTGAAGCCAACGCACCAGATTCGTCCAGCACGTATGCGAAGCCGCCGGTCATTCCGGCTCCGAAATTGACCCCCGTCTCCCCCAGAATCGTGACGATGCCGCCGGTCATATATTCACAGCCGTTGTCACCGATACCCTCAACCACGGCGTGAGCACCGGAATTACGGACGGCAAAACGTTCCCCGGCCCTGCCGGCCGCATACAATCGCCCACCGGTTGCACCGTACAGGCAGGTATTGCCGATTATGACAGCCTTATGGCTCTTAAAGGCCACACCAAGGGGTGGCCGGATCACCAGCTTGCCTCCGGCCATGCCCTTGCCCACATAATCGTTGGCATCTCCGGTAAGCACCATGTTTAGACCGCCGGCATTCCAGGCCCCAAAGCTCTGCCCTGCCGTACCGTTGAATAGAAGATGCAAAGGTTTGTCTTCCATTTCCCGATTGCCGTGAACAGCTGCGATTCTACCCGAAAGCCGCGCCCCAACCGTACGGTCGGTGTTGTGAATGGTGAAACTACCGCCGCCTCCCGTTGCTGTATCTACAGCCCCGGCGAACCGTTCTTCGATTGCAAGATTGAGGGCCCCGGCATCGGCTGGGGTATTGTTTCCACGGCAGAAGAGGCCGGTATTCTCTGATGGCTGGACGGTCTCAAGAATCGGGTGCAAAACAAGCTTTCTCTGTCTTTGCGTAAACCGGGGGATCTCCTCAAGCAGATCTGTGCGGCCGATTAGATCGGTGAGCCGTTCCACTCCCAGCTCAGCCATCAACAACCTCGTCTCTTGCACGAGGAAACGGAAATAGTTCATCGCCCGCTCCGGGAGTCCGGCAAAGTATTCCTTTCGCAGCGTCTCGTCCTGAGTGGCCACGCCGGTGGCGCAGTTGTTCAGATGACAGATGCGCAGGAATTTACAGCCAAGGGCAATGAGCGGAGCAGTACCGAAGCCGAAACTCTCGGCCCCCAGAATCGCCGCCTTGACGATATCCAAACCGGTCTTCAACCCGCCGTCGACCTGCAAGCGAACCTTGTGGCGCAGGCCATTGGCAACCAGGGATTGCTGGGCTTCGGCCAGCCCCAGCTCCCACGGACTTCCGGCATATTTGACCGAGGTTAAGGGACTGGCACCGGTGCCGCCGTCATAGCCGGCGATGGTGATGAGATCCGCATAGGCCTTGGCCACCCCGGTGGCAATCGTCCCTACTCCGGGTTCGGAGACCAATTTGACGCTTACCAGCGCCTTGGGGTTGATCTGTTTGAGATCAAAAATCAGCTGGGCCAAGTCCTCTATGGAGTAGATATCGTGGTGCGGCGGTGGAGAAATGAGCGTCACCCCGGGTACCGAGTAGCGAAGAGCTGCAATCTGAGCCGTCACCTTGTGGCCCGGTAGCTGGCCTCCCTCACCGGGTTTGGCTCCTTGGGCCATTTTGATCTGCAGAACCTCGGCGCTCATCAAATATTGGGGCGTTACCCCGAAACGGGCGGAGGCAACCTGTTTGATTTTGGACACCCGTTCAGTCCCGAAACGGGCCGGGTCCTCGCCCCCTTCCCCACTGTTGGAAAATCCGCCCAGACGATTCATGGTAATGGCAAGCGCTTCATGGGCCTCCTGGCTTAAAGCCCCGATGGACATGGCAGCGGAATCAAAACGACGGTAGAAAGCCTCCGCCGGTTCCACCTTGTCGAGCTCGATGGGAACAGCGGCCTTTTTCAATTGCCACAAATCTCGCAAACAGGAGGCTGGACGGGTGTTGACAAGATCGGAATAGATGCGGTAGTCGGCAAAATCACCGGTGCGCACCGCCTTTTGCAGGGCCTGAACCACATCGGGATTGAAGGTGTGGTATTCACCGCCGTGGATGTATTTGAACAGGCCGCCGCGCGGTAATGGTTTGTGCACCTGCTTCCAGGCCAGCTTGGCCAGCCGCTGTTGATCGCCGCGGAAATCCTCAAAATCCGCTCCTTGAATACGGCTTGCCACCTCTCTGCAGCAAAGATCGGTTATCTCACGGGACAAGCCGACAGCCTCAAAGAGCTGAGAGCCTCGGTAAGAGGCAATTGTGGATATACCCATTTTGGAGAGGATCTTTAAAAGCCCTTTGCCGATCCCCTGGCGGTACTTGCGGATGGCCTGCCTGATATCTCCTGTCATGGCACCGGTTGCCACCAGGCGGGCCAGGGATTCATAGGCTAGATATGGAAAAACAGCGGTGGCTCCCAGGGCGAAGAGCACGGCAAAATGATGGGAATCCCTCGCACTTGCCGTCTCAACAATGATATTGGCATCACAACGCCTGCCTCCCTTTACCAGGGCCTGCTGGACAGCGCCTACGGCCATGGCGGCCGGAATCGGCAGGGTATCGGAGCTGATGTTTCGATCGGAAAGCACGATCAGCACCGCCTCATTTTCCGACTCTTTGAGGGCCCGGGCGCCCAGTTCTTCAACGGCCGCCCGCAATTCTGCGGCGGAGGGGTAGTTCAGGTCGAGAGCCACATGTTTATAATGGGCTTGATCCAATTCCAGGAGCTGACGCATATCGCTCGGAACCAGTACAGGTGAGGGAAACATCACCCTGTGGGCATGACCTTTGGTTTCGTCAAAGACATTCTGTTCCCGCCCGATACAGGTGGCAAGCGACATGACATGCCGCTCACGCAGTGGATCGATGGGCGGGTTTGTCACCTGGGCGAACATCTGGCGAAAGTAGTCATAGAAGCTTCGCTCCCGACGCGATAGAACTGCCATCGGAACATCATCACCCATGGAGGATACCGGTTCCTGGCCTGTTTCACCCAGGACCTTGAGCATCTGCTCCACCTCTTCATTGCTGTAGCCAAAAAGTTTCTGGGAAATGATAAGGTTATCCTCATCCAAGGTTCCCGTTCCGATTTCCAAGGTGTCATCGGAGTCGAAAGAGCGGATAGAGCGGCAGCAGGTATCCATCCAATTTTTATAGGGATGGCGTCCCTTAAGTTCCCGGTCGATTTCCCAGGACATCCACCTCTTCCCGGTCAGGGTATCAATCACCAGAAGCTCTCCGGGGCCGACCCTCCCTTTCTCCAGCACCTCATCCGGTTCGTAATCCCAGATCCCGACCTCTGATGCCAGGGTGATCAGTCTGTCCTTAGTTACCACGTATCTTGCCGGGCGCAGACCATTACGATCCAGTCCACAGGCAGCAAACCGCCCGTCGCTCATGACAATGCCTGCCGGACCGTCCCAAGGTTCCATATGCATGGAATTGAAGTCGTAGAAGGCCCTGAGGTCATCGTCCATATCCGGATGATTCTGCCAGGCAGGCGGAATAATCAGCCGAAAAGCACGGAAAAGATCCATTCCGCCGGCCAACAGCAATTCGAGCATATTGTCCAGGGCTGAGGAGTCGGACCCTGTCTCATTGACGAAGGGTGCCGCCTCGCTCATATCGGGCAGCAGGGGTGAGCGAAACTTGTACGAGCGTGCCCTAGCCCACTGCCGGTTTCCGGTGATGGTATTGATCTCCCCGTTATGGGCCAGATAACGGAAAGGATGCGCCAATGCCCACTTAGGTAAAGTGTTGGTGGAAAACCGCTGATGAAAAAGACAGATAGCCGACTGCATCCGGATATCGGCCAGATCCGGATAAAAACCGGTCAGATCCACCGGCCGGCATAAGCCTTTATAAACGATTACCAGATTGGAGAGGCTGACAATGTAAAAATCGGGATCATCCGTCACCCGTTTTTCCACCCGTCTTTTAACCATATACAGCCGGCGTTCCAGATCCTTGGATCCCCAGCCGAAAGGACCGTTGAACAGGACCTGAGCGATCTCCGGCATATTGCTGCGGGCAACCTCACCCAACACCTGAGGATCCACCGGCACCGGACGCCAGCCTTCCACCGACAAGGTCTCTTTTTCCAACTCCTCCTCGATTATCCGTATGGCTGTCCGGGCTTTGCCCGCCTCCCGGCTGAGAAACACCATCCCAACCCCATACCGGCCTCCCAGACTCCAGCCTTCCTCTTTGGCTATCGCTCGAAAAAAGGCATCAGGTTTCTGCAAAAGCAACCCGCAGCCGTCACCGGTCCTGCCGTCGGCTGCAATCCCGCCGCGATGAGTCATTCGGGCAAGTGAGCTGATGGCAGTACGTACCAGCTTATGGCTGGCCTCACCTTCGAGATGAGCCATCAGCCCGAAGCCGCAGTTTTCCCGTATTCTTTCCTGGTCATAAAGGGCCATCTTTTCCTCTTCGGCTCGGAATTTATTGTTTTGGCCGCTTGCAAAAAGGGTTCTTTAATACAACTGTATTGACAGAAACACATCTTCTGTATCTTTTGAGAATAGTTCTTGTGTAAATCGTGAACCAGTCCTCTGTCAAGCCTCTTCTGCCGCAGTACACTTGGCGTCTCCGCTTTGCCTTGTATACCAGGCCTTTTAATATCTCATCATCGTCACTCTTTCAGTCACCTTACCCGATTATATCATGAACACTATGGTAATTTTTATATTCGAAAAACGGAATAATCTGTATCTGCATTTTGTCCGGCCGGAAAAACAGAAAAAGTATTACCTTTATTCACATACCGGATTTACAATAGGTGCAGCAAGCATGGGGAAACTTCATCTGGAGGGTCTTTTGTAAGGAACAAGATATGAAAACTTTTATCGCAGGTTGTCTTATTGTTGCCTGTTTCGTGCTTCTCGGACCGGATAAGGTTCCGGCCGCCACGAATCCTGATGCTGCGGGTCAGATATGGCAGGTCGGGGAAAGACGATGGAACATTGCCGAAGAGAATCGTTTCGCAGACTGGGTGGAAAAAAACATCAACGAAGGTTTCTTTATTCGTCACTCCATCCCTGTCGACTGTGCCGATGTCCCCTACGCCATTCGTTGGATCTATGCCAGGATAGCCAATCTGCCTGCCGCCGCCACCACCCAAGATGGTCGCCTGATCGGAAGCTGGTCGACCACCTGGAAAACCCTGCCCACCAGCAGAAACTGGTCCCATGATCGTCGATTCCGCGCAGCCCTTCTCTTTATGCTTCGAGAAACCTCCACCCGCACATTACCTGCGGATACCTACCCGATACGCATAAGCCCGGACTCGGTGGCGCCGGGTGTGGTATTTCTGGATAATGGACACGCGGGAATTATCGGACGCCTTGTCCTCGACGGCAGCATGTTTTCTCCACTCCAGACCTGGGAGGCAACCCTGCCCAGAAAGATTCAGAAAATACGACATAGAAGCTATTATGCAGGCTGGGTCGACAGTGAGGCCGGCACAGGAATTCTCCGTTTCCGTTGGCCGGTATTCACCGCAGGGAGTTGGCACTATCTTCCCGAACAACAGCAACCTTTCTACTCCACCGAACAATACGCTCCGGGATTTTGCCGAAAGAAAGAGACCTTCGATATGGCCGTAGCCCGCAGGATCGATCCTAAACAGTATGATCCTTCAAAAAAGGCCGCTTTGATCATCCACTCGATCTATCGCTATCTCCTGGAACGGGTTCCGCTGGTCCAAGCCGGTTACCGTCACTGCCGACAGGGGAGATGCAAGGAAGGATCGTATCTCTGGGAAGTTTACAGCACTCCCGGCCGTGATGATATGATCTCATTTGAAATCGAGCATCTCTTAAAACTCATCAAGGACAATAGACTTGATAGGACCTCCATCGATAAGACCATGGAAGGCATGCCCATTTCCTTAGGTGGCGGACTCACGGTTACCCTCAAGTATGTCGTGCAAAATTATCGCTGGCTCTCCCACGACCCGGAGGATTCCATCGCGGCCCGGTGGGGGTTGCGCAAATGCGACATGATCCGAGACAGGATGGAGAATACACTCGGCGACCTGAATTTTATCGAAAAAAGGTATCGAACGACAGACCCGGAGTTTGCCGATTACCATCGCAAACGCTACCTGAACACTCTCAAGCTGCTGCAAAAGGAAGGGGCAAAAAACACCTGCAGCGATCTACCGACACTTTCAGGATCGTAAGGGAACTATCAAGACCGGTATTGTAGACAATCCTTTATGTGGAGACAACTAACCCAATTTTTCAGCAGGAGATTAAAATTTGTGGGCAAATATACCTCAGTGTTCTTATTATCATAGGAGAAGAAGTTGACCGGACAACAGGCTGTACAATAACGGCTTTAATCGCTGTTTTATGTAAAAGACTTTTTAGAAACGACATCATGACCAGACAGAAAAAGGGAGCTTTCATAGTTCTTCCACTCTGGACGGAATTAGATGCCGAGTCGATCCGGTTCAGCTCATCTGAATAGCGAACAAGGAGAAAAAATGATCCCAGAGAAAATGAAGGCGCAAAGCATCGGTAATGCACCTGCGAAAGATTGGTTTCTTCAATTTCTGGTAAATATGGCCAATAAAAACAAGTTCGAGTTGGACATAACACTTATGGTAGGAGGTTTACTGATTTCGGGAACACTTGCCGGTGTAAGGCAATATTTCGATGATCTTGGCGCTTATTTTGCTCATCCACTTGCCGCCGGACGAGCCTCCGAGGAAATAAAGTCGACCTTCAAAAAAATCGGTGATCAATGTTCTTGTGTCTCTCCTTCTGAACAGACCGAGACCCCATCTTATATCCATCTCAAGAATGCCAAGTTTTTTGACGCCCAAGGTTGTAGAATGTCCGATTGCAAGGGTGTGTGGTGGCGGGGGCGTATTTCGGAGGTGCAGGGTTTTAGTCCGGGGATTTTAGACACGGCCGGGGCAGCCTCTAAAACACAGGGGGAAAAAGCCCTTTCAGCTAGAGAGTAATCCAATCCAACAAAATGATAATAATTCAGTAACATATTGAAAATAAGAAATAAATGAGCTTGAAAGATTCCTAGAAAAATCCGTCTTCTGCCGGATATCTTTTTTACGCAACCGGCATCTTTAAGTACATCATTTGGAAGAAAATTGTTCGGTAAAGAGAAAAAGATCAACATCAGGAGGGGGCCATGGACATGAACAAACTTATAGAACGCATAAAATTAATTCTCACCAGCCCAAAAACGGAATGGGAAACCATCGGGAGTGAACAGACATCCATCAAAGAACTTTATCTGGGGTATATTCTGATACTGGCAGCAATCACTCCCATAGTCAGTTTTCTTAAATTAAGTATTTTCGGTATCCACATACCCTTCATGGGCACCTATCACCTGGGTATCGGGCAGGGGCTAAGTAATATGGTCTTAAACTATATCTTTATCCTTGCCGGAGTTTATGTTATGGCCCTTATCGTCGATATGCTGGCGCCAAGTTTCGGTGGCAGCAAGAATCAACTGCAGGCACTGAAAGTAGTAGCCTATGCCTATACCGCTGCCTGGATAGCAGGAGTACTCCAGCTTATCCCCTGGATAGGAATACCGCTTCTTCTGCTCGGCTCACTTTATAGTATCTACCTTCTTTACCTCGGTCTGCCGGTTACAATGAAATGCCCACCGGAAAAATCCTTGGGATACACGGCTGTGTCCATAATCGTTGCCATTGTAATCGGTTTTGTCATCTCCGCCGTTGTCGGCGGCATCACCGGCGTTCACATGAGAAATGCTATGACGGCACCACAAACCGGTGTACAAGAGGGTGGAAGTTTTGATAAAAACAGCCTTGGAGGAAAGCTGGAAGATTGGAGCAACCGAATGGAAAGTGCCGGAAAAGAGATGGCAAAAGCACAGAAATCCGGCGATGTAGAAGCACAAAAAAAGGCGGCCAGCAAAATGATGGCCACAGCTATGGGCAGCAAAGGAACTATCGTAACCCTGGCCCCGGACCGCATCAAGGCCTTTTTACCGGAGAAGCTTAATGGCTGGACCCGCTCCGATGCCTCGGCAGAGCGAAATGGCGCCATGGGGTTCCAGATCTCTACCGCCCAGGCATCTTATGGAGACGGGAGTGGTCACAATCTTCAAGTTGAAATTACCGACATGGGACTTGCCAAAGGCGTAATGGCGCTTGCCGATTGGGCCGGAGTAACGCAGGAGAAATCAACGGCAGACGGTTTTGAAAAGACCTATAAACAAGGGTCTCGGATGATTCACGAACAATGGAATTCCCATAGCGGCTCTGGAGAATATACGATCATTGTTGCAGGTCGTTTCTCTGTTAAGAGTTCAGGCAGCGCTGCGGATATCAATGTGCTGAAAAACGCAGCCCAAAGTATAGATCTCTCCGGTCTTGAAGCATTGAAAGATGCAGGAGTATCAAAAGGAAATCATTAATAAGTAAGGTAAAATGACAAATAAAACAGGAAAGAAAAAAAAGGAACTTCAAGCGGAAAAACGCGAATTAGCCATGATTGAAGGCATCCTGGAGGGCAGCCCCGACGGAATCGGGGTTGTTGTTGTCCGTCTTGATTGCGGATGCCGGAAGATGGCGGCGGTGGCCGCTGATGGAGAGCCAGCTTCCAAGGTTATCATGTACCGGGATATGGCCGAATCCATCTGCGAAAAATGTCAGAATGACCAAGGGGATTTTATGCGGGTCACCGAATCCTTTATCCACTGGGTAGATCCGGCCCCGGAACAACACCAGCAGGAAATGATCTACACCAAGGTTCTGGGGGCACCGCCGCAGTAGCTTTTTGGGTTCAAATAAACCAGATGCGCCCTTATCCGCGGTACAGCCGGCATCGTCTCAGAAGCCCCTCTGCCCACTCCGCAGTTCCTTCGGCATGCACATGGGTATAAAGGGCGAGGACATTATTTCTGGTAAGACCGTCGCGGCCGCTCATGAACCCTTTGCCCCTTTTCATTTGCAAGGCCAGATCCTCGGGTTTTCCCTGCCACTCCAATACAGTCGAGTACCGAAACTCATGGCCCTTGATCTCCACCCCTCTCTCATAAAAGGGGTTCGGTCCATCCACGATAAATATGGAGTATCCATGGGCCTGGGGTTTATCGGACATGCCAAAGCGGATGGGAAAGACCCCGGCCAAAGGATATTCTCGCTCTTCCACGATGATCGACGAGCCAAGATATATGAGTCCCCCGCATTCGGCGTAGATCGGCAACCCGTGCTCCGCAGCCTCCCGGACAGATAGGCGGAAGCTCTCGTTATCGGCAAGCCTGCGGGCTGAGGTTTCAGGAAAACCTCCGCCGATATACAGTCCGTCCACCTCCGGCAATGCCGGATCTTCCAGGGCATTTATCGGTACAATTTCGGCCCCTGCCCTTTCCAGTGCTTCCAGATTCTCCGAGTAGTAGAACTGGAAGGCGGCATCCTGAAGGACTCCGATTCGCACCCCGGCGCCAAAATCGGAGGACTCAGACATCTGCATCCCGATTTCAGCATCAAATTGTACAGGTTCGGCAATGGCCAATATCCGATCAAGATCGCAGTTTTCGGCAACGGTATTTCCTAAAAGACTTAGAGCTTGTGCAGTACCGGAATACTCCTGATGCGGAATCATCCCCAAGTGTCTCATGGGGAAAATATCTTTATGTAAACGCGGGAACACTCCCAGAACAGGTACCCCCGTATCGTTTTCCACGGCTTGGGCAACAATCATACGTTGCCTTTCCGTTGCAATCTGATTCAGGATGACACCACAGATCCGGATTCGCGGATCGAGGTTCATGCAGCCGAGCACCATGGCAGCCACAGTGCGGGTGGTTTTGGTGCAGTTGACCACCAGAAGGATCGGCAGCTTGAGCAATAAAGCAAGCTCCGCAGTCGAGTAGGCACCCAAAGCGTTAACGCCATCGAAGAGCCCACGATTGCCCTCGACCATGGCAAGGTCTGCGCCACGGGAACGGTTGAAAAACGAACGAAGAATGGACTCCTCACTCATCAAGTAGGGGTCCAGGTTGTAACAGCGTCTTCCTGCCGCAAGCTGCATCCAGCCTGCATCAATGTAATCCGGACCTTTTTTAAAGGGCACGATGGTCTTCCCCCTGGCCCCTAATGCCGCTATCAGCCCCACCGTTACCACGCTTTTTCCGGAGCCGCCGGATATCCCGGCGATTACCAATCCTTGAGTCTCTTTCATCACTAATTGAGAGGTAGATTATTCTATTGCTTTGTAACGCTTTGTCATAAGGACGGCTAAGTAAAAAACTTCATATGAGAGGCGCACAAATTTTTAATTATTTCGGTGTACTCTGGGTACGTCGTACTGATTAAAAATTTGTGTGCCCTTTAGAAGTACCTTTGGGATGCAACGAAGCAGATGGAGAGTTTTTTCGACGCCATCAGTGTTGTTGTTTCCCGTAAAGAGCCCACGCCTGCTCATAAATCTCGTTGAGATTGTTTTCCACCTGCTGCCTATACTCTTCGATTTTCTCCCCTTTCACGTCCTTGGGAACATGCACTGGTTTGCCATAGAACAAATCAATCCGGGAAAAGGGCTTGGGTATTACCATCCGGTCCCAGGAGGGGACGATCCAATGGCGCGAGGCGGACCACGTCATCGGCAAAATCGGCGAGCCGCTTTTGGATGCCAAAAATATGGAACCGGCCTGGACTTTCAGAGCGGGTCCTTGAGAGCCGTCGGCAACAATGGCCATATGCCATCCCTCTGCAAGGTATTTCATTGACTCCTTCAAGACCTGCATGCCTCTCCTGTTCCTGGAACCGCGTACCGACTTGAAGCCGAACCTGGCTCCCAACCTGGCAATATACTCACCGTCGGTGCTGGCGCTGACCACCGCCGCCACCAACTCCCTGCGCATATGATAGAGAAGGAAGAGAATTGCATGATGCCAGAAGGTGGCTATGACAGGATTTTCATATTCCCGGCATTGCTTGCGATTTTGAGTGTTGTGTTCAGTGATTCGGCAGGTCAAGAACCAAACCTTCATAAGCCAGGCAACCAGCGGCGGCACCATAGCAAGGGATATCTTATGGAGAAGGCTTTCCTGTTTCATCCGATCTCGATCTCCAGCATGCGCAATTTTTTTATCCTGTCGCGCAGCTGCGCGGCCTCTTCAAAGGCCAATTCTTTTGCCGCCTTGTACATCTCCTGTTCCAATCTCTTGATCTCCTTTTCCAAATCCTTAATGGATCCGTAAAAGGCCTCAGTCTCGGCGGCCAAGGGCAAATCAGTCGGCTCATCGATAAGGTAACCGGATTTTCGCAGATGCTGATGCAGGGTGTCTTTGATCTCGGAACGGACCGTCTGCGGGATGATGCCGTGTTCGGCATTAAACGCCGCCTGTATTTCCCGCCGGCGTTCGGTCTCGTCTATAGTTCGCTGCATGGATCCGGTGATCTCGTCGGCATACATGATGACCAGGCCGTCGACGTTCCTGGCAGCCCGGCCGCAGGTCTGGATCAACGACCTGTCGGAACGCAAAAAGCCTTCTTTGTCGGCATCGAGAATCGCCACCAGCGAAACCTCCGGAAGATCCAGGCCCTCCCGGAGCAGGTTGATGCCGATCAAGACCTGAAAATCACCGTTTCTAAGGTCGCGGATCAGCTCCACCCGCTCCAGGGTCTTGATGTCGGAATGCAGGTAACGGACCTTGACGTCGAGCTTTTCATAATACTCGGTCAGGTCCTCGGCCATCCGTTTGGTAAGGGTGGTGACCAGGACCGCCTCGTTTTTTGCTGCCCGTATCCGGATCTCCTCAAGCAGATCATCAACCTGGTTGACCGCCGGCCGCACTTCGATGCGCGGATCCATCAGCCCGGTTGGCCTGATGATCTGGTCGACCACCCTGCCTTGGGCCTGATCCTGTTCATAGGGACCGGGTGTTGCCGAGACGTAAATCACCTGGTTGATCCGGCTGCAGAATTCGTCAAAGCGAAGCGGCCTGTTGTCCAAGGCCGACGGCAATCGGAAGCCGAAATCCACCAAGGTTTGTTTGCGCGACCTGTCACCGTTGTACATGCCGTTTAATTGCGGCACTCCGATATGCGACTCATCGATAAAGAGCAGGTAATCTTCGGGAAAGTAATCGAGGAGGTTCGGCGGCGGAGCTCCTGCCGGCTTGCCGGTAAGATGCCGGCTATAGTTCTCTATACCGTTACAATAGCCAAGCTCCTGGATCATCTCCAGATCGAACATGGTTCTCTGCTCCAGCCGCTGGGCTTCGACCAGCCTGTTCTCCTGCTGGAAAGTGGCCAGCCGGTCCTTAAGCTCGGCTTTGATCGTTTCCATGGCGGTCTGCAGCCTTTCTTTGGAGGTGACGAAGTGGCTGCCGGGGAATACGGTAAACTCGGAGAGTTTCTCAATGACCGTGCCGCGCAAAGGATCGATGACCAAAATGGCCTCGATGGCATCGCCGAAAAATTCTACCCTGATTGCCCGATCCTCCTCATGGACCGGAAAGATATCAATCACATCCCCTCTCACCCGGAACGTACCGCGATGAAAGGAGATATCGTTGCGTTCATAGAGCATGAAGACCAGACGCCGCTGCACCTCCTCCGGTGGATAGTCCGCCCCCACATCCAGGAAAAGATGCATGTTCTTATACTCATCGGGCGAGCCCAGACCGTAGATGCAGGAGACTGAGGCGACGATCAGGACATCTCTTCTTGTCAACAGCGACCGGGTGGCGGAATGGCGCATCTTATCAATGGCATCATTAATCGAAGAGTCCTTTTCGATATAGGTATCCGATTGCGGGATATAGGCCTCCGGCTGGTAATAATCGTAGTAGGAGACAAAATATTCGACGGCATTATGGGGAAAGAGTTCTCTGAATTCGGCAAAGAGCTGGGCGGCCAGGGTCTTATTCGGTGCAATAACCAAGGCCGGACGCTGGAGTCGTTCGACAACTCCTGCCATGGTGAAGGTCTTGCCCGAACCGGTGACACCGAGCAGGACCTGGCTCTTATCACCCCGCATCACACCTTGCACCAGCTTGTCGATGGCTTCGGGCTGATCCCCTGAAGGTGTAAAGGAGGTAACGAGTTGAAAGTGCGGATCGGACATAAAACCTATAATCAAAATCCCATCTTGTGCGAATGGATGGAAATCAAGAGTTATTTTTTATTAAAGCTGTATGCAGCAACACAGCAAAGTATCTGGCTTCCACGAATAGAAAGATACATACGCCGGATGAATAATTTACAAGATTAGCAGGAATACTGTTTTTTTACATCCCAATTTCCTCATGGCATGCTGGAAAAAGCCACATCACCTTCACTCGGCCCCTCGATACCGGAAAAGAAAACGCAACGTCTTTTTTACCTTTTCCGAGAAGAGCTTCTCACCATAGATCGACCCCACAACCTTTTTGTTGATTTCGGAGAGTGTTGGATAAGGATGAATCGCTCCGGCAATTTTGGAAAGACCCAATTTACCATTGAAAATTGCTATCCATTCCGCTAGAAGATCTCCGGCATGAGGGCCTAAAACATGGACTCCAAGCGGTTTCCCCTTTTCTCCAATCAGAAGTTTTATTTTCCCTCTACCTTCATTTTCCGCCAGAGCCCGGTCATTGGCGGCAAACGCTTCGGTAAAGACCCGACAGGAAATTCCGGCTGCAGCTGCGGCCTTTTCGTTCATCCCGATACCGGCCAGTTCCGGCTCCGTATAGGTACACCAGGGAATCCAGCGGTAGTCGGCCTTGCGGGGCAGGTGCAAAACGGCATTGGTAAGGACGATGGATCCTTCGTAGCCTGCGGCATGGGTGAATTGAAATCCGCCGATCACATCGCCTGCAGCAAAGATGTGCTTCACGTGGGTCCGCAGCCTGGAATCAACCTCGATTCCTTTTGCTGAGGCACTGATTCCCAATTGATTCAGTCCAAGTTCATCAATATTAGCCGATCTTCCCAGGGCAATAAGGAGCTCTTTTCCCTGTACCACCAGATCTTTGAGATCGGATGTCTTGATGGTCACCTCTTTCACCCCACCGCTCTCCCGGACCTGTTCCAGCCTGCATCCAAGATGAAAGACAATTCCCTCCTCCTGCAGAACCTCCAACAAGGCATCAGCCATATCCTTATCTTCCCGGCTTAAAATCTGGGTGTTTCTCTGCAAAACCGTGACCTTTGAGCCAAGGCGGTTAAAGGCCTGCGCCATCTCGACGGCAATCGGGCCGGCCCCGAGGATAATTAGTGATTCCGGAAGCCTTTTTAAAGAAAAAATCTCCCTGTTGGTCAAATAGGACACCGTTTCAAGACCCGGAAGAGGAGGGATGACTGGAGATGAACCGGTGGCAATGAGCCATTTTCCGGCAGTAATTTTTTTATTGTCACAGGAAACCATATGTTCATCAACAAAGCGAGGGATGCCTGTTAAAACGGTGACACCGAGGGCCGTAAAACGTTCATGTGAATCATGTGCCTGAATTTGAGCAACAACCGAAGCAATTCTTGCCGCGACATCGGCAAAATCGACTGGACCGGAGGTTGCAGGGGGCAGACCGTATTTTTCCGTATTTTTCAACAGATGATAAACCTTCGCTGACTTAATCAGCGTCTTGCTCGGAACGCAGCCGAAATGCAGGCAATCACCGCCCAGCACCTCTTCCTTTTCGATCAACACGGTCCTTGCTCCCAACTGAGCTGCACCCGATGCGGCTGTAAGCCCTGCGGCACCGCCGCCGATCACGCCAAAATCATAGTCGAATTTCACCATGTTCTCCCCCTTGCATTCTATTGCGTGGTTCATTCATATGGTTGTGTAACTCTCTACCGAGGGAGACGGAGGTCGTCGCTTTCAGACGCATCGTGGAGACACGCCGGGTAACCACGTAGACCCGAAGGAGTGCGGACCTCGACGTCCGCACCTGACAGTACACCCTGGAAGATCTGTCTGTCAGCTGTGGTGAACCGGCGATAGAGCCGTAGAGCGGCGGCAGGAGGCAGCGACCTCCGCCTGGTTATTACTTTCAGCGTTATTAACGTAATAATACCATGGATGAACCTTGTCACGTCTCCCAGGAAATACAATCCTCAGGGCAGATTTTTATCGCCTCGTCGACCAGATCTTTGGGATACCTGGACAAGTCAATAACCTCTATCAGGCCTGTTTCTCTGTTCAAACGAAAGATCTCCGGTGCTATTTCAACGCATCCCTCACAAAGAATGCAACAGCCAGGATCGATTACCGGATACATCTTCAGTCCCTTTTTATCTCCTTTATCTCTCATAATCCTTTCTCATTGTAAACACTGCGGTCAAGTTTTTCCCCTTCTATTGTCGGTATCCTCCCACCAGCCATCAGTTTGCCGGTAGGTGTCTTGACAATATTCACTTACGTTAATAATATTCATGTTTTTATAAGAACAATTCACATTCTATCCGTTTTATTTTTTCGGCAAAGAAAAAGTTGCCGAAATGAAGAATACATGTACAATTCAGCCTAAGCTTTACTATCTCCCTTTCAATTTCCAACCGTCATGGCCGGTTACAATAAGACTTTAACAACACAACATTTTATTATCATTAAGTATCCTGGAGGATTGATCAGTGAACCCTATAACTGTAAAAGACAATATCTATTGGGTAGGAGCCATTGACTGGGATATTCGTGATTTCCACGGATATTCAACAAATCGCGGAACAACGTACAATGCATATCTCATTATTGATGACAAGGTAACCCTGGTCGATACGGTCAAAAATGAACAGAAAGATTATTTTCTTGCCCGGATCAAGGAAATAATCGATCCGGAAAAAATTGACTATATCGTGGTTAATCATGTGGAGATGGACCACTCGGGTTCACTTCCTGAAATGGTCGACCTGATTAAACCGGAAAAAGTTATCTGCTCCAAAATGGGGCATCAGGCCCTCCTTCAACATTTTCACCGTGACGACTGGCCGTATATGGTTGTGAACTCCGGTGATGAAATCAGTCTTGGCAAGCGTACCCTTTCCTTTCTGGAAACACGAATGCTGCATTGGCCGGATTCCATGTTTACCTATGTAAAAGAAGACAAGCTGCTGTTCTCCAGCGATGCCTTCGGTCAGCACCTGGCCACCAGCGAACGATTCGATGACGAGGTCGACCAGGCAATCCTTTTGGAAGAGCTTACCAAATATTATGCTAATATCCTGACTCTTTATTCTCCCAATGTAAAGAGGCTTCTGGCCAAAGTTGAGGAGATGGCGCTTCCCATCGACATGATCGCCCCCGACCACGGGGTCATCTGGAGGACCAATCCAAACACTGCCATAACCTCCTATGCCAAATGGTGCCATAATCAGGGTGACGGAAATGCGTTAATCATTTATGATACTATGTGGCACTCGACGGAATTGATGGCAACCGCTATCGGAACAGGTCTTCGGGATGAAGGTATTTCCTTTAAACTCTTAAACCTCAGGTACAACCATCGCAGCGATGTCATGCGCGAGGTCTTAAACGCCAGTGCCTTAATTCTCGGATCACCGACCTTGAACAACGGCCTCTTACCGAGAATGGCCGGTTTTCTGATGTATATGAGGGGGCTCAGGCCCACAAACAAAATAGGAGCCGCGTTCGGCTCTTACGGCTGGTCCGGTGAGTCGATCAAACTCTTAAACGAAGCCATGACCGAAATGAAACTGGATATTATCGACGAAGGTTTCCGGGTCAAATATATCCCGCAGGAAGGCGACCTTTCCCGTTGTGTGGCGCTTGGCCATAAGATCGGCAAGGCGTTGAAGGAAAAGAAAGAGTAAAAACGGCTGGGTAAACCGTATTGGTACTCCTGATCCCCGGTTCGGACATCAGAAAGCCGTATTCATTCATTCCCCCTGCCAAAAGGCGGGGGGCTTAAATACTGACGGAGTGTACTCCCGGTCAAACGGAACCGTGATGAAAAAGATCGCCCATCATCTCATGCTCGTAGCAGGAGAATCGTATAAGAGCTGCAGGAAACAGGTAAAAAACTACTTTGCCCGTACCGAACTCGTTCGCTACGATAGGATAGAGATTGATGATAAAGCGAGTCTTGTTGGAACTCACAACGATTTCGGACAATACCTTGACCAGGCCGTTGCCAAAAACAGAAAAACCCTGAAAGGCCTGATCAAGGACCTGGAGAATACAGGGGTCAAAACCACAGGCGATCTTTTGAATCTACATCAGGGATACCCGAGCAAGGTTCTCCACATTGCCACCCATTTTCTTGACGGGTTCATCGGCACTGATTCGAGTTTCTACAACCTCGTTGACGACAGTCACTGGCTCCCGGAAAAGACACGTCAAGATATTGCAACGACCCCAGACAACTACTGGCTCATTCAGGTAGATGGATTCTCGGAAACGCCTGAAAAAGCGGCCCTTATCCATATGTAAGGGTACCCTCTATAAAGGTGCCTTCAGCAGATTGAAATGAAGCGATCAGGTAAGCTCTTTCTGATAATCTTGTTCTGCGTTATCCCTTCCCTAGCCTGGGGAGCGCATTGGTTTCCGCTGGTGATTGGCGGTAAGACGCTCTGGGTGGGCAGACCCTCAAGCCGAGCAACCATTGCCCATTATCTGCATGCCGCCCTTCCTGCTATAAAGCCGAGTATCGATACGCCCGATCGCATCCAGTACGATTACCTCCCTGCCGCAGACCATGGACCCGTAAGGATTGTCTTTGACTTCGACGACAACAGACACATGGAAGGAGTGTGCATATCTTCTCCTGAAAAAACAAAAAATCCCGTTGCCCGAACCCTCATCGGCTGGCTTCGTCAGCAGGTGGGCCCCGGGAAAGCGGATAAAGGGGAAATCCATTGGCTCTACTACGATTTTTCCTTTCGCTTGAAAAATGTGAAGAATCCCACTGAGAAATTCGTCTACCAGTTGACTGTTGACCGCCGTTGACCGGGTCAACGATCTATTTAAAAAATTTCAAGAGCGCATGCAGCGTTGTCAACGGATGCGGCGGGCAACCCGGGATATAGAGATCGACAGGCAGGATGCTGCCGAGATCGCCCACAATTTCAGGGCTGCCGTAAAACGGCCCACCGGAGATGGCGCAGCTGCCGCTGGCAATCACCACCTTGGGTGACGGTACGGCTTCGTAGGTTGCCAGGAGTGCGGTTCTCATGTTGCGAGAGACCGGCCCGGTGACATGAATGCCGTCGGCATGCCTGGGTGAAGCGACAAAATCGATGCCGAAGCGGGAGAGATCAAAAAACGGCGTATTCAAAACATTGGTATCGGCCTCACAGGCATTGCAGCCGGCGGCAGAAACCTGCCTGAGCTGCAGAGAGCGGCCGAAAAGCTTTTTAAAATGCGTTTTGGCATGCGCGGCAAGATCGGGAAGACTGCCTGAGGTCACAAGGTCCTGCCGACTGGCGGCGGCCAGCTCAAAATCCTGACCGAACCGGATAAAGGCACCATCCGCCACAGTCTCGCATTCACCACAGAAGGTGCACCGGCCCAAATCGACAACCATCGCCTCCGGGTCAATTGCCTCTTGCGGACAGATATCAGCACATTGCCGAGCTATGGTTTTGTCACAGCTCCTGTTAACGACGGGGCGCCCGCGATACCTCGAATAAAGAGCAATCGGCTCTTTCGGATAAGCCGATGTCCGGCATCCCTGTTCAAATCTGTTCTTAATGACTTTCAGCATGGTATTACACCCAACCTATAAATCGAATCCGCAATAGGAAAGATTATAACTCTTATTGCAGAGCGGAAAATCCGATATCTCCTGGTTACGCAGTGACATGGCAAGCCCCGTCCAATTATGGAAGGACGGATCCTTGATTTTATAGCGCAGGACCTTCCCGTCTGCATCGGTCAACACACAGTGGGAGACCTCGCCACGCCAGGCTTCATTGACAGTCACCACCATGGACGACGGGGCCAAATCGTAAGAACGCAAGCGCGCCTCCCTGACCGTCTCTTCACGAATGTCCAGCAGTGTCTTGATCAAAGACAATGAATGGAAAATCTCATCCCTTCTGATTGCAGCCCGGCTGAGGACATCGCCGTTAGTCACTGGGCGAGAGCAGGCAGGCAGGACGGCATAAAGCTCTGAGGGGAATACGGTCCGGGCGTCATAGCCGATGCCGCAGGCCCGTCCCGCATAGCCGACCAGACCCAACTCCCTGGCAACTTCAAGAGAAACAGGACCTGTCTGTTCAAAACGGGCCTGAACGGTGTGTGCTGAAAAGAGAAGATCGCAAACATTTTTGATCTCGGGTGACACCTCGGCAATTTTGTCGGAAATAAGCCGGCGTTGTTCATCTCCCATTCTATGAGCAATCCCGCCGGGCCGCAGCAGTCCTTTTCCGAAACGGTTGCCGGACACTACCTGAAGAAGGTTTAAAAATTCTCCTCGAATCCTGCCGAAATACGCTGCAGGCGGATTGAAGGCGACATCGCCGCTTAAAGCTCCCAGATCCCCGACATGGTTGGCGATGCGTTCAAGCTCAAGGGCAATCACCCGCACCAGGCTCGCCCCCTTGTCCACCGTAAGCATGGCCAAGGCCTCCAGAGCCTGACAGCAGCAGAGATTATGGCCTATGGTGGTATCCCCGGCAATTGCCTCGCAGATGATCGGCAGACGCCTCTGGTCCACCTCACAGAGCATCTTCTCCGCACCACGATGCTGATATCCCAACTGAATCTCAAGATGCAGAACCTCTTCGCCGGCGCATTGGAAACGGAAATGCCCGGGTTCGATTATGCCGGCATGCACCGGCCCCACCGCCACCTCGTGGACGGACTCGCCCTCAACACGGAAATACTCATAGTTGCCCGGAATATCACCTGCATAATCGTTGTTGAAGAGATCAGGGGCGCCGGTGTAATTGGCATGGTAGCGAACCGATTTGAGCCAGGGATGTCCTTCCGGTTTAATCCCGTACTGTTCGGCAATTTCTCTTTCGAACATATGGACTTTTTTACTCGCCCTGGTAAGCGAAGGGAAACTGCCACCCACCCTTGTCCCGGTCACAAGCAAATCTTTATTGCGGAGAACGGCAAGCATTCGGTTGGAGTCGCCTTCGCGATAGCCGAAAAACTGGACGACATATCCGTCGTCCTGCAAAAAGTCCAGCAGCGTCTGCAAAAAGGTATCAAGATCGCAATCGGGGATTTCAGCCCGGGGGATGGCCTGGCCATTGTGTATCTTTAACAGATTAGCCATGGAAGGCCCCTCCAATCATCTGGATGGTATGCAGGATCTTCTGGTAAATACTGTCCGGGATCCAGACGCAGAGAACGATTGAGGTTAGAAGCAGGGCCGTTGACGGCATCACCCGGAAGAATTTTTCCTTTATCAACACTTTCTGGGTCGTCTCGCCAAACGAGATATTCATAACGATACGTGCCGCCCCGGCAAAGACCAGGATAAGGCCGAAGATCAGGATCCCGACGGCTACATACCGGCCGCGCTGGAAGGCGCCGATAATGATCAGGACCTCACTGATGAAAATACCGAAAGGAGGGAAACCCGAAATGCCGGCAAAACCTGCAAAAAAGGAAACGAATGTCTTTGGAAAAAGTTTTGCCATATTGCCGACCTTGGGCACCAGTTTGGTTCCAAAGCCCAACAGGATATTGCCCGAGGAAAGAAACAATGACGATTTCAGCAGGGAATGGTGGATCATATGCAGGATGGCTCCGAGGGCGGCAATGCCGCCGACACCGATGCCAAAGGCGATGACCCCCATGTTTTCAATGCTGGAATAGGCCAGCATCCTTTTATAATCCGGTTGGTTGAGGATGAAGATCCCGGCGACCAGCACCGAAAACAGCCCGAAAGCGATCAGGACATTGCTGGAAAAAGAACCAAGACCGGCAAAATTCATCAGGACATGCACCTTGTAAATCCCGAGGAATGCACAGTTCAACAAGGCGCCGGACAGAAGTGCCGAAACAGTGCTCGGTGCCTGGCTGTGGGCATCAGGCAGCCAGGTATGCATCGGGGCCAGACCCATCTTGGTGCCGAAACCGATGATCACGAAGACAAAACCGGCCTTTAACCACAACGGATCGAGCTGCCGGGCTACATGGTTTAAGGAGGAGAAGGAAAACGCGGCATCGATGTTGCCGATATCCATGGATAAGGTGATAAAGAAGCAGCCGAGAAGTGCCAGGGCGATACCCACCGAACAGATCAAGACGTACTTCCAGGTGGCCTCAAGGGCCTCTTTCGACCGTTTAATAAAGATAAGCGGCGCACTGACCAGGGTTGTGGCCTCTATGGCGATCCACAGCACGATAGGATGATCTGACAGGGCGACCATGCTCATGGTACCCAGAAAGAGCAGCAGGCAACAGATAAAGATCCGCTCATTGGCAAGACCCGTTTCACTCACATAGGCAACTGCATAGATGGAGATGAGGGCAAAGATAAAGGAGGTGACCAGCAGCACCAGCATGCCCTCCGGAGTGATGCGGAAAAAATTGACCAGGGTGGGAGTGAGTTTGCCGAACCACCCCATCACACTCAGCTGCAGGTGCAAAAAGGCGGTGATTATCAAGATCCCCCTGCCGAGAGCAGTCGGGAGAAACAGGGTCAAAAGACCTGCGATCACCGGCAGAATAAAGACATATTCAATCATATTTTTAATCCTTCAAGCTCCCCAAAAAAGTTGTGTCCACATCATCAAAGGCATCTTTGATATTATGGAGGATGATACCCATGATCATCACCCCGACCAGGAGATCGAGAAGAACGCCGAACTCGACGACATAGAGGGTATGCGACTGCTTGGTCAGGGCGGTACCGATCAGGTAGATGCCGTTTTCCAGCATCAGGTAGCCGATGACCTGGGTGATAGCCTTGCGTCTTGTCATCATCAGGAAAAGCCCGGCAGCCAGCGTAGTGATGGCGGTAATCAGCAGAAGTTCGCGACCGGGCGGCAGCGTGAGATGCAGACGCCGGGCAACAACAATGGAGAGCATGATCATGATGAGTCCTGCCAGAAGCGAGGCATGATAGCCGACTATGGGTTCAACCTCCCTCTTGATCGCGATCTTTTTCAAGGCCATATACAGAAGGCCGGGAATAAGCACCCCTTTGATCAGGACCATGATCTGGAAAAAGATGATTCCACCTTGCCGTATCTCGCTGTGATACTCGAGCAGGAGCGGGACCACGGAGACGGCGATGCCCTGCAAGACCATGATCTCTACCAGGGCCTTCAAACGGTTTGATCCCAGGGACAACAGGACCGATAGCAGAATGGTCACCAAAACGGTATCGAGAATATGTATCATCAAACACCCCCAACGGTGGTGAGTATGGCGGCAAAGGAAACCAGGGCAAAAGAGGTCAGTATAAATTTGGGGACAAGATTCATTTTGAACCGTGCCATGATGGATTCGACAAGGCCGATCATCATATAAATGCCCACGAGTACGGCTATAAAGGCCGCGGTGTAGCCAGGTCCTGTCAGAATTTTCCCAGAAATCAGCACCTGGGTGATGAAGGCGGCATAAAAGAGGAGCTTGCAGAATGACCCCGCCTCGATCAACGCCAGATCCGGCCCACTGTGATCGAGAATCATCACCTCGTGGATCATGGTCAACTCCAGATGGGTTGCCGGATCGTCAACCGGAACCCGTGAATTTTCGGTTAACAGGATCATGAACATCGAAACGATGACCAGAAGCAGCAAGGCCCCATTCGGACCGATCAAGGTTATGGGGTGATCGCCGTGGAAGTATCCGCCGAGGCTGAGCGATCCATTCATCCTGTAGAAAAGGATCAATATCATGAACACAGTCGCCTCTGCCAGCATGGAAAAAAAAGCCTCCCGTGCGGCTCCCATCCCCTCGAAGGGCGAGGCGGTATCCAGTGCCGCCAAAATAGTGAAGAACCGGCCGACTCCCAGGACATAGAACAGGACGATAACATCACCCTTGAATGAGAGAACCTGGCTTCCCCCTGCAAAAGGGAAAAACAACAGGGCCATCACCGCTGCGGAAAAAGAGACGGTTGGTCCCATCCTGAAGACAAAACTGGTACTTGTACTGTAGACAGATCCTTTTCGCAGGAGTTTTAACAGAGTGTAATATTTGATGAGAATCGGCGGTCCTTTCTTGCCGGCAAAAAACGCCTTGACCTTGAGTATGATTCCGGGAAAGAGCGGTGCTGCCAGGACCGCCAGACCAAAAGTGATAAGTGATTCCATTCGACAATCCTCAGAAGCTTCCGACAATCTCAGATAAAAAACAATAAAACGATGATAGTTAGAATAATATAGCCGATATAGAGCTGAATATTACCATGCTGTATCCAACGCATTCTTCCCAGCACTTTCAACAGGGGGCTTATCAGTCCCTGATTAAGGCTGATCTCGGCGATATCGTCAACCCTGGTCTCGTAGGCGGCGGTTTGGGGAAAGATTTCCTTGATGCCGGAATACGAGGTGTTCACCTTGACCAGAGGTCGGAAAAAATCGACGGTAGTCATGGCATACGAGGTGCCGGTATACTGCATTCTGGTTGTCGGCCGGGTAAAACCGCACCCCCATGTCGGTCCGGCGGCTACTTCCTTTTTCCGATAAAGTACTTTGCGCAGGACTATAATCAAGACCAGAACCCCAAGCAACAGACGGGCAGACAAGGCCAGATCACCGGTCAAACCCCTTATGAGTTCCCGGGATACCGGGGGAACACCAGGAATAACGTTCAGGCCTTGGAAAGAAAGATTTACGAAAGGTTGTGGAAAGATCCCGATTATCAAACAGGAAGCCGCCAAAACCGCCATCGCAAACACCATGGTCGGACCCGATTCACTAGCTTTTGCAGCCAACTCGGAGCGTGGCTCGCCGAGGAACACGATTCCCACCACCTTGGAAAAGCAGGCTGCAGCCAGCCCGCCGACCAACGCCAACGAAACTATGGCCAGCATCATCAGGATGAGAGTGGAACCTTTTAGATCAAGCCCTTGAAATGCGGCAAAATATATCAAAAACTCACTTACAAAACCATTAAAGGGAGGCAATCCGGAAATTGAGATGGAACCAACCAGAAAGGTCTTGCCGGTGATGGGCATCCGCCTCATCAGGCCACCCATCTGATCGATATGTCTGGTCTTTGTCTTCTGTAGAATGGCGCCCGCTCCCATAAAGAGAAGGGACTTGAAGACTGAGTGGTTCAGGACATGGAGCAGGCAGCCGGCGAACCCAAAGCCTGCCATCACCGGTCTGTTCAAGGCAATTCCTATCATGCCGATACCGGCACCGATCAAGATGATGCCTATATTCTCCACGCTGTGATAGGCCAAAAGCTTCTTGATATCGTGTTTGCCCAGCGCATAGACGACGCCCAATATTGCCGAGAGTATTCCGAAGAGAAGAACACTGCGCCCGAAGATCAGGTCGTTTGTCTGCAACAGGCTGAAAATACGAATTATCCCGTAAATTCCCATTTTGATCATGACCCCGGACATGACTGCCGAGATATGTGAGGGTGCAGCCGGATGGGCATGAGGCAGCCAGATATGGAACGGAAAAATACCCGCCTTGGAACCAAAACCCACCAGAGCCAGAAAGAACACCGCAAGTTTTGCACCGGCGGGAATCCGGGAAAATTGGTCAAAAGCGAAACTGCCTGTATGGCTGTAAGCCACGGCAAATGCGGCAAAGATCAACATTGCCCCGGCTTGAGCAAAGACGAGATAAAGATAACCGGCCTTTCGCGTGGTCTCCCTCTGGTACTCGTACATAACCAGGAAGAACGACGACAGAGACATCAACTCCCAGACCAGAGCAAAGGAAATGATATTGTCGGCCGTCACCACAAGGGCCATTGAAATAATCAAGAGGGTGAAACAAAAGCAGTTCACCGCAGTTCGTTCCGCCTGCCTCTCTTTCTTCATATAATGGAAGCTATAGATTGCCGTCAGCGGACAGATAAAAAATATCGGCAGCAGAAAAAAAGCGGAAAGCGAATCCAGAGAAAAGGATAATGAGAAAAGATGCAGCCAGGGCCAGGAGACAGACCAGACAGTCTGCTTTTCGAACACAGGGAAAACGGAATACAGACCGACAACGCATCCCAGTGCTGTAATTGTAATATATCCGGCCTTCATCCACTTGAACAGCCGGTGGGAAAAAAGGGGCATGAGCCCGCCAACCGCCAAAATCCCGAGGGCGGTAAAAAAGCTCTCCATCAGAATCCGTCAATGAAAAAGTTTCCATCCTGATACGACGGATTTTCTTCTGAATCTAGGCGCGATGGCGAATCTAACCAGAGGCATCTACTTAATATCCCAAAGATTAAATTTGACAGCGCAACGACGAGTTAGAAGAAAATCGCTGTTTCGGATGGAAACGAAATAGAAAAATTTTTATAGCAACCCCTTGCGGGTGAGACTATCGGCCAAAATTCCTTCGGTCATACAGGGATTATTTCGGACTGACGCGAGAACAATTTATCAAAAGATCAAAAGACCACCATCTGAATCAACAAACGTCGTCTGTCCCCTGTGTAAGACTGCTATCACATATCATCCGGGATATACTTTGTCAACGGACAATTATCATACTCACAATCATTGCACCGTTGCCGGGTGCCTCTGGTCAAACGAATCCATGGCCCGTTTTATGGTCGCTCTGATCTCGTTGAGTTTGAACGGCTTGGCAATAAAATCAAAAGCACCTTTCGCCAACGACTCCCGGGCAATCTCAAGGGTTGCATAGCCCGTTATCAAAATCACCTTGATATGACGGGATTTTTTCGTTATCCGATCGAGCAGTTGAATACCGTCTATTTCTCCCATCCTGATGTCGCTGATCACGATATCAAAATTCTTTGTATCCAAACGCTCAAGAGCAACCGCGGAATCGACGAAGGTTTCCACCCTATGTCCTTCCTTTTCAAGTAGCGCCTTCAGTCGTTCACCAACAATAGGCTCATCGTCCACAATAAGAATATCACAATGGTTATCCACAACTACCTCCTCGGCACTAGGCCTTAATACTCTCAGATCGGCATGGAAAAAACCTCATTGGAATGATCACTCCACGACCTCACTACAAAAAGTCGAAGATGCTGTTGTCCATACTGTACTCAGACGAGCATCTTCGACATGTTTCACATTGCTTCAACCACCTCGGTCCTGCTTAAACCTGGCTCTCGCACCACATGCAGCGTTTTCTGGATTTTCCTTCTATGGCGATAGGCCTGGATAACCTTCATCAGAATGACCAGAGCCCCTGTTATTCCGCTGGCGAAAAGGAAAAACTTACTGCCGAGATTGAAATATCGATCAAATGAGGCGTCAATGTTAAGAAAACCGAGCTGACGCAGGTAAATCGGAATGGCGATCACACGACTGACGACACAAAGGAGAATAATCAAGCTCGTCACCATACGGATATATAACTCATTGACAACCTTTACGCCATAAACACCCAGATGGATACCAACCAGAGAACCGAGATACAGGAGCATGGTCAGACGAAGATCGACGAACCCGTGCAAAGCGTAGCTTATCGCCCCATAGCCACCCATAAAAAGAGCGAGGAAAAGCTCGGTTCCAGTGGCAACCGCGGTAGGCACACCAAAGACATAGATCATAGCGGGCACGCCGATGAAACCGCCCACACCGATGGTACCGGCCAACCAACCGGTGGCAGTGCCGACAACCATCAACACCCATAGGCTGACCTTGGTGTCGGAGACTGAGAAACTGATAACGGGCGGGATATTGAGCCTTGACAGGAATTCAGCTATTTTCATGGATGGTCCCGCACCGTCGCCGCCATCCTTTTTGGACTTCATGATATCCCGAAGCATGGAAAGAGCAACCAGAGAGAGAATGACGGCAAAAACAAGGCTGATGTACAGATTGGCGCCTGCGCCTTTAGGAGCACCATGTCCGTCACCGCCGCCGCCTTTAAAGAGAAAACTATTGATCCATACGGCTATCTGGACTCCAGCCAAAGCAGTTGCCAACATGAAGGCTGCCAGCTTTTTGTCAACGTTTCCGGCGGCTGCATGCTTTCGTGCCCCCACCATAGCCTTGCCGAATTTATGTGAAATGTTACTGGCAACGGCGACGACACCTCCCACACCCAGGTTCATCATACCGGGGGTCATGAAAAAGGCCCCTCCGCTGCCGATGAAACCACTGAGAATCCCTCCGATAAAGCCCAGCAGGATGACCTGCAGGGCCACCGAGAGCGTGATATCTATATAATTAATCGATAATAATTCGTGCATGCCCATTACCTCCAAATTCCTTTAATTTAATCAATATTTATGATCTTAAGAGCCAGTCCGGTCACTGTTCCCCAAAGATATGCTAACAACGGAATAAAGCAGAAAAGAACCAAAGGTGAAAGCCACACATAGTTCTGATGCAATGAGCCGCTCAGGAAATTAAACAAGATCGACTGATGGCTGAAGACGGTATAGTAGATACAAACAATCACCACCAGGAATGTTAGTAAGGTAACCGCCTGTTTTTTGCCGAATAAAAGGCGTGATTTCATTTCATCAGCGGTAATCACCGGAGCCTTGAGCCGATCCCGGATATTCAAGGCCAACTCCCGGGTCTGGCGGGTTCTGGCGGATTGTCCTTTAGAGAGAAACATATCACCGATGACAACCATCGCATACTGGCCGTTGCCCTGAATCCTCTCAAGTATACTGGAATACCCACCGCAAACCGTATGCTGCCCGCCGAAACGGCCCTGACTGAGCAGGTCTTCTTTGGTCCGTATCAAGCCGCCATCGTTGAAGACGGTCTCCGGTTCCTCATCCTCCACACCACCGTCGTAAGGACCTCCACAGGTTCTGCGACTGAAGGCCCGATCCATGTCGGTATTGGCAAGGGTAGCATCATCCCCTTCGCCCGGAGGAATCAAACGCATCAATTCCACAGCAGCCCCCCAACGTTGTGACAGTTGAATAATTTGTTTATAATTTTCAGCTGTTGGGTCAAAACGTTCTTGGATCCAGAGGATATTGGTCTCCGCCATGGTGCACTGTATTTCGCGGCACCCTTTCAACTCTGCCAGAACCGTTGGGATGTGCTCCCGATATTGCTCCTGGTGAGGTGGATAGGTTACGGTGACCACCCCGTTATCGGTATGAATCTGGAGGTCTGCCGCAGCAGTTCGTTCATCCAGGGCCAACCGGAGTTTTGACTGAGCACTCAGGTAATGGTTATCGATCATCCTCTGGCTGGCAGCAGTCGGCATAAATTCCGGCATATTTGCCATATTACAGAGGATTTCAGCTGCATTATTCAGTCCGATATTCTCCAGATTAAAAAGAGCATCGAAATTTTTTGGATCATGGCTATCTACCCGATGGATAAAACGGATCCATTTATTGAAATCATCGTCAATTTCTTTGAGGTAAGAAACGGCCTTATCGGGAGAGAGTCCCAAGGCCTTGGCCGTCCGGTCGATCCTCACCTCCTGCGGAGTCGAAAGCCCTACCCGCAGACGATGACTGACACCAGGCAGCAGCAGATGACCACCACGTCCATAATAAATGAAACTTCCTTCGCGGGCTTTTTCACAGAGGATTGAAGTCAGAAATGCAAGATACAACTCCTTTTCCCGAGCAAGTCTCTCTGATTTGTTCGGTGTCTTGATCATAGCGACTTCAAGGCGGCCAATCTTAATTCCCTGCTCGCGGGCCCTATCCACCAGTTCTTCGCGGCTGAGCACCGGCCAACTCGTCTTTTTGGCCAAAGCCTCTGCCAACTCCTTCCGGCCGCTTTGAAATAGACTCGAGATCATTACAATTGCCATTTTATACACCTTCCTTATAGGTAATTATGATCTTTCTCTTTAACTTGGACGATCTGACAGGTAATACGAGGTTTCAGCTGTAGCGTAAAATCCTCATACTCCCTATCGTCAACGCCCAAAACCAATAAATTGATACTCTCAGATTTCACGAGGGAAACGATTTCTCCAATTACATCGCCGGCAGCGATATGGTGAGCAATACTCAAACCGGCCGTCCGTGCACTGTTAATCAGATCCGTCAGAGCCTCATTCAACCAGACCGAGTGAGGCTCTCTTTCCCCTTCATTTTCCAACTGCTGTAATATAAAAATTTGTGTAGCCAGCCGCTCAGCCAATGAGAGGGCATAATGCACTCCTTTTAAATCCTTGAGTGACGATCCGACTGGAACCAAAATTCGTTTCTGTTTCATGCTTCTCTATTTTTTGAAAATTCTGTTATTCTCTTTGCTAAACAGATTACAAGTTCCATGCCATTTATTTTTTAAAATCATTTCAACATGTTACTAAATTCGTATATTTTTGACTCTGCCAATTTGGTTCCAATCTGAAACAAGCCTCTGTTCCACAAACCATTGCTTGTATATTTTTATAAATAATACCATTGCATTATATATATGGTTTCAATATGAAACCTTTTTTGAAGAAACAGACCAAAAGCCGAAATAGAGGTTGGGAACTCCTTTGAAAAAAAACGATACTAACCCGCATTTCTCATCAGTCCAGGCGGCTTCAGGTTCGAAATCATGCGAAAAATTTTACCGCAGGCATATAAATGATATCGGAGTCAGAGTTTATGCCTTGAGGGTGCTTACCTCCGAGGATAAATTTTTGAGCATAATGTGGAGGTTGGGCCGGTAAGCGAGCAAGCGAGACTCCGAGAAGATCTTTTTGCAAGTGGCTCCTGTATTTTACAAAGACAGTAAGATATGTTGGATACAACAATACATTATCCGAGATAATGAGGATGAGATTGGAAGAGATGAGAATCAAAAGATGGCAGGAATGATACCTTTGTAGAATATCTTCCTATTCAATCAGGCTGCCAACCACTCGATTCCGTCCACCCTGTTTGGCATGGTAAAGATTCTGGTCGGCGATTCCCAGAAAAATTTTGGGTTCAATTTCGTTATCCATTAAAACCGTGGCCAGACCGATACTTATGGTTACATGGTCGGCTGCCTGAGAGTTGCGATGGGGGATATCAAGAGCGGCAACCTGGTTCAAGGCAAACTCAGCGATCTTCTGCGCCCCTGCCGCATCGGTTTCCGGAAGTAAAATTACGAATTCCTCACCTCCGTAACGAGCCAGAAAATCGGCAGGTCTTCTGAGAACACATTCCAGGGCCTTGGCAATCTTCTGCAGTGCAAGATCACCCATAGCATGACCATAATAATCGTTATATTGCTTGAAGAAATCAACATCGACCATGATCATGGAAAAGAAGCTTTCGTTTCTAACCGAGCGATCCCATTCTTTTTTGAAAATCTCCTCAAAACGCCGGCGGTTTGAGATTTCGGTAAGACCATCAATATGAGCCAGTTGGTCCAACAGCTTATACTGATGAACAATACGCAAGTGATTCCGAACGCGAATTTTGACAATGGGCGGAGAATACGGCTTGGTAATATAATCCACAGCCCCGAGCTTCAACCCGAGTTCCTCATCCTCGCTGGAGTCGAGAGCCGTAACGAAAATCACAGGGATATTATTCGTTTTACCGTTATTTTTCAGAACCTTGATAACATCATATCCACCCATCTGAGGCATAACCACATCAAGAAGTATGAGATCCGGTGGATAATCTCCCAGAGCATGTTTCAGGGCCTGTTCTCCGTTTCTGGCCAGAACCGGTGTATATTCGTCCTTGAGCAGGTCAGCCAAGACCTTCAAGTTCATCTTTTCATCGTCAACAATCAGAATACGTGCCTTGTCCTGCATGCTCAGCTCTCGTCTTTTCCCTCAAGCATTTCCAACAATGTCCGGGCAGCTTCCGTTGCTTGATCATATTCTATATCGTCTATCAAAACGGCCAGTTCTTGCAAATGCTCGTCAAGTCCCCTTCCGGTGAGCATGTTGTGCAGAACAGCAAAATGCTCCTCAGCCGTTGCCTCCCCCTTTTTCAAATGCTCGATCAGATCCCGTAGCGACTCGAGTGCCTTATCGGTATCCTTCTCCTGGACACCATCCGGAATTATCCGGACAGGTATACCCCCTGATACCTGAGGAAGGGCATTTAAAGATGCAAGGATGTATTCAAGAACCTCCAGAAAGTCTAAAAGAAGGTCTTTTCCGTTAGTAAGCCGGCCGTTTTTCAAGGCATCTTCCAGAGCCTGCGCCGTCTTCATCAAAGAGGAACTGCCGATATATCCGGCAACACCTTTTACCGTATGTGCCAGTTTTTCTATTTCTTCCCAATTTCCTATCTCACACAGCTCCCTCATCAAGTCCGGCAGCGGGCTATACCTTTTTTGGAAATCATAGAGCAACTCGACAAAAAGTCCTTTGTTATTTTCCAAAGTCTTCAGCGCTGCAACCTGATCTATTCCGGCGAGCGGCGGCAGGCCGCTCTCATGATCCCCGGAAGACGCCTGCACTTCGGGAACAGGAGAGGAGGTGCCGGGCCTCCTTAACGGCATCCATTTTATGAGACATCGATACAGCTCAGCCTGGTCAATTGGTTTTGTAATATGATCGTTCATCCCGGCCTTAAGACTTTTTTCCCTATCTCCTCGCATGGCATGAGCCGTCATTGCAACAATAGGCAGGTCACGAAACCGTCCATCTCTGCGGATCCTTTTGCTGGCTTCCAAACCATCCATTTCCGGCATTTGTATATCCATCAGCACCAGATCATAGATGTTTTTATCTAAGGCATCCAGACACTCCCGGCCATTGGATACGATTGTCACGTTCATTTTCGCACTGCGAAGGAACTCAGCCGCTACCTCCTGGTTGATGCTGTTATCATCCACTAAAAGGATATGCGCCCCGGCAAGGACCGTCGGATCTACCTGCTGGTAAACGTCTTTAACGATATGTGGACCAGGGACGGCTCCGATGCCGACAATTTCCAGCAGCGTATTATACATAACCGAGGCATACACAGGTTTAAGAAGGAAACCATCCAAGCCGACCCGTTCCGCGTCCAGATAGGCCTCATCGCGTCCATTTGCCGTTACCATCAACATCGACGGCACCTGGGCGATAGCGGTATTGTTTTTTATCCTCCTGGCTGTCTCGATGCCATCAATACCGGGCATCATCCAATCCAACAACACGACATCATAGGGTACCCCCTGATGAGTCGCCTGTTCAAGAAGGGTAAGAGCCGACTCGCCATCTGTTGTTGTTTGGACATTTATCTTAAATGATTTCAGCATGGCGGAAAGCACGTCTCTTGCCGCTTTGTTATCATCGACTACCAATGCTCGCAGTTCTTTCAGATGTTCCACCGACCTTTTTTTTCGTGCCTTTGAGCCTTTGGCAATGGGCAATCTGACGGTAAAAATAAACTCAGCGCCTGCTCCCTCTTCACTTTCGGCCCAAATCCTCCCACCCATCAATTCCGCCAGTTGTTTGCAGATGGAAAGGCCAAGTCCTGTGCCGCCGAATTTGCGGGTGATTGAGTCATCGGCCTGCTTAAAAGGTGAGAATAGGCGATCAATCTGGTCTTTACGTAAGCCGGGGCCGCTATCGCGAACGGAAAAACGAAGCTGGCATTCGTTTTTCTCCATCTTTTCCAGATCGACTGAGACAATAATCTCTCCTTCACTGGTGAACTTAACGGCATTGCCGGTTAAATTCATCAGGATCTGCCCAAGGCGCAGGGGATCGCCGATCAGGTGATATGGAACATCAGGCTCTACTTTAAACAGGAACTCCAGGCCTTTCTTTTCAGCCTGTATGCCGACTGCGTTAACAATATTGCCGAGAATTTCCTCGAGATTAAAGGAAATCTTTTCCAATTGCAGCTTCCCTGCATCGATTTTGGAAAAGTCAAGGATATCGTTTATAAGCCTGAGCAGGGTGTTGGCAGAGCCAAGCAACTTGTCAATATAGTCATGCTGTTTATGATCAAGCGCCGTTTTTTGCAAAAGCGAGGCCATTCCGATAATTCCATTCATCGGTGTACGGATCTCATGGCTCATCCTGGCAAGAAAATCACCTTTGGAGGCGTTGGCCGATTCGGCTGACTCTTTGGCCTCTATCAACTCACGCTCCATCTGCTTCTGAAGGGTCATATCCATTGCGGTAAATAGATATCCGACAACTCCGCCCATGGGATTAAGCAGGCTGGTAACGGACAGACTCACAGGAAGAAGACTGTCATCCTTGCAGACATAGACCCATTCATGGGCATGGCTATGCTTCTGCTTTACAAACTGATCGAAGACCTTCATTTCCCGCAAGCCGGAACCGGCAACACCGCTCAAATGCTTCCCATAGTGGGTAAGCTCCTCGGTCAGAACCAGGGAAAGGATATTTTTTTTGTTAATCATCTCCGAAGATTTGTAACCGAGTAAGGTGGATGCTCCTTTACTGAACAAACGGATGGTTCCGTCAAGGTCGGTGGCAATTATGGAAAGTTGGGTGGCAGCATCGAGGACAGCCTGCCGTTCTGCATCGGCTACCTGAAATCGGTGCAGCATTCTCTCGGTCTGTTCAAACTGTTTCACCACGAAATCGGAAGTAATCTCCGAGGCTTCTCTGGAGGTCCTGATTTCGCGACGCAACATCTCGATTTCGCAAAGGAGTTCCGTCTTGTTTTTTTCCATCAACCCCTGTCCTTCAAACCATGAATGGCCACCTCAAGACTGATATCGGCAGCCCGTTCAACCAATTGAGGAGATGTCCCCTCCAGTCCGACAAGGATTATCTCCTCCGGCATTTTTCCATCACAGACCCGGGGCAGAACCGTTAGCAGATAGGCCAATCCGGCGCTATGATCAAAATCCGTGACAGCAACATCATCGAGTATCTGCTGCCAGTCAAGCAGAACAATCCCTTCCGGCCTTCCGAATCCGCTTACGGCGTCGACAAACACCACCCTGCCACCCCTCTCCAAAAGAGGTAAGAGATTCAAGCTCATGAGCCCGCCGTCTATGACCTCAATCTGTTCAGGCAGGGGACATCTCTGCTGCAGCCGATCGTAAACAGCCGGACCGACCGCATCATCTTCGACAAAGCGATTCCCTATGCAGATGATATATCCCCTCATGATCGACCAGGATTTTATTACTTTTTTCCCTTTACGTGGCAATGAACCGCACAGACAAGACAGGGATCAAAGGAGCGTATAACATGTCCGGCCTCCACCGGATTTCCGATGTCCTTGATCGGGGTTCCAATTAAGGCCTCTTCCCACGCTCCGCGAACGCCTCGTGCGTCTCTGGGAGAACCGTTCCAGGCCGTGGGCGTTACGACCTGATAGTGGGTGATCTTTTCATCTTCGACCCTTACCCAATGCCCCAAGGCACCGCGGGCAGCCTGGATCAGCCCTGCGCCTTGGCCGTCGGGAATGCCCTTCACCGGGGTATAAAAGCTCTCGTCTCTTCTCTCTTGCAGTTCATCAAGTAATATTTTCATAGAATCGAGCAAAAAGGCGGGACGAACCAAGCGGGCCAGCTCGCGGGAAAAAGCATTGGCCCCATCCCTGCCCACCATCTCTTTAAAGAGTGGATTGCCTCCGACCACTGCCTCGGCAAGCGGCCCTGTTTCCGCGGCCTCTCCATCATAACGGGGCGCCTTCACCCAAGAGTAGAGTTGACCGCTCTGCCCGGATGCATAGGGTTTGGTCTTGCCTTCATACGGATGCAGAGGACCGTTTTCCTGTTCAAACCAGGAATGCGATACATCTTCGGTAATCTTGGCCTGCTCAAAGGGAAAAACCGCAGTATCGACAGCCCAGCCTGACGGTATCAATGTATCTCCATCACTTTGGATGGATGTCTTCCGGGGCAAAGGGAAACCACCGTAAGAAAGAAAGCGGTCTGGTCCTTTTCCCAGGGTGGAGAGTTTTGTCGCATGCGAAAAACGAGTAAAAAAACCCACCTCGCTCTCCTGGTGTGATGTTTTTTCAGTCAGCCAGGCGTCAAGATCGTCGATACCTTGTACTTCACGCCATCTTTCTATCGAACACCCGAGTATGGTGCGTTCATACCAGGAGCGAAAACGCTCGACAATTGTCCGACACTGCAGAATCTTTGAAATATCAGGTATTGAAGTAACACCGCCGGGAACCATAAAGGAGGTATGAGGCCATTGACCACCGATGATCCCCACGACCTGCATCAGATATTTACTTTCGCGAATTACCTCGATTGCAGCTCTTCCCTCCAGAGGGGCGTATCGAGCCCAGGCATCGACGAACAGAGGATGCTCACCATATGCCTCCCTATTGGCAAAGTCGACCATAAACATGAGGATGGCCTGGCGAATGTCGCTCTGCAGCGTCTCCGCCATAAGCGCAAGGTTACGCAAACGCAGCGCATTGTCCGGAGGTGTGACCCCGGCTATCGCATCCAGCGCTTCCACCGCCGCCGTGAGATGGGTAAGACTGCAGATACCGCAGATCCGTGGAGTAACCACAAGGCCGTCAAGGGACCCACGCCCCCGCATCATCTCTTCGAAACCACGAAACATTGTACCTGTGCTCCAGGCCTCGACAACGATGCCGTCTTCCACTTCAATCCTGATTTCCAGATCACCTTCAACTCTATTCAGCGGGATGGCGATTCCCTTGGATGTCTCTACCATACTGACCCTTTCTTCGTTTGCCTATACTCTTGATTTTCTGTTCTTTAGATGCTCAGGCGCTGCTGCTGCCGCCATACCTTTATACACCATATAATGGGCACGGTTGACTCCCATTGGCAAAGAGAGCGGGATCCCTTCGATATTCGGGGTTTGGAAAAAAGGTGTTGATCGTGGAAATTCCGGATCAGTACAACCAAAACACGGAACCCCGACCCTTGTCTTCGACGACTGTTGATTCCAAAGCGATTTATTGCAAGGCCCCGGAACCAACGGCCCGGCACAACCCATATGAAAGAAAAGACATCCCATCTCGCCGAAATCCGACTCCTCCACACGGTATTCATGATATTCGTTTCGCGTACACCCCTGATGCACCGTGGTTCCATACCATTCGAGAGGTCGTTGATATTTATCCAACTCAAGGACCACACCATTGGCGGCAGCAATGATTGCTCCCGCAACGACATCATGATGACATGGGCAACCCGCAAGATTGATGACCGGTTGACCGGACTTGGCGACAAAATCCTTACCCAGAAAACCGCCATGTTCTTTTTTGGCAAACTGCAATCCTTTTGCCTCGATAATATCATCGGATCCGAATCCGCCATAGCTGGCGCAGGTCCCGACGGCCATAACCACGTTCGCCTGCGAGGCGAGGCCATACAAAAGTTCTTTTTTTGATTGTCCACCTCTGGTATGAAACATACCTGTGCCAGCCGGTCCGCAAACTACCGATCCCTCAACCAGCAGGATATCAAGGACCAGTTCTCCCGACAGAATCTCACGCAATTGCTGTTCATGGGCATCCGCAGATATATTGGAGAGCGATGGATGCCACAGCAGTCTGAGATTCAGGCTGTGAAAGAGTTCTATGGCATTTGGAAACTCACTGCTTAAAAAAGAGAACGTATCTCCGCCGCAGCCGCCTCCCTGCAGCCAATATACAGTTTTTTCTTGTACCATCTCGGCTTCCTCGAAGGATAATTCCTATTCGCTTTAATCACTTGCTTTTTCTTTTCGTAAAAGAACAGTATCACGAATGAACTATGTAATGTCAATATTCGTCTTGATATTTTGGTCTTTTTAATGGACCTAGCGCAAAAGGAGGGGACGGAAACTATTCCAGGCCGTAGCGTTTCAATTTCCGCCAGAAGGAGGTTCTCGGTAGACCGAGGATGTCGGCTGCAAGATTTTTCCGGTAGTTGGTTTTTGCCAGAACCTCCTGAATATACTGTTTCTCTTTTTCATCAAGAGAGACCCAGGATTGGGTGTCGATGGTACTTATAGAGAGTTCTCTGAGATCGGAGGGGAGATCATCTGCACAGATCTCGGTTTCATCGGAAAGGGCCACTGCCCG
The DNA here is from genome assembly GCA_046704745.1 of Desulfocapsaceae bacterium. Lineage (GTDB taxonomy): Bacteria > Desulfobacterota > Desulfobulbia > Desulfobulbales > Desulfocapsaceae > CAWGGS01. Next base: position 29,146 of record JBJKRL010000072.1, on the reverse strand, counting down.
TTCAATGATATTCTCTAGTTCCCGGACATTTCCCGGGAAGGGATAATGGGTCAGGATATCCAGAACCTCCGAAGAGACACGGATAACCTCTTTACCGAAGGTTCGGCTGTATTTAGCAAGAAAATGACGGATAAGCAAGGGGATATCCTCGGGTCTGGTCCGGAGAGGTGGGAGGTTGATCACAACTACATTAAGCCGGTAGAAAAGATCTTCTCTAAATGAACCGGATTTGGCCAGTGTTTTCAAATCCTGATTGCTGGCAGCAACCAGACGCACATCCACCGGGATTTGTTTGATCCCTCCGACCCGTAATAAAAAACGTTCTTCAACAAAGCGCAGGAGCTTCACCTGCATGGTCAGCGGCATCTCACTGATCTCATCGAGAAAAATCGTCCCTTTGTTCGCCGCTTCCAAAAGACCGATTTTCATCTCATTCGCACCTGTATAGGCACCCTTCTCGTGACCAAAAAGCTCGTTGGTGATCAATTCCTCGGAGAAGCCGCCGCAATTAAACGAGACAAAAGGATTGTCCCGGCGGGGACTTCGTTGATGCAATGCCTGAGCCACCATTTCCTTACCAGTCCCGCTTTCCCCATGGATCAGCACATTGCAGTCCAAGGGCCCGACCTTGTCGATCAATTGGAAAACTTCGAGCATGCTCTTGCTGTTACCGATGATCTCGGCCGGACGCTTCTGGGAGAACAGTGCCTGTTTGAGAGCATCTTTCTCGCGTACAAGGTGGACCTTGTCCAGCGCACGTTTTACCAGAACCCGGAGCTCGGCAAATTTGATCGGCTTTGTAACATAATGAAAGGCACCGGAACGAATGGCATCGATGGCAGTATCCACCGAGCTGTACGCGGTTATAAGGATGACTTCACTTTGTGGGTGGCGTTTGCGGACAAATTTCAAGACATCCAATCCGTTCAGCCCGGGGAGATTGAGATCACAGAGAACCAGATCAAAGCAGTAGTCCTCCATTCTGCGCAGTGCCGACTCACCGTCACCAAAGGTCTCAATGGCATAAGGTTCCTTGGATAGGCACCGTTTCACCTCGCGGCAGACGACAGGCTCGTCATCTACAATGGCTATGCGAAAACGATCCATAATTTCATCCTTCAATGATTACATTTTTCGTCCTGGGAAGATACAGGCTAAAACACGCTCCCTGGCCAGGTGTGCTTTCCACCTTCATCCGTCCACCGTTTTTCTTGATGATGTTATAACTTACCGAAAGCCCGAGCCCCGTGCCGATCCCCTCCTTTTTTGTGGTAAAGAACGGATCGAAGATCTGGTCGATATGTTCAGGAGCAATTCCCGGACCGTTATCGATGATATCTATACGGCTCTCGTTTTTCATCTCGGATGTTCCAATTACCACCCGTAGTTCTCCTCCGCCGGACATTGCATGGATGCTGTTTAAAAAGAGGTTCAACAAGACCTGCTGCAGGCCACCCTTGTCAAAATAGATATCGGGTTGAACCTCCTGAATCTCGCGGGAAAACTTTACCTTATGAAGATTCATCTCATTATTGAGAAGGCTGGCGGTCTTGTCGACAACGGTGACGATATCCACAGCACCCAGGACCGGTTTACTCACCCGGGAGAATTCAAGAAGATTCTTGACTATCTCGCTGGTCCTGTCCGCCTGCTCCAAAGCTTCCCGATAGGTGCTGTTTCTCTCCTCCGGTGTCATGGTCTCTCCATCTTCGATCAAGGACTCCAGAATCAATGAGATATTATTGACCGGATTGTTGATTTCATGCGCGATGCCGGCAGTCAAGGTTCCTATGGAGGCGATTTTTCTCGATTGAATCAACTGTTCCTGTCTTTTCTCCAACTCGGTCATCATTCTGTTCAGAGAAGCAATAAGGGAATTGATCTCGTTTCCGGACTCACCGTAAGGAGTGATCCGCTGGAAGGCTCCTTGCGCCACCGCCTCTGATTCACGGGTAATCCGGGCAAGAGGTCTGATCACGTATTCGGCAATCATAAAAATCACGAAGACCAACAAGATCAAAAGGATCAGAAGGCTTATCAGCGGCAGGGGAATCATCTGCTTGAGCAGTCTGTCAGCATCTCTTTTTTCCGCAACAACAAACTGATCTCCCAGGGACAGAAGATTCTGCCCCGCTCCCCGAATCAACGCTTGAAGATCTCCGCATTCTTTGGCATCACATTCTTTCCGATGCAGCTGCATCATCAACGAACCGTAGTTTTCTACATCTGTGACAAAATGATCGTAATTCTCTTTGCCTATAGCCGAAACCAGACTTTCCTTCTCCCGTTTTAAAGTCATGGCCAACCTGTTGGTAAAGGTCACGTTTTCTTCGAAGTTAAACTCTTGGCTATACATAAAATAATTTTTTTCATACCGTCTCATCTCGAGAATCGTGCTGTTGAGTTCTCCTGCCAGTTCAAAGAACCACATTGACCTGGATAATCTACTGAAATTATGGTAATTAACGGCTATCATAACCGCCATAAAGATGAAACATCCCGAAAAAGCCATCATTATCTGGGATCGAATGGTCTTGGGAAGAAATTTCATAGGCAACCTTGACCCCTCCAGCCGATTCCCAGGATGATGCCGGAAACGAACACTGGAGATCTGAAGGATAAACTCCTTGGATGTAGTAGCACCTAATGTTGTTAGTCGACGCGATCTTTCTAAGAATATATGATATTATATGTTTTCTCAAGATAATATCATTTCACAGTGACAGGAAATTTCCTTGTTTTTCCAGCAGTGGATACGTACAATGGTAATGTAATTTTTTGGCCATACAGTTGTCACGGCTTCCTGTTTGCCTCATCTCTTACTTCCTCAAATTGCCAAGTTACGCTGGTTTTTTTCTTTTTCACTATGCCACAAGATTCTGTTGAAGATAGCGAGAAGGTCATCGACTACTCCATCGAACCGGAGGTGTTTTTTGCCCCCCTAAGTCCAAAGAGATATCGTGAATTCTATGATATTGAGCTGGCCGATTTCTCTGATGATCTCAGGTTTTACCTCAACTCTTTTCAACCTGGTATGACAGTGTTGGATGTGGGATGCGGCAGTGGTCGGTTGTCCAGGGCATTTTCCGCAAACGGAATGCAGGTCGTGGGTATGGATATCTCTGTTGAAATGCTTGCGGGAGCCTCTTTGCACAAGAGTCCTCACATCAACTATGTCTGTATGGATATGAAGGCTATGGCATTTGGAAAACGTTTTGATGCCGCAGTCATCTCCTACAATACGATAAATCTACTTAAGGATATATCACACGTTCAGCCGGTACTGGCAGGCATCCGGCAACATCTAAAGGCAAACGCTTTATTGTTGCTGCAGATTTTCATCCCACGAAAAGATGGTATTGCCGGCGGAAACGCAAAAACCTTTCAGTTCCAGATCTTCGACTTACCTCAAGGTGGAAAAATCATCAAGGAAACGCTCAAGTCTTATGCAGATGAACACCTCATTCTCCTTGAAGAAAGATATCGTGTCCGTCCAATGAATAGAAAGTACCGTAACGAGGATCTTGCCCATTCCATGAATCTTCTGGTCATTGACCATTCGACCTGGATCCGCATGATAACGGAGGCAGGTTTTACTATTACTGCACAATACGGCGATTTTAATCTCTCATCTTTTGTAGAGGAGAAAAATAGTATGCTGCTGTTACAAGCCCATGTAAATTCGAATTTTTAGTGTGGTTTCTATACTGCAGTAGCTCAGGTACTTTTAGAAAAATTAGAAAAAGTATTATTTCTTGACCTGGATCAAGGATTTTCCCCTCCACTTTATTTTATAGTCAAGGCATCAAAAGAACGAATTGTTGTCTAAGCAATGCTCATTTCCATCATTTAAGATATCCGCTCACGTGGATATCCAATCAGCTACGAGGAGGATAAACCATGTTTTGTAATCAATGTGAACAGACAGCCAAAGGTATCGGTTGCACCAAAATCGGTGTATGCGGAAAGCAGTCTGATGTCGCCCATCTTCAGGACCTTCTGACATATGCCCTACAGGGACTGTCTCTGGTAGCGGTGGAGGGGAGAAAGGTCGGCGTTAAAGATACTGCAATCGACCACTTTACCGTTGAAGCAATTTTTGCCTGTCTGACCAATGTTGATTTCGACCCGGCCCGGTTTGGAGACTGGATCAAGAAGACGGTCAAGCTCCGAGAATCTTTGAAAGAAAAGGTAAAGGCAGCAGGTGGCAGTGTCACATTTGAATCGGACGCCGCCTCCTTCACTCCGGCAGACAGCATTGAAAGCCTTGAAGCACAGGGTGCACAGCTGGATTTTATCACTTCTCTTGATGAGAACGAGGACCTGAGATCGTTAAAACAAATAGCAGTATATGGTCTACGAGGTCTTGCAGCCTACACAGACCATGCGGCGATTTTAGGCAAGGAGGATGACGAAGTCTATACCTTCATCCATGAAGCAATGGCTCAACTTACCAGAAAGGACCAGGGGTTGAACGATCTGGTAGCCCTGGTCTTAAAGTGTGGAACGATCAACCTCAAAGCCATGGAACTGCTGGACGCCGGCAACACCGATACCTACGGTCATCCGGTTCCGACTTCCGTTCCTTTGGGACAGAAGAGAGGAAAAGCCATCCTGGTCTCCGGCCACGATCTCAAGGATCTGGATATGCTTTTGCAACAGACGCAGGGAAAGGGAATTTATGTCTACACCCACGGTGAAATGCTCCCCTGCCATGGCTACCCGGAATTGAAAAAGTACGAACATTTTTACGGTCATTACGGTACTGCCTGGCAGAACCAGCAGAAGGAAATGGATGTTTTCCCTGGAGCGATTCTATTTACAACCAACTGCATACAGAAACCCAAAGATTCCTATAAAGATAACGTCTTTACCACCGGTCTCGTCGGTTGGCCCGGCGTAACTCACATTGGTGGGGACAAAGATTTCACGCCAGTAATCGAGAAGGCCTTGGCGCTGAAAGGGTTTACAGAGGATACGGACAATGGAGAGGTCCTGACCGGTTTTGCCCGAAATGCGGTCCTCGGCGTTGCCGATAAGGTCATCGAAGCTGTAAAGGCAAAAGCAATCCGCCACTTCTTTCTGGTCGGAGGCTGTGACGGGGCCAAATCCGGACGCAATTATTATACCGAGTTCGTCGAGAAAGTACCTTCCGATTGTGTCGTTTTGACTCTTGCCTGCGGAAAATTCCGTTTCTTTGATAAAAAACTTGGAGATATCGGCGGCATCCCCCGATTGCTCGATGTGGGACAATGCAACGATTCCTATTCGGCTATTCAGATTGCCGTGGCTTTGGCCAACGCCTTTAATTGCGGGGTTAACGATCTGCCGCTGTCGTTGGTGCTGTCCTGGTATGAACAGAAGGCTGTGGTAATCCTTTTGACCCTGCTCAGCCTCGGAATCAAGGATATCCGTCTTGGACCGACGCTGCCGGCATTTATTACGCCGAATGTCTTGAATGTACTGGTGGAAAATTTTGCCATCAAGCCCATTGCAGCAACACCGGAAGAAGATTTGCAGGCAATTCTCGGCTAGCCCGGATTTCTCATCAGTTCAGGTGGTGTCAGGTTCGATGTTTTTGGCATAGACCTATAGTTAGTTTCCATCCTGAAACGAGGGATTTCGGAGTCTTCGCTTACCTCTTCTAAATCTAGGCGCGGTGATAAATTTAACCGGAGGCATATACTTAATATTCCGAGGATTAAATTTGGCAACGCAACGACGAGTTAGGGGAAAAGCGCCGTTTTCGGATGGAAACTAGTTAGCTATATTTATTGCCAAAATACGGAGGAGGATGACGCCGCCTGGACTGATACTCCAAGGACACTCGAAGTCGAAGTTCATACCCGGAAAGGTGCTTATCTCTTTCAGGGCGCTTTTGGTGAACACAGTGCAAATTTGATAACACACTTATTGTTACGAAATGTCTTTTCTAGAAGATGAGCAAATCGGCACAGCGGTCATGAGAAATCCAGGAGTGCGCATCAGTTATGCGTAATGCGTAGCAGGTTTTCCTTCTCTTCACGCTTCACGCATAACCCACCAAATATCAACTCATTACTATACATTTTTCGCAGTTCCTGTAGTTGCTTCCTCTTCCTGTCGTTCCTGTTTTTACTGCGTTCCTTTGTTCTTCGTACTATCTCGTTTCCATCCCGAAACGAGGGATTTCGGAGTCTTCGCTTACCTCTTCTAAATCTAGACGCGCGAAGAATTTTACCGCAGGCATGTAATTGATATTCCGAGGATAAAATTTTGAGCGCAACGACAAGTTAGGTGAAAAGCGCCGTTTTCGGATGGAAGCTATCTCATTTGCGATATTTTTTTGGTACATCCGACTCAACCTTTCCCACTTATACATCCCAAAGGGTAAGAAATGAAGTTCATGGCTTATGGACGCATCGCGGCGGCCCGCCGGAAAACCATACGCGGCCGGAGAAAAGAACTCCCCCCTGCCCACATTTTGGGAAGGTTAAATTTCAGGGGTAATCAGATTTTTTTTTTGAGCCCCTTTGACCCAAGTCAAAGATAATCCTGTCCTTTCTGATATAGTAATCGTAACTTTGACAGTATTCGGGTCCATTTAGTAGGCCCATGAGCGAGATTCTGATTATAGTGTCAGATGACGGACCCGACAGAACACAACAGGTATAACTAATCGTGAGGGATATCATGCGAAGTGTAAGAAAAATAATAAAGATAGATGAAGAGCTCTGCAACGGTTGCGGCCAGTGTGTGCCCGATTGTGCAGAAGGCTCCCTTGCCATTATCGACGGCAAGGCAAAACTGATTGCGGAAAGATACTGTGACGGCCTGGGTGCCTGTCTCGGCTCTTGCCCCACTGGAGCCTTGACCATCATCGAACGCGAGGCCGATGAATTTGACGAAGATGCTGTCGAGGCCTTTTTGGCTGACAAAGACAAAGAATCCGACAACGGGAAGGGAAAAGAGATGCCTTGCGGCTGTCCATCATCTCAAATACAGACCTTTATCGCCAAACCGGCCGGGAAGGTAGTCGGTACTCACTCCCCGAGCTCCCAAGGTTCGGCGCTCAGCCACTGGCCTATCCAGATCCGTCTGATCCCTCCGCAGGCGCCTTTCCTGCAAAATGCCGATCTGCTGGTGGTTGCAGACTGCTCTGCCGTCGCCGTTCCTGGCTTCCAGGAAAAATACCTTCAAGGGAAGGTAGTCATGATGGGATGCCCCAAATTCGATGACGCCGAAGGGTATATCGAGCGATTCTCCGATATTTTTACAAACTGCAACATCAGGAGCTTGACCATTATGATTATGGAGGTTCCCTGTTGTTCAGCGATGAATATCATTATCAAAAAAGCACTGGAAAGATCCGGAGCAGGAGTGCCTGTCGAACAGATCACCATATCAACCCGGGGTGAAGAACTGGCACGTGTCACCTGGTAGGTCCCAAATAATCAGTAATGCGCTATGCGTAGGCAGAGATTAGTATTGATATATCTATTTGTATTTCATGAAAAAATCCGTCATGCATAACGCATTACACATAACACATCGCAGCTGTTCCTGTAGCGCCTGTTTTTGCTGAATTCCTTCAGCCTTCAGCCTTTTTTTGTTTCTTGCTCAAACTGCCAATCGTATGCGGCCGGCAATCTCACTGATGCCCATTCCCACAGTTTGCAGGAGCTGGAAGATGGGCCGGCCGAAGATGAAAAGCTCCATTGCAAGAGAAATCTTCATTTCTCGTACAACCCGGCTGCGGAAATCAAGGTCGGCATCTACCAAATGCTGTAACGAGGAAATATCACGTAAGGTCCCTTCAGCCAAACATCTGCGAACCGATTCCATGTCAGGACATGGACAGAGCCTTTCATACTCTTCAACAAGCAACCGTAAAGGATCCCCTTGCGCCAGGATATCAAGCCTGGTAAGAGTATCCTTTCCGATAAAACCGGATATTTCTGCAGGGTCCCAGCATTTCAGAACACGGCAGGCTATGGGGCGCCTCTCATAGATCGTACACCCGAGTTTACAGGAATAATATACACAAGACCAATCACGTCCGGTACCTGTAAGTTTTATGAATTCGTAATCAACCGTCTGCAATTTCCCGGTCAATGGGTGAATGACAAGTTCTCCCCGCCGAACGGTTATCAACTTGTCCACGGCAAGATTGCCTCTTGTGATCAACAACAGGTCTTCCTTATGGAGAGCCGGACCGCCTTTGAGACAGCAGGTCCCGCATCTGCGGCATTGAATTTGTTCTGATGTCATGCTATCTGGTTGTGAAATTATGTGACAAATAAGGTATCTTTATCCCTTACGAATTCCGATTACCCATAAAATTCAGCCTCTTGGAATAGATAGGAGTGTGCTGTAAGCTGAACTCTTGTGGCAATCAGATGATGACTCTTTAAACCTATATTTTTTAATTTTACACAAGATGACAATGAAGATCACCTTTTATCACTCATCCCTCTGTCCGCGTTGCCGGGCCGTTCGAAAGACCCTGTTGGAGATCCTCGATAACCGCAGAGAAATTGAGCTCGAAGAATTAGATGTTTTCTGCCATCCATTGAAAACATGGTCAGATGGGATCCGGATTTTCCCGGCTCTTAGAATCGGAGAAAAATTTTTGAGTGGATTTTTTCTCAGCAGGAAAAAGATTCAGTCTTTTCTCAATCAAAACTGACCACTTGCGGAAAGCTTCTCTTTTTTTCGACAATTTCTCAACACCACCGCTAATCTCTCATAATGGAACCTGATTGCCCACGAAATTCAGCCGCCTCTGATTGTGGGGAGGGTAGCTCTTTTCTCGGGTTTCTGTAGCCAGGACGGCGTAAGCATTGCCCCCAGGGATGGGTTTATGGTACCCACTGAAAAGGGCTTCTCTGTCCGATGGGCCGGTACTGAACTTTAATGGTAATCAGATAATGGAATGCTCTTTGCAGCTATTGAGATTACCCATTGCCATACTAACGGCTCAATCAGCAGGAGGAATACCCATGGAAGTTAACTCAAATGTTGCAGCACAAACAAGCGCATCACTCTATAAGCAACAGACAGAACAGCAAATCCTCCAAAAAACACTTGAAAAATCACAGGAAATCAAACAAAGGCAACAAGCCGGGGAACCGCGGGTCATAGATCAAGCCCGTGGTGATAAACAGGGGACAATAGACCTGTACGCTTAACAATACCTCTCATTTCAAACTGATACCTGTAACGTATCCGTAACCTCAATCCGGTGATTGTAATTCAAATTACAATCACCGGCACTTCTCCCCCCATACGCACCCGTCTCGTGTCAAAATTGATGTAACTATCCGCCATCTGAAATAAATTTCCTTGCATTGGTATTTTTACATGGATATGATTTTCTATGGAGAGTTTTTTCCCTCTCACTGAATTCGGCAGTCTTGGGTATGAGACGGCTCATACTGATTACGCGGTATTCGGGGAAAGCAGGAAAGTACAACTCGACGCGGGTTCATCGTTTGAAGCCGCTGCTCGCATTCTTTAACACATTTCCCCTGCAGTCAACCGGCAGGCCGTCTTTACTTTGTGGTGTCTATCAAACCTTGTCCCTGTCCATTTGGGGCCTGATGTGATACTCCTTCGGGCGCCTTGAGGCGCCCATAAGCTTCACTCTCCGCTTTCCAGGTTGCAAAGAGAGACGCTTAAGTAGGATAAACCATATAAATCCAACCTTATAAGAGATACCATGAAATATCTTTATATTATTCTTGCAATCATCCTCGTTACAACCGGAGCAAGTCTTTTTTACATCTGGCCGAATCAGCCACAAGAAAAAAAGGATGTCCTCGTTACCATCAACGGCCATGATATATCGCGCCAAGACATTCAAGGCGAAACAAGATCATATCATGAGAGTGGAAGTGATGCTCTGGAGACCATCATCACCAAACAACTCCTGATAAATGAAGCCCAAAAACAAGCGATCGACAAGGAGGCCAAATTTCGTAAAGAACTTAAGGATTATTACGAGCAATCCCTTATAAAAATCCTGATGGAAAGAGAAAACGCTTCACTCAATATTAACGTTAGTGATCAGGAGATTGAAAATTACCTGAACGGCTTTGGAAAGATCTACACCTTTTTGCTGTTGAAGTCCAGAGAGCTGCCGTCTTTAGAAGAGCTGAAAAAGAAAGGCTCTGTCCACTCCAGTAGTTTTGAAGACCTGAGCAAAAATCTCCAACTTACCCTGGTCAATCTCAAACCGGGGGAGAGGGCAATGGAATTTGAGACCGGCAATGAAAATTATGCCGTGCTCCTTGAAAAGATAGAAGGCTCCAGTCAGATGCCCAAGAATATCAGTGCCAATCAGGTGCGCAAAATTTTGGAAGAGCATAAAAGAAGGCAGCTCATTAACGAATGGATTGTCGACCTCCGTAAAAAAGCTTCGGTTATCATACACCAGGTCAAGTAGAAGGTACGAACATGAAAAAGAACTACCAACGAAAGAAAAGAAATATTTTCATAAAAAAAGATTTTCAAGGAAGGATGATACTAGCTGTTTTCATTGCAGTCATTGTCGGTTGTCTGCTGTTTATCATGCTTTTCGGATTCTTTTCCGCCGACACCATGACCATCAGTTACAGTAATAATTCTCTGCAGATGGGACAAACGCCCATGATGCTGTTCAAAAAGGCCATTACCGCGAACTGGGTTTTTCTTGTCGTTGGAGGAACTCTCTTGGTGATTCTGGCAATGATAGCAACCCATAGAATAGCCGGTCCCCTCTTTCGTTTCGAAAAGGCCCTCGATAGCATGAGCCGAGGAGATTTAAATGATACCATTCATTTGAGAAATACTGATGAGGGAAAAGACCTGGCAAGGAAAATAAATATTTTCAACAAGGTATTATCTGAAAAATTAGCAGCAATTACCAAGCATTCTACCGCAGTCAATGATTTAATGAGCCAACTCCGAGCCGGAGGTACCGAGAAAATCCACCCGGATGAAATCGAACTTATATGCCAGGCAATTGAAAAGAACAACAAAAAAATCCTGGAAATTTCCGAGTTTTTTACACTCGCAGATGAATAAAATTTCCATCATCATAGCCGGATTTCTATTGCTTTTTTGCTTTTTTACCCCTCCGGCCTATTGTACTCAAATACAGAGCAGATATGTCACCCTAAAGTACTCCGGCAAGGACTTGCTCCGCTCCTTTGACGACCAGATCTATCTCGGGAGTAATCTCAGTAGCATGATGCCGAAAAACACAGTCACATTAGAAGATGAAGTACTTGCCAAAGTTGATCTTGTTGTTGAAAAGGCGGAAACCGTACTGGACATGTTTCCAAACAATATGCATTTCACCCTGATTCTTGTAGCGGACTCAGATGATGTGTCAAAGGTCTACAATCAGATGTACCACAAAAATGTAAATTATCTGTCGTTCTACTCCCTCTCACAAAAGACCATCTGGATGTCTGTGGATGACGCCAATCTCCATGTGCTCGCCCACGAAATCGGGCATGCCATTGTTGATCATTATTTTAAAGTCCGCCCTCCTTACAATATACACGAATTAATGGCCCAGTTCGTGGAGAAACATATAACAGACTGATATCACTCATTATTCTTCGTTAATTCCTTAATTTTTTTCATCACGCCGACATTTTTCGGCTCCAAAAGAAGGGCCTGCTGATATTCTTCTACCGCTCGATAAGAGATACCCTCTTCGGAGTAATAATCACCCAACCATACGTGAAACGGTGCATAATCCGGAATTTTTTTGATCCCGAGCCGCAGGATATCGACAGCTTTTTCGGTTTGTTTCTGTTTTCGATAAAAAGCATACAACCGTGAAAACCATCCAGCCTGTATCTTGGTCGCATCTTTTAGAAAATTGAGGGCGTGATCATAGAAATATTCAGCACCTTTTACATCACCTGCTTCCTCAAGATATGCTCCATAACGAATCCATTCATCCACCGACACCGGCAACACTTCTGCTATCTCTATCCGGGAAAACGAAAAACTCTGGAGCATCTGAATTACCTCGGTAACGAGTTTTGGATTTTGGCTAAGCGCCTGTTTGAGAACCCCGATTGCCTTTTTTCTTTTGTCGATTTCCAACAGCCATTGGGCCTGTGAGAGGGTCAGATCATCTTTGTTCACTGTCCGCTCAGTCCCTTTTTCCATTAGGACCTCGGCATTTTTTTGCAATTTTTTCGGAAGCATGAAAGCAATTCGCTGCAAAAACGCTCCTTCCAATGGGTCTTCCTTTCCGGCCTGAACATAATATTCAAAGGCTTTGTTCCGCTCTTTTTGGTACCTTGCCACATCCCCCAGAAGAAAGGGGTAGAAACCGTCAAACGGGTCAAAACGAGCCGCCTGTGTCACCACTGTAGACACCCGTTGCATGAGTTTTGGAGAGAGATGTTGGTTGAGATAAATATTTTTCACGCTTTGATATCGTAAAGTTGCCAACAAGGAGCCTCCCTGCCCGAACAACACCGCAATAATAAAGAGACCACCGATCCCAACCAGCAACTTTTTGTTCGGCCAGGGAAGAGTTTTTAAAAGCGTAGCCTTCCCATTAAAATATAATCTGGTATTCCCGGCCGAGACCAAGAGCCCGCAGAGAAAGAAGAAGTACAGCCCATCGGCTCCATTATGCATATTGAAATCGCTTATGCTATGGATAAGCATTCCGACAAGACCGCTAAGAGCCCCGATACTCACCAGGATCGAGTATCTGTCACGTCTGCGCCTGATCATCTTCCACCCTTCCCATATGACGGCAATCATAAACCAGGCGACAAGGAGAAAGCCAATTACTCCACCGTCGGTCAAGAGTTCCAGGTAATCGCTGTGAGCATGGTCGTAGATGAGATTGTTGGGAATTGTCTTATACAATGGAAAGATCTTGACAAAGGTGCCAAAGCCACTGCCGGTCAGCCACGAATGCGTGAAGATCTGCCACGAATCCTGCCAGATGGGAAATCTGTCGATAGCGAGTCCGCCGGAACTGTTGAAAGCGGAGGAAAACCTGTTGAGGATCGGTTGCCAGCCGAACCAGGCGACGGAAAGTATGAAACAGGAAATAATCGCGATATAAAACAGGCGGGAAAATCGGGATTTCTTCCAGGCCAGAACCAAAAAAAAGAACAGCATGGAAAGGGTAGTCGCGATAATTCCTCCTCGGCCAAGGCTAATAAATACAGACAAGGTAGCAGCAAAAAATCCGATTCCCATCAAGACCGCAATATTGAATCCCTTCATGGTAACATACGAGACAATCCGGGCGCGAAGTGTTTCTTCTTTATCTATGACAGGACGATAATACAAAAAGAGTGCAAGAACCAACGGAGCAACCATCTCCATATACCCGCAGTACTGGGAGCGATTGACCCAAGGACCGATGGGAGAGGAATTCGGAGGGGCTGGCCTGAACCAATATATATGGTGAGGAGAGGAAAATTTTTGCAGAATTGCAACAACCGCAACACCTACCGCCAGCCATGCGCAGACCTTGACGGTTTTTTTCAACCGTTCCCCACTGCTGAGCAGTTGAATGGTTAAAATATAGAATAAGATATACGCTGATATCCGGAGGCACTCAAGTAGTGTGGCCTTACGATAGACCGTCAGCGGAATCCAGCTCTTTCCGTTCAGTATGGCAAATACAGGTTCATAGGCATGATACGTCTGAGGGGATAAGATCTTGACCAAACCGGCCGGAAGAGGAAGTATCTGCAAAACCATCCACCCGACGAGCAGAAGAAGCGGCACAAGGCCTGGGGTGGACAAAAATCCGGGATCTGTGGTCTCCAACTGCAAATAATAGGTTAAAAATGCCAGACTGATCAAAACCTCAACAGCCAGGAGTGACCATTGCTCGGTCGTGCCGAAGGCCAAGGGCGAAAAGGCCAGAACGGTCAGGAAGAGGAAGAAAGGAATCTTTTTCATAGAGCAGGGGGAAGGGTCATTCGTCGCTCTTGGCATAATAGGTCGTGTACCCGGAATAGTAGGCCCCGGGAGATTTAACCTTTTTCTGCCCGTTGACAACAAAACCGAGAAAATGACAGTGTACATCGGTCAGTTTCTTTATTCCGCTTTGCAGCATATCGTAGGTGGTCTTTCCGGCTCGTACAACTACAAGAGTTCCGTCAACAATCCGCGTTAAGGCAAGACTGTCGGTAACACTCTCTACCGGCGGTGAGTCGAGAATAATAAAATCAAAGCTCTCTGTCATTTTCTCGATAAAGACCTTGAGCTTGTTGGAACCCACCAGCTCAGCTGGATTTGGTGGAATCGGCCCTGAAGTAATAACATAAATCTCTTCTCCGGAAACCTTGTGGATAATATTCTCTTTACTATTTCCGGTCAGGAAATTGCTGAGCCCTTTTTCATTTTCCATGGAAAAGATGGAATGCACTCTTGGTCTGCGCAGGTCGCAATCAATGATCAGGACCTTTTTTCCTCCCTGACAGAGGACTCTGGCAACATTCACCGACGTGGTCGTCTTTCCCTCTTTTGCCCCCATACTGGTAACCAGTATGGTTTTCGGTGGGTGTTCCGCTGATGACAACAGGAGTCCTGACCTGATCAGACGGTAACTCTCGGCGATAGGCGATAAGGGTTGCTGCAGGATATAAGACTCAATCGTAGTACCCTGCTGGGTCTTCAATTCTTCAACGGTACCGAGGACGATTACCCCGAACCGCGTTTCCAGATCCTTTTCTGATTTTACCGTATTATCCAGATATTCAACGAAAAAAGCACATCCAATACCACCTAAAAGACCTAAAATCAGGCCAAGCGCCAAATTGCGTTTTTTATTTGGTTTTGCAGGCTTCTCCGGCATGTCCGCATTTTTTACCTCCCAGACGGTTACGTTTTGCGATTGTTCCGTCACCCCTTCTTTTTTGATACTGGCGGTAAGGGCGTCATAAACCACTCTATTGGCATCGACATCACGCTTCATGATCGAATACTGCATAAATTTCTCATTCAAGGTGAGAAGTTCATCTTTGGTCGAATTCAAGAGGTTCTGTAGATTTCTCTCCTGGGACTTGGCCAGATCATACGAACTCTCGGCTGTAGCCAGGACCCTTTTCACCTCGGTTCGCTGCTGGTTAAGGAGTTCGGCGAGCTCATCGTGAGCTTTTATCATGAGTGGATGCTTATTCCCGTACTTTTTGGACAGCTCCTGAATGTGTTGCCTGGCCTTGAAGATCGCCTCGCGCAGGTCTTTCAACACCGCGTTATCGGCAAAAACAGGCAGATTCTCCAGGAGTTGCATATTCGATCCGGCCTGTTTTATCTGCTCCATCACATCTTCCAAAGATTTCCTGTCCGCCTGGGCTTTGGATAGCTGGGAGCTGAATTCAGTCAATTTCTGGGGATAAATGGCAAGCTTGTTCTCTACCGTCACCAGATCGTTGGCCCGCATATACTGCTGCATGGTCTTTTCTGATTGCTCGAGTTTCTTTCTCTCCTCGTCGGCCTTGGCAGTCATCCATTGCAAGGAGTATCTGCTGTTCGTCAACTTCATATCAAGCAACTCGTTAATGTAGGCCTTTACCACATTTTCGGTAATCAGCTTGGCCAGAAACGGATACCTATTGCTGTAGCTTATGTTGACGATCCTGGTATTTTTTACCGGATTAACCTCAAGTTCCCGCAGAATTTGTTTGGCAATAAGATCTGCATCCGACACCGTGTCGTCTGCGTCTTTGCCTTTCAAGCTTGTTTTATAAAAAAGACCGATAAAATTGGACCAAATCGTTGATAAAACATCTGAAGATTTATTGTTGTTTTTGAGGAAATATTGTCTATACGTAGTATCAAGCTTTAAATTGTCGACAACTCTTCTCGCCACCTTCATACTTTTAATAATTTCCGTCTGGGTATCGAGGAAATCTGGATCATATGCAAGGTATTGATTTTCAAGACCGGAAGAACCACGGTTGCGTTCTATGAGGACCTCGGAAGATGACGTATAAAACTGAGTTGCAGTAAAGGTTATGATAAGCGTGAGCAAAAAAACGACACAAAGGACGGTAAAAACGATGTTTTTCCGTTTGCTGAGAATATAGAGATAGTCACGCAGATTAATCTCCTGCTCAACCTCTTCATTAAAGGTGTGTTCCTGTGTTTGATAATTCTGCATCCGTGTTATACCGATAAAACGAAAGGAGAGGAATTGGGTCAGAAAAAACTTTCGGGAACGACAATCACATCATTGTGTTTTACCGGTGTATCAAGGCTGACATCTTCCAGGACCTTCTTTTTATTGTTGATCATTCTGACAATATTGACGCTGGATTTTGCAGCTTTGCCGGTAAATCCGTGGGCTAGAGCCACCAATTTAAGAACCGTTGCTCCTTCTCCGCAGGGGTAGGTCCCAGGGTTATGCACCTCTCCTGTGACATAACACATTCCAGCACTGGCGACATAGATGGTGTCCTCATCGTTGATCTGAACATTCTGGGTCATATCGCCGCCTTTGACCAACGAGACGAGATTGATGAC
The DNA here is from genome assembly GCA_046704745.1 of Desulfocapsaceae bacterium. Lineage (GTDB taxonomy): Bacteria > Desulfobacterota > Desulfobulbia > Desulfobulbales > Desulfocapsaceae > CAWGGS01. Next base: position 12,658 of record JBJKRL010000072.1, on the reverse strand, counting down.
GATGACATCCGTTTTGCCGTTTACCTTTCTTTTGATAGTGGCGGTATCACCTGCATCCTTATCAAATCCACCGGCTTTGGAGATCAACTCGAGGAAGGTGGTCGGCCCGTTCAATTCAATCAGCCCTGGATTTCTCACATTGCCAAGTACAACCACCTTTTTACTGCGGAATTCGTCGATAAAGACGTTGACCTGAGGATTGACGATATATCCGTTGGCCAGAAGTCTGGTTATTTTCGCCGTTATCGACGAAACGGACATCTTGTTAACGTCAACCTGACCAAGCAACGGCATGACGATGGTGCCGGTGCTGGAAACACGCACCTTCGTCTTTAAATCCGGATTGTCATAGACACTGATGCTGAGCACATCGCCGGGACCCACCAGATAATCCTGTCCGACGGCATTGTATTTATTTAATAAGAAAAACGATAACAGAAAGAGAATAAAAAATGTTTTTTTCACGAATGTTTAATACCTTGAAATAACTTGCTGAAATAGTGCCTCCCTTGACATACACTTACAACCTAAAGGGCGAAATTCAAATCGGCAAAGATTGTATTGCTCTGATAGTTAAAAATGTTATCAGATGAATTACGCTTCTGGAAGCTATACGATATCTCTCCCATCAGCCACTCCTTGAATAGATACTGAATCGAGGGTTTAACGAAAAACGTCTTATCATCTCTTTTTTGGGTGATCAACTGATTATAGTTGGCGTTTTCATATGTGATTCCGAGGTTTGCCCTAATTTTATCAGTAATTTTCTGGTTGTACTGAAAAGCTGTCCCCAAGACTGTTTTCCCTGATGCTTCCGTGCTGTCTGTTTCTTCGTTTGTTCTATATAAATCCCAGGTAAGTTTGGTCTTTTCCGAATACTTATAGACCGTTTGCAAGTCGGCAGCCAGGCCATTGTAATCGTTTCGTCTGTTTACCCCGGTACCGTTGTTATTGAAGTTCCTCGTCTGCCAACCGGCCTTCGCCATAAAAGAGAGCTTTTCTGTGCTTTTCCAGTCAATACCGCCGTAGATAAAGTTTTGCTTATTATCATTTTCAGTGGCACTGTTGTAGCCCACATCAATATATTTATCCTCGATGAAAAACGAGGTCTTTTCACTGTAAACATAATAACCGTACAGATCGAGAGCATTATCCGTACGTTCTTTAAATGCATCGAAATTTTCGTCATATTTCACGGTGAAATTCGAATAATCAAGTTTGGCCCGCAACTTCTCCGTCATCCGCCAATCCGCAGTTGCCATGACAATGTTGGATTTGTATTTTCCTTCCTGGATCTGTGCTCCTGGGAACGACCCAATATCAAAGGTATCTACACCACGAGTAAATCTGTCGAGAGCCTGCAGTGATAGTCCGCCGCGCAAGTTGTAGCGGAACAGACCCTCTAAAACCCCATCGACGGTGTTGAGATCCGAATTGGCGGAATACCTTTTAATATCAAGACCTCCCAGGGCATATGCTACATATCTGTCTGTTCCCTCTTCATTTTTCAGCTGCTGCTGCAAACCTCCCGGTGAGGAGTTATGCGGCGTGATGGTGATAGGGATTTCTTTTTTTCTCGGGAGGGAAAACCAGATCCCTGGTGAGAATGTTGTAATATAACTGTGGGTCTTATTGGTTTTGATATTATAGAGGTTGTCCGTCCATTGTTCTTCTGCTGTGATGTACGGATGAAAATATCCTCCTTCGGTTCCATATACGTTTTCCTCGTTCACCACACCGGCATTTTCAGGTAAGAGAGAAGGCTGGCCTTTTGCGCTCTGCCCCATGGGCATATCCTGAGCGGATGCCGATTGCGTAGCAGGTTGAACCTCATTTGCTGCGACAACAGTCAGAGTATTGATGTTCATTGCCTGGACACTGCCGACAAGTATCAGGCCATAGGTGGCGGCAATCCCAGAAAAAAGATAAACCATTCTTCGATGTTTCATATCTCCTCCCCCTTTTTGCTCTCCAGGCAATTTCTTAAGATTTGATTTTGAAGCTATGCGAAACAACAGAGATAAAAAATCTCTTTTTTTTATATATAATCGTTTTACAAAAAATCAACAAGTCGGGATTCAAGAGAAAATCCAGCAATAGCAATTAATTCGGATTCTCTTTTATTGTTTTTAGACTCCAGCAAGTATCATAGTAAAGCAGTCTTTCTGGACAACGAACTCTTCAATTCCAGAGTCAGTCATGTCAGAAAGAAGCAGCTACTCCTATTATCGATAATAATAGCAAAAAAACAAGGCCAATCTGGAGCTTACAGATTGGCCTTGTTGGAATTGGCTGATCAGAATACGCTTTCAGCAGTTATTTATTCAACGCTTCCACTAAAAAGGTCAGGCAGTAAAAATGTCAGGGAGTCGACGGACTGGCATATCCACCGCTCTGTCCGCCCGACGGCGTTACAAAACTTGGTCCGGTTGCAACAGGTGTATACGCCTGACTATCGGCAATCACCCCGGTACATTCGGCAATGCTTTTCTTATATCCAGCGGCAATAATAATTTTCGAAATATTCCATTTTGCAGCAGCATCCCGGATATCCTGACCCTTGACGCCGGCACAGTAAAGAGCTTTAACCAGGTTCTCCGGGTTCAGCCCCTGAAGCTGTAAACCGTTCTCAACGATCAGATTGGGGCTTGCTCCACCTTTCAAAGCAACGACTACGGCCTTATCAATTCCTTGTTTGACATATGTATCCTGGAAATCGACCAGCCATTCGGCAAATGCGATGGAACAGGTAACCAGCACCAACAGACACGCAATTGCAATTTTTTTCATTTCAGTCTCCTAAATTAAAGAACATATTCCTAATGTTACCCGGCTTTCAATTCTCTCATTTTTGCTTTTAATATTATATGGTAATGCATGCCCCATAACTCGTTAGTAAAACTATTGCAATGATTATACCATATTCCAAAAAGATTAAGACGAAATAATGTTTATCAAACATCCTCCGACTTGAAATCCATGGATCTGCAAATGTGTATGTGTTTTCCAGATTATCCGCAGACTGCTCTTCATGTCGCTTCGGGATATAACATCATATCTATCAGTTATATCAATCTGATCATGATGCACCAAATATACTTTTATTTGACGTAGCACTTGATGCACCGGCTGTCATACAATAACATCCTCCCCCTCAAAAAGGGAGATTTACACCTCTAATTTTGGACGAATTCTTTCGAGTCAAACAATAAGCTGCGAAACTATTCCGGAATCCCGAACATTTCTTCCATATATGCGAAATATACCGTATATGACTATAATCTTTAATATTTTTTGTTAATGATACGTATTGTTCGATATGGTCATCACCAACGAACGTTCTTCAACCTGCCTTGGCCACCCCTCTGTTCTTTCAACGAAAGCTTTTCCAACGTTATAAAATTTTTTTGAGATGTTCTTTCGTATTGTCCTCTTTTCAGTTCTTCCTGAACTTGACGAGAAACTTAAAAACCACCTGTTCCTGTTCACCGCTGAATTCCCGGAATCTGAAACCATGAAAATAGGTTCCGCTCTGCTCGGTGAACCAGATATGCTCGGCAGGCAACTCCAGGGAATGACTTTCCCCATTGAGCGGGAAGGTGATTTTGCCGACGACCCGGTCAAGAAGGCAGTCCAAATCCGGAATGGCAGCCATGAAACCGTCGCTTGAGATATTCAATACCTTTCCGGAAAATTGCAGGTTTCGCTCCCTTTCCTGACAGACAAGTTCGAGTTCCACACTATACCGGGGTGATTTACGGAAAATCTGAAAGAAAGGCCTATGGCCTTTCAGAAAATGAACAACCCAATGTCCAACCCCTTTTGACTCCTCCTGTTTCTTCATAAACGTCAAGCTAAACCGCATCATATATATGACAAAAAACGAGGAGACCGAATAGACTGTGAAGTATATGAGAAAAACGGCAAACAAAATCCAATCCGGAAGATTATAGACGGGACCCAACAGGCTGATGCCACATAAGAAGGCACTGATGCCAAGAATCACCTTTACCGCCAGTTCCCTTCCCATTCCATAGCGCATGAATATATGATGGAGATGGTATTGATCGGGTTTAAAGGGGCTCTGGCCTCTCAATATGCGTTTGCCCATCACTGAAATCGTATCGGTGATAGGGACTGCCAATACCAGAAGAGGTACCACGGGGCTTACATGGGCATCGGGTCCCTGGGTCAAAGCCAAAGCGATAAAGGCAAGGGAAAAACCGAGACAGAGACTGCCGGCATCTCCCATGAAGATGGATGACGGATACCAGTTGAAGCGGAGAAAACCGAGGACGGCTCCGGCAAAGGCCAGATTCAGAAGGGCCAAGGTACTGTCCCCTGCTATCAGGGCATGAAGGGCAAAGGTGATAAAGGCTATAAATGAGATCCCCCCGGCCAGGCCGTCCAGACCATCGATGAGATTGATCGAGTTGATCACTCCCACAACGCAGAAAATGGTAACCATCCATACCAACAACGAGATATCAGGGATATTGATTGGTCCGAATCCGAGGAGATCCCCGAAGGTCACAAGCGCTACATGGCTGAAATAGATAAGAAGCGCCACGGCCGCAATTTGGGCAAGAAATTTCTGTTGGTGACCCAGTTCTTTAAAATCGTCTAAAAAACCGATTAAAAGAAGAACCGACAGTCCGAGGAAAAAGCCTCTCAATCCGGGGATCGGAATCAAGATAAGAGAGGCGAAGGTGGCGGAAATCACCATGCCAATGCCGCCGACAAGAGGCCGGGGAATCTTATGAACCTTTCTCGTGGTGGAGGGCTTGTCCAACAGGCCGATGGCCTGAGCGATTCGCCCCAGTTTCGGCAGGACAAAAAGTGAGGAAAAAAGCGCAATCAGAAAGACCAGAATTATTCGAATTTCAGGATTGATCATATGAAAGAGGCCTGTGTACTAAAAGTGTCAAAATCCACAACAGATTATATTTAATCGAAAAATCACCTGAGATAGGTTGATAATAAAATCTGCAATCTAATAAAGAAAACATATTTTTCAATCCCTGCAACGATTCTCCATCTAGTAATTGACAAAACTTCTCCATCTAGTAATTGACAAAACGATTGGGTGCCTATATTATACTGATATTTTTGAAATGTTATAGTGAATACTGCAAAAAACCACTTTATACTCTCGCTCAAACCTCACCTTACCGAGATAAATTTTGGGGCAGAGGGCATCCCATGGCGAAAGGTTCCCTCCCTGCCTATTCTGCTTTACAAGAGTTTGCATCGTTTTTTCATACCCCAGCCTAGATGAGAGAAATTTTCAAACAGCTTTTGATAGATTTGCTTGGCCAAATTAAAGTTTTTCCGACGGCCTCAACTAATAAAAGAGATATTGCGCTATTTCTTAAAAAACTCTTTCCTGTACTAACGGATAAAGAACTGATACGTTTTGGTCCACGAGGAGATGGAGGCTATTTAATCCCGAACGATTTAGCTGGAATTGAAGCATGTTTTTCACCGGGGGTTGAATATATTTCCGGATTTGAGAAAAACTGCGCTGAGTTGGGAATGCAGGTGTTTTTAGCAGACAAATCAATAGATATGCCTGAGATGCCACATGAAAAATTCCAATTCATACAAAAGCACATAGGCGTCATCTCATCCGATGATTTTATGACAATTGATGAATGGGTGAATGCCTCCCTGCCAGGATCTAAGTCGGACCTCTTGCTCCAGATCGATATTGAAAGTTTTGAATATGAAACATTTATCGGTATGTCCGACCCATTATTGCACCGGTTCAGAATCATTGTTGCCGAATTCCATGGGCTTCATTATCTTGGCAGCCTGCCCTTTTTCAATCTGGCTTCCCGCGCGTTTGAAAAAATTCTCAAAAATCACGTCTGTGTCCACATACATCCCAATAATCGTGCTCCGTGGTACAAAATCCAAAAGTTTGACATTCCGGCAGTGTTGGAATTCACTTTCCTGCGAAAGGACAGAATCAACCATTCAACCCCTGCCAAAATATTTCCGCATCCGCTTGATTGTGATAATGCAGAAAAAAAATCTCTTCTTCTGCCCCAATGCTGGTATGGGGAGTAAATATTTACTGGTCTTATCAATTTTGTATGCATAAAGGTAAAATAATTGTAAGAATGTCTTATTGTGGCTTTACTTGCATGCTGGCGCCTGATTATTGCAACAAATTATAATATAAGGTATTTTGTTAATCAACAAACGTAGTCCGATCCTTCGAGAAGGTAAAAAAGAGGATGTCCCGTTGCATTGGTTATGGGAAAATGTTTTTCCGGTATTCCGAACACAATTTCCATCTTTATATAAATAGAGCAAAAAAACCGATGCTTGTTATTTTTCCTAAGTTTCTGATATCAATATTTTTTTAAAAAAAAACAAATTTTATACCTGTTGGCATTAAAACTGCATTAAAATAGACAAGTCAACTTTATCAAATACCGTCCGAGTAAAGGACTTTAAGGCATCGTAAACTTAAAACACAAAAATTTCTAATAATGATCAGGAGCTCTACGGAGGCTGTCAACATGAAAAAACTCACTATTGGATTAGCAACAGGGCTCTTTTTGTTCGGCATTTCAGGGATGGCAAGCGCCAACCTCTTGACAAATGGAAGTTTTGAACAACCCGGTTTTGCAGGAGCAACCTGGGATAGACTGTCGGGAGGATCCACCGCCATAACAGGATGGAAAGCTACTGGAACCGACGTTGACTGGATTGAAGGAGGATACTGGGATGCTGCCGACGGACATTACAGCTTAGACTTGGCAGGCGAGTACACAGGCGGTATTGAACAGACCTTTACTACAGTAGCAGGACAAACATATAATGTTTCATTTGATCTGTCCGCCAATCCTGATGATTATCTTATCCATGGTGTATTAGATACCGTAACTCTTGGTGTCAGCGCAGGAAATTTCTCAAATACTTATGATTATACAGTAACTACAGCAAACGCTCATGATAACATGCTCTGGACCATTATATCCTTCAGTTTTGTTGCTCAGGACCCGACAACCACCCTATCATTTTCTGATCTCCAGGGGACAAACTTTGGCCCGGCAATTGACAATGTCGTTGTTGAAAGTCGAAACGATCCCCCGGTCCCGGAACCTGCTAGCATGCTGCTTTTTGGAACCGGGCTGGTAGGTCTTGCCGGATTCGGCAGATGTTCTCGGAAGAAAAATCACAAATAACCTTTTAAGTAGATAAGCAAAAATATACCAAGCAGGCTAAGAAGTTAGCCTGCTTTTTTTTTGGGAGAAAAACCCTTGCATCAGGAAGACGGCAAAGAAGAACTTCCTTTCAATATCTCACTTGCTTTATAATTCTTTCTTTAATCTTTCTGGCGGGATTTCCGGCAACGACAGTCCAAGGTTCGACATCTTTGAGAACAACAGCTCTGGCACCAATGACGGCACCATCTCCAATTGACACACCCGGTCCAATAAATGCCCCAGCGCAAATCCAGACATTATCTCCGATTGCTATTTGCTTTTTTACAAGGGGCAAGGTCGGACTGGTGTAATCGTGCGTGCCACCGCATACGTACGCATCTTGGGAAATCACCGTATTATTTCCGATTTGAATACTACTCAGATTATAAATGGTTACTCGAGGACCCAGTGCAACCCTCTTTCCCATTTTCAGATCCCACGGTCTCAAGATATCCGTCGAGCCGAAAGCAAGACCATCCAACTGCACTTCAGCCCCGAATATTTTCAACCCCATCATACGTAAGCAACCAACCCTGTGCCACAACACCCTCCAAAACGTATTTTTAAAGAATCCCCACAGGCATCTTAAAAAATAGTCCTTAGCGGAATACGGCCACCTTACAACATTTTCGAGGTCCTGAAACATTTCAACCATGGCTTGCCGGAAAAGGTATTGTATATATTAATATGGTTTGCGGCAATTCTAGCGATCAGGAATTTCGACACATTTTTACCACGCTTTTTTAGTCTTTCTAAATCGCAAGAGCCTGTAAAAATCTGGCATGAGAAATTTAACAAAAGCAACTGCAAGATACGCCAATCGTATCATGATGCACTGTGCATACGACATGCGAAGAACCTTTCGTTGCACAAGCCAATTCTCTTTTCGGCCAAGTCCACTTTTTCGACTCGAAATGCCGGATAAATCGAAAATACAGAGCGGAAAAGGAACGTAGAGAACACGCCCGGTCTTCTGTAAAACCCTTGCGGTAAAATCATAATCTCCTGCAAGGGTAAGATGTTCATTATACCGCATATCAGCAACTATTGAACGGCGATAATACATTGCCTGATGGCAACCGAACATGCCATATTTGATCCAGGCAGGTTTCCGGGCAGCTTTACGAATAGGGGCTCCTCCACCATATGGAACAAGGCTGTCTCCATATAACAGATCGATATCATCCCGAAGAAGTGATGGCGCGATATCCTTAAGTGTATATTGATTGACAAAAGTGTCTCCAGCATTCAGGAATACCACAAAGATCCCAACGGCAGCGTCTAAGCCCAGGTTCATCGCGGGGAAAAGGCCGTGGACCTGGTCGGTTATCACTTTTACAAAAGGTAATTGAACGGCATCTGCCAATTCCCTTGTCCCGTCAGTTGACTCTCCATCAACAATAATCCATTCAATATCACGAAATATCTGATCCTGAATGGAGGAATAGGTCTTCTGTAAGGCATTTATGTCATTGCGGACGATGGTTATAATTGATAGTAAAGTCATTTCTCGTCCTGCCCTAGGAGAAGAGAGGATGGGCCTTGGATTTTCTGGACATTGTTACCTAAAAACCCACTGGGTAAGCTTGCGCAATGGTTTTAGCCATAGAGTCCACGGAAACGGCCTCAGCTCGTTTACAGCCCATGCCCTGCGGTCCATCTGATTTGCCCTGAGCCTGTTTTTCCATGAAAAGTTACTCATACCGCCAATGCGCATCCTTACCAACACCTCGGGAATATAAGCGGTTTTAATTTTGTGCCTGACTAAAAACCTTAACATTAATTCATAATCAGCAGCAGATCCAAGGTCAAGATTATAGAGGCCGAATCGGTTATACACAGATTTGCGTACAAAAAAGGTCGGATGAGGAGGCATCCAGCCCCAATAGAACCTTCGAGGCTTGAAGTCACCCGAATGCCAGTAGCGCACTACCCTATCAGTATCAATGCTATCGACATAAACCAGATCTCCGTAACAGGAATCAATATCGGGATCCTCAAAGACCGAAATCACTTTAGCTAAAACATTGGGAGAGGCGTACACATCATCGGCATTAAGGATGCCAATGACCTCCCCGCCTGCCAGACCAATTCCCTTATTCATGGCATCGAAAGCCCCTAGATCAGACTCGGATACAAAACGAGAGATATGTGTGGATGCACGGATAATGTCCAGGCTCCCATCCCTTGAACCGCCATCAATAACCAGATGATCCACTACTCCGACCACTTGGCTCTCAACAGACAAAAGGGTATGCGACAAAGTTGCAGCACTATTGTAGCAAACGGTGATAACGGAAAGGGAAGGATGCGATCTCTTATTTGTCATCAGTCAGAATTCCGGTTCTCTGGCCGCAGTTTTATTTCCAGGACCCTTTCTATTGCCTCCACAGGTTCGCAGTGGTGATTTGCCAAATAGCGCTCGACCTCTGCAATTTTGGCGTCGACCAAATAGCGGTACCAGAAGCCCTGGAGAAAATGAAACGCCAATCCGGATGGCCCATCCAGGAACCCAAAGCGGAGGATATATCGATAGAGAAAATAAACAAAGGCGCGAAATCCGCCTGGCAGGCGAACATAGACTGACTCTTTTATCCAACGCTTAATACCTGCTTGAGATACTTTTTTGAGATTCGCCACACTGTCATGAGGCATAAATCGGTACTTCAGGTTAAGAAGATCTACCGCTTCACGGCTGGCATAACCATTATGTTTGGCGGTCCACCAAGTTAGAGTGTGCAAGTTATCATCTATGATTTCACCGTTGAAATTCGCTGTTTCCCCTTCCACTTTAATATGCTCATCCATCCATCGATTTTCGCATCGTCCCCGACCGTTGCGAAAAAGCCGCAGGACCCGGATGGGAAAAATTCCTCCATAGCGAATAAGCTTTCCCTGAAAGGTCATTCTTCTTTTGCAATAAACTCCGTCAACTCGCGCCCCCAACACCGGTAACCTGTTCTTGATTTCATCAATAAGCAGAGGAGTGAGAAATTCATCGGCATCAAGACGTAATACCCAATCAACGGTTGGCTCCAGTTGAGATAATGCCCAGTTGAACTGCAAGGCATTATTAATGAAAGGATGCTGCACTACCTTAGCGCCATGAGTTTCGGCAATTTGTACAGTAGAATCCGAGGAATAACTATCAACAACCAGGATGGAGGCACCAACAGACTGCAAACTTTCAAGACAGCGCCGCAAATGTCTTGCTTCATTCAAAGTGAGCACAATAGCTGTTACATTCATGGTCGTTTTGCCTGTGCAATCATACTCTTGGCAAGTGCCGGTATCCTCCCGATACGCGAAAATCGAATGTCTGTGAACCCGGCTTCCTCAAGGAGAGTGAAGAGTGTCTTCCTGGACCAAAATTTAATATGTCCATTATCCCATAGCACAGTAAAATGCTGGTCCATCTTACCGGTTACCGACAGGACAAGATTTTTCCAATAACCATGATACGGCGTCGAGAGTATGACGGTTCCCCCTTTCTCGCAAAGGTTGAACAGGGTCTTGGCGTAATCTCTTGGTGCATAAACATGCTCGACCACCTCCAGGCTGAGCACGACGGGAAACTGGCCGTAGAGTCCGGACAGATCATCGGAGGATGACCCCTTGAGTAGCTTAAGATATGGAAAATTTTGATTAGCCAGGGCAATTCCCTCCACCGACGGGTCAACTCCAGTCACTTTCCACCCTTTGTCAGCTAATTGGTTCGCCAACGATCCATTACCGCAGCCCAACTCGAATAACCGCCGTTGTTCCTTTGGAAGTCGTATATCCTCCAGCAGAGCCGTTATGGCAGGAAGCAGATAGTTATGCGAGCAGTTCCGTCGAGCGTCAGCATAGCGGTAACCGGAAATGTCCATCTTATTCATGCAGCAGATCCTTCCAAATGCAGTTTGAGTGATCACTCATTCCGGAAAGCGCACCAGTATCAACGCGCAAGGAGCAATTTAGCCCGGGTGAGAAATCCGGGTTAGTACTTTTCCCGGGGTATCCACAACGAGTCTGTTTTCGTTGACTCTGGTTGTTTCAGTATTAATCCACTTCCGGTTTTACGCCGGAAAGCACCTATTTAAATTGAATACAACATAATTTTACAGAATTATTTACAATAAATTACCTGCTATTCAGTCATAGAACATCAAACCTGTTTCAGACTTAAAAAAAATTGTAATACACTTTTAACGCTGGGTACCCGTTCCCAGCCCTCAAGCATCCTATTGCAGTCGGAAAAATCCGGAAAAGGCTTCAATCCTGCACATCTCAGTCAGAGAGCACCCACTCTGGTGCCTTCCCACCATCCAACAGCCACCTGTAAACCATCGTCATTCGAATCCCTATCTTTTCCCATGAAAAATCTCTGTTCATCCAGTCCCGGCCGGCTTTACCCATTTGTATGAGACGGCCCTCAGATTCATCCATTGCCTTCTCAAGGCATGCTGTTAGCGGCTCAACCCCTATATCGATCCACCATCCTGCCCCCTCAATTTCTAATTTTTCCCAAGGAGCACCTTTGGTTACAATGGCGGGCGTCCCTGTTGCAAGGGCTTCGGCGACAGTCATCCCAAAATTTTCCGAATGTGTCGGCAGGACAAAAATATCGGCATTTCGATATGCTTCCCATTTCTGAGCATTATAGAGCGGTCCAAAGAAACTGACACGATCCAGACAGAGTCTCTTGGTCAAATTCTTCATCATCGTCACATATTGTTCTTTCCCCGAGCCAACTATATGCAACTCCCATTCTGGAAAGCGTTGATACACAGCTTTCCAGGCATACAATAGCATATCGACTCCCTTTTTTTGGTGAATACGCCCAAGGAACAACAAGATACGACGACTTTTCCCCTCGCTGCTCCCGACCAAAGGCGGTACGTCAACCCCATTTGGCAGGATACAAACCGGTTGTGTAAAGCCAAGTCTCCGGATATCTGCATATTCAGCCTCCGCAGTTGCATGAAAACAGAGAGCTTTTTTGAGGACGGGGCGCTGGAGAAATGGATAGAAGATCTTTTTTACATAGGATCCGTTTTGCATCGCCCATTCAGACAGCATGCCGCGCGGAGCAACCATTAGAGGGACATCATAACGGCGTGCCGCCTGGCCCGGGTAGACATTGGGCATCATCCATAGTCCGTGGTTGTGAATAAGGTCCACCTCCCCGGCTTGGGCAACTTCCAGCAACCAGTGTTTCATGTCCGGAGACGTCCCTAACCTCTTTGGTCCCAAACCAAATCGGAAGGTCTTTAAAAAAAGAGGAGAAGATCTCTGTACACCGTCTTCAAGTGTGGCAAGACACACATCGTTTCCTTGAGACACAAGCGAATCGCACAATCGCATGACCGAATAGGCAGGGCCTCCGGTTTCTTCGGAAATAGAGGAAACCGTATGGATGACTTTTATGGACGTATGTTCCATTCACACTTCCGCAT
>JBJKRL010000071.1:0-3563 GCA_046704745.1 Desulfocapsaceae bacterium | reverse complement strand
AAGTTGTCTTAACCCGGATATTTCAAGAGTTGAGACGGGTGAGTCCGTCTCTTCTCGGATCAGGCTTAGGCCCTGAACGGCTGGAATGGTAAATGGCAGGCCAAAAGACCTCTCCGGTCCGAAAGCGTGGGCCAGGCAGAACAGCAAAATAGAGACCAAATTTGCTTGGAAAAGCTGCCTGTTGAAACATTGGAATAAAACAGCGAAGGTGAAACCGCCTCAAAATTTTTTATCAGATATCAACGAGCCATCTTTCTTATATTTATGGTCATACATCAACGAGCCATCTTTATTATACCTCTTCTCTTCCATGGTATGCCCATCTTTATAAATAGCTACTTCGAATAGCTTTCCATTTTTATAGTATCTCTTCTCAGATTCCAGTTCTCCCTTCCTAGAGACCGATTCTTGCCACACCTTTCCATTCGGATAATATTGGAGATCTCTTTCCATCCCGTTATCATCAGAGATAGATTCGAAGCTCAGCTTTCCATTTTCATCGTAATCTTTACTGGATCTCATCACTTTCTTATCATAGACCTCCTTAAGGTTCACCTTCCCATCCGGGTAATATGAGAAATGCCTTTGTATCCCCTTATCATCAATGGTAATCTCTACCTCCAGGTTCCCATTTTCATAATAGCCCTTCTCGGACTTTAGCCCTTTCTTGCCAAAGACCGATTCATCCCTCAGTTTTCCATCTTTGTAATATGTCTTGGAGGTCGACACCTTCCCTTTCTCATTAAAAGTCTGTTCATACTTTAAGATACCATGGGAATCGAAGACCTTCTCCTGTACCAATTTTCCTTGCTTGCTATAGATTCGTTCAGGCTTTAATTTGCCAGACTGTCTATTACAAGAACTAAAAAGAAAACAAAAAAGAAGAAAGATAAGAATGATAGGCAATATTTTAGTGCCGCGCCATTCTCTTTTTTTCATTTTCACCTCTTAAAATGTTAGGTGTACGAAAAAATACGGGTCAGAGCTTCCATGTAATAATTTGCATGTAAGTGGAGTCAAGCTTGACTTATGAGTGTTACGTCCTGCCTCAAAAGCCCATTTGTCAAGCCTGCCCCCATTTCCCCCTAGCCGAACATTGGAAGAAATGTTAAAATTGTTTGAAGAGGCTATCCGTCGAACCTGTTGGAATGATTAGTGAAGGTGAAACTTTCTCAAAATTTCTGATCGGATATAAAAGAGCCATCTTTATTGTATTTTTTCTCATATATGAGATGCCCTTTTTTATTAACCGATTCATATCTCAACTTCCCATTCGGATAATACCTGAAATTGTAATCACTTATCGGCCCGCTTTTATCACTGATATATTTAGATAGCAGCTTTCCTTCCCGAGAATATTCGGAAGTCTTTTGCATCCCGTTATCATCACAGATTGATTCTTGTTTTAGATTCCCATTTTTATAGTAGGTCTTCATAGACCTCGTCACTTTCTTATCACCAAAAATGTCTACGTTCACCTTCCCATTCGGGTAATATAGGAAAGTCCTAGTCATCCCATTATCATCATGGGTTATTTCTACCATCAGTCGCCCGTTTTCATCGTATGATTTCTCGGATTTCAGTCCTTTCTCATCAAAGATCGATACATCTTGCAGTGTTCCATTATGGAATTTTAGCGGTTTTAAGCTTAGCCACCAATCATTGTAATATGTTTTAGAAATCGATAACTTCCCTTTCGCATTAAAAGTCTGTTCATTCCTTAAATTCCCATCAGAGTAGAAGGTTTTCTCCTGCACCAATTTCCCTTGCCTATTATAGATCCGTACGTGCTTGAATTTGTTCTGCCTATTACAAGAACTGAACATGAAACAAAAAAGGAGAGAGATAAAGATGGTGAATAATTTATTAATGACGCTCAAATCTCTTTTTTTCATTACTCCTCCTGCGGTGTGGTAAAAACGAATGCAGCCGATAACTATTTTTAAATACGTGTGCCTGAATTTTTCCCAACCAGAGCAACCAGACCAACGAGACCAAAACCAAAAAGAACTAGGGTGGAAGGTTCAGGAGTGGGATTTGCTGCACCTAGATATTTTATGAAGATTGAATTATCGTAGAAATTCAATCTCCAGTCACTCATCAAACTATTTGAAAATTCATATGAATCAAAAGAACCAAAAATGCCATCCGTTGCAGTGAGGAATCTGAATGTTTCTCCCATAGACGGGGTGAAACCGTCATAGAGATAAACATCCAGTGAACCAGCCAGGTTTGCTGTTCCTATGATATTCAGCCAATCATAACCGACTCCTTGGGTTGATCCCCCTAATCCAATTGTAAGTATTCCTGAAGATTCCTGTGTGTAAATCCCATTAATTGTTAGTTCTCCTGGCAAATTGTCTGGATCTGGGTGGACATTATAGTAATTAACAAGATGGCCGTTAATCCTGCCATTCCCTGTGAGAGTGCCATGATTTTCGAATACACCCGATGTCGTGACAATCCCATCATCAATAAATCTACCCTCTTGGATAATAATATCTTTTTGTTGCATATTGCCATTGCCGGTGTTAATCGTCTTAGGTGGTATAACAGACCAGCCCTGTGTGAATGTCCCGTCTCCCTCGATAATCCCCATATTTTTCAAAGTGCCACTGTAATTGTTTATTGTGCCATCGTTCTCCAAGGTAGCACCAGATTCGTTATTCAGGGTTCCGGAATAAAAGTCCAAGCCTGGAGGGATAATATGCCCTGTCACACCGGAGTTGAGCTCCAGCGTGCCGGAGTTGGTCAGTTTGCCGTAGTTATCCAATTCGCCAGCGTTATGCAAGGTACCAGAGTTATTCAAAGTGGCTTTTGCTGAGTTGTTTACTTTACCTGAGTTGTCCAACTCGTTGTCATTGGTTAAGATGCCGGAATTGTCCAGTCCGCCGTCGCTGGAGTTTATTAGTTTACCGGAGTTGTTCAAGCTGGCACCTGACTCATTGGTCAGCGTAGTGTCGTTTTTTAAAGTGCCGCTTGATTCATTCGTCAGTGTACCTTGGTTGTCCAAGGTTCCGTAGGCGAGTGGATAGTTGAGGTCATTCAGGTACCCCGAGTTGTTCAAAGTGGCCTTTGCTTTATTGATCACTGTGCCCTTATTGTTCAGAGTTCCTGAGTTGTCCAAAGTGGCTTTTGCTTCGTTGGTCAATTTGCCAGAATTATCCAGTTCGTTAAAAGTGCCCAAGTAGCCGAAATTGTACACGGTAGCGGTGGATTCGTTTTTCAGGGTGCTGTAATTGTTTATGATGCCGGAATTGCTAATTGTCTTGGAGTTGTCCAAGGCGGCCCCTTTTTCATTGTCAAGAACAGCACTAGCTTCATTGATCAGCTTTTTTGAGTTGTTCAACGTGCCTGAGTTATAAACGTAGCTGTCAAATTTATTATCCAATGTACCAAAATTGTTCAGGTTGCCGCTGTTGTTCAGGGTGCTGTCGTTGGTCAAGATACCAGAATTGGTCAGGGTATTTGAATTGGTCAGTTTACCGGAATTTTTCAAGCTAGCCTCTGACTCATTGATCAGTATATTGTCGTTTTCCAGAGTACCTTTTGATTCATTGATC
>JBJKRL010000070.1:0-2629 GCA_046704745.1 Desulfocapsaceae bacterium | reverse complement strand
GGTAGTTCTGATGGATATCCGTATGCCGAAGATGAACGGATTGACCGCATTAAAACACATTCATACCCGTTATCCAAATGTCCCTGTGATCATGATGACCGCCTATGCAGATTCAAAGACGGCCATGCAGGCAATGCAGGACGGTGCTTTCGATTATGTCATCAAACCCTTTGATAACGAAGATCTTCGCCTGGTTTTACAAAAGGCTTTGGCATCGGTTAAAATGCAGGAAAATCTGCAATGTGAATCAGAGATCTCTGAACAAAGAGAGGAGGATGCTGATTGTATTGTAGGGGCCAGCCCTGCCCTGATCGAGGTCAGCAAAAAGATAGGCATGGTGGCCGCTGCCCAGCTTCCTGTACTTATAACCGGTGAAACCGGGGTCGGCAAGGAACTCGTGGCCCGGGCTATTTTTCAAAACAGTGGCCACCACCAGAACAGCTTAATGGTTGTGAACTGTGCATCCCTGCCAGATGAGCTGGTGGAAAGCGAACTTTTCGGTTACGAATCCGGGGCCTTCACCGGTGCTGTCAAACAAAGAATCGGCCGTTTCGAACAATGTAATGGCGGAACGATTTTCCTTGATGAGATAGGAGAGCTGTCCTTGCAGGCCCAGACCAAAATTCTCAGAGTTGTCCAACAGGGTACCTTTGAACGGCTGGGCGGCAACAAGCAGATGGTGACCGATGTCCGCATTCTTGCCGCGACCAATAAAGATCTTGCGGCAATGGTTCAAGATGGCGCTTTCCGCGGGGATCTCTTCCATCGGATAAATGTCTTCAATATCAATATTCCTCCATTACGGACACGAATTGACGATCTTCCGCTTCTCGTAAAATATTTTATCACCCGTTACGGTCGTCATGTTTCACCAACGGTCTGGGGAATATCGGAAGAGGCCATAGACTTTTTAATCGGATACCACTGGCCCGGAAATGTCCGTCAGCTGGAGAATGTCATTCGTCGAGCTACGGTTCTAGCCAAAGCCGGCATCATCAGTAAAGACGACTGTGTATTCGAGGACGCCACACCGACGGATGATGTCTTTGCCATTGCCGTTACCCGGCGGGTTGAAGAACTTATTGCCCATGGTGAATCCCAGCCTTATCATCAGCTGTTGACAGAGATGGAAGCTGTGATGATCAATAAGGCGCTGTCTCTTTCCAAGGGCAACCAGGTACAAGCTGCTGATCTGCTGGGAATTAACCGTATGACCCTGCGCAAAAAAATGTCCCTGCTTAAAGAATAGACAGCTCCTGTCTATTCCTTCATCAATCTTTCCTTTTCTTCTTCTTTTTCCCATTGTAATTACAAGGAAAATATTCTGGCACGTTCTGTGCATTTTCTTCCTTCAGGATACAAAGTAGGAGTCCCATAAGGATCACAAAATCCGTTTTGTGCATACCAAAATTCTAGGAGGAGGAGTCAATGGCCTTAATTGACATCGAACGGCATGAAATCAGACGACAGATGATGGATGACCTCCAACGTGCCTTGAAAAAACCCATGGCCAAACGGCATTGGGCAATGGTAATCGACCAGGCAAAATGTGTCGGCTGCACGGCTTGCACCACAGCCTGTGTCGCAGAAAATCATCTGCCACCCGGGGTCGTCTACCGGCCGGTCGTTGAGACCGAAGTAGGCAAATACCCAAATGTCCGCAAAACTTTCCTGCCTCGCCCCTGTATGCAGTGTGATAACCCGCCATGCGTTAAAGTCTGTCCAGCTAGTGCAACCTGGAAGAGGGCCGACGGTATTGTAGAGATCGATTACAACCGCTGTATAGGCTGCCGGTACTGCATCAGTGCTTGCCCCTATGCCGCCCGGACTTTTGACAAGGGCTTTTACTACACTGATGGTACGCCGGAGATCATGCAGTATGAAAAGGATCCAAACTTTGAATACGGCAAAGCCTGGCCTCGTACAGACCGGGAGAGTTCCCCCATCGGCAATGCCAGAAAGTGCACCTATTGCGTGCATCGCTTGGAGAAGGGCATGCTGCCAGCCTGCGTTACGACCTGTATTGGCGATGCCACATATTTTGGCGACGCCAACGACCCGAAGAGCCTCATTTCCGAGCTTCTTGGTTCACCGCGGGCGAGGAAGCTACGCGAAGAAGAAGGAACCGATCCGACAACCACCTACCTGATATAAGAGGAGGGAGTATAATGAAAAAAGGAATTAAAGGACTGGTTTGGCTGATCGCTGTAATCGGTTTCGGCGTCGGTCTTTACGGCATGTTCCTGCGTTTTACCACAGGTCACAGGTTGACGGATTACGGCTCCTATATCCCGTGGGGACTGTGGGTGGCTTTCTATATCTATTTTATTGGTCTGTCGGCTGGCGCCTTTCTCCTCTCCAGTCTCATTTATGTGGCAAGAATCGAACGGCTGGAAAAGATAGGCAAGCTGGCACTGTTCACAGCACTTGGTTGTCTAATCGCCGCATTGCTTTCCATCTGGCTGGATATCGGCCATATGGGCCGGGTCGGCAATGTTTTACTGCACATGAACCTGCACTCCATGATGTCTTGGATGGGGATTCTCTATTCCGCCTATTTCATCTTAATTGTGATCGAGTTGTGGTTCGCCCTGCGAATCGACCTGATCGAAACCGCTAGCACTGGAAA
>JBJKRL010000069.1:0-21871 GCA_046704745.1 Desulfocapsaceae bacterium | reverse complement strand
TATGAGGTGTCAGTTCACGCATGGCGGGTTATTCATCCTGATAGCTGTATTTGTGGCCGTGCACCGGATAGTCCTTGCGCAGCGGGTGGCCTTCCCAATCGGTCGGCATCAGAATGCGCATCAGATCTGGATGATTGCGGAACCGCACGCCGAACATGTCGAACACTTCCCGTTCGTACCAGTTGGCCGCCGGAAAGACCTTGGTTGCGCTCGTTGTTTCGGGATACTGGCCGGTAAGATCGGTCTTGATGCGGATATAGCCGGGCGTGTCAAAACAGAGCAGATGGTAATTCAGCGTAAAATCGGGATATTTTTCACGATTGCGTCGGCAGGATTCGTCGACGGCGGTAATATCTTCCAGCCTTCTGAAGGGGTTTTCTTTGCGGTTTTTCAAAAAGGCCAGCACCTCGGGGACCTTTTCCGCCGGTGCCCGGTAGGTGAGCATGTCGGTTGCTGCTGCATCAAAGGAAACCTGACCATCAAAGGCAGCCTCGAGCTCACTTGCCAGTCCGAAGTCGGGATACTCATGTTTAAAAGCAGGCGGTCGCCACATCCCGTCGGAACGGGACTGCCAATACCGGGGATGGTGGACGGAGGTGCCTCGTTTGGCAATCCCGTTCATGCCCGGTCCCCTGTTGTCGCGTGATTTGCTGATCCCGTCGACCAAGACCGGCGCCGTGGTTCCCTGGGTGCCGCCGGCCAGGTGAAAGATGGCCCGCGTCGGGCGTTCTTCGGCCCGTATCTTTTTCTGCAGCAGCATCAACCCCTGAATGAAGGCCTCCGGTCGCGGCGGGCAGCCTGGGACATAGACATCCACCGGCAGGATCTGGTTGATTCCCTGCACGACGCTGTACACATCGTACATACCGCCGGAGTTGGAGCAGCTTCCCATGGAAATCACCCAGCGCGGTTCGGGCATCTGTTCATAGAGACGCAGAATAGAGGGGGCCATCTTTTTAAAGATTGTCCCCGAGGTGACCATGAGATCCGCCTCCCTGGGCGAACCGCGCAGTACCTCGGCCCCGAAGCGGGCCACATCGAGCCGGGAGGTGAAGGACGTCATCATCTCAACGAAACAGCAGGAAAGCCCCCAGAAAAGCGGCCACAGCGAGTAGGACCTGCTCCAGTTGATCATGTCGTCGAGACGGGTAAACAGGATGTTGTCAGGGATTTCAGTCTTCATACTCCCCCTTGCGCATCCTTGAAGAGCCCCATTCCAGTCCTCCTTTGAGCCATAACCAGACAAGCCCCAACAGCAGGGCGGTAATGAAAAATGAAATATGGATCAATCCTCCAAGGCCCAGGTGCTGCCAGACAGTTGCCCAGGTGAATATGAAGGATGTTTCCACATCGAAGACAATGAAAAAGATGGCAATGAGATAAAAGGGGATATAGAGACTCATCCTGGCTGAGCCGGTGGGGATGACCCCGGACTCATACGGAAGTTCTTTGTTGGGGTTTTTGCTCTTGGCTCCCAGCCACCAGGCCGCCAGGAGGAGTCCTCCTATCAGGAGTAGGGTCGCAAGAGTATAGATGATCAGGGAATAGTAGTCTGATAATGATTGCATTGAGTTCCCGTAACCAGCCATTGGACCGGGGTGGTGCGCCTGTCGCCCTATGGCAGCCCCCCCTTCCGGTTCCAAAAACCTAAATCGGTTGACACATTTGTACAAAGAGAGGTTCGCCTAACGTCTTGTGAGAGCGTATCGGCCCAGCGGAAAAGAGCTGGATAAATACCTTTACGAAATTCATTCTTGAAAAATAAAAATAAATTTTCAAGGTACCGGGGTTTTTAAAACCGGCGCACCTCTCTTCTAACTTTCAACATAACAAATTTTTCAATACTCGAACATCAAAGGACATGGTTGGCATTATAACCAATGGTAACTGTTCTTACCGTCATCGAATCAGGGTATTATATCGAAGTTCCTATGTCAAGGGTTGCTCATAGAAGGCGATAAATCCACCTGAAACACCACACATATCCTCGAAACCAACCAAATTAACAGGGAGATTTCTCTTCTTCCTTTATTTTGCTTAGAGGAGAAGGAGTATAACTTCCAGATCAGGCTGGATATTTTCCCTCTATATAATCTTTCAGATAACGATTCTCGACCTTCTCGTCAATAACCTGGGCCTTGACCACATCACCCGTTGAGATCATCCCTGCCAGCTTCCCGCCGTCAATGATCGGTATATGACGGATTCTGTTTTCGGTCATTATAGCTAGCAGATAGTCTATCTTGTCGTCCGGGGTGGCAACAATAACATCGCGGGTCATAACGTCCGCTACCTTTAAATTCGAAATGGATGCCGTTTTGTTAAAAACTGCGCGCAAAGCATCATTCGGAGCAATAATTCCAAGTATGTTTTCATTGTGGTCGACGACAAGCAGCGAACCTATTCTTTTAGAAAAAAACAGTTCAATTGCTTCAACAAGAAGGTTGTCTTCCCGAATGGTAACAACCTGGGAACCCTTCGCGGCTAAAATTTCTTTTGCTTTCATCCTGAATCTTCCTTTTTATAAATACCAATCTTGTAACCATCAAAGGAAAACAAAATAAGAAAGAGAGGAGAAGATCCGTTCTTTCTACTGGTTTTGTTCCTCTAATAGTCTCCATCCGTGCCTCTTACTCCATTGATATTTCATGTAGTTTCCTGAAAAATCCGATACATCGCGTCTTATTGTAAATAATAATCATTAATATTTGAGAAACGACTAAAATATTAAAAAAGTACCGAATTCGTTATTTTGACTTGGAATGCTCCTTTGAATTGTGCATATAATATTTTCAGTGTAATTGACATGACGATTCTGATAAGTAGAGCACCTTTCGTCTGTTTCTCCTCATAATTGTCCGTAGCCAACGCTCGAACGAGAAAGAAAACATATTGATGCAACAGGAATCAAAATTATCATATCATGCCGAATTTATGAGATCAAATGATTAAATGGGGGGAGAATTCTTTGCTAGACTCCAAGCCGCAAGATACCTATGGTTTAAAAAACCCGATAATTCCACTCGATATGTTTGTAAAAATTCCAGATGATGACGGTTCTCAAAATTTCCGCACCAGGAAAGATACGACAGAGACAGAATCTTCATGGCTATTGTCAAAACCATTCCGGGAGGATCGTTGTGGAACAAAAGGATACGTTGTTTAAATATTATTGTCTGTTGTTACAACGGGCTAATAAACCGTTCCTTTTCTATGGCAAAATATCTGTAAACAATGTTTGCGTTTCTAGTTATTTTGACTTTGCTGTCTAAAATATATAATAAAATAAGCATAATAATATTTTTTAGGCGGAAATAAAGTTTACGTAATGGATTTACTGAGCTTTTTTGAACGGTTGTGAATGAGAAGTTGGGCTGGCAATGGATTGTCGCTGTAACTATCTGTAAAGGTATCATAAATTACATTAGTTAGAATCTTATTTCTGTACTGTTAGCGTGTTTTGTTAGTCTGGCATGTATTGTGCATAATTTACTGCTTATGATAACTAGGGGAGCGGATTCTTCTATCCATAATTTCATAAAAAACCCTTAGATAGCGGTTGGACGTTCGCTTATCAAATTCTAAAGTTGGGCTGTCGGAAGGTATTTTTTTAGAACCGGCAAATAAGGACGTATTCGTTTTGCAACAACAGAAGATATGCCCCCATTCTTTTTACAAGAAGAGCATATCGTGTTGGAGAAAACGTCTTGGGGCGCACCCTTCCGGAAATCGAGATAGTCGGTAGGGAAAAGCTTTCAAGAAGAGATGTAAGGTCAACTGTAAGTGAAATAAAGAACAGGAGAGTGGATATGAACATGTCATCCGGTGGCGTAGCAACAATGGTTTTCAGGCCGGTCTTCCGCGGAGGTTTTGGACAGGTGTATCTTGACGGACAGACGTTGAATGTGCTGATGATGCTGGATGGTAAGAAAACGATCGAGCAAGTTGGCCAGCAGGCCGGTATTATTCTCTCAGACCTCCGCCAGGTAATCTTAAAACTCATAAAGATGAGGTTGGTTGAAAGTGTCGAACGAGCGGTGACTCTTGTTAATGATGAGTTTGTCAATTTTCTGGTATACAAGATGTCTCTTGCCATCGGTCCATTGGGGGAGATTGTGGTCGAAGAGGCTATGGAAGAGCTGGGGTTCAACAGGAGTAATTTTCCTGCATCTAAGATTGCAGAGTTGATAAAACATTTGACGAAAGAAATTAAGAGGGAGGATAAGCGTTCAGAGTTTAAACACATTATGATGGGGCTATTAAGCGAAAATAGATTTTTTGACTAATAAGGCTGAGTTGTAAACCGAACCCCTTTCCAAAATTTTCGTAGGGCTTTCACTCCCCGATCATCCGAGATAGCAAAATTCAGAGGCCCGTCTTCTCCTTGAGAAGACGGGCCTCTTTTATCTCTTTTAGCCGGATTTCTTATCAATTCAAGCAGTATCAGGTTCTAAGCTATTGGCAATGAGCTAGAGGTAGAATTTATAAAAAGTGATAAATACTGTCAAAAGTATTAAAATGAATAAAATATTTCCTGGGGAGACTCACAAAGTCTGCATGCTACAGGAATCCTGGATAAATTGAGAAGGGATCCCTCGCTGGATATGATCATTACCTTTGATAAAAGCCTTCCCAGAAAAGAAATCATTGAACGCCGGCGCCAGGCCTTTCTGGTAGATCTCTTTCTCACTGGGACCAATGCGTTGACGGAAAAAGGGCAACTCGTCAATCTCGACATGATCGGTAATCGTGTCGGGTCAATCACCTTTGGTCCTAAGAACGTCATTACTGTCGTTGGCAGAAATAAGATAGTGCCCGATGTGCAATCAGCCATGGAACGGATCAAGACATATGTCGCTCCACTTAATGCTATGAGGCACACCGGTTTTAAGACGCCTCGCCAAAAGACGGCAGTCTGCATGGATTGCAAGAGTCCTGATAGGATTTGTAACACATGGACTATTATAGAAAAATCGTATCCCAAGGGGAGGATAAAGATTATCCTGGTCAACCAGAATCTCGGTTTTTGGCAATTGTGATCCTGTCGATCTCCTGAAAGGTGAAAAACATGGAAGAAGGTCGACAGAAAATCCGATAAAAAATTAGGTGTCGTATAGATATTAGCCCGGATTTCTCATGAATACTGTGTCAATTTGTCACCACGGCAGGAAGAGCAAGAGATTTTACAGAAACAGAAACGTTATCAAATTTCCACAGTGTTCACCAAATGTCAGCCCAGGCAGCGCCATCTTCTTCAGTGTTTTGGCAATGAACATAGTTTATTATAGTCCATTGCCAAAAACTTCGAACCTGACGCTGCGTGGGCTAATGAGAAATCCGGGCTAGAGTCTTTTGCAAAATGAGGATTTTCGTTCGAAATCAAGGCATGCGAAAAAATTAACTTTTCCAGGCAGCCTTAAACATAACGCAGAGTTTGGGTGATATACTTTTTTGCAAGAGGCTCATTAAACAGATAACTGTATATCCATAAGTGTTTTTCATGAAATATACGGGTTGCATTTTTCATGATCTTCAGGTTAAGGGCAGGGAATCAGAATGGAAAAATATACGGGAACCAAGTTTCATTGGAAAAAGACCGGTAATAGCTTTGATCACGATGAACGACTTGCCCAGTTGAATGCATGGGCTTTCATCCTGGCCGAATTAGGTTTGACCCCTGTTCATCCCCAAGGCGCCTATGGAAACCAATCCTACCGTATCGATCCGGATTCGCTGATCATCACCAAATCCGGAATGGTCCCGGAAGAGCATCTGCATGTTGAAAATTATGTCTTTGTTGAAAAATATGATCGGGAATCCGAAATATTTCTTACCAAAGGGGTCTATGCCCCATCTTCGGAATGCTTCCTGCACGCTCTTATTTATTCAGAATTTAATGCCGTCGGTGCAATCATGCACGGTCATTCCAGACTGCTTGAGCAATATGCGCAAGAGCTTGCAATTCCGGTGACCTCCTCCTTTCATCCATATGGAACGGTTGAATTAGCTGAATCTGTACTTCAACTCATGAAGGAAAGAGATGATTTCATCCTCCTGAAAGAACATGGGTTTGTGGCTGCCGGGCCGGACATCTCTGCGACTGGTAAGCTTGTATTGCAGTATTATTCAAGGCTTATCGATCTCTTGAAAAGATTATAACTTCATAGCGAGACAAAAACCCTGTCAAGACAACGTAATTAATTTGCAAGTTGCAGAGCTGATCCTGCTGAAATAAGCGGCATATATTTCTTGACGAAATGGTTTCCCAATAAAAAAACATTTCTCTGTACTTACCCCTTCGACCCGTACCTTGTTTCGAATCTGATTACGACTGAACTGATGAAACCTCCGAGCCGAAATTGCAACCACACTGTGTGGGTGGTGATCTTTTCGCAGCATGAAACAAAATTATCAGAAGGAAAAAATCTGTGTTCAGATGGAACTTTTCCGCATAACCGGAAAATAGATCCTTTGTGGTGCCAGTTTCTATAAAGCGGTGTTGGGGCTAACCCTAAGAAGAATAAAGATTTATTTCTCAGACGGAGAAGATTTTGACTGTTTCAATATTAGGCTTGATTATTGCATGAAAATTTATAAACCGCAACCCCAAACGGTGGGTTAACACCATTTGGGGTGTTAGATAGTATTAACAAGGGAGGATACATGGAAAAGAGAAAATTTCCTCGGGTGCCCATATCGCAGGTATCGATTGATGTTTCAGATGGAATTGGTTCTTTTCCCGGAGTTGTGAGGGATGTTTCAAGGTTTGGGATAGGAATTACAGATTTGCCCAAGCGTTTGGATACATCAGGAAAAAGAATAACGATCGTTGTAATGGGCCAAGGTGGGCACTTTAAAATGCGTGTTCATCCGATATGGTCGGTACCAGACGGTCTGAGAAAGAATGTCGGTGTTGAAATTTCCAATGCTCCATGGGGCTGGACTGAATTCGTCATGGGTTTCGAGCCGGTTGGCGAAGAAGATGTATGGAGTAGTGAAATTGAGCTCTAAAGATAATTCCTTCCTCAATCTCATTGAAAAGCAATGAAATAAATGCGTTGATAGCCAACGATTGCCGCTTTTCTGAATAATCTGCTTTATTTCGCGAAAAATAGACAATGCTCATCCCCGTTCATGGGGATGAACTGTTTCTCTTTAGAAATCCGGGACAACCCTTTGTTTAGAGAGAATTACAAACATCTGCGGACAAGATATCTTGTGAAAAGGTTCGTTTTTCGTTATAGGGCGTTGTCGGCTTCGAGGCAGGACGAGAAACCGACGGGATGGATAGGTTCAATCCGAAAACAGTGCTTTTCTCATAACTCTTTGTTGCGCTGCCAAATTTAATACTCGGAATAAAGGTATGCCTTCGGTTAAATTTGACAGTGCACCTGGATTTAGAAGAAAATTCCCCCTTCGGGATGGATACTAGATAAAATATTTCATTAATATCGGGAGGGAAAATGGAGGTCGACGTGGGAGAAAAACTTGTCAGGGCATTAAAGACGCCCAAGGAATCGGAAAGCCTTGAAAGTCTGGCCAAGGCTATGGAGATAACCAAGGCCTATGCAAGTTCAGGCGCCGCCACCCATTTCAGCGCCATATCCCGGCTTTTCTTTGATTTGTTCGAGATGTTTGAAACGGGCAAAGATCCTCGTCGGCAGAAATAGAAGTCTCGGACCAAATGTCGGGGTTATTCCAGAGGCGGTATGCGTCTGAGATATTTATCTAGACATTTGATTTCCACCTTGCAGTGGGTAATTATTTTATTTAAGTAATTAATGTTTTTTAAAATATTTGTCATGTAAAGATCTTCGTCTATCTGCCAGCGGGTGCGAAAATGTGTCCGCATCGATTTGGCAATATTGCCGAATGTCTCCCGTAGTCTCTTTCCTATTACCTGCTCATAGAAGTTTGCGGTGTGTTTCATCAGTTCCAGTGCCGAGGCATGCTCCTGAACCCCTCCGACCAAATGCTCCTGATAAAGATAGGGGAGGCTTTCAAGATAGTATCTGCTAGCCATTTGGGCCAGGATGTCGGCTGAGCCCAGTATCTGACCACTGAGATTTATTTCACTTGGCAAGGGAGTGAGATTGTTCGGATCGATGCGTAAATTCGTAAATTTGATAATGGTTGCACAATCGTCGCGAAAACTTAACGGTGTTTTACGATTATCGAGATATTGATTTAAAAATCTAATAGAGCGCGCCTCGTGGTATTTTGTATAGCTGGCGCCGGAATCGGCTGTTTCGGAGGTTTGCAGCAGCAGACCGGTATCATGGAAATAAGCGCAGAGTATACATTGTTCGATAACATGGGGGGCAAAGTGATAGTTGTCGAGGGTTAAGCCATGCAAAAGACGAATGGTGGCCAGAGCGACACTCTGAGTATGTCTGAGGTTGTGATATTTGGTGGAACTGGCTTGAAATCCGGGAGAATCTCCGGAAAAAATCTCTTTGATATGATAATGGATCTGGCGGATGAATTCCGAATCGGCATCCCGGTTGGTCTCGATAATCAAAGCGATTATCTCATCCAAGGGATCATCGGTTTTACCGGTTTCAAAAAGTGATGTCAGCCGGATATTATCAATGCGGGACAAGATGTTTCTTCCTGAAAATATTGTTTAAGTAGCTGGTATTAAAATATTAAACTCCTGTCCAGCCGGTTGCTTTTTCCCCCAACCTTCCTGCTATTTTAGTATGTCAAATAGTACAATGCAAGTGTCATAATCTTCCTTTTATTAAAGATTATAACAAAATGGGATTATGTAATATCTGTAGCCACCTTTCATCTCATAATGCAGTGGGATCATCTCAATTTTCATCATTTGTTGAGCTTGCGGTGCCATGAGAATGGACGTACATGAGAAATCAGGACGGTAGGAGAAAAAGAGATTTTAGTAAAAAAAGAGGTAGGTTGTTACTTACTCTGGACTTTATGATTTTTTCTAGGTAGTCTAATGTGCGCAACAAAGGGATTCCGGCGACCTCATGTGACATAACCCGATTTTTTCACTGAATAACAACTGTGTGATGGAACAAATTAAACATCCCGCCACCATTCTGATTGTTGATGATGATGATCTCATCCGGATGTCTCTCAGCGTTCTGATCTCTTCCTTGGGTTACCACAGTCTTGTCGCTTCCGATGGAGATGAGGCTATCAAAGTTCTGAAAAAGGACAAATGCGATCTGATCCTGTCCGATATCGTCATGCCGAAAATGGACGGGTTGGCTTTGTTGAAATTCGTAAGAGAAAACCATCCTGGAACCGATGTTATTTTGGCGACCGGTTATAATGATCGGGCAAAATACTCTGATGTGATCAAAGCCGGTGCCATCGACTTTATCAAAAAGCCCATAGACAATTCCGAACTTGAAGCAAAGCTGGCCAGAGCCTTGCGGGAGAGGCAGCTCATGCGTGAGCTTGAACTCCTGTCATTATGCGATGGGCTAACGTCTCTATTAAACCGCAGGGCCTTCGATTCCCGATTCCTTGGTGAAGTTGAAAGGGCCTTTCGCCAGACGTATGGGTTGTTTCTGGCAATTATCGATGTGGATAATTTCAAAGATTACAACGATACCTACGGTCATCGTTATGGCGATGCCATACTCGTTTCCCTTGGGCAGATCCTTCTGGAGTGTACTCGCAACAATGTCGATATGGCCTTTAGGCTCGGCGGGGACGAGTTCGCCCTTTTGCTGCCTCAGACGAATGCCACCCAGGCTACCGAAATCGTCCAGCGCGTTCTTCTCCGTTTTGTTGAAGGGAATTATAATACCGTAACACTTTCAATTGGCATTGTTTCCTGTAATCGGAATACAGCACTTACCCTGGACCAGGATGGCGAAAAAATAAAAGAGCGCGCCGATAAGGCAATGTATGAGGCCAAAAAAAGCGGTAAAAATTGTGTGGTTTGCCGTATATAAACCAATTTTTTTATCGGCACTGATTTAAACAAAAGGACCCTTGCTCTCACAGCAAGGGCCGTTTTGTTTTGATTGATGTTCAAATGGTCAGTTGCCGTTCAGCGCATCCTTATGGAAAGTGAGATCCGGAGGGATAGGGTAGTCGCTGTTGTAGCAGGCCAGACAGAAATCCTCGCGGCTGAGTCCGGTCGCCTCAACAAGTCCATCCAGGCTGAGGTAGTACATCGAGTCCAAACCGAGATAGGCGGCAATCTGCTCGACGGAGTTCTTTGCAGCGATCAGCTCGGTTGATGAGGGAAAATCGATTCCATAATAACAGGCGTTTTTAGTCGGGGGACAGCTGACCAGCATATGGACCTCTTTTGCCCCGGCATCTCGTAAGGATCGCACGCGGCTCTTGCCGGTGGTGCCTCTGATGACGGAGTCTTCGACAATGATGACGCGCTTGCCTTCAATCAGCGATCGAACAGGATTCAGCTTTACCTTGACGTTGAAATCGCGCATGGATTGCGTGGGCTGAATAAAGGTCCTGCCTACGTAATGATTGCGGATTATTCCCATCTCTAATGGTATGCCGGAGGCCTGGGAGTAGCCTATGGCGGCATAGTTTCCGGAGTCGGGAAACGGCATCACAAAGTCGCCTTCCAGCGGATATTCTCGTGCCAGTATTTCTCCCATTCGCTTTCTGGTCTGATAGACATTGATGCCGAACAGGTCGGAATCAGGCCTGGCGAAATAGACATGTTCGAAGATGCAGAAACTGGTGTGCTGTTTGGGCCAGGGAAAGAGCGACTTCATCCCGTCTTTGTTGATGATCAGGACCTCTCCGGGTTGTACATCGCGGACATATTGGGCCTCTACCAGATCTAAGGCACAGGTTTCGGAGGCGACGATCCAGCCGCCGTTGGCTAATTTTCCGAGGCAGAGCGGACGAAAGCCATTGGGATCGCGCACCGCAACCAGGGTGTCCTGGGTCATCATCAAAACGGAATAGGCACCTTTTAAAGCGGTGAAGGATTCCTGCAGGGAGGCTTCCAATCCCTTGTGGATCGTCCTGGCCATGATATGCAGGACGATCTCGCTGTCCATGGTGGTCTGGAAGATGGAACCTTGCGTCTCAAGATTATTTCTTAACTCTATTGAGTTGACGAGATTACCGTTATGGGCAACAGCTAAGGTCATCCCCTTATGCGTCACCATAATGGGTTGGGTATTGATGATGTTGGAGGCTCCTGTTGTCGAATAGCGGACATGGCCGATGGCCATGGAGCCAGGCAGCCTTTCCAGGCGAGATTCGGAAAAAACTTCCGGAACCAGCCCCATATCTTTATGGATAAAGACTTTCTTCCCGGTCGAAGAAACGATTCCTGCGCTTTCCTGTCCTCGATGCTGCAAGGCATAGAGGCCGAAATAGGTGAGTTTGGAAGCGTCTTCATGGCCGTATATTCCACACACCCCGCATTCATGTTTCGGCCTTCCGGATTGGTCGTCTTGATGTAATTCGTGTAGCATATCATTTCCTTCTTTTCGGCATTTTCCGGGAGCAGGCCTTGATCTGTCTGGAAGAATCGGCAAATGTAAAAGCCCGTACCGGAATAAATGAGAAAGGCACAAAGAAGAATACTCTTTGTGCCTTTCTTTCAAACTGGGTCTAAGGTTTATTATAAGTCCGTCAGAAATACAACAAGAAAGCGCAAGGCCTGCTGTTTTTTTCCCGCAGGAGGGCTTTGGTAGATTAATTGTCGGCAACGACAATGGCATAGAGAAGTTCGGTCAGGCTGACAACATCCTCAAGGTCGAGGTATTCCTGAGTGGTATGGACATTGTTCATACCGGTGGCGACAATAGCGGTCGGAAGACCGTAGCTGTTGAAGATATTGGCATCGCTTCCGCCACCGGCAATCAGGAATTCGAGCTGCTTGCCGGCGGCAACCCCAGCGTTTTTGACCCGGATTACCACCGGATCGGTATCCTTGAGCGCCATGGCCGGATATTCCGGCAGAATCTCGAAATCAAGCCGGGGTGCCGGCCCTTCCGATCCCTCCGGTACCGGCCAGGTGTCCACCGCCTTTTGAAAAGCGGCAATAAGCATGTCGGTATGATCGGCAAGCTTTTCAGGAGAGTGACTTCTGACCTCACCTTCCAGGGTCAGCAGTGGAGGGACGATGTTGGTGGCGACTCCTCCGTGCATGAGCCCGAGATTTGCTGTGGACAGGGCATCGATTCTCCCCAGTTTCAGACCGGCAATAGCCTTGGCTGCTATGCAGAAGGCGCTGATTCCCTGTTCCGGATTGAGACCTGCATGGGCGGCGATTCCGTGGATATGTATTTTGAACCGATTGGCGGCAGGGGCGCCGGTGATGATGCGGTCAATGCCGGTGGTGTCGAGGGCGTAGCCGAAGTGCGACTTCAGGCCGCTTGGGTCAAAATGCTTGGCGCCTAAAAGGCCTATTTCCTCGCAGGTGGTGAAAATGAGCTCGATGGTGCCGTGCGGAATCCTGTTTTCTGAAAGGCTGGTCATCAACTCGATCACGGCGGCAATTCCGGACTTGTCATCGGATCCGAGAATGGTGTCGGAGCTGCTGGTAAAGCGATCACCATCCCGTTGGACCTTGACGCCGACTCCCGGCTCCACCGTATCCATATGGCAGGAGAAAAACAGCGGGGTCCGCCCCTGGTCGTTGCCGTTGAACCGGACAACAAGGTTTCCTGTTTCAGAGCCGGTCTTGCTTCCTGAATCATCCGTCCGGATCGCATCGGCATTCAACTCGGAAAAGAGAGCAGAAAGAAGAGCGGCCATGCGGCCTTCCTTGCGCGACGGGCTGTCGGTTTCACAGAGGCGAATAAAGGTGGCGGCAAGCCGGTCTTTATTAAGAGAAAGAGTCATGGCGTTTGTATACTGTTTTGAGTGGATTCCAGAAGAACAACGGCATGGCAGCTGATACCTTCCATCCGGCCGGTGAAACCCATCCTTTCGGTGGTGGTGGCCTTGACGTTGATTCGTTCGATAGGGGTTTTGCAGGCGTCGGCCAGAATTTCGACCATCCCGGCAATATAGGGCGCAAGTTTCGGGGCTTGACAGACAATGGTGACATCGGCGTTAACCAGATAAAAGCCTTTTGTCTGCATCAGTTCGATCACCTGTTTGAGAAGGGATATCGAATACACACCAGAATAGCGGTCGTCCGTGTCCGGGAAATGCCTGCCGATATCTCCCTGGCCCAGGGCGCCGAGAACGGCATCGCAGAGGGCATGGGTTACGACATCGGCGTCCGAATGACCGGCAAGACCCAGCTCATGGGGGATCTCAACGCCCCCAAGGATGAGCTTTCTGCCTTGAACCAGGCGATGGGCGTCGAAACCATGGCCGATGCGGGGGTGTCTGGTACTTTGTGTCTGCATGATTTTTTCGGCAATAAAAAGATCCTCCGGCCGGGTAATTTTGATATTGGTCTCTGAGCCCTCCACCACCCTGACCGGAATACCGGCCAACTCCAGCAGCGAAGCCTCATCTGTCATATCCTTCTCGCCTATTGAGGAATACGCCCGTTTCAGCAGCCCGCATTCGGCTGCCTGGGGTGTCTGGGCCTGCCAGAGATCGCGTCGATCAACGGTTGTCTCGATTGCCAGATCGTCGGTGCATTTCTTCAAGGTGTCTTTGACAGGTATGGCGGCAATTACTGCACCGTAACGGGAAGCGCCGTGATAGCATCTGCTGATGAGCTCATCTGTGATAAGCGGCCGAGCCCCATCGTGCACCAGAACGATGTCGGCCCTGTCGCCAAGCAGGTTGAGACCGTTTAAAACGGAATCCTGCCTTCTCCTGCCGCCGGCGGTAATGAGAATGGCAGGGGCAGCCAGTCCGTACCGGGCCAGTAGATTCCGTGTCATCTCCAGACAGTCGGCAGGGACCACAACAACGATTGTCCCGATATGGGCATTGGCATGGAATCTGCGGACGGTATGAACAAGGATCGGCTCACCAGCCAGAAGAATATACTGCTTCGGCCGGTCCAGGTTCATCCTGGTACCGTACCCGGCAGCGGGTATTATGGCGGCAGCGATTGGAGGCATGGGTCAACTCGATGGAGTACGGGCGAAAACAACCATCCTTGATTTCAGGTGGAGACATGATCAAAAGGCGCGACCGGAATGTCTGGCAAGAGACAGCGCCGGGTTCCGGCCGGCTGTAAAAAAAGGGGGGCGGGCTATAAGCCGAATTCTGTTCCCTCGAAAGGGTCATGATCATTTCACTAGGATGTCGGTCGCCCGGCATCTCCTGCAACCTACCCGGAAGCATCGGACGGGCCGCCCTTATCGCTTCCCTATTTGGTCTTGCTCCGG
This sequence comes from Desulfocapsaceae bacterium, assembly GCA_046704745.1. Lineage (GTDB taxonomy): Bacteria > Desulfobacterota > Desulfobulbia > Desulfobulbales > Desulfocapsaceae > CAWGGS01. Next base: position 7,595 of record JBJKRL010000069.1, on the reverse strand, counting down.
ATGGGGTTTACCTTGCCGTCTCCGTCACCGGCGACGCGGTGAGCTCTTACCTCGCCATTTCACCCTTACCCGATTTGCATCGGGCGGTGTCTTTTCTGTGGCACTTTCCCCCGGTTGCCCGGAGTTCGCGTTACGAACCATCCTGCCCTGCGGAGTTCGGACTTTCCTCCCCGGCCCGAAAGCCGGAGCGATCATGCACCCGCTCCCCAACCCAGTGTAGTTGGAAACGCAGCAAGAAGAAAGCAAAAAATCATACTTTTGCAGCTTCTTCATCTGGCTGATGATAAATGATCCGCTGGCAGGTGGGGCATTCGAAGAGCTTGTCGCCTTTTAAAAGCATATTGTACTGTTGCGGCGGGATACTCATAAAGCAGCCCTGGCACACGCCCTGGACGACGTTGACCACAGCCAGCCCGTTGCGCCTCTCCCGCAGGGTGTCGTATTTTTTCAGCAGATTCCCCTGGATATCTTTGATCTGCTTCTGGCGTTTAGCGCCTTTGGTCTTTTTCCCTTTGTTGATATTTTCGATGGTCTCGCGAACCTTTTCGGTTTCTTCCGCCACCAGCTCCTTCTCGCCTTTGAGAAGATTTTTCTCCTCTTCAACCTGGGCTATGAGCTTTTCTATCTCCGCCATGAGGTCGACGATTTTGTCTTCATTTTCCTTGGCGTTTTTCTTGGCATCCTCGATTTCCTTCAAAAGGGCCGTCTGCTCTCTGCCGGTCTGCACCTGCATCATCTTCGACTGCCGGTCTCTGACATGGGCGATCTTGTCGGTCATCTCGTCTTCCAGGGTTCGCTTGTCCTTTTCCATCTGGGCGATCTCATCCAGGACCTCGGCAATATGGGCCTCCCTCTCGGCGAGCGCGGAGATCCGTTTGTCGAGGGCGAGTTGTTCCTGCTTGATCTCATTGTCAATCTTGTCGATTTCCAAATCGATCTCCTGTAGCGCAACCAGTTGGGCTATATGTTCGTTCAATGTTTCTCTCCTGTGTGGAAATAATTGTGGATTTATCTAAATAACTCTCTGTTTTTATATGTAAAAGGATGTTCTTCCGTCTGGGTTTGCCGGATAGGGACGCCCCAGTTTTCACAATCTGCCACCTGTTTGAGCTGCGACACCAGATATTTGACCACCGGCTGTTCGGTTGCATAATGGGTCCCGTCGATGATGCAGAATCCGCAGTCCTGGGCCCACCTGGCCGTACTATGTTTTATTTCCGCCGACAGATAGACATCGGCGCCCTTTCTCAGCGCTGTCTCGGCAAATTCAGAACCACTGCCGCCGCAGACGGCCACCCGGGAAACCCTGTCCGGCAGCAGGCCTGCAACCTGGACACCGGGGAGGCCGAGGGTCTGGAAAATCTTCGTCATAAAGGTGACCTGATTCAGCGCTTGGGGAAAATTTCCGATCCTGCCGATTCCGCAACCGGGCGCTCCGTCGTCTGGAATCAGCGGTTCGGTCTGCACCAGCCCCAGGGAATCGGCCAGCACATCGCTGACACCTCTGTGGGCGCTGTCAAGATTGGTGTGGCAGGCAATGACCGTTATCTTGTTGGTCAAGGCCTTTTCCAGAAAGAGACCGGTCGGAACGGCGGTGTTGATGGCTGGAAGCGGGTGAAATATCAGAGGATGATGGGTGATAATGGTGTTGGTTCCCTGGGCAATCGCCTCATCGAGCAATCTGCCGGTCGGATCCAGGCCGACCAGTATTGCGCTGATTTCCCGTTCGGAGTCACCGACTAAAAGACCGACGTTGTCCCACGCTTCGGCGAGCTTGAAAGGAGCGATACGGTCGAGAGTGCCGAGAAGGTCTTTAATGCGCATTGCAAAAACCCCCCGTAATTCTAGTCGGAAAACAATAAAAAAAAGGTACTTTCCCAGCGGAAGTACCTTTTTGTTTCACTCCGTTTGTGTCCGTTCCCATCGAAGGAACTGCGACAAGGGAGAAGGGGAAAACCCCTTTTATATTTGTGGATACTATTTTGTTTTTCAAGGAACCTGTTGCCAATAAATCAGATTCTCGATTAATGGTGGGCGCAGTAGGAGTCGAACCTACGACCGACCGGTTATGAGCCGGTGGCTCTACCAGCTGAGCTATACGCCCCCTCCACTTGATGAAACATACTATAATAAAAGAGCGGAAAAAAATGTCAATGAGAAATGTAAAAAAACCGAAAACAGAAGCCTGCCGTTTTTTGGTAAATTCTGACATACGGATGTGAGAGGAAGAAATCATGGGCATTCTCGGCCAAGGAGACTTATCATTGGAGGTAGCCCGCATTTCTCATGAACACTGTGGCAATTTGAAGGAAACTTATAAATTCCGACATATTTTGAGAAAACTCATCTAGTACCAAATTTGCACAGTGTTCACCAAAGGCGCCCTGAAAAAGATAATCACCCTTCGGGCACAAGCACCCTTCGGGTATGAACTTCGACTTCGAGTGCCCTTGGGGTATCAGTCCAAGCGACGCCATCTTCTTCAGACTTTTGGCAATGAACAGAGAATACTATAATCCATTGCCAAAAACTCCGAATCTGACGCCACCAGAACAGATGAGAAATGCGGGGTAGGTGGCGGCAATCACGCAAAGTCTTTGTTGATTGCGCTGAAGAATATTTTTTTATCACGTGATCACATTGATTTATACGAATCTTCTTTTTTTTCTGGCAGCAATTTTTCTCTTCAGTATGACGCAGGTGCCCAACAGCCCGTCTGTTTCGGGCTGGACATCTCTTTTCTTTTCTCTTCTCCTCTTTATTCTCTACGGAAGACTTGCCCACAGGCTTTTTCAGAAAAAGTCCGCTCTGCAATCCGCCGGATATTTCAGCACTGAAAAAAGATTGTCTTTTCTGGCGGTCGTTTTCTTCGGCCTGCTTCTCTATTTTGCTGATGTCAAATATTATCTGACCTGGCTGTCCCTAGGCGGCCGGGTCCCGTCACTGATTAATATCGCCGGTCTCGGTATTTTTCTCCTCTTTTATCTGATCATGTGGCGGGCGGCTAAAAAAAGCTACGAGTCTGTCTTCGGCCAGCAATACACTACATCGCGGTTTCTTCTTTCCAATCTCAAGGCCAATCTTCCCATTGTGCTGCCCTGGATCGCCCTCTCCATCCTTGCAGACCTGATCATGCTTCTGCCGTGGCCGGCGGTGCACGACGCGTTCAATTCCGATTGGGGCGATCTTGTCTTTTTCGGGGTGTTTCTTCTTTTTGTGGTTGTGTTCTTTCCTCCCATGGTCAAACGGCTCTGGAACTGCACTCCATTAGAAGATGGAGGGCTGAAGAGATCGCTTGTCGCCTTCTGCCAAAAACAGAAGTTCAATGCTGATATCTACCTCTGGCCATTATTTGAAGGCAGGGTCTTGACGGCGGGCGTCATGGGAATCGTACCCGGTCTGCGCTACCTGTTGATTACTCCGGCTTTGATTGAATCCATGTCCATGGAGGAACTCGAAGCGGTCATGGCCCACGAGATCGGTCATGTCAAGAAAATGCACCTTCTTCTCTATGTCGCACTCATCGGCGGGTTCAGTATTCTCGCCGGTTTTTTTGCCGGACCGGTCATGTCATTTTTCCTGTCGCGCGACCTTATCTACACCATTCTCATGCGAACCGATATTTCACCCAACACCCTGGTTGCCGTATTCGGCAGCGGGGCGATGTTTGTGGGGATGATCCTGTATTTCAGGTATATTTTCGGTTACTTCATGCGCAATTTCGAGCGGCAGGCCGATCTGAATGTTTTCCCAACCCTCGGCAACAGTTCCGCCTTGGTCTCCGCCTTTGAAAAGATTGCGATCTTGAGCGGAGACGTCCGGGACCAGCCGAGCTGGCATCATTTCGGTATTGGTGAGCGGGTTTCCTATCTGGAAAAATGCGAGAAAAACCGGTCCTGGATAGGGCGGCACAACCGCAAGGTGCAATTGAGTCTCATCGGATATATCTTGATCTGTGCCATAGGCATGATGGTGGCAAAAAAACTGCCGGTTGATCAGTTCTCACAGAAATTTCAGGAGATGGCCACCGAGGCAATGATTTTGAAAAAGGTGCAGAACGAACCGAATAAGGCTGTTTGGCTGCGCCTGGCCGGCGATATGATGGCCAAAAAAAATATGGAGGCCCAGGCCATTACCGCCTACCGCAAGGCGCTTACCCTGGAACCTTCGAATCCCGAGACCTTGAATAACCTTGCCTGGCTGCTTCTGACCAGCAAAAATCCGAGCCTGCGTGATCCGCTGCGCGCCTTGACCCTGGCCAGAACGGCTGTGCTTGTTCAACCAAAGGGCTATATCCTCGACACCCTGGGTGTGGCCTACTGGGCCAACGGGTTTGTCGAAGAAGCCGTTTCCGCTGAAAAGCAGGCGGCCCAGGTCGATCCGGGCCAGAGGCACTATTATCTTGCCCAAATCAAGAAATTCTCCAACGAGACATACAAAGAGGCAATGGAAAAGCCCCAGACCGGTGATTCCAACAGCATGGCGAAGGAGAACATCGCCAGCGACAAAAAACAATAACCCGCATCGGCTGAGGCCGATTTACTGCTTCACGCGGGGTTTCGTTTCTTTTTGTTTTTCATAAAGATACTTGCCAAAATTTCAGGAAATGTGAACAATAGAGAAATGTCTTTTCAGATTTTTTTACTATTCCAACGCCCGGAATATTGAATTACGGTGGATAGATGAAATTCATATACAGTGATGCCCTGCTCGATCTGCTGGTTAGCCGCCAGCTGTTGACCTCCGACCAGAGACAATTTATCATCCTGGAAAAAGGGAAACAGCGGCAGGCACTCTTGAAGCAATTGGGAGGGAAAGGACATCTCGACCGCAATTATCCGGATCTGGTCGATATCATCGTTGCCATGAAGTTGCAGGTTGGAGGGAAAAGGGATGTCGTCCTGGATGAAGAGATGATCATGCGGGCAGTGGCCAGCGAATATGAACTGCCTTTCAAAAAGCTTGATCCTCTCGATCTTGATATGGACATAGTGACCAAGACGATTCCGCGCAACTTTGCCATCCGGCACATGATATTGCCGTTCAATATCTCCAACGGGATCCTGGAACTTGTCAGCTATCATCCCGACTGCCAGACCGTCATGGCCGATATCGAGCAGGCCAATCAGATTCAGGTAACGCTCTCTCTCACCGTCAAGTCGGATATCCAGAAGATCATAACGGAATTTTTCGGCTTTCAAAAATCGATCAGCGCCGCTGAAGATCAGTTCGGGGTTGGCAGTATCGGCGGCTCGGTGGACATCGGCAACCTGGAACGCTATGTCAAGATCGCATCAGCCAAGGAGATTACCTCGTCGGACCAGCATATCAAAAACGCGGTCAATCATATATTCAACTATGCCCTGGATCAGCGGGCCAGCGACATCCATATCGAGCCGAAACGGACCGTGTGCATGGTCAGGTTCCGTATCGACGGTTCCCTGCATACCATCTACAAGCTGCCCAAGGTGGTTCACTCGGCTATCGTCTCCCGTATCAAATTTCTTGCCCGTCTCGATATTGCCGAAAAAAGACGGCCCCAGGACGGCAGGATCAAACTGGGAATGTCTGACGGCAAAACCATCGAGATCCGCGTGTCCACGGTGCCGGTCTCCTTTGGCGAAAAGGCGGTTATGCGAATCCTTGATCCCGATGTCGTCTTCCAGGATATCAACGAATTGGGCTTTTCCCGCCGGGACCAGATCGTCTACAACTCCTTTACAGCCTCGCCCCACGGAATCGTGTTGGTCACCGGGCCCACCGGCAGCGGTAAATCCACAACGCTGTATTCGACGCTCAAGAAGATGGCAACTCCTGAGAAAAACGTGACCACCGTGGAAGACCCGGTGGAGATGGTCTATGAAGAGTTCAATCAGATCGCCGTGCAGCCGCTCATTGATGTCACCTTCTCCACCATTTTACGAAACATCCTGCGCCAGGACCCGGATATCCTGATGATCGGCGAGATCCGGGATCTGGATACCGCCGCCCACGCGGTGCAGGCGGCCATGACAGGGCATCTGGTGTTTTCCACCCTGCATACCAACGATGCAGTGTCATCCATTGTCCGTCTTGTCGATCTGGGGCTGCAGCCCTTCCTGATCGCCTCGACACTACTGGGCTGCATGGCCCAGCGGCTGGTGCGCAAGATCTGTCCCAGCTGCATTGAGCCGTATACCATCGAAGGCGAAAAACTGGCCAAGGTCGGTTTTCCGGTCACCGACAAAACAATCGAACTGAAAAGGGGCGCAGGTTGCCGCGAATGCCGCCAGACAGGCTACAAGGGGAGAATCGGGATTTTCGAGATCTTTCCGCTCTCTTCTCAACTCAAGAAAATGGTGGTATCCGGTTCTTCGGTTGAGGAGATGCGGGCGGTTGCAATCCGTGAAGGAATGACTACCTTACGCGAGGACGCTTGGCAGAAGGTCAAGGCCGGTATTACCACGGTGGAAGAAGCCCTGCGGGTGACGATGCAATAGTAAGAATGGGAGTTTCGCAAGACTGGGAAGGAAAATGAACGGAAAGGTGGTCTGTCAAAATAAAAAGGCCTATCACGATTATTTCATCGACGCGACTTTTGAGGCCGGGATGGTCCTGTCCGGGCCGGAGGTTAAGTCGCTGCGGGCCGGCAAGGCCAATCTCAAGGATGGGTATGCCAAGATCGATGACCGTGGAGAGGTGATGCTCTACAACGTCCATATCTCCTTTTATACCTATGCCACCCATAATCCCAACGAACCGCTGCGGGTGAGAAAGCTGCTGTTGCATAAAAAGGAAATCAAAAAACTTATTGGAAAACTCAAAGAGAAAGGTCTTGCTCTGATCCCGTTGAAGATATATTTTAAAGGTAACGGGAAGGCAAAGGTGGAACTCGGCCTTGCCCGGGGCAAGCGGCAGTACGACAAGCGGGCCGCCTTAAAACAGAAACAGAGCGACAGGGAAGTTCAGCGCGCTATGCGCCACAATAAAGAATAAAATTCAAAATATGGGGGCGAAACGGCTTCGACGGGGATGTGCAAGCTTTACGTTGCATGCCTAGGTTCTATCTGCTCGTAAAACAGGTGGAATTAAATATAATCGCAGACGATTATAACTACGCACTGGCAGCTTAATCTGCTGTGCCGTTCCACCGGCCTTCGCCTATAAGGCCGGATTCGGAGCGTCGACTCTATAGGCTGGTTTCCCGGTATTGCCTGGCTGCCGGGAAACGAGAACTTACAGGCTGGCATCAGAAAATCCATGTTCCGACAGAGTTTTTGATGCGAGATTAAAGTACGGGACTAAGCATGTAGATACGAGAGGGGAGCATTTGCGGACGCGGGTTCGACTCCCGCCGCCTCCACCATTTAACTAGCCGAAATTAAAGGGATTTTGTCTCTTTTGTTTCGGCTATATTCTTTCCCATTTCTTTCCCAGCGTTAAATAACGTAAAGGGTTAGCAGCCGGGTACTCACAATAACAATAAAACGCTATCGGGTTCCGTTGAGTTCTACTCGCTGTTTGGGCCAATTTATTGACCACAAGGAAAGGACGCTTGTAACGCACTTTCCCCACCTTTTTGAATACCCAGAGTGAATTTTTCCAATCACTCCTAA
>JBJKRL010000068.1:0-4176 GCA_046704745.1 Desulfocapsaceae bacterium | reverse complement strand
CAATTGGCGGTTGGTGAAAATCGGCACCACCCAGGCCCAGCGCAAGCTCTTTTTTTCTCTTAATAAAGAAAAGAAATTATTAGAAATGAAGGGCTTCGATCCGACCCCTGCAGTTCTGGCTGAACGTATGAAAGTCAAGGAAAAAGAGATTGTCGAGATGAGCCAGAGATTAGATGGTTGGGATGTTTCACTTGAAAGTCCCGTATATTCTGACTCGGATGATCAACAGAAATACTTCGTTCCGGCCCGAGAGGCTGAAACTGAATCCATAATCGCAGGTAACGAGATAAAACGGACACTAAATAGTTTGCTCGATATCCTCAAAGGCGAGTTGAATGATAAACAAAAGATGATCCTCGACAAACGATTGCTTACAGATGATCCTCTCACTTTACAGAAAATTGCCGACAGGTTTGGTATCTCTCGAGAACGGGTGAGACAAATCGAAGGCAGTCTGTTAATTAAAATCGGGATATTCATTAGAACTAAGACACCCGATTTTGCAGTTAATCATTGATAGGGAGAGGATGTATAATGGAACAATTCCTGAAACAGAACTGTCTGTTTCAGGAATTGTTCCATTATTGACCTTTATGCCAAAAGCGATGGAATAGATCTCACAAGTCTTTTACTTTCCATGATATGATGAGTAGAGTCAAAGTATCATCTGAAAACAAGAAGAAATGAGGTCGGAAAGAAAACCGACTGGGTTGAGCCGTTGCTGCAATGCTGGAGGTTTTTGCATGAAGGGTGATCTCTCACTTAAAAAAAGAGGAAGAAAACTCAAAAAGCAAGGATCTCATCTCCAACAGATGTCTTCCTTTTTTGAGGTTTTTGACGACATTCTAGGTTCTATTCGCGAGCCCATCGTCATTCTTGATTCTGCATTAAAGGTTGTAAAGGCCAATGATTCCTTTTACCGGATCTTTAATCTTAAAGCCGATGAGGTGAAAGGGGTGACATTCTACGACCTCAGCAACCGGCAATGGGACAGTCCGCGATTAAGGGAACTATTTGAGGACATCCTGGCCCATCAGCAGGTCGTCAGAGATTTTCAAGTAGAGCATGTCATAGGTCTCCAGGATCCTAAGATTTTGCAACTGAATGCCAGATGGATTACCAGAGAGGAAAATCATTCTCGCTTGATCCTCTTGTCGATTTCTGATGTAACCGAACGTGAATATTACAAAAGAGGCCTCGAGGATCTTGTTGAAAAGCGGACGGCCGACCTGGTTGCAGCAAGGGAAGAAGCTGAACGCAGGAAGCTCATTGCAGAGACAGCTCTAGCCGAAATTCAGAAGCTAAAGGACCAGTTGGAGGCGGAACGAGCCTATCTCCAGGACGAAATTAAACTGGAATACAACTTTGAGAATATCATCGGTCAAAGCGATGCCCTTAAGTACGTGCTCTATAAGGTTGAACAGATTGCAGGAAGTAACACTACTGTGCTGGTTTTAGGCGAGACGGGAACCGGCAAAGAATTGGTTGCTCGAGCCATTCATGGCCTGAGTCTGCGTAAAAAACGGGCCCTGGTGAAGGTGAATTGTGCTACTCTGCCGACAAGCCTGATAGAAAGTGAGTTATTTGGCCATGAAAAAGGCGCTTTCACTGGGTCTCATTCAAGGCATCTCGGTCGTTTCGAAGTCGCAGACGGTACTACACTCTTTCTTGATGAAATAGGTGAACTGCCTCTGGAATTACAGGCAAAACTATTGCGGGTCATCCAGGATGGCGAGTTCGAACGACTGGGTAGCTCGCATACCATCAAAGTCGATACGCGAATCATTGCCGCTACCAATCGCGATCTGGAACAGGAGGTTCGAAAGGGCACCTTTCGCGAGGATCTTTGGTACCGTCTGAATATCTTTCCAATCACCATGCCGCCGCTTCGGGATCGGCTGGACGACATCCCACTGCTCGTTGATTTTTACGTTACAAAGATTACCAGGCGTTTGGGCAAATCCATCAAGATAATTCCGGCAGGCGTCATGCATGCCTTACAGGACTATCACTGGCCAGGGAATATTCGAGAGCTGGAAAACGTTCTTGAGCGGGCGATAATTAACTCTTCAGGTCCAAAGCTGCGTCTTGTCGATGACCTCAAAAGGCCGTCTCAAGACACTTCTCCCAACCTAAAAACATTGGAATCGGTTCAACGGGAATACATCATGCGTGTGCTTGAACAGACCCAGTGGAAAATCAGTGGAAAAAACAGCGCCGCCGAAATTCTCAATCTTGACCGCAGCACCCTGCGTGCCCGCATGCGTAAGCTCAATATCCGCAAACCTTGAACCCTGTAAATTGTCCATGAACCAGTGGCAGGGGTCAAATATGACCACTTGGCGTAATATGACCTCTCCCTTGGTACTGGATGTGGTAGACCGGTAGCTCTTTATTGGGAAAATAATCCTTGAATAACAGAGCGATAAATAAAACAATCCGATTTTGTGCAAATCTGGCCCAATCATTGCTGTTAAACGTATACCCGCAATGAGCCTTTACTATTCCCCCGAAAGCCGAAGGCCGATTCCGGATAGGTTTAAGTTTTTTTAGCGCGCAGCAAAAAGGCTCCGTATTTCCAGCTTAAAACAAGGTGTACTGGTAAAACATTCTTACCATAGTCTCGCCGAGCATTGATATCACAGGATCACAGAACACCTCCCTGTTTTTTATACTCCTATTAAAAAAAAGGATTGAACCATGGCAAAATTTGAATTCACGAAAACCTCAAGTCCTGATCTCGCAGGATCTTTTTTTGTCCAAAGCGGGCGAGAGTTTGACGAAGAACTCTATGAAAGAACATGCGGTATCAAACCGCCCAAGGACGTGTGCAAGCAGATTCAGAGGGCGGTCGACGATCTACAAAGCGGCGAGTGGTTGCGGATCAGCCATGCCGGAGAATGAATATGAAAATTCGGGCCACGGATGTATACAGCGGCAAGAAACTCATCTTAACGGGGAAATTCGAAATGGATCACACTTCTTCCTCTTATGGGCTTCCGGATTTGGTAATTGAGGAATGGGGCGGCAAGGTGATGTCTCATAAACAATGGATGCTGGATAGATGCGAGGTTGTTGAGATCAACGATGAAGAGCAGGACTTTTTTAATCATTGGCGAAACGAATTAGGATATTAAGCTACATTTCCAACACGATAGGCGAGTTAGAGAAAAGGGTGGAACCCTGATAATCCGGCCACCGAATTCTTCCAAGGGTCACTATAGATGAAATTCATAGATTTGTATTTTGTACTCTCTTCCATAGCGGAGCATATCGATCCTTCAACGGATCCCGATGGATGGAAGAAATTCGTTCCTGCCGGAAAAATGTCGCAGAGTACGGCAAAAGATTTCTACAAAAGGGTAGCTAATGGAATCGATTGGGCTAATCGGATGACGCTGGCAGCCAGAAGGTTAAGCGAGCTGCTGCATAATTCAATACATCAAAGGCCGAATCTATTCGAGTACGACGAGAAGAACGCATGTACCTTACCTGGGGACAGTGGCACCTGGTCTCGAATGAAATCCTTGTTGCTCGAGGCGATGTTTTGGAACCATCGAGAAAAGCGCTATTGCCTCGATCACTTTACCAGTGCTAGAGATCAAGGAGAGTACTTTCTACGCGGCCCGATTCGCCGGGATGAAACGGATAATTGGCTCACTCCGAACCGTGGTGTTCTTCTACCGACCTCCCTCGGCTTTGACGCAGACGAGCTTTTTGCTTTCCTCGATGCAAACGGTGTCTCATATACGCATCAGCACAGATGAACTATTCTTTATCGATGAGGTTTCTTATGTTTGGAGATCCAGATCATTTGCCATTCGAAGGAAGCCAAATTCCAAACGACGCTTCCGAAGAAAACCGTGGAAGATCCCTGGTTGTAGCAAAAGACCTCCTGCCGGATGCGATCCTGATCTCTCCCCTCTATGACCGGCCCATTTTTCCAAAAATGATGGGACCTTTGACCATTGACAATCCACAAGTACGAGAACTCATCCTCGAAGCACAGGAGCAATCGAGGATCATGTATATTGGACTGCTCCTGGTGCGGCCGACCGGTGATATTCAACACCATGCCGTGGAAAACATTTCCGACTTTTTCCCGGTGGGAGTAGCGGCCAGGATTTTACGAGTATCCTCTTCCACGGATGAGGCCCCTTTGCAGATCCTTGTCCA
>JBJKRL010000067.1:0-65700 GCA_046704745.1 Desulfocapsaceae bacterium | reverse complement strand
TATGTAATGGGTTTTTATTTGTTGTTTAACTCATCACGCATCACGCATCACGCGTCACTGTCGTTAATCACGCGTCACTCGTCACTGTCGTTAATCACCCGTTACTCATCACGCATCACGCGTCACTGTCGTTAATCACGCATCACGCGTTACTGTAGTTCTCAATGCCCGGGTATAATGTCGGAAATGTCGGTCTTTACCCATCAAGGCCTCTGCCGTACGCACGGCCGCCATCATACGAGTATTGGCCGGGTCCATAATAGCCGAGTCGAGACCGGCGAAAATAGCCATCTGCAGAAATGCGGCATTCAACTGGGCTCGATCAGGCAAGCCAAAGGAGATATTGGAAAGTCCCATGGTGGTTTTGGCTTGCGGATACGTCTTTTTGATCGCCACCAGGGTCTCCAGCGTTACCCTTCCCTGTGTTGCATCGGCGGATACGGGAAGCACCAGCGGATCGAAATACAGATGTTCGAGAGGAATGTTGAAATCGGCACAGAAAGAGGCAATTTTCCGGCAGGCATCAATGCGCCCCTCTACCGTTTTGGGAATTCCCTTGTCATCCATGGCCAGGGCGACAACCGGAACCTGGAATCTGGCGACCAAAGGCAAAACTTCCCGCAGATAATGATCATCCGCCTTGATGGAATTGATCATGGATTCTCTGCCGTTCACTGCCTCAAGGCCAGCTGCAAGAACATCGGGATCGGCGCTGTCGATACACAGAGGTTTATCCACAACACTGCAGAGTACCTGCACCGCCCATTGCATGGACCTGATTTCATCTTTTTGTGTTCCGGTTCCGGTCCCCACGTTGACGTCGATTATGGTTGCACCGGCCGCCGCCTGGCTCTGCGCCAGGGCTGCCAGATCATCCTCCCGTCGGTCTTCTATAATGCTTCGCACCTGGGAGCGCGTGGCGTTTATTTTTTCTCCGATGAGTATCATAGCTGCTCCTATCGGGTTGTTTTATAAAACGGGTCTTTCCAAGGCAGAATCCACAACAGCCTTGGCTACTCTTGCACTCGGATCAGGCTCGGATTCGATTGCCCGGTCAGAGCAAAATCAAAGAGAGCCCAAAGATGAGATGCAGGATGCATTTGCTTGCGGACCGGCCTATGCCATCAAGAACTCACAAAGACCCGGAATTTCGTCAATGATCCGTTTTCTGATATCCTCGCCGATTGTTGACTGCGGTTCGGCATTTAATATGGAGAGCGCTTTCTCGGTGGCGCGCTCTCTGGCATTTTTCCCGCCCGCGGCCTTCCATATATCCCTGTTTTCCCTGTCACTGAGGGTCGGCGTGTACTGTTCCGCACGCATGTACCGGCGGGTATGGCGTGAGGAGACGAAATGTCCGGCCGGACCGATTTTTTGTATCTCATCAAAGGCCAGTGTCGTGTCATCAACCTTGATACCCTGCACGGCCCGCATAACCATGCCGAGAATCTCGTTGTCTATGACCAGCTTGTCAAAGGACGCGGTCATACAGAATTCAAGAAACCCTGCAGCATCATGGATAAAGTTCCCTCCTGCCAGTGCTGTTAGGATATTGGATATTGCCGATTCATAACCGGCTTGAACATCGTTGACCTTGGAATCCGACATTCCAGCCGTTGCATAGATCGGTAGTTTATAGAACTGTGCCATCTGTGAGGCCGCAGCATTCAACAGACCCATCTCCACGGAACCCGCCAAGTATTTCATATCACGTAGGTCCGTGATCGAAGCAACGCAGCCGAACAGGACCGGGGTACCGGGATTTACCAGTTGAGCAAGCATAACCCCGGTAAGTGTATCGACGCATTCCACTACTATGTTACCCGCCAGGGTGACTGGGGCTGTGGCGCCGCAGAGAGGTTCTGCCGGGACCACCAGAGGAATAGTGTTCCTGGCAACCTCAATAGCCAGTCTTGCATAACTCTCATCGAGTTTGAAGGGACTGATGATACAGGCCACCATCGAAATAAAGGGCCTCTCTCGCAGCCTCTCGGGCGATCCGGCGATCATTTCGGCCATCCTAATAACGTTGCGTATTCCCTCAACCGTATAGACACCACCCATAACATGCTTCTTCGTACGGTTCAAAGCCGCACCGAAACGGTTGACGTCGATATCTTTACTGTCCACATCATGAGGGAAGATGTTGAGCATGTAAAAATGGATGTTCTCCAGTTCATTGACGACACGGGCCATATTCATGATATCCCTAACTTCCGAAGGCCTAGTATCGTCTCTCCCCGGGTCCTGAACATTCAGTGCTGTACCACCAGTCCCCATATAGACACGGGTGCCGCCGATTTCGCAGTCAAGGGATCCGTCCTCCTCACGTCCGCAAAGATTGATGCTCTCAGGAGCCTGCCCAATCAAATCCATGACCATCTTTTCGTCAAATCTTACAATCCGGTTCTCACGGTCCACCCATGCACCCGACTTTTCGAATATCTCCAAGGCGTCATCATAATTAACCTGAATTCCCACCTCGGAAAATACACGCAAAACCGTTTGATGAATTTGTTCGATATCCGTATCGGTCAGCGGCTTATAGCGGCCGCCGTCCAAACCTTTCAACATCATTCTATCTCTCCTTTCTTAGCTTTTTTTACTGAGCCACTTGCAAAAAGGTCTTCTCGGAGTCTCGCCGGCTCGCTTACCGGCCCAAACTCCGCGTTATGCTCAAAATTTTATCCTCGGAGGTAAGCACCCTCCGGGCATAAACTCTGACTCCGATATCACTTATATGCCTGCGGTAAAAATTTTCGCATGCCTTGATTTTTAACCGGAAAGCATAGATTCCGAGAATCCTCATTTTGCAAAAGGCTCTACTGTATAGATTTATAGACCTGTGATGGTCAGCTTTAGCCCGCGGTTCACGGATTGAATCAGAATTAAAATGTTAATCGTATACGGTGTTGTGTTTTTCATGAACGGCCGGCTAGTGGCTTCGTCTGGCAATGCAATCATGTTTACAACACGTCACACATGGATTATAGGCGGGATCAGCACCGGAAGTACCGGGTGGCAGAATTCCGAAAACACCGGAAACGGATTTGCGAGGTGACATCAAAAAACTTTGACTCAGTGAAACACCTACAGGAGTTCTGTCTGTGAAGGTTGCGAATAACAGACGTTGTTGCTCCAGCGGCCAATCGCAGTATCCCGGACTAAACCGCAACGTCACTGCTCTGCCCTCTTTTTTAGACTTTTCGGCCATATGTTGATAATATTGTTCAACGACATTTTCAGCGGAAATCGAACCTACGGCATCCAAAACATAGGCATCAGCATACCGTCGCTCTCTCATCAACCTCTGTATCTCTTCATCGATTTTCGATCCGACAGTGGCAATGAAACAATAAATCTCTTCGGCATTGCCAACAGCTTTTGCAAGCTTATGACTTTTAAAATGGGTTCCATCCGCAAGTTTTATACTTTTGCAATCAACACCGTCTAAAGCAAATCTGCGGAAATCAAGCTTTGGTTTCAGCAACTTATGCACATCAGGTTTAAGGTTCTTGATACGTCGCTGAGTGGAGGTAGATGGTCTTTTCCCTCGTTTGGCTCCCATGAGCCGAAGTACTTTTTCGGTATCAAACGATTTTTCAAAGGTGCTTACTATCATTTCTATTTCCCATTATCCAACAAGCATATAAGCCTTCCCAAATGCTCCTGATTCGATAGAGATCCCTGCAAACGATCGTCGTTGGGATGATTATAACGATCAACCTGTATTTATAGATTGTACTCGATATATTTTATCCAAGCTTTTGTCAAGGTAATTCAAATTGCTACTTGAGAAAAATCCAAGCAAATCGCATCCAATTTATTTATAAATATAAAATATATTTCAGGTACTTGTATTATTTTCCTGGATTATTCAAGCTCATTTCCCTTCGGCAACTGTATTTCCGGAAACAGAAATTACGGCATTTCAAATGCGCCCCATTTTTATGATATGAGGCTTACTCAAATAACTAATAAAATATTAATTAGTTATTTGAGTTTTGTTAAGTTACGTTTAATTAACATCCCCCCGGCAATTGAGGTTAATGCGTAAATTGATCCACTTTGAAAATGATTTCCGATATGATGAAACTACAAAAAATACTGGCAATTAGGCCTGTTATTATTGTATTTATTTATTGAATCTCCAATATTTTTATACTATTGTACAAGAGATATAAATAATATTCCACAATATATTTCGTATACTATATATTAAGTTTGCTGATATCGCCAATAATGCATACAACACGATGTGTTATCAAAAATATATGGAAATGATGCATAACTTTGTGTAAGAAGAATTTTTTCCAGAGAGTTTAATAAATATCAGCCGGCTCAAATGCGACCAACATTTTGTCCGGCAATGCAAAATGAAAGAAGCTACGCCCCTGAATCGTTTTTTTTTTTACAAAGTCGAAAAACCTACAGACGCCATAACCAAGAGGCCCTCGGATGGAAAACGCATCTCACACTCTTGAAACATTATCTTCCCAGCAACGATCTCGGGAAATGCTCTTATCTCTTCGCAAAATTATCCAAGCTATTTCTTTGAATTCCAAAGATTTGAGCCGTCGCTATGGCCTCACAGGCCCCCAGCTGATAATTCTCAATGAGATCGCCAACCACGACCTGATCTCGGTAACCGAGTTGGCACGATCGATCAGCCTGAGTCAGGCAACAGTAACCGATATCCTTAACCGGCTCGAAAAGCGGGAGCTTATTGAACGTATACGGGATTCAATCGATCGTCGCCGAGTTCAAATCCGGATAACCCAACAATGTCAAAAAATCCTTTCTCAGGTTCCTCCGCCACTTCAGGAGACATTTATCGAACGATATGCGAAACTTTCCGAATGGGAACAATTGATGATCCTGAGTTCTTTTAAAAGGGTGGTTGACTTGGTTTCAGCAAATAAAATTAGTGTTGAGCCCTTCTTAACCACTGACCCACTCTAATCTTGATGAAGAAAGCAATAACAAACTTTTACACTTGCATCCTTTTCTTGATTCCCGGCTATAAGAATGGTAAAAATCAGTCTTTGGAGAAGAAATATTGAGGCTGCTCTTTTATCACCTCAATATTCCCCGGAGACTGAATAGAAAGAAAACCGCTTCAGCAGGTTGCCTCGTTTCTGTACTTTTACCATGCCTGTCAATCAAGGAGAAAACGATGTTTCGAAAGTTTTGTTTTTTGGCAATCGCCCTGCTGCTTTTCTTTTCTTTCCCCCTCCTGTCAGAAGCATCTGATGATCCAGTACTTAAAACAATCAATGAAGCGGTTCTCCACTATAAAAACGGTCAGCTTTCGTCGGCAGTCGCCAGCCTCGAATATGCCAGCCAAATGATCCGCCAGAAGAAAGGCGAGGTATTAGGCAAATTGCTCCCGGAACCGCTCTCCGGCTGGACTGCCAAGCAGGCGGACAACAAAGCCATGGGATCTGCGATGTTTGGAGGCGCCATAACAGCGGAACGTCAATATGTGAAGGATGATGCCTCCATTACTGTCAGGTTCAGCACAGATTCTCCGATGATGCAGTCCATGATGATGATGTTCAGCAACCCCATCTTTGCTTCATCTGCCGGAAAACTCGAGTTGATAAACGGTCAGAAGGCCATTGTCGATTACAAAGATTCAGCGGGAACCGTTAATATTGTCATCGACAATAAACTTCTTATTACTGTTGAAGGAAATAACGTCAAAAGAGAAGATCTCATGGCATATGCAGCCAAGATCGATATGGATAAACTGGCAAAATTGCCATAGCCCGATTTCTCATAACCATCGTATCTTACAGTTAGTCATTTATTAACGTTGAGTTGGAATATAGCAAATACTGCCGACTTCTGTTCGATACAATGCTCACTGGAATTCTTCCGGAGGTGCTCGTGGGATGCCTCATCCGGCAGCAGCTCCTAGAGGCAGCCTCAGTTCTGAGAAATCCGGGGTAACCAGCTTTCTTTCACCGGGAATGGCCTGATCGGTTTTTCCTATACTGAAAGACGCCTCTGCCGTTTCACGATGAACTGGCCTTCTTCCAACGGCAGAGGCTTTTGTAATCATAACCTCCATAGGTATCGCTATGCAGCCATCTGCACCAGGAAAGACGCCGGACCAAGGTAAACCTCAAGTGGTTTCTGAAGAGACTTTTTTGAAAATATCTAAAGAGATTGCCATTAAATTTATTGAGGCAGGAAGGATAACCCCGGCAAATTTCGATAAAATCTTCAAAGAGATACACACGACGATCAGGGAATCATCCCGGTCAAAATAAGATCCATGGAACTTGACCCACAGCTCAATTATGCCCCGGACGGCATAAAGTCCATCCATATAATGGGAATCTGCGGTACAGGAATGGCAGCCCTTGCAGGGATGTTGCAGCAATCCGGTTTTGCGATCAGCGGATCGGACATCCATGTCTACCCTCCTATGTCAGATTTTCTCTCTGGTCTGAACATACCAATAAAAGAAGGGTATAATGGGGCAAATCTCACCCCCAAACCGGATCTTGTCATCGTAGGCAATGTCATTACCAGAAAAAACCCAGAAGCGGCAGAACTTGCCCGCCTCAGAATTCCGTATCTCTCATTCCCCCAGGCCTTGTCACGTTTTTTTATTGCCAAAAACACTTCACTTGTTGTAGCCGGAACCCATGGCAAGACGACAACCTGTTCGCTTCTTGCGGCGACATTAAATCGTGCAGAACTCGACCCTTCTTTCATGATTGGGGGTATCGTTCAAGAATACCGGAGGAACTTCCACCTAGGATCAGGAAAATACTTTATCTCCGAAGGCGACGAATACGACACCGCTTTCTTCGATAAGGGTTCAAAGTTTCTTCACTATCGACCTGATATTGCGATTATTACTTCGATTGAGTTTGACCATGCCGATATATTTGCCAATCTTGATCAGATCAAAAATTCCTTTCATAAATTTGTTTCCCTTCTCCCACCGGACGGCCTCATTGTTGCCAATCTCGATGATAAAGTTGTTTCCGAAGTTGTGGCAAATGCCCCCTGCCCTGTACAGGGATACGGTATGACCCAAACCCTGGACTGGTCCCTTGCCGGCATTTCCTTTTCAAAGGGAAAAAGTCATTTTACCGTTCTTCATGAAGGAAACAGATGGGCCAATATGAGCGTTTCTCTGTCAGGCCGTCATAATTGTCTTAACAGCCTTGCTGTAACTGCAGTCCTCAACCATATCGGAGTTGATCGGCAGAGTATAAACGAAGGACTGTCCGGCTTCCAAGGGGTAAAGAGACGCCAGGAGGTACGAGGCATTGAACGGGGTATTACGGTCATCGATGATTTTGCCCATCACCCGACTGCGGTTCGGGAAACCCTGGCCGGATTAAAGGTAGCCTATGCCGGAAGACGGTTGGTCTGCGTTTTCGAGCCGCGTACGAACTCATCACGTAGAGCCATTTTCCAGAATGAATATGTCACTGCCTTTGATTCGGCCGATATTACGTTGATACGTTCCCCGCTCCCATTGGATAATATCCCTGCGCAAGATCTTTTTTCAGCGGAAAAACTGGCAGCCGACCTGCAACAAAGGCAATTGAAGGCACATGCCTTTTCTTCAACGGACGAAATACTCACACACCTGAAAGGCATTCTAAAGGCCGGAGATGTCGTAGCCATCCTATCAAATGGCGGCTTCGACAATATACATACCCGTTTGCTGGAAAGTTTAAAGCTGAGTTGAGCAGCTTGCCTGCTCGTACGAAGCTTATGCCCTTGTGGTATAAGGTAATATTTAGGAATTTCAGAGTATGGTGATTGGCAGACTGCTGGCTGAACAGGTTTAGAGAAAAATGGGAAGAGTACAGGATAAGCCTATCAATTCCTGCTGGTAATAACATCAACCTTTTGCCGCAACCTTTCGATTAAATGGGCAAAATCCGTTGAATGATCCCCTTCTTTGCCCCGGCGTTCTATCTGTAGAGCAATTTCCGCACAATCATGAAGACCAAGATTTAAAAAAGCCCCTTTGATTGTATGCCCGGATTTGCCGAGAACCATCAGATCACCGCTCTCATAGGCCTTCTCAAGATTGGTCATGTGACCGGCCAGAGTGGAAATGAAGCTCGGCATCATCTCGCTCACCTGTTCATCTCCCAGGTTGAACTGATCGGAAAGATACGTCTTAATTTGATTGATATATCGTTGTGAGGTCATAGCAACTCCCCTCAAAAACACATTTCCCTACATTTCAATAACGACTGGCCGATTGTTCTTATCAATCGTTTAGGGATATAATTGCCACAGTAAGCTACAATCTTTCAACCGAGATGGCTTAAATTCCTCTGTGTGAGCAAAATACCCACTATCAAGAATTAATTGTTACATAAAATAAAGAGAAATACAAGGTGACAAAAAAACAGTAATATCCACATAGTATCAAGATGCATGATTTTCATGCGCACTCATGAACAGGAAGAGGAATATCAATAGATAAGCCGCAAGTCTCTGAGGTGTTGAAGCAACTTTTCTCTATTCAGCGGTTTGGTAAGATAAGCCTCACAATGCCCCTTGGCAAATGCCTGCATGATATTTTTCGAGTCATCCAAAGCCGTCGTCATTATGACTTTTGTTGCCTCTATTGCCTGAATATGTCTTTCTTTTTCCATCTCCCTGATGCGACACAACACCTCCTGGCCATCCATTTCAGGCATCATGATATCGAGGCAGACCAAATCGAATCGCTCCTTGGTTTCAAAGGAGCGTTTCATCATTTCAACAGCTTCCTCTCCATTAATCGCCACTTGACAGGTTCCATAAACAGAAAGCGTTTCAGAGAGGAGCACCCGACTGATATATTCGTCTTCGACTATGAGTATCCTCATTATGCACTCCGTTTGATACCATACAGACAGTGTTGCACCTTTTGCGACTATTGCGTATCATATACCAGTCATTTTAAGAGAATTAAACTAAAAGCTTAGCCTTGAAAAAAAATTCACCCTTATCCTCCCGGGTTCCGTTGCTCCGCCGGGTAACAGACTTCATCCAGGGAAACCGACTCCTAGCCGAAGGTGACCAGGTCCTTGTTGCGGTTTCCGGCGGCCCTGATTCCATGGCGCTCCTGCATATTCTGTTCGAGATGGCATGCTTCAATCTCTATGCCGTTTATGTCGATCATGGATTGCGGCCTGACGAAATCGAAGATGAAAGAAAAATACTCCAAAGACAGTGCAGCTGCAACCAGATCCCTTTTTCCACCGTTACCGTCGATGTTTATAGCGAACAGAAGCGATCCGGAGCTTCACTGGAAGAGGCGGCACGAAACCTGCGCTATGCAGCCTTGGAAACTGAACGTATCCGCCTTGGTGCTTCTTTTATAGCAGTAGGCCACACGGCAGACGATCAAGCAGAAGAAGTTCTGCTCCGCCTGATCCGAGGCAGCGGCCTGCAGGGTCTTAGCGGAATGGCAATGAAGCGCGATACTGTCGTCAGACCACTTTTGCAAGAAACAAAGGACTCTCTTTTCAAATACTTAAAGAAGAAAAATATCCCTTTCTGCCTGGACAGTTCAAATCGATCAACTGTCTTTTTACGTAACAGGGTGCGGCTGGATCTGTTGCCGTATCTCGAGAAGAACTTCAATGCCGCGATCCGAAAAAGCCTGTTGCAAACCTCTGATATAGTACGTTTGGACGACGACCTTCTTCAGCAACTTACTAAGGGTATCTTTGAAGATCTGGTTCAGATTGAACAAGGAAAGGCTTCTCCCCAAAGGACGTATCCTGAAGCTGTCAGGATTCCAATCATCTCTTTTTTGGCTGCCCATCCGGCCCTCCAACGCCGGGTTCTGGAAAAGGTCTTTTGGCAGATGGGAACATCGCCGGGATTTTGTCAGATTGACCAGGTCCGCAATCTCATTGCCACCGGCCACACCGGTGCCGAAATCCACCTCGGCCGCGGTCTTCGCGTTTGGAAAACAGAAAAAGAAACAATATTTTTTCACCCTGCTGGGAGAAAAAGGTTCAGGGGAAGCGGCCTGGAAAGTATAACGATCTCTCTACAGATCGAAGGTCCGGGAAACTACAATGCTGCAGGCCACAGCCTCTCCCTTCGTCTGCCCCCTCAAAGACCGGAAAACCTCGGTGAAGGGGAACTCCTCCTGGATGCCGACTGTAGCCCTTTTCCTCTTTTGCTGCGCACACCACTTGCTGGTGAGAGGTTTTGGCCTTTAGGAGCTTCAGGAAGCAAAAAGATTACCCGTTTTTTAAGCGACGCAAAAATTCTGAGGCAGCACCGGCCATTGTTCCCGGTGCTTGTATCCCACGGAAAAATCATAGCGATAGCCGGTCTGCGAATCGATCATGCTTGCCGAGTTCGGGAGGACACCAGGCGTTTTCTTGTCATCACCTGGCAACGCGATACCCCATAACGGTTTTCAGGAAAAGCAAGAGCCTGTGCCCCCCATGTTTTGAAAACGTTTGCCAGTACTTCAGATATAAATACATAGGTGGAGTGCCGGGAAATGTTGTTCTCAAATTTTCTTACGCAGGATCCTTTTATCTCCCACCCGAATGGTCAGCTTGATTCGATCGAGATACTCGAGAATGGGGATGGAAAATTTTCTGGTCAACCCGGTGAGGTTTTTAAATCCCGGGGCATCAATCTCGCCTTCACGCTCAATAAAGGCAATAAGATCGTCCTTCAGACGCGACATTACCGCTGCATCAAAGTAGAGGGTCTCGCTGATCTTGATCAGCTTCTCATCCCGGAGGAGCAGGGCAAGGACCTCTTTGATCATGCTCTCAGGATAGTCCTGAAAGTGTTCCAAGGTATCTTTTACCGTGGCTGTTGCCAGACCCTTTTCCCTGTACCAGATTTCAAGATCGTTTTGCAGCTTTTTCTCATCTCCTTTCAAGGCCACTTTATGGGTGGCCAGACGGACCATGGATTCCTCCTGGATGACGGTTTCTTTTTTCAACAAGTCAGTGAGGCAGAAATTAAACACCTTCTGATCTATCCCCTTGCCTAGACCGGAGCGCAATTCCTCTTTGGAAAGTCCTTTCTGTAAAGGATTCTCACTATGGTAAGCAGTCAGGCTTTCAACGATCCTTGCTGTTATATTATTAGTTACTCTTTGGGTAAGATAGCGTTGATTTGTGGAATCAACCACGACGATCTTTCTCGAAGATATGGGATCATTCAAGGCTTTTTTCAGATTCTTCCCAAACATCCCGAGCCGTACGCCAATCTCCTCTAAAACCAATCCTTTTGTTCCACTTTCCTCCAGAAAAAGGAGTATCTTATCCTCCTGCTTGCCGTTTTCCAGGATGTCGAGGACTTTCCGGTTATAGTCCCGATCATGATCGCTGACCCGTTTTCTTTTTTTCGGAGACAGGTTGCCCAGCACTACTCCCCCACCTATTGTAAAAACAGGGGAGTAACTGCGGATCACATACCGATCTTCCGGCCAGACCGCCACCGGCTTTTCCAAAAGCAGCTGGACACCCGCTTCTTCGCCCGGTTTGACCTCATCCCCATCTAATAAGGATATTCGGCCAATAATTTCATCGGTTCCGAGATGCACACGGACTCTGGCCCGATGTTTTAACGGCTTTGCATTCGAGCCAAGATAGAGGAAACGGCAGTCCAGCATATAGGTGGGTTGTAAGGCGCCGGGTGGAGCGGCTACCATGCCTCGCTCTATCTGCTCGACATCCACCCCCTGAAGATTTATGGCAGTACGGTATCCAGCCTCAACCGATTCCACACTTTTGGAATGTACTTGAATCCCCCGCACCCTTGTCACCAGATCTGTTGGATAAAAGCGCAGGTCATCACCCAGGGATACCCGACCGGAGATCGAGGTACCGGTAACAACTGCACCGAAACCCTTCATGGCAAAGACCCGATCGACAGGCAACCGAAAAGGTCCGAATGTTTCTATAAAATCATACGTGCGCACAAACTCATCCAGCACATCTCGAACATTCTCTATTCCCTCGCCGGTGGTTGACGAAACCTTAAGGATGGGCGCTCCCTCTAGAAAACTGCCAATACAGAACTCGCGGACTTCTTCCTCAACCAGTTCCAGCCATTCTTCATCGACCATATCGATTTTTGTCAGGATAACCAATCCTTTTTTTACACCGAGCAATCGGCAAATCTCAAAATGCTCGCGGGTCTGGGGCATGATCCCTTCGTCGGCGGCGATAACAAAGGCCAGCAGATCCATGCCGGTTACTCCCGCTACCATGTTTTTAACAAATTTTTCATGA
Organism: Desulfocapsaceae bacterium; assembly: GCA_046704745.1. GTDB lineage: Bacteria > Desulfobacterota > Desulfobulbia > Desulfobulbales > Desulfocapsaceae > CAWGGS01. The sequence goes on along the minus strand of JBJKRL010000067.1, from coordinate 53,446 downwards.
CCGGGAACATCGACAATACCGATCCGGTGGCCGCAAGGAAGATCAAGAAAGGCAAATCCCAGCTCAATGGTGATTCCCCTCTTCTTCTCCTCTTTCAGCCTGTCGGTGTCAATGCCGGTCAGCGCCTTGATGAGACTTGTCTTCCCATGGTCGACGTGTCCGGCTGTACCAAGAACAATTTCACGCATAGCGATTCAGGGAGCATTCAATAGAGATAGGGGTTTTCCTTCTTTTCTTCGCCGATTGTAGACCGGTTTCCACCGTAGCCGTGTCCCGGCCAGACAATGGTGTCTTCAGGAAGAATCATCAATCTCTCAAGTATCGATTCAATCAGTTGTCTGTGAGAACCTCCAGGGAAATCGGTCCTCCCCAGGCCACCAACAAAAAGGGTGTCTCCTGTGATGAGATCAGGAGGATTATACAGACAGATCCCTCCGGGTGTATGACCGGGGGTATGTATTACCCGCAACTCTTCATCGCCGACTTTGATGATATCTCCGTCTTTTACTGTGATATCAACCGGAGGAGAGGGTTCCATACCGAGCATTGAAAAATAGCTCTGAATTTCAGGCTTAAAGAAAAAGGAGGCGTCATCTTCATGCATTACAATCTTGGCCCCGGTTGCTTCCTGGACGATCCGATTGCCGCACACATGATCGGGATGACCATGTGTGGCAATTATTTGATCAATGGTAAGACCCATGTCCTTGACCGCTTTTAAGATCATGCTCTCCGAGCCGCCGGGATCCACTATGGCCCCTTTTGCCGTCTTTTCGCAGCCGATAATATAACAACAGACGCCCATGGATCCGACTATTAATTGTTTCAGTATCATAGGTCTTCGCAAGGGTTAAGAGAAACGGATATTCATCGACGAAAAACAGGCGGAATACAACAAAACCTGTTTTTCATCGATGCCTGAAATGAAAAGAATCACCAGGTACTTTCTTTTCCATCAACAGTCGCAGGATTACAGGTTGCAGCTGCCACCTCCGCAACCACAAGCCCCTCCGGTGTCCGCCATTTTCAATGGTGGTACAGCTCCTTTGGCGGGAACTCGCAGTTCAATGGCTCCGACGACTGCCGCAAAAGCCTTAACGGCCGGACTGTCTGCGTCTGAAGACAAGTACGGTATGCCATCGTCGCCGGCAATGACGACCTTGGGATCCATTGGCACCCTTCCCAGGAACGGGAGATCAAAATCACGGGCGACTTCCTCACCGCCGCCGGATTTAAATATATCGACTGTCGTATCGCAGTTGGGACAAACGAAACCAGCCATATTCTCGACGACTCCGGCAATATCGACGCCGACGATTTTGCAGAAATTAATCGATTTACGAACATCGGCAAGCGCCACCTTCTGAGGAGTGGTTACGATTACGGCTTTGACATTGGGAATTGTCTGAGCAACGGAAAGCGGCTCATCACCGGTGCCGGGAGGAGCGTCTATCACAAGATAATCAAGCTCGCCCCAATCCATATCGGATACGAACTGCCTGATGGCCTGTATTTTAAGGGGTCCTCGCCAGATGACAGCCTCATCTCTGTCCTGCATCATATATTCCAATGATACAACTTTCAAATTATCGCTGTATTTGAGTGGTGGAATCAATGAATTCGGGTTCTCCGGCGGTTCGAGAGTACCTTTCATATTGAGCATTCTTACCACATCGGGCCCGTGAAGATCGACATCCATCAATCCGACTTTGTACCCCTTGGCCGCAAGACTTAAAGCCAGGTTTACAGATATCGTTGATTTTCCGACGCCTCCTTTCCCACTCATGACGAGAAGTTTATTTTTAATTTTTCCAAGTGACCGGGTAATTGCGTTTTCCTGCTGGGCCATTGCGGCCTGCTGTGCTTCCGGGGTCCCACAGGACCCTCCACAAGATGATGCCATGCTATTGCCTCCTTTAAGCAAACGGATCTCAATAATCCAAGAGATTTATATGATCGTAAAATCCCCAAGGACTGCAGGGGGAATACGATAATTTATAAAATTATGATGCCAAGCCGCCGGCATATACTCTTTTCACGGAGTTTTTTAGTCAGTAAAAAGTCCTATGCCTTAAGAGGCGACGGAACACTGGTTATCTTAACACCCCTTACAGTAATGTCATTGTCCGGAATTGCAAACTATTTCCATACTTGTTCACCCTGAAACCTTAGGGAAAATAGACTTTTTGAGATATCTTCATCTAGATGGAGGCACTGTTTTTGTTGCTTTCTTATCGATCAAACCGTACTATGAACAATTCCCATACGGCAAATTGAGCCGGTCTTTAATAAATGAATTATTTGAATAGTGGATCGTCACCTTAAAAGGATAGAGCCCCATGCTTGGTTGGTTTAAGAAAAAACGTGCAAAAAAAGAAGATCCCACCGAATCTATACAGGAAAAGGATATCGAAGAACCGCTGGAGGTTACAGAGGAACCTGAGTCCCCGGTGCCTTTAGAGGAAGTCTCGGAACCCGCCCCAAAAACGGAACTAGTCCAGATACAGGACCAGAAACAAGAAATCATTGTGGAAGAGCCACCGGTAGAAGAAAAGAACAACGAATCCGGGAAAGCAGCCTCGCCTCCAGGATCGATGTTCAAACGACTCTCCGAACGCCTGTCAAAAACCAGAGACTCTTTCATTTATCGAATGGATTCACTTTTTCTGGGCAAAAAGGTAATCGACGCACAACTCCTCGATGATCTGGAAGAAATTCTCATCATGGCGGATCTGGGAGTTTCAACCACCACTGAACTTCTTGACAAGGCAAGACGTAAAGTAAAACGTAAGGAGTTATCAGACCCTGCATCATTAAAAGAGATTTTAAAAGAAGATATACGAAAATTCATCACCGAATCAACGAGGCCTGCAGAGCTGGTCATGCCTGAAGACGGTCCGTTTGTCATTATGGTGATCGGTGTCAACGGAGTAGGCAAAACAACCACCATCGGTAAAATCGCCAACAAATTTATCCGGTCCGGCCAATCCGTAATGCTGGTTGCAGCCGATACCTTCAGGGCGGCGGCGGTTGCTCAACTGCAGATATGGGGAGAGAGAAATAAGGTGAAGGTCGTATCACGTTCGGAAGGCGCAGATCCGTCGTCTGTTGTCTTTGATGCCATGACCATAGCCAAAGACTATGATGTGGTTCTTGTGGATACGGCCGGACGCCTGCATACCCAGGCAAATCTGATGGAAGAGTTGAAAAAGATTAAACGGGTCATGGCAAAACAACTTCCTGGAGCCCCGCATGAGGTCATGCTGGTTATCGATGCAACAACAGGGCAAAACGGTATATCTCAGGCAAAACTCTTCAATGATGCTGTTGAGATTACAGGAATAACACTGACTAAACTCGATGGGACAGCCAAGGGAGGTATTGTGGCCAATATCAGCCGCGATCTAAAAATACCCATCCGATTCATCGGCATTGGTGAAAAGCTCGACGACCTGCGGGATTTCGATCCCGATGAATTTATTGAAGCGCTTTTTCAACAACGAGCAAACGGTTCTGCCCCGGCACACGATTAAAAGAAACCTGATATTATGGAATACCATCGACGCCAGCAACCGGGCTGCGGCGGTTGCCTGCTCATATTGCTGCTTTTTATTTTTCTCTCAGGCGGAGCACGTGGGCTGATCGATTTTCTAGGCCTGCTCATGTTTTCCGGCCTGGCCGGAGTCCTTTTCTTTATCGCTCTGTTCTGGGGGATAACATATTGGATTCAGAAGAAAATATCAACATACGAATCCTCGCAGACTGAAAGCCATAATCGGTTCGTCTGGTTGCTGGTACAGATCCTCGTAAATATCGCCAAGATCGACGGTCAGGTAACGAAGGAGGAGATCACAACCATTCAAAACTTTTTTCAGTATAACCTCCGGTATTCCCAAACCCAGATGATGTGGGTCAAGGATCTGATCAAAGAGGCTATCTCCACCGGCACTACATTGGATACGCTTCTCCAGGAATTTCGAGCGACCTTTTCCTACGAACCTCGGCTCATCCTCCTTGAGCTCATCTACCAAATCCTCTTCACCAAGTCCGTTGTGCCGGAAAACGAGCTGCAGATAGCCCGCAATATCGCCCGTTATCTTGAGATATCAGCATATGATCAGAGAACCATTGAAGCAAAATATATGTACCGCAACCAGCAGACAGCTGCTGCCTCCCGCGACGCGGCGGAACAATATTATGCGGTCCTCGGTCTTGAACCCGGCGCCGACATGGAGACGATAAAGAAAGCGTATCGGAAGCTCTCTATGACATATCACCCGGACAAAGTTCGCCATCTCGGCGATGAATTCCGCAAGGTAGCCGAAGAAAAGATGAAGGAAATCAATGCAGCTTACGATTATTTCAAGAAAGCATATCAAGCCTAACACCCCACCAGGGGTATAAGAACCTTCACGAAATTCATTCTTAAAAACAAGCAATGAATTTCTAAGGTCCCAAGGAGGAGACGCCATGCCTGTTTCAAAAAAAATGCTCGGCTTTTCAACCCAGTCTTCAATGATTAGAAAGATGTTCGAGGAAGGGGCAAGGATGAAGGCTCGATACGGTGCCGATAACGTTTTTGACTTCAGCCTCGGTAATCCCGATGTCCCTCCCCCCGCTCTTTTTAATCAAGCCATTCGTGAAGTGGCGGCAGACGAAGCACCGGGAATTCATGCCTATATGCCCAATGCCGGCTACCCTTGGGTACGCGAGATTATCGCCGAAAGAATGTCCGAGGAACAGGGTATCTCAATCAAGCACGATGATGTCCTGATGACCTGCGGTGCCGCCGGTGCATTAAACGTGGTCCTCAAAGCTCTGCTCAATCCTGGGGACGAGGTCCTTCTTCTGGCACCTTATTTTGTGGAATATAATTTTTATATCGACAACCATGGCGGGGTCAGCAAGGTGGTTAAAACAGATAAAGAGTTCAATCTGGATCTTGCCGCCATTGAAACAGCCATCACAAATAAGACCAAGGCCCTCATCATTAATTCACCCAACAACCCAACCGGCCAGATATACTCCCAGGAAGCACTCAATGCATTGGGTAATCTTCTCGAAGAGGCAGGCAGGCGGCTCGGCATTGCAATAACGCTTATTTCCGATGAGCCGTACAGAAAAATCGTTTTTGAAGGTCATACGGTCGCAAGCATTTTCAAGGCCTATTCAAACAGCGTTGTTCTCTCCTCCTACTCCAAGGATCTTTCGCTCCCGGGAGAGCGTATCGGCTATATGGCTGTCCATCCCGATATTGCAGATAAGGCAGCACTGGTGGATGCGCTGACGCTTGCCAACCGTATCTTGGGTTTTGTCAACGCCCCGGCACTGATGCAGCGAGTGGTAGCCAGGCTCAAAGGTGTTTCAGTAGACAGTACCGTCTATGAGCGTCGGCGGGAGATTTTCTGTGCACTGCTGAAAAGTGCCGGCTACGATTTCATCCCTCCCAAAGGAGCCTTCTACATCTTCCCGCAATCCCCCATTGCCGACGATGTAGCCTTTTGTTCGATCCTTCAGGAAGAGAAAATCCTGGCCGTTCCCGGCAAAGGGTTCGGTCTTGGCGGGTATTTCCGGCTTGCTTTCTGTATTGACGAAAAAATCATCCAACGATCGGCGCAGGCTTTTGCTACAGCAAGAATAAAGGCTAAAAAATTACCCGAATAAAAACAGGTTCACGGACTCAAGCTTCCTATCTATAAACACGAAGGCGGAGGTCATCGCCGGAGTGCGCCTCGCGGAGGCCCGCAGGTGTTCCACACCAGGTCCGAAGGGTTGCGGACCTCGACCTCCGAAACTGACAGCAGGCCATGGACGGCCTGTCTGTCAGCCGTGGTGCGCCTGCGAAAAGGCCATAAGGCAGCAGCCGGAAGCGATGAACTTCGCCGGGTTGCTTCATTCAGCTTTCCAATCGTACGATTAATTCAGATTCGGCATGAATTATCAGCACCGGTCAGGTCTTGCGCTGATTCGTTTTATCACGGAAGAAAATCTGCAGAGGAACCTTGTCCAGCCCCAGCCCTTCCCGATACCTGTTGATCAGGTATCGCTCGTAGGAAAAATGCACCCCCTTCTGGCTGTTGGTCATGATGACGAATTTCGGTGGCCGGGTGCCGATTTGGGAGGTATAATAAAATTTCAGTCGTTTGTTTTTATAAATCGGCGGAGAATGCCCTTCAACTGCATCTCTTAATAATCGATTCAGCGCCGAAGTGGGAAAAGTCATGGTAAACTGCCTGTACAGCGAACCGATGGTAGGGAAAAGACGTTTAACGCCATAACCGCTTAAAGCGGAAATGGTAAGCAAAGGGGCAAATCCCACAAAAGGAACAGCTCTGCCGATTTCTTCCAATATCCGCCGCTGTCTCTTTTTATCATTCTGCACCAGATCCCATTTATTAACCACCAGGATCAGACCTCTGTTCTGTTCCTGGGTATAACCGATTACTTTGGTGTCCTGTTCAGTAATACCGTCGTCGGCATCAATTAAGACAACAGCGAGATCACACCGTTCCATGGCTGCCAGACTTTTCAAGATACTGAATTTTTCCAGTTTCTCCTTGGTTTTTCCCTTTCTCCGTATCCCCGCAGTATCAATCAGCAGATAGGTATGCCTGCCATGGGTGAGCAAGGTATCAACCGAGTCCCGGGTTGTCCCTGATATTTCGGACACCACCATACGCTCTTGACCAAGTATTCTGTTTATTATTGATGACTTACCTACATTAGGCCGTCCCAAAAAGGCTATTTTTATTGTATCCTCCGGTAGGCGTGCGTCGGCATCGTTTTCAATCAGCCGATTTGCCAAGCCGTCCATAAGCGTTGTAAAACCATAGCCATGCTCCGCCGATACAGCCCAGGCCATTTCGATACCCAACTCATAGAACTGGGCCAGAAGCTCCGTTTCAAATTCAGGTCCGTCGATCTTGTTCACCACATGGAATATGGTTTTTTCCGACCGGCGCAGAAGTTCGATAACTTCCTGATCTACCGGAGTCGGCCCCTCGCGCCCGTCCATCAGAAAAAGGATGATATCCGCCTCTTCTATTGCCGAGATGGCCTGCCTGCGAATATGTGCAACCATGACATCATCGACATTGTCATCAATGCCGCCGGTATCCACCACTACGAAAAGCTTATTGTCCCAGACCACCCGTTCATAATGCCGGTCTCTTGTCACACCAGGGGTGGAATCCACCAAGGCTTTGCGAGTCCTGGTAATCCTGTTGAACAAGGTGGACTTCCCGACATTCGGACGTCCAACCAGAGCAACGATGGAATATGTTTGTTCCGGCATTGTGATACGTCTTACTCTCTTTAATGAATCGTCTTAATCGTATAGGATCGTCTCTTTTAATTATGTTTCATTCGTGTGTTTTCCAAGAGACAATCCAGCTGCAAGAGGATGCTTTTTACCCTAAACAAGACAACATTGCACATCTTTCCCAAACAAAGAAATTGTTACCTGATGGTTTTCCCTCCTAATATTGAATAGTAATGCAATGTAATTATTTAGTAAAAGCTTCCAAAGCCGTTTCGGCCATTTTTTTTAATATCAAAAAATCGGCAAAAACCGGCTCCTGCATGCGCCTGCAAAGCATGACAAGTGATGGAAGAATATAGCTTGAAAAAAACGATTTGTTTCTCACTTTGCTGAGAAAGGAAAAGGCACCAATAATCTGAAGATTTCTCTGCAGGGCCAGAAACGGATACTGCTCTTTCAGATCCTTGCCAGAAAAAGCACTGCCGATAGCGGGAATGGCGAGATAATAGTCGAGGAGATCGTCCTGAAATTCCGGTGTAAGTGCTGCATAGGGATCGATAAGCAAAGATACCAGATCGTATCCAGGAGGGCCCAATCTGCCGGCCTGGTAATCGATAATCCGGAGCTTACTGCTTTTTATCATAATATTTCTTGACTGAAAGTCACGATGTAAGAAGACATCACGCACCTTGCCGTCGATAAAGCAGGCAATCGCCAAAAACTCATCCTCTATCCCATCCGGAACCTCACGTCCCAGGACATCCTGCCAGAAGGCTTTCAGAAAATAGTGCGATTCTCTATCAATCATCAGTTCCCGGTCGTAGCGGCATGTATCCCAACACCAGTCGGTATCAAAACCCTGAACTCCTGCCAGTTGCATATGGACCAACCGGTCGATGGCCTCTTTGTACCAAATCCGCAGGTCATTACAATTCTCACTCTCTTTCAGGTTATGCAGCCTGCGATCACCGAGATCTTCGAAAAGTATTAAGCCGCTTTTGTCGTCCCAGCCAAAAATATCAGGGACAGGAACGCCTGAACAGGCAAGGTGTCTCCCTATCTGATAAGTGGACCTGGCTTCGGCAAGGTCCCGACTCAGTGTCGAAGCTGGTGCCGCAGCCATGCAGATATTTCTCCCTTTCAGGAGAACACGAAAAAAGAGACGATTTGAACCATCGCTCGGGACAGGCAGAATCTCCCAGGTCTCTGGGAACATATCAGCCTCGCGTGCTGAGACAAGAGTTGCTTCATACAGCAGCCTGACAATCTTCTTTGAAAGTTCTCTATATTGAGTGCTTACCATGACGGCTATAGTAACCTATGCCGGGCCTCTTGTCGCAAGGAAAAATAATAACTCCAACTTATGAGGGTATGAATCGATGAGAACTTGCCCGGTTGTTTCAACTGCCATATAGCCACTATCGGAAGTCGGAGTTTATATACGAAGGATGCTTATCTCCAAGGATAAAATATTGAGTATAACGCTGCGTTCGGGCGTAAACGCCATATCGCCGGAGACCATAAAAATTCAAAATTCTACAGGAGAATAGTAGAATAAAAGTACGCTATCGATCCGAAATCAGAAAATTCTCTTGATTTTTTTCTCACCAATCTGCTAGAGTTTCTATCAATTAGATATGGTCTTAAATTCATGTTACTTACTAAAATTATAGGCCGGGTCCGTTGCAAAATCAGTTTCAACGGACCGGGTACAGGGGAAGAGAAAATGGCCTTTTATAACCTGAAAAAGTCTTGCATTTGTCTTTTTGTCATTTGCTTTTCGACAACATTTGCTCTTTGTAGTTCTGCAGAGACAGCGAAAGCAAAGGACTCTGGACCGGTTACAGTCACTTCGACGGTTTATCCAACAGAAAGCGATAGTCCCGATGGACGGCACAATGCTACAGACCCAGTCACCACTACCTACTCTACGTCGGCCTTGGGTACTCAGAAACCTAACGAACCGGTTACCACAACCACCTATAATAATCCTGCTGCCGTGAGCAGCAAATCGCACACCATTGAAAAAGAGGCAAAAATTAATATCAACGACCATGTGGTCATGGTTTCAGGGTCTATATCCATCGGCTATGTCTCCGGAGAATCTAAAGAATTCGTCTACAGCTCGGATACCGGCAATAAATTGAGCGAGCTTGATTGGCAGATCTCCGATGTCTTTATGATGGGCCTGGGGGCCTCCATCAAACCGCTCAGCTGGCTGCGATTCAACGGCAATGTCTGGTTTAAGCTCAATGACGGGGACGGGTCAATGGATGACTACGACTGGTTGCTAGCCGATTACGGTTATAATAAATGGACGAATTGGTCCAATAGCGATACGTCTTTGACCAAAGGCCTTCTCTACGATATCAACGCTGAGGTCACCTTTCTTCGGTTTAACGAGGCCTCCGTTTATGCCATACTCGGATACAAGCATGATACCTGGAAATGGGAGGCCAAAGGCGGCACGTACGATTATTGGATTTGGGGTGAGTCAGGCAATTTACCTGATGGAACGGGAATCACCTATGAACAAACCTACAGCGTCCCGTATCTTGGTGTAGGATTTCATGCCAACCTCAATCCGGTTACACTTTCCGGGCGTATTTTCGGGAGCACATTTGTCAAATCCAGTGAGAAGGATCATCATGTTTTGCGCAACCTTTATTACACCGAAGATTACAGCTCCCAGAAAATGTTCGGCATCGACCTTGCCTGCACATATAATTTTACCGAACACATAGCGACAACTGCTGCATTGCAGCATCAGGAATATTTCGTAAAAAAAGGCGATGAGCATGCCTTGGATTTGACCACCGGAGAAACCTATACCTGGGACAATGGAGCAGGAATGTCAAACGAGATGACCATGTTTTCTCTCTCGTTCCTGTACACATTCTAAAAGGCTGACGCACGAGGACCATAGGGTCATGCATACCTCTTAAAGATGCTGCCAAACATGCAAGCAGTCCTTAAGGAGACTAAAACCAGTTCTTCAAAAGAAATTTCTTTAAAACTGGCATGATTACAAATAAAAAAGGGGTCTAAATGACCCCTTTTTTAATTGTCGTTTTCGCAATAAATTTATCTAGGAGCTCCCTTTATCAACCGCTCACTGATCGAAAGGCCTAAGAGGCTGAAAACACTCAGGACATAATGGGGAGAGCCCCGGCAACGGCCCCTTTTATTCATTGGATGAAAAGCTTTTCAAAGAGAGCCTTTTGTAAAATGAGGATTCTCGGAGTCTATGCTTACCGGTTAAAAATCAAGGCATGCGAAAAATTTAACCGCAGGCACATAAGTGATACCGGAGTCAGAGTTTATGCCCGGAGGGTGCTTACCTCCGAGGAAAAAATTTTGAGCGCAACGACGAGTTAGGTGAAAAGCGCCGTTTTCGGATGGAAACTATCTAACATCTTCCAGTGATTTATATGAGGCTGTCCTGCTGGACAAAGAGGGCATCCTGCACCATCGTTTCATCAGGTACATTGGCACCATCCCAAAGAACGGAGCGAATCAGTTGCACATTTCGGCCAAGCTTGACCCTTCCGGCGCAGACCCAATCCTTCACAGAAACAGTATCCGTCATGGAATGCTTATCGGCAAAATAAAATGAATTCTCCGGTCTCCCTCCCAGTTCAGCCCACCATGGTATCCTGCCGGTTAGCAGACCTGCATGCAGATCGAGATAGTCACCGAGAGTCCCCATATCGGTCCAAAAACAGCCATCAACCCTGAAAGAACGAATCGGTATTTTCTTATTAAGCAGTTTTCTATAAAAATCTATGGTTGACGATTCCCTCCCCAGAGGAATCGGTTCCAGGATTTCAGGATTTACAACCTGCAAACCGGTATAGGCAAGCAGAGGTGATCTCTTATTGCCATCAAAATTTATAACGAATTCATTTTGTGTTACCACCTTATTATATCGGGGACAATCATGCATGGCCATGGTTACCGGTGCGACATCGGGGCTATGGGACTCATAGAATTGAAGGAGATCAAGGGTATGATAGATATCTCCATTGGTAACAAGGACCGGTTCATCTCTCAAAGATCGCAAGGCCAGACGTAAGCCACCTCCTGTCCCTAAAATCGTATCCTCTTCCTGGATGACGACACCTTCAATATTGCAGAGATGGTCGATCACCTGCTGCCGAAGATGATGGCAGTTGACGACGATATGGTCAAATCCGGCCTTTTTAAGTCTCTCAATGGTCAAGAGCAGAAGAGGTCGGTTGATTATCGGGAAAAGGGGTTTGGGACGGATTTTTGTAAATGGAAGCAGCCGTGTTCCAAAACCGGCGGCAAGAATCATTGCCTGCATCGCATGCCCTCTTAGAACGTAAAGCAATTTACAGAATAGTCATGAACCGACATTGCCTGATTGTGAAGCAAGGACAGTATACCCTCCGGAGGATTTATAAACTACCGAAGATCGGATGTTAGACATCGGCTGCTCTTGCGCCGGAATAGTTTTTCAAAAAAAACCTATCAACCAGCCAAGTAACAACAACACAAAAAGCCGAACAGATCAACCGGGAAAACGCATACACGTTGTGTTGAAAAATAGGTGATGCATGAATTTTGTCAAGGCAGGGTTTTTCGAAGGCAATTCAAGGCATCAAGCTATTAACTTTTAGAACTATTGATAAAATCAAAAAGATGTTGGCGTTCAAATATAGCAGTTGCAGAAATCCCATCAACCTCTTTCCCGTCTACTCCACGGCAGCCTAAAATTATTGCAATGTCTACATATATAGACTAGTGTCCGCTCATGTTTGAGATTTGTGCTGTCATCCCTAAAAGAGCTGGAGGAAACTAAAGGGAGAAAGATTCCCTGTCATGGTATCAAAATACCCTAAAAGGACACATTGGGTTAGCTCTCTATGCCAGACTCTGCCACTCAGAAACCTAGCCGGTTAAATCTCCTTCGTCCCGTGGTCATATTTTTGGTTATGGCCTTTTGTGGCTGGTTTGTCTACCACCCTCTGTTCAAATTGGCGTTTTGGGGTGACGATACCTTTTTAATGAATTTTACAGCCAGAAACACTCTATCTGATCTTTTGTTTGGGGAACCGGCTCGAATTTTGAGCCGAAGCAACTTCATGCCCCTCGTAGGCGTTTTTTTTCGTTTAGATCATCTCCTTTTCGGTCTTAATTTTACGGGACGCAATATCCATAGTCTTATTTGGCTGATCACAGTTGGGTATCTGGGCTATGCCTTGCTTTTCCGACTAGGACTGAAACTCTGGACATCTGTTGCCGGCGGCGTTGTCTTGCTGGTTTCGCCGGCCGCCGTATCTGTAGCAGGCCTTTTTTCCAACCGGAACTATCTTTTCGGCCTGGCCTTTGCGTTGCTCTCATTGGTCTTGCTCATGAATTGGATTGTAACGTCTCATCCGGTGATGTTCTTTTCTGCTGTTTGTTTTTATTTTCTGGCATTGTGCAGCAAGGAGATCTATGCGCCGCTTCCTGTGCTGGCCGGGTTTATCGTCTGGCAACGCAAGACCGGGGTTGCCAAAACCCTCTGGGCCTACATGGCGGCTTTCGGCCTCTATCTTCTGTTACGCCGGGCTATGACGGGATCTGTTGTGGGCGGCTACACGCAACACCTTGAAGGGATCGTGATGCTCTCTTACCTGGTCAGGAGCCTGCCGCGGCTCTTAGAAACTGTTGTATGGGGCAGTGCCGTTCCCGGTGTGACAAACCGGCCAGCTGCAATTCTTGGGTGTTTAATTGTTTTGTCAACCGCCTGGCTGGCAATCACAATCAGCGGATGGCGAGGACTTGTATATTACTGCGTTTTACTGGCATTGTCCCTGTGCGTGGTATCCTTGGCACTCTATGCTCCGATAATCAGGTATGCCGATGACCCTTTATACTGCCATGGAGACAGACTGGCTCTGGCGTTCAGCACTGTCATCTGGTTTTCTTTGATCTACTGTATCGGCCGCCTGCAGAACACGGGCGCCATTTCTGATAAAAACGCTGTACTGCTGTGTTTCGCAATTATTGTACCTCTGATGTATTATGGCGGCCTGAAAAAGGCCCAAAGCTGGAAAATGGAAAAAGCTTCCCTTTCACAGGTTACTTTTGTAAACGACAACGCAGCCCAGAGATGGCTGGTAATTGCAGCACCAACATGGTCATTTGGGCAGTATCTGGATTTATTGCGCCTGACGGACCCGGGAGTTCGCATCCAATCTTTGGATTCACCAGGCCGTGACAGTACCTGGTATATAAAAGACTATCCTGTCGTCTATCGTATACGACCGAATCAACCGATCCTGCACACTGGAGATCCCATTAAAATCCAACGCTGGTCTAAGGAACCCAGAGCCGAATTCTGCAAAATCTTCCCTTTTCTTTGCACACCTCGTATTGCACCTCTGGTTCCAGCGCCACCGGCACATTGAGCCCCCACACCTTGATACTAATTTCTTAGGAGAAACGCTATGAAACTTCTGTTTATTATCTCGTCTGCTGACGCCGAAACAATGTACAATGCCATAAGGCTTGCCAACGTCGCGGTTGGGAAAGGAGATAACGTCAGTGTCTTTATGCTCGGCAAGGCAGTAACGTATCAAAAGATCGGAAACGATCAATTCAATGTTGTGGAACAGGTTGAAAAATTCGGCGGAGATTTTTATGTCTGAGGGGTCTGTATGAAATCCCACGGTCTGGAGGGATCAAGCTCATGCCCCGTTGCCTGGATGGATGATCTTTATGAGTTGTCCATCGAAGCAGATAAGGTACTCACATTTTGATGTCTTTCTAAATTTATTTCTCAACGAACCGTCACTTTTTTTTCAGAAGCACGGACGGCTTAAGGCTTATCCTTAAATAAGCGCTGAGACTGATAAATACTATGTGGGCTGTTGAACCGAAGCAACACGCTCTATCAGCTGGTTATTGCCTGGTTTTTCAAAGGTGATCGGCAACTCCACATAGACAAGACTATGCCCATCAGGCGTTTCAATTATCCGCAGATCGCCGCCATGATCCAGAATAATCTGCCGGCACAAGGCAAGTCCGAGTCCCATTCGCCCACTCTTAGTGGTGGTAAAAGGTTGGACAGCCTGTGAAGGAGAAATACAGATGAACCCACCGCCGCTGTCCGAGAGCTGGATGGCAATGGTATCCCAACAGATCTGCACATTGATATAGATAATGCCCTCCCGTTCGGCTATGGCATCCAGACTGTTTTCCAAAATATGCCAAAGAGCCTGTCGTAACAGCAGCGGATCGATATATATCGTCGGGAGCTCCTTCTCAATATTGAACTGCACACTAGCTCCTACGAACCGGGCTTCGGTCCGGACGGTTGCGATCCACTGATGGAAAAACTCATTCATGTCGGTGAGCCGGTAGTGTGGACGGAGCGGACGGATTACATCGCAGATATCGGAAATCACATTTTCCATATGCAGGACGTGGCCGGCAATGTGCTTGAATCGTTTTCGAATTCCATGAGGAAGGTCAACCCTCGTCATCATTCGCCGGACCAGCCCGCCGGTTATCAATAAAGGATTTCGTAACTCATGGGTCAGTTTATAGGCAATTTCTCCGATGGCAGCCATCGTATCGAGATCCGACACTTTTTTTTCCAACCGAAGCTTTTCCTCCTGGATGTCGATAATCTCCCAGAGAAACAGGGCGGCAAGATGATTTAACACCTTTATCTTGGGCAGCTTGCACGCATGGATATTTGCCAAAACCTCATCATTTCCAGTCAGTTCGATGATGAGATCCACTCGATTATCCACCAGAAAAGCATTGTAAGTGTTCGATGTGGGGATACCTATTTCTTCCGCATACTTACGTCCTTTAGCTTCAGGATTGGGATCGGCAACGCCGAGGACGTGTGGGCGAAGTTTGGCTGGATGATAGGTTTTGAGGAGATGCAGAATGTCATAACACCCTTTGCCACCGCCGACAAAAACCACATTGACATCCGGGATCGAAATGATTTCTGGTTCTTTTTTTTTGCGCCTCAAAGGAATCGACTGGGATGCCACGGTATAAACTCCTCCTTTTTAGCTTTGAACAGACTTTTTTATGAACACTGGGTAAATTTGATATTGTACTTGTTTCTTTAAAACATCTTCCCTTTTCTGAAGGGTTGACAAATTAACACAGCACGCATAAGAAATCCGGTTGGGAACTACTGCCGTTAGAAGGGGTTGGGGCAAAAACATTCTCAATAGTTAAACGATATGCTGAAATTTTTTGAAATGCAAGTTGATAACCCGGTTTTCATGAATTGCATCTTCATGATTTTCAGGAAAAGCTGCTACATTTTTCAGATCCGATAGGTTCATTAAATTCAGCAAAGGTTTTACGCTCGTTGCCTAACTTTTAATTAAATCATGTTGCTTTTCGTTGTTCTCCGTTATTCTTTTTTACGTCCTGTAATCGTTTTGGTACATTTGGTTTCTGCAATTTTGGAAAACACTATCTCTCAAGTTGGAATAACCCAAAAACAACAAAGAACGATAACCGGCAACCTATTAATTAAAGGTACTATTTTAAAAGAATCAGTAGAGCTTATAAAAAAGGTGTTTCCGTCTATTTACATACGGTTTTCAGATTGATACACTTGAATTAATGCTAACCGGGAGCAGGGGACTGAATCCTTTTTCTTCACCAATTTGTGAATACACTTTTGAAACATGCAGACTTCTGCATGCATATGGGGGAAACCATGTTCGATCACAACAAGGACGATGAAGAAAAACAAACAGGTTCTCAGTTTATACAAGAAAGTCCTACAGTTGTCGCCGGAAAAATCAAACGGACGCCCAAATATATTGTCGCAAGATCAGGTAGAGATTACACGCAACTTGATACTCCCGAGCTTCAACAGTCTGCAACCGAAGCCCTGGAACTTACGGCAGCGGGAACGGTATTCGAGAACGTCTACTATCCGCACCTGTTGATGCAGAGAAAATATTTTATCGATTAAAAGCCGACTCGGGATAAAGATACAACAGAGTTACCCCTGTTGCATCTTTGAAATATCCCCAATTTGCAGGATCAGTTCACCTATGGAGCACAAGAGGTTAAGCCTGTTGTGTCGAACCGCCAGGTCATCGGCCATAACCATGACCTCATCAAAGAAGGTGTCGACTGGCTCTTTCATCTTCAACATCACCTGCAGGGCCTCTTGATACCGTCTCTTGGCAATCAAGGCCCGCATGGCGATTTCCACTTCGGTAAAAAGGCTGTAAAGACTGCTCTCCGCTTCCTTTTCAAACAAGGTTGTTTCAACATCCGTTGTTCGGTTATCTTTGGTGATGTTACGGATACGCTTGAAAGAAGAGGCCAACACATCGAGGGCCTCTTCTTTTCTTATGGCGATAAAGGCGTTTATCCTGTCGGAACAATCGTTAATGTCATCGAAGACCACTGATGTAACCGCATCGACAGCACCGGCGTCACAGCCTTTTGCCACCATATCGTTGATATATCGTCCTTTAATGAAGGAAAGAACAGCATCAACGGTTTCGTTCCCGCCATTGACCTTGTCTCCATAGAGAGCCAAGGCCTTATGGATAATCTCACGCAAAGATACGGTATACCTGCGATTTGCAATAATATGGATAACTGCAAGCGCAAGTCTTCTTAAGCCGAAGGGATCTGCTGTTCCTGTAGGTATCTGTCCGATGCCGAAGCAGCCGGCTATTGTATCCAGCCTGTCTGCAAGGCCTACAATCGCACCGGCATCAGATGACGGCAACTCAGCCCCCGCCCTTTTGGGCATATAGTGTTCTCTGATGGCCGTAGCAACCACCTGGTTTTCCCCTTCCAATGCAGCATAGGCCTCTCCCATCACCCCCTGGAGTGACGGGAACTCTCCAACCATATTAGTCAAAAGATCTGCCTTGGATAAGACGGCGGCCCGGCAGGCATCCTCAAGGGTCTCCGGTACCAGCGTTTCAGCTAAGATCCTTGTAAGTTTGACGATGCGTTCGGTCTTTTCCAGCATGGTTCCGAGTTTCGCCTGAAAAATGATACCGTTGAGTTCCTTGATTCGTTGTTCGAGACGAATGTCTCTGTCGGTCTTGAAAAAGAAGAGGGCATCCTCGAGTCTTGCCCGCAAGACCCGTTCATGTCCCTTTCTCGTTATGGACGGATCTTTCACCGGCGTGTTGTTGACTGCTACAAAGCCAGGCAGCAGCTTTTCCTCGGAGTCGCGCACCGGGAAGTACTTCTGATGTTCGCGCATTGAGGTGATCAACACATCGTCGGGTACTTGCAGGAACTTCTGATCGAAAGTGCCGCATATTCCGTATGGATACTCCACAAGATTTGTTACCGTATCTACCAGCTCCTCATCAATGGCCACATGGGCATCGTCAAGGACATTGGAAGAGGAAGCTGCCAGGGAAATTGTTGCTACCACCTCCTTTCTTCTCTTTTCCGGATCAACCAATACATAGGCCTTCCGCAGTTGCTCCTCATAACATGCAATATCCTGTACATTGCAGGGTTCATTGGCCATGAAACGATGACCTCGAGTTGTATCCGAAGAGGTAATACCATCGTAATCAAAGGGGACGACTGTATCGTTATACAGGGCAAGCAACCATTGAATCGGCCGGGCGAAAGTATTGGTGTGACTTCCCCAGCGCATAGATTTTGGAAAGGAAAACTCATGCAACAGTTGTTTGAGCATTTCGGGCAGTAGATCTGCTGTCTTTTTTCCGGAAACCTCGCGAACCAGCACAAGATACTTCCCTTTATCAGTGTCTATTACTTTCAAATCAGCGACGTCCGCACTCTTTGAGCGGGCAAAACCATGAGCAGCCTTGGTGGGTTTGCCGTTGGCATCTAGACCAGCCTTGGCGGACGGTCCCATGATTTCTTCACGGATATCCGGTTGCTCATCGGCAAGTCCTTCAACCAGCAGCACAAGACGCCTTGGTGTTCCCCAGACCCGCATGTCACCATGGGAAAGGGCCGATTCAGCAGCCTTTCTGGTAAAATTATCCTTAAATTGCTGTAGTGCCGGTTGGATAAATCCCGCAGGTATCTCCTCTGTGCCTATCTCAAAGAGTAATGTGCTCATGTTACGTTGCTAATGGTTGAAGTTTTATATATTCCTATCGAATTCCGGATTCTGTCATTGCAAATGTCGAATAGCCTTCTCCAAGATTTTCAACAGTCACAGAATACCATTTAATTTCTTTGGTTGTACTAAGCTTTTGTGAAATTTTATTTGTAATCCCTTCAACTGAAAGGGAAATTTCATGATTGGCACCTTCCCCTTCCTTATGGACATCCACTATGCCGCTTTCAACCAGCATGATGAGATCCTCTATCCAGACAAAGTTGCGAAATCGTACGGCTATTACTGCGTTTCCCCAATGTCCGAGCGAACTTGGAAGGCTGGTAGCCTGTT
The DNA here is from genome assembly GCA_046704745.1 of Desulfocapsaceae bacterium. GTDB lineage: Bacteria > Desulfobacterota > Desulfobulbia > Desulfobulbales > Desulfocapsaceae > CAWGGS01. The sequence goes on along the minus strand of JBJKRL010000067.1, from coordinate 34,778 downwards.
GAACGTTCACCGGCAGAGAGATGGGTACGGTAAACTGGAGCTCAAGTTCTTCGGTATTAGCCAGAGAGCCGTGCATCCGGCACTCATAGCGGCATGCCTGTAACAATACTGAATTTTTATCTTTTCTAAGGAAATACGGAAATGAAATCTCGACATGTGCCGCCTCTGCCTGGAGACGTTTTTTCATTTCCTCGAGAATATGGTGAAAGCTTTTGAGGTCGATCTCCCCTCGGAAACGGTTGAGGATCTCGATAAACCGGCTCATATGTGTTCCTTTGAACCGGTGCGGCAAGTTGACATACATATTGACGGTGGCAATCGTATGCTGCTTTTTGTTGGCTTTATCGAGGACGGTAACAGGATAACAGATTGTCTTGACGCCAACCTTTTCAATATCAATACGTCGGTGATCAAGTTGGCTCTGTATATCTTTCATTCTGCTCAGGTAAATAGTCAGTAGATTTTAGGCCGGATTTCTTATCAGCTGATGTTGCCGTGAAAGTATTATGTAAAAGCTTGAAAAACAGTCTACGGTTCGAACCCGCTGATACTCCCAAAGCTCAGCCGATATATCGGCGAACCGCTCTTTTCAGGTCATCCATATCAGCAGACTTTACCACATATTCATCGGAGGCCCATGCCCCAAGGTCCTGTTTGTATTCATGGTAGGCACTGCTCAAGATCACCGGAACCGTAGCGTCGATCATCTTCATTTGCCTCAACACTTCTATCCCATTCATTCCCGGCATCTGAATATCAAGGATGACGAGATCGGGTTCCTCATCCCGAAATTTATTCAATGCTTCCTCGCCGTTTAAGGCTGAAATCACCGTATATCCCTCATCCTCAAACTCTTCTTGATAAAGAAGTTGGATGCTCTCTTCGTCATCTACCAGCAGTATCTTTTTCACACAATTCTCCTTTATTATTTTTCAAGAGATTCACGTAAATAAATAGCTGCTTCCTCAGGTGGCATTGGGTTAATGTAAAACCCGGATCCCCATTCAAAACCTGCAATGGACGTCAGTTTCGGTACAATCTCGAAATGCCAATGAAAGTGTTCAATCTCAGCCGAACGCAAAGGCTGGGTATGCAGGACGAAATTATACGGCACGCTGGGAATACAAGCATCAAGTCTCCGAAGACTTTCAGAAAATATATCAGTCAGATACGCAAACTTGAACTCATCGTCTTTCTGAAATGAAGAGGAATGTTTTTTCGGCAGAATCCACATCTCAAAGGGAGTGCGGGGCGCGAACGGAGTAATCGTTATGAAATGTTCGTTCTGGCAAACCACCCTGACATCTTGTTGCATCTCCTGACGGATAATATCGCAAAAGATGCAGCGTTCCTTATACTTGTAATATGATAACGCCCCGGACAACTCGGAGACAATCATTCGGGGAAGAACAGGAAGGGCAATAAGCTGGGAATGCGAATGTTCAAGCGAAGCACCCGCTGCCTTGCCGAAATTCTTAAAAACCATTACATACCGAAACCTTGGATCATTTTCCAAATCCCTGATACGGTCTCGAAATGAGTTAAAGACCAGAGCCATTCGTTCCGGCGGTAAGTAGGAGAATACGTCCTGATGGTTCGGGCTTTCTATAATTACCTCATGGGCACCAATGCCGTTCATGCGATCATAGAGCCCTTCACCTTCTTTATCCAGTTCGCCTTCAATAACCAGTGCCGGATATTTATTGGGTACGACCCGAACCAACCAATTCGATGAATTTTTTTCATTTCTTTGATCGTACCGATACGCCAGTACCTCCGAAGGAGTGGTGCTTTCATTTCCAGGGCAAAGCGGACAAAATCCTCCGGTCGAATGCACCTCGTCGACAATAAAATCGGTCGGCCTCTTGCGTCGTTCCTGGGAGATGATGATCCACCGTCCAAGTATCGGGTCTTTTCTAAGCTCAGGCATAAAGCATCATTGCCCCTGTGCTTTTTCTTTTGTTTCCTGGAGTGTTTTGCAATCGATGCAAAGGGTGGTAACCGGCCTTGCCTCAAGACGCTTGATGCCGATATCCTCTCCGCATTCTTCACAAATACCAAAAGACCCATCCTCAACTCTTTCCAGAGCCTCCTCAATCTTTCCTAACAACTTCCGCTCTCTTTCACGGATTCGAAGTTCGAAACTCCGATCTGATTCGATGGTTGCCCGATCATTGGGATCAGGAACATTTGAATTTTGATCCGTCATTTCGGATAATGTTTTGCCCGCCTCATTGAGAATGGCATCACGCTTTTCCATAAGTTGAGTTTTGAACTGTTCAAGAAGTTCCTTCTCCATCAGGTCTCCTTTTTATCTTCTCAGAAAGTTGACTGTTAGTTTACAAATCATTCGGGACGGAAAAAAGCCCCGCTTTTTCCACCGGTTTTCTCCAGCAGGCAAATATCACCTATGACCATGGTCTTATCAACTGCCTTACACATATCGTATACTGTCAGAGCAGCAACGGAAACCGCCGTAAGCGCCTCCATCTCCACGCCGGTTTTGCCATGGATTCCTACTGTTGCGCGGATCTCGATCATACTATTTTCATCGTGAAAAATAAAGTCAACGTTCACCTTATCTACCAGAAGCGGGTGGGTCAACGGAATGAGATCAGGAACTTTTTTAGCAGCCATAATGCCTGCAACCCGTGCTACTCCGAGGACGTCCCCCTTACTGGTCCGGCCCGTTTTTACAGCATCATAGGCCTGTTTGTTCATTGTGATTTTTCCCGAAGCCAAGGCAGTTCTGGATGTTACAGCTTTGACACCCACATCGACCATGACAGCATTTCCCTTCTGGTCGAAATGGGTGAAAATCTGTTCGGATTTATCACTCATACCCTATTCCGCCTCTTTTGTTTTTTTGCCCAGGACCTCATGGAAAAGCCGGGAGAAAAATCCCTCCTGCTCTTTATCCTGCCCATGTTCCTGCGAGAGCTTTTCAAATTCCCGCAGCAATTCCTTCTGCTCTTCTAAAAGTTTTGTGGGAGTAGTAACCTGAAGCTCTACAATCATATCTCCGCGCCCGTAACCACGAAGACTCTCCACACCTTCTTTTTTGAGAGTAAATATCTGCCCACTCTGGCTGCCGGCAGGGATTTTCAACTCTTTTTTGCCATGCACCGTCGGGACCACGACCGTTCCCCCTAAAGCCGCCTTGACCATGGAAACAGGTAAACGGCAATAGATTGTGTCCCCCTCTCTTTTGAAGAAATTGTGGTCCTCTACATGTATGATCACATAGAGATCTCCGGCAGCTCCTCCGTTGCGCCCGCCTTCTCCTTCGCTGCGAAGACGCATTTTGGCTCCGGTGTCAACGCCGGCCGGAATCTTGATCGAAACTTTCTTGCTCTTTTCAATGAGTCCAATCCCATTGCAATCATTGCAGGGATCGGTCACTATCTGACCCTCACCGTGGCAACTCGGACATGTGGAACTCACCTGAAAAAAGCCCTGGGATCGAATCACCTGCCCTCGCCCGTTACATGTCGGGCAATTTGTCTTTTTATGTCCTGGACGGCATCCGGATCCCTCACAGGTCCAGCACGTATCGCGACGGGTTAGCTGAACTTCCCGGTTGCCTCCATGAACCGCCTCCATAAAAGAAATCACCAGGTCGTAACGCAGGTCATTTCCTGTTATCGGACCGTTTCGTTTACGGGCCTGAGACCGCGCCCCGCCAAAACCGAAAAGATCACCGAAGATATCGCCAAAGCTTGAAAAAACGTCATCAAAATTTCCAGGCCCCCGGTACCCGCTGTTTTTCAGTCCATCATGACCGTACGTATCGTATATCTGTCTCTTCTTGGAATCGCTCAGCACCTCATAGGCCTCTGTGCATTCCTTGAATCTTGCCTCGGCCTCTTTATCCCCGGGATTGCGATCCGGATGGAATTTCATTGCCAGTTTGCGATAAGCCTTCTTTATCTCGCCTCCGCCGGCACTCCGGTTTATCGATAATATTTCGTAATAATCTTTCGGCATTTCAGTTCAACCATTGAGAAAATCGATAAGCAGAATCAGACTGCTTCGGTTTCCTTTTTAATCTCTTCCTTCTTATGATCCGTTTGGTGCAAATCCGGCAATTCATCGATATTATTCATAGTAACCTCAGAGGCAGCTATCTCCCTCAGGGTCATGACAATCTCCTTGTTCTTGCCTTTTATCAGGAAAGGTTCTCCTTGACGATGCTGTTTTACTCTTTTGACAGCAAGATGTATGAGATTAAAACGGTTATGATCGCCGATCTTTTCCAAGCAATCTTCAACGGTAATTCTAGCCATTCCGTATCCTCGTTAATGTAAAGAAATTCTATTTATCAAATGGATTACGTAAAAGAAGCGTCTCCTCTCTATCCGGGCCGACAGATACCACGGCCGCCTCAACGCCCGTCAGATCTTCTATACGCTTTATATAATCCTTTGCCTGGCCTGGGAGATCATTAAAATCGCGAATGCCGTCGATCTCTTCCTGCCATCCGTCCAACGTTTCGTATATAGGTTTGATGGCCGCAACTTGATTAATAGCAGCCGGCATTGTTGTAATATGACGCCCAGCCACCTCATAGCCGGTTGCAATATTGAGTTTTGGTTGACCGCTCAGAACGTCTAGTTTGGTTATGGCCAGACCGGTTAACCCATTGAGACGCACGGCATCTCCTGCAACTACGCCGTCAAGCCAGCCGCACCTTCGTTTTCTGCCGGTGGTAGCTCCGAACTCTCCCCCCTTTCTCTGTAATGCATCTCCCACATCATCAAACAACTCGGTGGGAAATGGGCCTTCTCCCACCCGAGTGGTATATGCCTTCAGAATCCCTATGACTGAATCGATATGAGAGGGACCGAAACCTGCCCCTGTACAGGCGTTTCCGGCCACGGTATTTGAAGACGTAACAAAGGGGTATGTCCCATGATCGATGTCAAGTTGCGTCCCTTGGGCGCCTTCAAACAAAATATTTTCTCCTCTCTTTCTGGCTTCGTCAAGGGCCACGGAAACATTCCCCACAAAGGGAAGAAGTTTTTCAGCATATCTCTGAAAATTCTCAAGAATGATTTTGAATTCCAACGGCTCAGAATTATACCGTTTGGTCAACAGAAAATTCTTCTCCTCCAGCGCAGCACGCAGTTTGTCTTCGAACAGGTCACCATCCAGCAAATCACCTATTTTAATACCGATACGTCCGATCTTGTCCATATAGCATGGACCGATGCCGCGGCCGGTGGTCCCGAGCTTTTTCCCACTGCCGAGAGAAGATTCCCGGGCCTTGTCTATGCTTGTATGATACGGCATGATGAGATGGGCCTTCTCGCTGATCATCAATCTATCCGGAGACACAGCAAGTCCCTTATCTCGAAGCGTTTCAATTTCCTTCAAAAGTACGGCAGGATCGATGATGACGCCATTGCCGATCATGCAAATTTTATCCTTATAAAGGATGCCCGACGGGATGATATGAAATATATACTGTTGTCCCTGGACAACCAAGGTATGGCCAGCATTATTTCCCCCTTGGAATCGGACTATATAATCGGCATAGCGGGTCAGAAGATCGACAATTTTCCCCTTTCCCTCATCCCCCCACTGTGTTCCAACGACGACAACACTGGACATACAATCTCCTGAAAATGATATTCAAATAGAAAAAATAAAAATCGAAAGAGGGTCTTGCAGCCCTCCGGCATCAACAGAAAAAAGGCGAACCCGTAAATATAATAAAATGAGGCAATATTGTCAATTGTTCAAAAATACAATAAAAACAATTACATCGACTGTCAACTCACTTCTAAATCGAAAACAAAAAAACATCACGTCACCTCTCATTTTGCAACCGCCGGATCCACCCATAAGCGATGCATTGACAGAATTTAGTAAATACCGTACATAATCAATACGCATAGCAACGCTCACATGTTGTAACCCGGATTTCTTATGATCACTGTGTAAATTTTTCCAACTTGCTGAAAGGACGAATTTTTAAAGAAACAGTTGTTATGTCAAATCTCCGCGGTGTTCACCAAAGGTGCCCTGAAAGAGATACGTGCCCTTCGGGTATGAACTTCGACTTCGAATGCCCTCAGGGGTATCAGTCAAGGCAGCGTCGTCTTTTCGAGTCTTTTGGCAATGAACAGAGCATTCACTATCGTTCATTGCCAAAAATTTCGAACCTGAAACCGCATGAACAGACAAGAAATCCGGATTGAGAAGCGGCCATATTAAAACCTTCTGGGCCTGGATTTTTCGTGACTCGTCCCTATAATTTTACAAAGACTCCGTTCATGAGAAATCCGCTCAAAAAATGTTTTTTTGCCGCTGTTATGCCAAGAGAGGTCGTAGCTCTGATTTCTTCCGAACATTGTGTCTTACATAAAATAATGTGTAATTTTGACAAGATAGTGTCCATGTCACCTCGACTTATTGTTGAACACAATATTCATACGAGTTGATCCGGGTTTGAGAGTGCAATTTTAATATGAAAGAGAGATTGGTTTTATGTTTGGTATCGGTTTACCGGAATTGATTGTTATTCTCGGTCTGGCCCTTATCGTTGTGGGACCGGACAAACTTCCTGATTTTGCCCGGTCCATCGCCAAAGGCATTCTGGAGCTTAAAAAGACTGCAGAGGGGCTGAAAGATGAGCTTACCCAGGAAGGTGGTATGCTTGAGGATCTTCGCCCGGAAATAGATGCCATAAAAACGTTTAAAAAGGAATTTGCCGAATCGACACATATCGATTGGCAAAAGGACAACCCCATCGATACGCCTTTTACTGTCAAAGATGTCTCAGACACCACTCCCAAAAACGAAGCTCAAGAGGATTCTTCAGCTTCTGAACAATCAGCCGATGCCGAACCTTCAACCGAAGAGAATTCAGCCCCATCCCCAGATCCCGGAACGGATGTAACAGAAAACAATCAGGCGGACGATGCTGGAAAGAAGCCTTGAATTTTTCAGACCTCATCACCGTGAGCTCCGACAACGGATAGTCAAGATCTTCCTGACCATCACGGTTGCCACCTCTGTTTCCTATATCTTTTCCAAACAGATTACCGCGTTTTTTATTGCTCCCCTTCTCCAGGCAAGCCCTTACATCCACAAATTGGTCTATACCAATTTGCCTGAGGCCTTTGTTTCATACATCAAGCTTTCTCTATTGATCGGTATCCTTATAAGCTTTCCAGTCATCTTGTACCAACTCTGGGTCTTTATCTCTCCGGGACTTAAAAAAGACGAAAAACGTATGGCCGTCATTGTGGTTTTTTGGGCCAGTTTTCTTTTTGCCGGCGGAACGCTGTTTGCTTTTTTCCTTGTGATTCCAAGAATGCTCTCCTATTTTATGAGCTATGCAAGCCCCAGCCTTGTGCCCTTGCCGAAATTCGGCATGTACCTGACCTTTGTCGCCAGGACCATGCTGGCCTTCGGCCTCGCCTTTGAAATCCCCTTTCTTATGGTGATGGCAGGCAAGGCAGGTTTTGTCACTGTGAGCTATTTTCGTAAAAAACGATGGTATTCTTATGGTGCTATTATCGTTCTTGCCTTCATGCTGACCACCGGTGACTTTATGGCCACCGGACTCCTCTCTCTTCCCCTTTTCGCTCTTTATGAGTCGGGCATCTTCTTGACCACGTTTTTCGGCAAACACGAACAGGCAAAAAAAAATACAACTGTCGAAAACAAAGAGGAGAAAGAAACCTCTTAGCCCGCATAATCAATGAATTGAGATGATCTCAATCACCGATTTTCGGATACATACTGTTTAATCTGGGTGGATCGCAGAATTCAGGCACTTTCTCAGAAGACCCATGTATTACAGAATTCACTCGGGGTCCATAAGAAATACAGTTAAAAGCGATAAGATCCGGCCAAGCTACGAACCTGACCCGATCTCTTGTTTTAGCAGGCAACATGAAATTCGATATTCGGGACGCCCTTGGATATAGTTTATCGTGTCCGGCTGCAGAAGCTTATTCATAACACAACCCTCGGGAATGGAAAGGGTAAAGAATTTGCTCTCGGTGAGCCCGGGATTAATCAACAACCTATCTTCTTCAACGCGCAAAGCATTAATCGGGTAGTCTTCACATAAAGGGCATCGATAAACCCTTCCGTTGGGAAAAATGAAATAATTCTCAGCAGAGAGCCCTGCACATTCAAATGTCTCATCCTTGTCGAGAAAAACCTTCGGATAGGTTACATGGATACCGTTTAAAGCAATCCTTCGAGCCGCATCCGGCACGACCGCCAGCCACTTCTCACGGCTGACCTGCCATGCTTGCTCGTTATCGGCAAGATCCTGCCGACCTGCATTGGGGGCGGATTTGCCGCGCAGGCCAATAACCTGAATAAAGAACCTCTTAACCCCAAGTTCTCTCAACAACGGCCCCATATTCTCCAGGGAATCAATATTCCGGCAACTGACGGTATAAATAACGCTCACATTAAACCCCAACTTAACGGCCCGGCGCAGGTTTCCTACGCACACCTCGAAAACGCCTTCGCCCCTTATCGGGTCGTTAATTTTACTGTTGGGACCGTCGAGACTGAAACTCAGATAGTCCAGCTTATCAGGTTCAATCCTGTCGAGAAAATCATGAAAAAGATAACCGTTGGAATCCACTGTGACCGCATAGCCAAGTTCTTTGGCCTTGATGATTCCGTATACCAGGTCGGGATGAAGGGTCGGCTCTCCACCCAGAAAAATCAGGTTACTCTTTTTCCCTGGCGCCGCAAACAGTTCCAACCAGTTGTCCATCTGTTCCCTGGAAACCCGCAAATTGCCATGCTGATCAGGGTTGATGTAGCAGTGTTTACAGGCGAGATTGCATGCGGTGAGGATATGAAAAAAGATGTTTCTTTCACCGGGTTGAAAACCAACGGTACGGGCGGTTTGTTTCATGGTATCTACATAGCGACATAGGTGTAAGGCGCTCATCAGGCAAGGAGTCGAGCGAGGAGCCCACGCACTGTGCACTGTAGCACGGGAGTAGGCACCACAGCGAGCGACCCGGCAGGTGAGATGGATCGCACTTATATCGCTTTGTATAGTACAATCCAGGCATATCATGAACCGTATTGTTCAAGTGTATAGTGTGCCAAAAATGAATCATGCAGGTAGAGGTTTTCTGTACGTTGAAAAAATTTTGCAAAAAGATCGAGACTTTTCTTCCGCAGAATATGGGGAATAATCGTAACCTTCATTTCTTGATAAAAGGGTGGCAAATCTTTCAACGCCACACTCGTACCTCCTCCCATTGCATCTTCATATGCATAAACAATGGTACGAATTCCATTTACAATCAAGGTGGAAAAACACATCAGGCAGGGCTCCATGGTCGAATAGACCGTAAGCTCCGCAGGATTTTCGGCAAAACCTCCATTTAGAAGCGAACGTAGCGCGATTATTTCAGCATGGTCCATCTCGTTGGGAATGCCCACACTGTTTTCTCTGCTGCCGATGGCTACTATCCGGTTATCGTGAACGATGACACATCCCACTGGAAACTCGCCTTTTTGCAAGGCCCTTGCAGCTTCCTCAAGTGCTTTTTGCATAAATCGTCGATGTTCTAATTTTCCCATTATCCATCTTCAGAAAAAGCTTACATATTAAAGCGTGCGTCCAAATTGTAAAACGCTTGATGAGACACAAACCGTTGTCTGTTCCTGCACCAGATCATGGCCGGAATAATCAAAGGGAAGATAGACGAGTTCCGTCTCCAGGACCTGGGTGGTGAAGCCGGGCAATCGCGGCATCAGATGCCTCTTGTCCAACGCGGCTGAGGCAAGCACGATTTTAAAGGCTTCCCGAGCCTCTGAGGCGGGAAGGGTCACCGGGTACATATTCCCCGCCATATCTGTCGATCCAGCAGGTATTCGATCCTGGGAAAGAGTCATGCTTTTTGCCAATTGCAGGAAGAACTTCGGACGAATCTTAAAGGCCGGTATCCAAAGCGTAAGCTCAAGTTCATCCTGTTCTTTGGTAACAACCAGAGGTTGATTGGTCAATCGGAGAAAATCTCCGAAATAATCAAGGGCAATCCCTTGGATTTCAGGTTTTATTTTCCAAAACGGCAGATATAATCCGTTGTCCTCCCCATTTTTGGATCTCAATAACTGCCAGCGCACCCGCTCGAATCTTCCGGCATCCTCAGACCAAAGGGTTTCACAGTTGCGGCAGGAAAGCACGAGGCTGTCGTGTTCCCCCTCTAGACCCCCGGCGCAATGAGGGCAGACGGTTGCCAAAAAACGCGGTGACCAGGACTTGTTATACCGTATCATCTCATGCACCTGTTCTGCAAAAGATGCTGCTGGTCCCAAGGAACGATTGAGGACGGCATCAAAAAGGCATTCGTCTTTAAGATAAACCGGTAGATAGATACAACTGATTGTCTCTCCTATAAATGCCCGATGGTAAAGGGGATCAGAACCCCTATTGCTCATCAATGAGGCCAGATCTATTGCTTTGGCAAAAACGGTAGTCGTCTTTTCTGTCTGTCTTAAAAATCGACCTTTGACAGCACTGGTCACTGGAAAAATATTCATAGCCTGCGGCCGGAGTCCCAAAGATACCGGAGTTGCAGCAACCGGCATTCCCTGGTGCGTAGTGTCGACCACCTTATGCTCAACCTCCCTGCTTCGGCAGGAATACATGTTTCCTTTGAATCGAAGATAGGGCACATACAGAAGATCTTCTCTATCGATATTCTCGGAAGCCTTGTCAGGCAGAAGAAAGCGTGATATCCCGGATGGAACGAGATAATTTCCTACACCACAGTAGGAACATCTGAGCAATCTGTCCGCCTCATGCAAGGTTATGGAAGCCCCGCAGGATGGACAGCTCTGTTCAACGGTTAATTCCATGACAAAGAATAGAATTTCAACGAACCGCAATCCGCTTTCATGCCAAACGGTGGCCGCAGTTATTGCAGAACATGGCTCCCGGCAGATTTTCCTCCTGACAGTGCTGACAGATTATGACCTTGGGTTTGCCACCGGTAGGATGACCGCAGCTGGAGCAGAATTTGGCATGAGGCGGCAGGTTTTTTCCGCAATTTTCGCACTGGCTAATAACAACCTGCTGATGACCACAATAGGGGCAGAAGTTGGCGTCGGTTCCAATTGTTCTTTTACACTCTTGGCAGGTTGTCCCTGCAGCCGGCTGCTGACTCTCAGCTCCCTGGGCCAGGGTGCGTGAAAACATGGCCGGCATCATAAAACCCATTCCCATACCAAGTCCTGCACCGGCCTCGCCCGGATTCTGCGCCGCTTTTTCCATGGCCATGGCCGCCTTCATCCGTACAAATTTATCCATATCCTGGATGGCATTCATCCGGCTTTGGTCGTCTATGGCTCTTTGTACCTCTTCAGGCGGGGTAATGGAAGTGATATACAGTTGGCTGAGCTTGAGGCCGAAACGGGCAAAATCGGAGCCGAGTCTTTTCTGCAATTCGACAGAGAACTCATCGAATTTACCGGGTAGATTGAAGAGCGAATCAAGATGCTCGCCCAGATAGTCGTTCAAACGAGAAACAATGACACGTTTGAGATAGTCTGAGACGTCCTCTGTCGTATATTTCCCCATGGTCCCGACCATGGAGTTGATGAACAGCACCGGCTGAACGATCTGAACATTATACATGCCGTGAGCCCGAAGCCTGATCAAACCTAACTCCGCATCCCGGAAGGCCACCGGATTGATGGTCCCCCATTTCAAGTCGGTAAAATATTTGAGATTGGCAATGTAAACCTCGGCTCGCAGAGGACTATCCCCTCGCCACGGTATGGAAAGAATCTTGGTCAGAATCGGTAAATTACCTGTCTTCAATGTATGCCTGCCCGGCCCGAAAGCATCGCAGGCTTTTCCTTTATAGAACAAGACACCGGCCTGACTATCACGCACAGTCAGTTGCGCACCATACTTGATCTCTCCGGAACCGTTTTCCGGCAAACGGTGAACAAGTTCCTGCCCGGTTTCATCAAACCATTCGATGTTTTCCAGAAAGACACCGCCGCTAAATCTATTCATCGAAAACCTCTCTAATTTAGAGTTTCTTAGTAAGATCTTATTTTCAGATGCGTCACGATTGATTATAGTATATGAAGGATTTTTGAGACAGGAAAAACTACAGCCGGAGAAATGAGATGGAATTTAAGGATCACTGGACACTTGAAAATGCATTAAAGGTACTGCAACATCCAACAGTAGATGCAAAACTGTGGGCAGAGGCTGTTGAGTGGCTCCTTCTCTATGGCCCACCGGAGATACAAACACTCCTCTTACACGCGTCAGGAACGGCGACTAAGCAGTGTTTCCCAAATCTGGAAGCGGAGAAGTATACTGAAGACGGTCAACCCTGTTATGATATTGCATCCATAGCAGAGGCATTAGGAATCGATAGGGAAGACGCATACAAGACACTTGCCGAAAAAGAGATGGCCCATCAGATCCGCCACTTTATCGATCCCGACGATACTTACACAGTGCACTAATTCAGAAGTCAGGTATCAGGAAACAGAAAAAATACGCCATTATCAGAGAATGAAACCGTCGGCTGACAGATTGGAGGGGAAAGAACCGCCGTTGAAAGGCTTCCGAACTTCTTTTCCGTTCACCGGCCTCCCGCTGCTCCGCAAAGCTCTCGCCAGGATGTGAATCCATTTATTCCTTAGCACCCTGTCTTCTGGTTGCTGTCTTGCAAATCGTAAAGGGTTTCGTCATGCAGGGGTTTTTTGCGTCCGGCAACCACCTTTTTCTTCAATGCTTCAAGACTGAAATCGTCTTCAGAGCCTAAGAAATCACCCATCTCACGCTCGATCTGTTCGGGGTCCTCACCTGCTTCCAACCTCGAAACGGCCTCTTCCATCGAATCGCCGAGACTGATGCCGGTTTTGTCCGTAAACTTGCGCATTAAGGCGGCCATTTGCTTTGGATCATCTTCATTCATTCCTTCGGCCTCACGCATAAGAGACTCGAAGGCCTTCTCCATTTTCGCTTCATCGAGCCCGGCCATCGGATCGTCTGTTTTTTCTTTGGCCTTGCCAATGGTGGCAAATAGCGAAGCCCGGCGTTCCAGCCTTTGCTTTTTACATTTGGGGCAGGATGGAACGGTTTTGGTATCAATCCGTCTGGAAAAAAAATCAAAGATGGTATTGCAATGGTCACAATAGAATTCATAGATAGGCATGGCTGCTAATCCCAAACTCGCTGATTTTCTGTATTCACCCAAGAACCTCATCCACTTGTTGCTCGGAAACTTCATCGGTGATGATGATTCTATCGATACTTGTGGGAAGGACATAAAATATCCTGCCTCCGATGGTTTTTTTATCCGTTTTTAAATACATTTTAATGGCCTTTCTGTCCAAATCTTTCGGAACTTCCGTCGGCAATCCGATTTTTTTGATAATCGAATAAATCCATTCAGCCTCGTCTGCTGACAAAACACCTTTGGCAGCGGAAATACGTGTGGCAGCCACCATACCGATGGCAACCGCATGACCGTGGAGGATGGAAAAATTCGATGCCGCCTCAACAGCATGCCCGATAGTATGACCGAAATTGAGAATTCGACGCAGGTCCGACTCTCTTTCATCTGCTTCCACAACATCTGCCTTAATCCGGCAGCATTTTTTTATCATTTTACCCATTATTTCAGGATCAAGTTCAAAGATTTTCCGCTGATTTTTTTCTAAAAAAACCAAAAACTCATGATCTCTTATGATCCCGTACTTTATCACCTCAGCCATGCCGCTGAGAAACTCCTCATGCGGCAAGGTAGCAAGGACGGTCGTGTCTATATAAACAGCTTTTGGCTGATAAAATGCCCCGACAAGATTTTTGCCCTCTGGGATATCTACCCCGGTTTTTCCACCAACCGAACTGTCCACCTGGGCCAATAGTGAAGTAGGAACCTGGACAAATGGAATGCCACGCAGATAGATGGCTGCCAGAAACCCTGTTATATCTCCTGTAACACCACCCCCTAATGCAATAAGGCCATCTTTTCTTCCCATTCCCATTTTGGCAAGCCGGCTCGCCATATCGGACATGGTCTGTATGGTTTTGCTTGCTTCTCCCCGGGGAAATTGCAACAGCTCAGCTTTTATATCTGCAACGGCAAGTGAAGCGAGCAGTTTATCTCCATAAAGCTCAGCAACATGATCGTCGGCAATAACACAGTAGGTATCCGCGACCTTTCGCTCGTTAAGATCGATGCCGACTTTCTGCAGGCAGCCGTTTCCTATAAAGATAGGATAGCTGCGATCGCCTAAACCAACATGTAAGGTTATCATTGGAACTCCATTGGAAACAAAGAGGATATGCTTACCCCCGTTTATCGACAAATGAAAACGGCTGAAAACATATTATAGCAAAAAGAAGCCGCCAACCGCCACTCTCAACATTTCACCAAAAAAAAAAGGGACCCCGCCAGAGGCGGCATCCCTTTTCATCGACCGTAAAAAACAGTCTGATACTACTTACATTTTGGAACCGGAAGCAGCGCCTTGCATTTTCACTTCCACTTTCTCGGTGAGGCTTCCGTAGTATACTTTCAGGTGATCAAGGACCTCGTTACGGCCGAAATGGTCAACGATATCTGCACCTTCGGAGAGAGCCTTACGAAGTTTGGTACCGGAAAGGATAACGCGGGAGGCTTTGTCATGCGGACAGGTACGCAGAGAAGCCATACCGTCACACTCGTGGCAGTAGAAGGTCCAATCGATCTTCATCGGTTTGCACTGAAGATCTTTGCCTGCATCACCGGTGCTGGGAATGCGGTCAAATATTTCCTGGGCCTCGAACAGACCGTAGAAATCGCCGACGCCGGCATGGTCACGACCGATCAGCATGTTGTTAACGCCGTAGTTCTGACGGAAGGTTGCATGGAGAAGGCCTTCCCGAGGACCGGCATAACGCATATCGAGCGGATAACCTGCATTGATGATGTTCTCTTTTACGAAGTACTTATTGATCAAAATGTCGATAGCTTTAACGCGAACGTCTGCAGGAATATCACCCGGTTTCAGATTTCCGATCAGAGAGTGGATCAAAACGCCGTCACATACCTCGACTGCGATTTTGGCCAGATACTCATGGGAACGATGCATCGGGTTACGAAGCTGCAGAGCGGCAACGTTTGCCCAACCGCGCTCATCAAACATCTTGCGGGTTTCAGCAGGTTTCAGATAAACACCCGGATACTCTTTCGGATATTCGCCCTCGGAGAGAACTTTTACCGGACCTGCAAGGTTGACGTCTTTCTGAGCCATAACCATGATTACGCCGGGATGATCCTCTTCTGCAACCTGCCAGAATTTATCGCCGATGGAATCCTCTCCCTCACCGCGGAATACTTTCTCACATTCCCATTTCTTATCTTCTGCGGTCATTGCATACTTCTCGGTGACCTTCATGGTTGCGAAGGTTACACCGTTTCTAACAAGAGCAATCTCACTGCCGATTGCAATGTCTTCAGCATCAGCGGCGCTAACATCCAAGGTAATGGGAACAGGCCAGAAGGTACCGTCCGCCATCTGGAAATTCTCGCAAACACCTTTCCAGTCGGCTTTGGTCATAAAGCCGTCCAGAGGGCTGAAGCCACCAATACCCATCATAATCAGGTCGCCTTTGGCACGGGCAGAGATCTCGATCTGTTTCAGACCGGCAGCTTTTTTCAGCTCGGCTTCGCGCTTACTGCCTTCCAAAAGACAACATACCAAACCTTTTCCACCATGGGGTGCAACTAATTTAGACATAGATTCCCTCTTTTCTTTTATATTAACAAAGGTTATGCCGCAACAGACGAGTGGACGGCAACTAATGAATCGGCATTCATTCAGATCCGAGTATATACATAATTTATGGAGAAAAAGTCAAGAAAAAAAAAGGCGGGAAATCCAACGGAATTTGGATTTTATCTTTGGGAAGACAAGACAATATATGTCGGCTTCAGCAAAATTTTACCTGCCCGACTCCTCGGGCTGCCGCGTATTGATTTGACGTGCCGTTTCTGCAGGATCTCCCGGGGTCTTCCAATGCCATCAATTCGTATGAGATCTGAGATGAAAATTAAAAAAACTCCTCCAGCCATATGGCGGTCGAAGCAAGACCTATAAAGATATCCCAATTAATCTCGACACCGCACTGATAGAGCATAAAAAGCTCCTGGATACCTGAAAGATTAAACATACCCGAATCTGCAAGCATGGGGCTTTGTAATTTTTTCTCCATAAATTCAACATGGTCCTCAGTCAACCACTTTTTATAAGGAGTTGTCCCGCCAAAACCGGTTTTCCAATCAGATTGCGGCAGAGAAGGAAGACGATGCCCCATTGCCGACCTGAGGATCTGTTTTCCCTTGCCGGTACCGGCTTGCGGAGAAACTTTGAATTCAGGAGGGATTTTCAAAGATAACTCAACCATAGTAACATCCAGAAACGGAGACCGGATTTCAACGGAAGAAGACATTCCGGCCCTGTCATTTATCTCGGTGGTGCTGTATTGGCTGACACAATTAAGCTGCTGTCCGATGAAATTGTCGAAGAGACTATCGGTTCCGCACCGCTTAAACTCCTCAACACAAATATTCATAGGATCGTTAGCCTTCATTATCTCCAACATCTGTTTAGAGTAAATCTTTTTGAAGATTGCACTGTTGTCATATTTAAACGATGCAAAAACCTTTTCCGGGTTTTTTCTCCCCACCTGTTGATAAAGAGACCATGCCCACTGCTCTTCCCGGGAAGGACCAAGCTCAATGTCAATGCCTGCACTCTCAAAAATACGCCAACGGGTAAAATAGTTGTCCAACATATGGAGTATATTGTGTTCCCGGTATCCACCGAAAATCTCGTCCCCTCCAGCTCCGCAGAGAGCAACCGTAACATGCTTTTTCATTTCTTTTGCCAAGAGAAAAGCATCGATCGGCACTGCTGTTGCGACCGGCTCCCCATGGATTCTGACAACCTCCGCCAGGGTCATCAATGCATCGGATTCTATATGATATTCATGGTGATCCGTTTTGAAAAATTGGGAAACCTGCTGCGCTGACTTGAATTCATCTCTCTGGGCGTCATCCAATGAACTGATTCTAAATGTCGGAAATCCCACCATTTGTTTCCCCATAGAAGCAACAATACAACTCGAATCCAATCCACCGGAAAGAAGAGCTCCAACAGGTACGTCACATGCACACATGAGAGAGACCGTCTCATCCAGACAGCGTTCAACCTCCAGGGCACATTCATGGATATCCGTATAGCGATCGGCGGTGGAAAAAGAACATTGCCAATAGCGTGACAAATGATTTTCATCAGATGAAACCAGAAGATAATGTGCAGGTGGAAGCTTTAAAATATCTTGGAAGGGAGAAAGGGGGGCTATGGCATGCATAAAATGCATTGCCGAATGGATTCCGCTCCATTCAACCTTGCGGGGTATTTCGGGAAGAACCAACAGGGCGGGCAATTCCGAAGCAAAGGCAAAGAAATTCTTATCTCGGTAATAGTAGAGGGGTTTTTCACCCAACCGATCCCTGGCGATAAAAAGCGAGTTTTCTCGTTTGTCCCATATGGCAAAGGCAAACATCCCCCGCAACAGACTCAGACTCCCTGGACCCTTGTTGGCGTAAAGGGCCAACAGGACCTCGGTGTCGCCCATGGTGGCAAAAGAATACCCTTGTTTTTGCAGTTGATCACGTAATGTACGAAAATTGTATATTTCTCCATTAAACGCAATGACATAGCGCCCATCACCATATTGCATGGGCTGATCGGCACGCTTGGTTGTATCAACCACAGAGAGACGATTCACACCAAGTGCCGCCGGCCCTTCGGTATAAATTCCGCTGCTGTCCGGTCCTCTATGTCGAAGCTTGGCCATCATGGCCTCCATCTTCCCGCTTCCCGTATCACCCCATTCGGAACCGTCTAACTTCAGCAATCCAGCAATACCGCACATCTCTTCTTCTCTTTATAATCAATTTATTTTTTTGAAGCCTTCAACCAGAGAAAACATGAATTGCCTCTGGATCAGACGGATACGGTGAAAACCGACCGAGGTCAGGCCGTCCTCGATCTCTTCATAGGTATACGTGTTCCCTCCCCGGGTTCCTGCCAACATATTTACCGCAAACATTGCACCATCCAATGGTTCGGTCCGATTGGAGGACATGACATAATCGCGCACCACAATCCGCCCGCCCGGATCAAGAGCGTCATGGATCCTCTGGTAGAGCGCCTTGTTTTCTTCCAGACTGTTCTGATGGATGATGGCTGAAAGAAGCGCCAAATCATGCCCCGACGGCAGCGGATCTTTGTAAAAATCACCGGATACCAGGCTGGTACGGTCTTCCACGCCTGCGTCGTGCACCCGTTTCCTGGCCATTTCGATCACCGACGGCAAATCAAACAAGGTTGCCCGCATCTCCGGAACCGCAGCCAGAAAGGCAAGGGTGTACGTACCGGAGCCACCGCCAACATCCAAAAGCCTCCGAGCTTCGCCAGGCTCTATGGCCGCCACGACGTCCGGCGCCTTTTTCGACGCAATCACATGCATGGCACCGATAAAAGACTCAACGCTTCCTTTGGCCAACGCGCCGGTTTTGTTCATACTTGCCGTGATGTTTCCTGAAACGATGTCTGTGATTCGCGACCAGCTCTGCCACACCCGTCCTTGGTGCAGAATAACCGGCAGCAACGACTCCGGGGCATCGGCGGAAAGGAGAAGAGCTGCCGAAGGCTCAGTCTGGTAAAGCCCATCAGTCTTATTCAAATAGCCGAGGGCGCTTAGGGCATCAAGCAGAATGGTTATCCCCCGAATATCGGTATTTCGTTTCGCCGCCACTGCCGCAGCGCTTAAGGGCTTGTGGGCGAGTAAGGTAAACAAATCAAGTTCCGCTCCGCTCAGGAGGATACGGCTCTCCTGGAAAGCTCGCGATGTCTGTAAGATGGAATCGGATGTGTGCTTTGCGTTCATCATAGCCCTCTTTTAATCAGGACGAAAAAAAGTATTTCAAAAAAACAATATGATTTTATTAGATAACCATCTAATCCCATTTTCTTTCAAGATCTAGCCCAATTCTCGTGGTAACTCCAACATGCTAGGAAAATTAATCTTCATTTATCTCTGACAGGCTTTTTGATAGATCGAATTCCTGTTTGTCCAGCTGCTCTACCATATCAACAGGTATACCTTCAAGGACATCGTCTTTTGTATAAGGGTCGAAAGGTTCAGTGTCGCCGACATGATGCCATTCATGACCTTCCAGGCGGTAACATAAACAGAATATTGAAGTAATCTCGTTATTCACTTTCAAGGCTGTCTGCCCTGATTTAGATTTGTAGATCGTCATTGTTAAGCCGTCTCTTTTGAGACTCCCGGTATAATTTTGCCTATTATAAGAAATAATTGCCCAAAAAACATTGTTGTTTTTACCGAGCATCTTTTCCTGCTCTACATAGCGACATGAGTGCTAGGCGCTCATCAGGCAAGGAGGCGAGCGAGGAGCCCACGCATGCTGCACGGGAGTACGTGAGTAGACACTTCAGCGAGCAACGCGGCAGGGTGAGATGGATCGCACTTATGCCGCTATATATAAACACGGCTTGTATAACAGGTTCCTTGTAGGGCTGCAACCCACTCTATTACCTTACATAAAGATGATGAGTTCTTCTTTGCCGAGGAGTCGACCAGTGAGGAGGATATATATTTGAGTCAAGATACAAAGACAAGACTTGCCCGATATCGTTTCTATTGATAGCTCCCCGATCACTCCACAAGCGAACACTCCTCCGGTAGGTTTTTGGGTTTGAGCGATTTTGCCTTGTTTTTCATCCGTTTGACGCCGCTTAAATGAATCTGCGACTTTTATGGTATTTTCCTGATACGTTTAACCGAGAATGATCCATAGCCCCTTATATCATAGAACGTAGGTTGCCGGTTGATTCCTTATACTTCCAACCATCTGTCTCCACACCAGGATCGTGAAAAAGGTTATCTGTCCTTGTTGTTTTTTCCGTATTCTTTGCCGGTGCCGTCACAGCAAGTCACTATGTTTTTCCTTGCTCAACGTACTTCCGAAATTGCTAGATAAGTATATTTTCAACTTTCCGGCTTGGTATTTTTGTTGCAATTTCGAGGTGATAAACAGACAAGTTGTCTGCTGGAAAGAATTCAGGAGCCAGGAGCCAGGAGCCAGCATCCAGATTACTTGATTTTAAAGGGTTTTCTCATGAATTCTGACTCCTGGATTCTGGCTCCTTGTGAATTAACTGCAGGAAGACCCCCAAATTGGATAGTATTCCAAATTATTACCACAACCCGGAAAGTTGAGTATATTGTTTTCCCTCTAAATCTGTTGTTCAAGAGGAAAAGACATCAACAGGAGCATCGATAGCAGGATAAGCGCGTTCAACTGCAATCGCCGGTTCGATCGATGCAATTTGTCCGACTACCTCGCCACTGCGGTGCTTGAGGGTATAGAGATTGACAAGGTGCCAACAGGCCACGCGCACGCGCTTGCCTTCCTGAAACCGCCTCACCGCCTTCCCCTTCTGCCTTTCGTAGCGCTCAACTGAATCGGTTCTTCGCCATGTCGTACCTCGTTGATACGATGCACTGATACCGGCCGACCATCCCGGCCCTGACTTGCTTCCCTTCTTGTAAGCGGCGTCTACTCCGACTTGAATGTTAACAACTTCCTCAAGCGAAGTTAAAGATGTGGTCTGGATGCCGATCTCCCATTCGAAGGTCTTCTCATTCTCACCAGCCCCCGAGTACTCCTCATCAAATGACAGCGCCCAGTAATTTTCACGAACCAAAAGATAGTAGGGCGAGTACTTCATACGGTCGCCGATCGGCTGACCGTCATTGACGCCGGGAAAGGCTATAAGCTCGGTGCCAACCACCCGCCGTGGAGTTTCATCCGGCACGCCACCTTCAAACGATTCAACCTGCAGCAGATCCCGGTCAAGCGCCCCTGGTTCACCCTCGATTTCAGGAAAACTCGGCAAATCGAGCGGTACTGCTTTGACGATACGAAGTTTTTGCTGGTCGTCATCAGCAATATACTTCCAGGTGAAGGTCGCCGCGTCCCAACGGGTCGACAGCGCCTCGTGATTTTCTTGGCAAATCAATGTCGCTATGTTGTTGTCATTTCTCCGCCGAAGCTCAAAAGTCTGCCGCGGCTCCCCAATGAACTTCCACTGTCCAAAAACATTTTTGCCTTTCGGAAGCGTAAGGCATTCACCCGACTCACCCTGTGCCAGGCGATTAAACAGCCAATATCCCTTGCCATCCGGTGTCGGAACGATCAGCCAGTGGAACCAACCCTCGCTTTTGGGATCGTTGGTACGAAAAGACCATGCCTGACCATTGAATTTATTGATTGCAACGTATTGATCGGTGGCCGTATATGTCTGGAGTAAGACCCAATGGGTCATAAAGATGTCATCGCTCATGGATTTTCTCCCATCAAGGTTCAGTGATAATTGATGCCTCATTTTTTTCTGGAAGCGATAAAAGATTGTCTACCAGTTTTAAACCCTTATCACCCTACTACTACCCTAACCACAAATACGCGGACGGCAATGTTTCGCACGGATATTCTACAGATTTATCGATGGCAGCCATCTGCATGAGATTTAGACTGTTGCCCGAAACACGCCTTAAGACCATTATGGTCCGAGCCAGCAGTTTTTCAATACGGAAGGGTTTGCTCACATAAATTTGTGAATACGCATCAATCTATTTCGTTTCCATCCTGAAACGAGGGACTTCGGAGTCTTCGCTTACCTCTTCTAAATCTAGACGCGATGGCAAATTTAACCGGAGGCATATACCTAATATCGGAGTCAGACAGAGTTTATGCCCGGAGGGTGCATACCTCCGAAGATTAAATATGACAGCACAACGACGAGTTAGTTTCCATCCCGAAACGAGGGATTTTCTTCTAAATCTAGACGTGCGAAGAATTTTACCGCAGGCATATAATTGATATCGGAGTCTTCGCTTACCTCCGAGGATAAAATTTTGAACGCAACGACGAGTTAGGTGAAAAGCGCCATTTTCGGATGGAAACGAGTTAGGAGAAAAGCGCCGTTTTCAGATGGCAACTATTTAAAAAATTAAAACCTGGGCTGACCAACCTCAGGGCTGTCAAGAGGGAGAATCCAGGGCCAAAAGACAGAAAGACGGAAAGATAAACATGCTATCTTGTTTAGCCCTGTGCAAGGATGGCGATCTGTCGTTAAAAGCTATACTTAATTGTGAGGCATACTATTATCTTGTCCTGTCCACTTTTCATCAGCTCGTATGAGCTTTTACCATATTTTAAGATTTTGAAGATTTTCCAACGAGTATTTCCCTGAGCAGTTATTGACGAGCTTGCAGGATTTCATTTCGGTTTTAGAGAGTGTACCGAAGTCACGTTTGTTTTCAGGTCCTTTGAAAATTGTGCATATATATCCTCGCCCTTCATTGTCTGTTACCCATACATGAGAGCCATTATTTTTCTCACTCATTTGTACACCTACATGTGCCGGAAATTTTCTTGATTTACAACTGATAGTACTGTCGGTTATCCATGGAAATCTGTGAGGGTGTAAATTGCACACGGCAATTAATGTGTACAATAAGAACTCTTAAAATCAAAGCAAGTTCAGAACATTTTTTAGCCCCCCCTAAAATTGGTTTGCGGACCTTTTCTTATTTTTTTATGATTCTTCATATTTTCTCCATATTCCCATCGTAGAGTTAAGATGGACAGCAATTCCAGTATAACTGACAACCCGTTACAATCATTTTTATGAGCTGGCAACAACCTATATTCCAAATAAAAAACTGCAGCAACCGCCTGTCGGCCCATCTCTCGGAAAGTCAGAGGAACAAAGATCCTCTGGGAGTTTTCCCTGCAGTTGATCAGAACTCCGATCATGCTGTTTCCGAATCCGAATATCTTGTCTTGCAAAAAGGAATCAAAACCATCACAGGGAAAGAGATTACAGGGGAAATCTCTGTTGACCGGGAACAGCTGTCCAGCTATTCTGAAAGTAAAAACAATGAGGAAAATCACGAAGACGAGTTGAAATGACAGATGGGCTTTAAACGAAAACTACTTGCTGCGCTGCTTGTTGCCAATCTTATACTCGTTGCTGTCATGGCTTCACTCATGTACTGGTTTTTCCATCGTGGATTTACCAATTATCTTAAGCAGGTGGAAATTACAGAATTGCAGCCCGTTACCAAGGCGCTGGAACAGGCATTCGCCGACAAAGGATCCTGGAATTTTCTCCAGCATAATGTAAGAGCCTGGGGACTGTTTATCAATTTTCTGCCCGGAGAGAAATGGGAGCATGAATCGCCGAGCATAGTTACATTAAAGCTCACTCGGCTGGAAGAACATCCGAAGGCATTCAGGAATCAGCGATCAGGCAGACGCCCCAATAGGCGTGAAACATTTCGTTTTGCACAACGAAACATCATAAGCCCACCGCCCCGTGAACATGCCAATGAACCTATGCCCAGGCCACCTACGGATACAGAGGGCCTCAATTGGCGACTCAGCCTGCTGGATGGCGATCACCACATCGTCTTTGGCAGGGAATCTACCGCAAAAGACGCCCTGCTCATACCCTTGCACCGGCAAGACAGGGTGATAGGCTGGCTACGCGTAGAGCGTGTAACGTGGCTGGAACAAGGACTAGCTGCCCAATTCCGTTCGACCCAGTTTTGGGCAGTGGTCATTTCTGCGTTCATTGCCTTTCTCATATCCCTTTTAGTTTCAATTCCTCTTGGCAAAGCAATTCTCCACCCTGTTTCACTCATCATTGAGGGGGTAAGAAAAATCACCCAGGGCAATCTTGATCATACGATACAGTGGCGGGACAATGACGAATTCAATAAATTGATTGAAGACGTGAACACCCTCTCGTCCACGTTGAAGGCAAACGAAAAGCTGAGAAGGACAATGATGGCTGATATCTCTCATGAGTTGAGAACCCCGCTGGCGGTTCTTCAGGCGGAGATCGAGGCAATCCAGGACGGCATACGACCCTGCGACAAGCGCAGGCTCGAATCGCTTCACAAGGGTGTTCGAGGATTGTCCCATACGATAGACGATCTTTTCGACCTCTCCCTTGCGGATTCGGGCAACCTCACTTATCAGAAAAAAAAGACAGACATTGTCGGCCTTCTCAAAAGATGCTTTGATCTCTACAGTACCTTATTCGCCAAAAAAGATATCGTTCTTGAACAGGATCTTAACGGAAATTGTCCGGTCTATTGTGACCCCAATAGGATGCAGCAGGTATTTTCCAACCTGCTCAATAATTCGTTTAGATATACCGACAGCCCGGGAACCGTCAGGATGCGTACAAAAATGAATAGCAGGAACTGCACTATCGTCATTGAAGATTCGGCCCCGGGGGTATCCGACGACCAGCTCAGCGCCATATTCGAGCGATTCTATCGGGTTGACAAGTCCCGAAGCCGGGCTCATGGTGGTTCGGGACTTGGTCTTTCCTTGTGTAAAACCATAATCGAAGATCATGGTGGGACGATCATGTCATCTGCTTCATCTCTGGGAGGAGTGGCTCTCTCGATCACTCTTCCCCGCTAACGTAAGGGATAAAAAATGCAGGACGGACAATCGATTCTCCTGGTTGAAGATGAGCAACGGCTTGCCGAGGTATTGGCAGAGTATCTCGAGAACTTCTGAGCCTTGATGAAGAGAAATACCTTGCCGTGCTTGCGGGTATGCCTCTTGATCTAACGCCTGTTGAGTTCAGATTGCTCAAGACCCTTGCCGATTCACCGGGGAGGGTCTTTTCCCGAGACCAGCTTATTGATAAAATCTACAAAGACAGGAGAATCGTCACCGACCGCACGGTTGATACCCATATCAAAAATCTACGTAAAAAAATGGAGGAAACCTACAAAGAAGCTGAACTTATCCATTCGGTTTACGGGGTTGGCTACAAATTTGATTTTCCATCATAGGCCGGGGGACACGCTAGATCCGTCTTCAGCTCTGCTTACCAAGAATTTCTCCATGGAATTTCCTTACTTCCTTCAATCTTTCTCCTCAATTCAGAGATAAAGTGCAGTGTAAGACAAATCCATTGTATGAGGAGGTATCCCATGATCAGATCGAAAACCATGTTTGCCAGACTCGGCTGTCTCTTCTGCGGCCTTTTCTGTTTTTTGGCTGCCAAAACAGCTGCGGCAACTGTTCCAGACCCCATTGTCGATACCGGCCAGACAGCCTGCTATGACAACTCCAGACAAATATCATGCCCATCCAAAGGTGAGCCGTTCTGGGGCCAGGACGGGAATTTCCTGAGCAATCCCCCAAGTTATCACGACAACGGTGACGGAACGGTTACCGATCTGGTAACCGGGCTTATGTGGTCGAAGGCGGTAAGCGAAACCAAGCTCAGCCTGGTGGAAGCGGAAAAGAAGGCGAAAACGATGACGCTGGGCGGCTATGCCGACTGGCGGGTGCCCAATATCAAGGAACTGTATTCTTTGATCAACTTCAGCGGCGATACCGGATTTCGGGGCAGAGAGGGATATAACAGGGTTCCCTCGGATGCCGTTCCGTTCATCAACACGGATTATTTTGATTTTCGCTACGGCAACGTCCAGATCGGTGAACGCTATATTGATGCCCAATGGCTTTCAACTACAAAGTATGTCAGCACCACCATGAACGGAAACCCTACGCTTTTCGGGGTCAATTTTGCCGATGGCCGGATCAAAGGCTATCCGAATGGCATAAACCGGGGACCGCGGGGAGAGAAAAAATTTTACGTCCGTTATGTTCGAGGCCCAGCGTATGGGGCCAATCATTTTGTCGACAACGGTAATGGTACGGTTACGGATAAGGCCACCGGTCTCATGTGGATGAAAAACGATTCAGCACATCCCATGAACTGGCAACAGGCACTGGAATATGCAAAAAATTCCCGAGATGCAGGATACAGCGACTGGCGTTTGCCCAATGCCAAAGAGTTGCAATACATTGTCGACTATTCCCGCTCGCCTGCCACCACAGACTCGGCAGCCATCGCCCCTGTCTTTCAGGCAACACCCATTACCAATGAAGCGAGGCAGAAGGACTATGGATTTTATTGGACATCCACCACCCATCAAGACGGGAGAATGGATGCAGGAGTCTATATTTGCTTTGGCCGGGGAATCGGTATGATGCGAGGCCGGATCATGGATGTACATGGGGCGGGTGCCCAACGAAGCGATCCCAAAACAGGCAATGCCTATCTGGGACATGGCCCTCAAGGCGATGCCGTTCGGGTGCAAAACTATGTCCGTCTGGTCCGGGGCGGCACGGTTACTCCTCATTCCGGAATCGAAGAGACCGGTCAGGATCGCTATCCCAATAAGGTGCGGGTCCTTGGCAATAGCGCTGGATCCATGGGAAACAGTCACCGATTTCAAATGGAGGGTCAAGATCGCTATGGAAATCAAGCCCGGCAAATGGAAGATGGCTTCCAAAATAGTCCACGGATGAGAAGAGGAGGAATGGGAGGGGCCCGGTTTATTAAGAGGCTGGATAGAGACGGCGACAACAGGGTCTCACGCTCGGAATTTGATGGGCCTGCAGAAGCTTTTTCGCATTTGGACAGAAACGGAGACGGCTATATCAGCGAAGATGAAGCTGCGACAGGCCCGCCGCCGCGAAGTCGGAGATAGACTTATTTGTTCGTGATTACAATACGTTGTATTTTCCTGAGGGTTGAGAATATTCCAGCGTTTATGATCCTTTACAAAGTGGTATTAGTCACTAATGTTTAGGGATGCCTAATCGTGCAATCGGACTCTTATTGCTGCTAAACCAAATGGTGATGCTGCCCTTATTGACATTAAGCTCAGGGAATATCGAACATTAACGAGTAGAACAGGGATAAATTGAAATGAGAATGCTACTGAATGTGAAACTTCCCCATGAACCATTCAACACACTAATACGGGAAGGCAAGGCCGGAGATATTATCAAGAGAATCATCAAAGATTTGGAGCCTGAAAACATTTATTTTACCGAGCAAAATGGTGCCCGGGGGGCTGTGGCTATCGTGAACATCAGTGATCCTTCGCAAATACCCTCTATCTGCGAACCGTTTTTCCTGAACTTTAACGCCGATTGTAAGCTTAGAATTGCGATGTCTCCTGAAGATCTTGGCAAAGCCGGGCTTGACGAACTGGGCAAGAAATGGAGCTGACCTGCATATTTCATGAAAATCACTTAGTGATTTATGGCAAGTAGTTGAAGGTACTATTTTCCCAAAAAAAACTTCCAATAAATGAGAAAAGACCCTGCAACCGAATTCTACCCATAATGTATGTTATTTTTGCCCTTCAGGTGCTCTGAAATAAATACTCTAGGGGTGCGGATCGATATTGCCCGCTCTTTCCGCATAGCTTTTGGGAAAAGGCATCCGTAACAAGCTTTTTCCAGGTCTTCTTGATCAGCAGGCCATATCAATGGGTGAAATATGTGAGTTAGTTTCCATCCTGAAACGAGGGATTTCGGAGTCTTCGCTTACCTCTTCTAAATCTAGGCGCGGTGGTAAATTTAACCGAAGGCATATACTTAATATTCCGAGGATTAAATTTGGCAACGCAACGACGAGTTAGGGGAAAAGCGCCGTTTTCGGATGGAAACGAGTTAATAGTCTTCCCGTGTAATACCTTTTGAGAGGCTGAAGAATTCTACGTTTGCCTGGGAGATGATCTCAAGTATAGATATATCAGGAGGTGCATATGTGCTGTTATAATCCGAATACCAATTTCGTAAAACTTATCGGCAAGGCAATAAATGATGCAACGGTCCGCGAACGATTCCTAACCGACCCTACAGAGACGGCAAAGAACTTCGGTTTTTCAAATGACGATCAGGAAGAGCTGTCCCGCTATTCTCTTCGAAAATTGAGGGCATTGGTAAATGGCCCGTCTACTCATCATTGAGTTGCTTTCAATGATAAAAAGACTTCTCTGGAAAAAGCGTTCCTGGTTATAAGCGCGGGTGATTCTAAAATGAGAAAACCTTTATTCTTGATTGTATTCGGACTGGCCGTATTGTTTGCCGGCTGTGCGAGAAGCCCTGCTCCTCCGGCAGGAAGTCCGCCTGCGGTTGACCACATTCTTTTGGAAGTGTCGGATTTAAAGGCTTCCATTGCTTTTTACCACGGATTATTTGACCTTCGGATCAAATCAAATGATGGCCACTTTGCAATGCTTGAAGCAGGCAACACACGCATAGCCCTTTGGGACAAACACTGGGACTGGGAAGCGCCAAGGGCAAGAGATGAACGACTCGGGCTGGGAATGTACCCGCACATGAAGGTAGCAGATGTAGAAAAATTTGTGCATCGTGCCCGAGAGGCCGGCACTAAAATCATTCAAGAGCCCAGACACTACCTCTGGGGCACCGAGGCCTTTGTCGCCGATCCAGATGGCTACATTTGGGCACTGGTCAATTAGAATCGAACGATGTACAACCAGGCACCAATACAATCATGATGACTTCTAACACAAAAACTCACCTACTCTTCCCTCTTTCCAGTAGCGGTTTTCACATGGAGAGATATCATAAGATATTATTCTATTAATCTTTATTTGATATTTTCCTAAATGGTATAACTCTTTCTAAAAGAGTTGCTTGGGAACAGATTAGTGGGCAGAGCATTTTGCCTTCTGTTTTTGATCAAAGCACTCTTTGCGCATGTGCAATTGAAAGAGGGATTTCCTCGTGGTGGAGTGAAGGTAGAACAGAACAGAATTTGGAAAACCGTAGCGACTGTTTTTTGCTAATCCCATAATTCTATCCATGATTCTTAGATAACTAGGGAGCACCTATTCATATCTCTAATAAGTATCTTTTTCACCAGCGTCCCCCATAAACCCCACAAGCGTATCGACTATAAGTCATATTTTTACTTGCAGTTCTTTCTACATAAAATAGAATACCCCACAAAACTATAAATATGACTATGAAAATTTCCATTTGATACATATCTCCGACGCCGAACACGAACTTTGATGATGAGGAGTCCTATCCCGATTGTTTAGAATTTTTCTAAATGAGCGTTTTTCTGGTTAGTGTGCACCAAGTTCTTTTTCTATACGCTCAGCAAGAAATATTTTTAAAAGAGATTGATATGGAACATCTCTTTTGTTTGCTAGAAGTTTGAGCTCCTCAATCATAGTTTCTGGAAGGCGTAGAGATATTTTTTTTACAGAAGGCTTGAGGTTTGAAAATGTGATTTTTTCAGCTTTGTCCCATTTAATGTAGTCAGTAGAGTCATGAGTTGCCCAAAACTCTCTTTCTTCGTCTTCGTTCTTAAATTTTGGTATTTGTTTATCCATTACTATATACCTCCCTTTCTTTTCGACTCATGTCTCTTGCTGAAATGACACGAATACGCTTGTTTCTAACAATGAAGGCAATGAAAAGGGTTCTTTTTGAGTCGGTTCTGCCAAGTGCATAAAATCTTTTTTCTGTCTCTGAATGTTTTATGTCACCTTGAATTACTAGTGGTCTATTAAAAAATATCTGTTCGCACTCCGCAGGGCTGACCTTATGTTTCAACCAATTTTTATTTATATTTCCATCATCCCACTCAAAACCTTCGCATTGGCTCAATATTTTCATGTATATCTTATCCATACATTAAGTATATATTTAGGATGCACATTTTTCAAGTAAGAATGTTGCTTTTGAGGCACAACATGATGATCACCGGTTTCAGGCCGCATCCGGTGTTTTATCTTGTTGGGGAAAGCTGTAATCGTGTCCCCTAATCCTTTAAATCCTCCCCGGTTTCCTTCACTCATCAATAAACCAAAATCCATAGAGCTGCAAAAAACACGGACTAGCACGCTACGTGGCCTACCAGGGCTTACTACTCGCTGGTAGGGCGCGATTACGAATGGGAACTGATGCCGCTGGGGCTGGACCAGGGCGTGGGGCTGATGGTGTGGAGCCCTCTGGGCTGGGGGCGGCTCACCGGTAAAATCACTCGCAGCACCCCCCCCAAGGCGGGGCGCATCGCCCAAGGCGGCGCCGTAGGCGGCCCGCCTGTGGACGACGAATACTTGTTCACGGTGGTGGACGCGCTGCAAGATGTGGCGGCCGAGGTCAGCAAAACCATCCCGGAAGTGGCGCTCAACTGGCTTTTGCAACGGCCTACGGTCAGCAATGTTATAGTAGGCGCACGCAATGCCGACCAGTTGAAACAGAACCTCGGCGCACTAGGGTGGAAACTGGACGAGGCGCACATCGCCAAACTCGACGTGGCCAGTCACCGTGAGCCTACTTATCCCTACTGGCACCAGAAAGGCTTCGACCAGCGTAACTCCAAACCCACGCAGTGGTAACTGCCAACGGTGGACTTTTTTGCGCCGCCGTTTTTCATTCCGGCTTTACAGTGCCGCCAAACCACCGGTAATCAGTGGACCCGGTATGTGAATACACGCCTCTCAAGTTGCTCCTGACGGAGTTGACCTTCAAACCAGGTTCCTGTTCATACCCTTTGAAGGCACTGATATCATGACGGGTTATTTTGAAAATATTGGTTCCGGAATCACCCAGAAAATTTAGGAAGGAGAGGACAACAACACCGGCTAGATGCAAGGTGTTTGGCGACATGTTTTTACTATACTTATTCCTGAGATATTCAATAGCTATGTCTATACCAGGCAAGCATCTATCTATAATACGAGCAGATAAATGATCGAGGATCTGTCTCCTTTCGCCTGGAAGCCAGGCAGTTTGTGAATTCGTGCCTGGAGAATAGGGAAGTCGAGGCGGGGGTGTATCTGGCTTTGTTTCGTCTGGCTTGGTTGGCCGAATTGTAACGGACAGCACCCGCTTCATCCGAAATCCTTTCCTGTCCCGATCTTTGCTGCAGTAGTGGGTTAAGCCGAGGAAATCAAACGTCTCAACTCTTTTCCCTCTTCTTTCAGCATTCTGAACGGCGAACTTACCAAACTCCATCACCTTGGTCTGGGTAGGCTCCATCTCAAGCTCGAATTTGCCTAGCCGCTTGACCAGCTCATAGCAAAACCGTACAGCACCCTTCTTGTACTGAAAGCAGACAACAAAATCATCTGTGTATCGAATGAGTCGGGCATAGCCACTGCAGATCTTGCGGTAACCCTTCTCAAACCAGAGATCAAGGGCAGAATAAAGATAGATGTTCGCAAAAAGTTGAGAGATTACCCAACGCTGCGGTGTCAGGAGAATATTAACTCAGATTGTGTACTCTTCTTGCCGAGACTTACCAATGGCAATGTTACAGGCTTGAAATGAATCTCGAATCGATTTCTGCTCTCACTGTTGACCCGTTTTACAAAGATATTGACAGAGAATTCTCCGCTTCATGGTTTGTTAAATCTACTGGCGCCACTTCTCCTGGTTTCTTGACAGCAGGAGGCCCTGTGATAACAGTTGAAGAGGATTCGGAATCGTATTCCGAATACGTCTCCGAACTGTTTCTATTAAACATCAACTGCCTTTGATGGTAACCATAAGGTCATCTGGCGGCGAAAGGGGATGGGAGCAGCTGGTTTGGAAAAGAGGAGTCGGTATGTATCAAGGGAATCCGAAAAAGGAAGTAAACCTGAACCATCTTAGCCTCCCCGATCGTCTACAGCCCCTGATGGCTAAAGCAAGGAGTGCAAGATGCAACCTCGAATAGATAGCACCAGGATCAGTCCCGGTGCATTCCGGGCCATGTTGGGCCTGGAAAAGCACATTCACGGCTGCGGGTTGGAACCGTCCCTGCTCGAACTTGTCAGGATGCGGGCCTCGCAGATCAATGGATGCGCATATTGCCTCGATATGCATTCAAAAGATGCACGGGCAGCCGGCGAGACCGAGCAAAGGATCTACCTGCTGGATGCCTGGCGCGAGGCACCCTTCTATACGGAAAGAGAGCGGGCGGCGCTGGCCTGGACCGAAGCCCTCACCCTGATCGCCGACAATCATGCCCCGGATGACATTTATACCGCTACACGGGAATTTTTCACTGAGCAGGAACTCGTCAACCTGACCCTAGCGATTGTCGCCATCAACGGCTGGAACCGCATATCCATCGGTTTTCGCACGACAGTTGGCAAATACAGGCCGGGGATGGTAACGGAGATGTTGCAGAAGATGTGATACTGCAGTGCGCCGTCCGATGGGCTGTTTTCGCGCATCCGGCTACAGTGCTGCCGTTGTCATAATCCTTTGTCCAGCTGTGTATCTATCGCTTTGAGCTGTGCTGTCGCGGCGATCTCTGGCGGAAATCCCGTAAAAAAACGTGGTCTGTCCCGAATAGTTATATTATCATACACTTTGTCTGATAAAAAATGGCTTAAACTAGCGCCATTCGGGTCTGTCCCCCTTTGTTCTTAACTTATCATTTAAGAAATCGGCCTATATCTTTTACCACAAGTTTCGGTATCTCCCAATGAAGGGCATGCCCTGCTTCATATTCAATAAATTTGGAATTTTTTATTTTCAAGCTTAAAAGCTCTTGATCGATTTTTGGAAAAACCACATCCTTGGAGCCCCAGAGGATGAGAGTTTTTGCCTTGATTCTGCTAAGGAGGTCTTTATTGTCTACGGCAACCAATTCCCGGAATACCGTTTTCCAGATGCGTGCCGGGATCTTTTTACTCTCGGCAATGATCGATTGGAGAAACTCGTCCGGAACAGGCAGGCTGGGTGTTTGAAAGTCGACGATAAAGGACTCTGCAACAGGGTCCTTTAATGCCATGATGTCATCTTGAATCTCAGCAAGAATCGGATTTTCATTTGCCCTGCCGGCTGAGCTGATCAGGACCAATTTTTCAACCTTTTCCGGAAAGGTGGCTGCAAAGGTCTGGGCAATAAGACTCCCCATGGAATGACCGACCAGGGTTGATTTTGTAATGCCCAATGCATCCAGAAACAAACGGACATCCTCGGTAAAGTCCTTCATCTGGTAACAGCAATCCGGTTTGGATGAATCGCCATGCCCTCTGAGGTCTAACGCAAGGCAGCGATATTTGGCAGGAAAAGCGCGCAGGACTCGTTCAAACGACCGCCAGGAATCCGCATACCCATGCAGGAAAACGACGACCTCTTTTTGACCTGCGTTAGAGTCACAATACTTGATCGTCAAGCCGTTCGGTAGAAGGATAGTCCCCCCTTCCATTACATTTTCAGCAGAAGTCATGGCAACCTCATTTTTCAATAAACGATATCCGAGTTTACAATTTACAAAGCGTTGCCGGCAATGCTACGCCAAAAATGAGTTATGTGCAACAGACATAACAGGGCCTACGTCTGTTGATTAAACGGAATCAGCAGGTGGGCAAGACGTCCTTTGGCCATAGCGAAAACTCCCCATGATGTTTATTCCTACTATTATATTCGACACAATAAAGAAAAAAGGAGCTTCCATGAGCCAAAAATCTTCCCTAGAGGCCAAAAAACAGACACCCTCCTCACAGGGTATCTATTGTTATATGGATATTGTGGCCAACGAGGCCGAGAGATATGCGGCGGAACACACGTCGCCCATGTCGGATCTACTGGAGGAAATCGAGCAGTTCACCCTGACCCAGACCCCCTACCCCAGCATGCTCACAGGTCGGGTTGAGGGACGATTCCTGCAATTTGCCGTCCAGCTGTCATCGACCCATAACATCGTCGAGATCGGCACGTTTACCGGTTACTCCGCCCTGGCCATGGCCGAAGTGCTCCCTGCCGACGGCAGGATTATCACAATTGATAATAATCCTGAACATGCCAAAATCGCTCGGGGATTTTTTAAGCGAAGTCCTGTGGGCAATAAGATTACGCAGCGCCAAGGTGAGGCGCTGGAAATCTTGAAGACGCTGCCGGATGGAAAAACCGACCTGGTCTTCATCGATGCCGACAAGCAAAATATCAGCAATTACTACCGGGAATCAATGCGGATAGTACGCGACGGAGGCACCATCCTGGCCGACAACGCCCTTTGGTACGGCCGGGTACTTTCCCCATCGGACGATGAGAGCAAAGCCATGGCGGACTTCAACGAAATGGTTACAGCCGACACACGGGTGGAAAACGTGTTTCTGACAATCAGAGACGGAATCTTCCTGATCAGAAAACGAACCGATACCACATGACAAAGTGTTTTAACGCCCCTTGCTTTTCCGGATCAATGGGGCTCGAATCTGTTGCAACTGCGGTTAGCCGCCAGATAAACATCATTCAGCTGGCAGATTCCATCCTGGCAGCGTACCGAACCATAGGCTGAGCTGAGGCTCGTCAGTCCCTTGTAAATACTTTCGAGATACACCGGATCGTTGCGAAAATGCCGACAATAAAGACAGCTTTCACTTTTTCCCTTTTCTTTCACGTCTCTCTCCTCGATAGCGTCTGGAAACCGCGTGCATTATTGACACGTTTCTTGCCCGCGGTTTCCAGGTGTTTTTTTAAATATCTTTTTGATTACCACTGAATCTCAGTTTTGTACGTAAAGAGGAATTGTGGCCACCCTTTTCACGGGTGTCTGTGCCCTGGATGGGCACAGTGGGGCCCCCATGGACGGGTTGGCGTCCCGTGAAAGGGGTGGCTACAGCCCCAGCTGATTAGGCTGAGTTTCAGTGGTAATCAAATTCCTTTAAAAAGTGTTTTCTTCCTCTTCTATGTATCCATCGTCGTTCATTGTAAGGGACATTTCCTTTTGGTGATATGGTCCCGCACCTCGTCCATAAAATGGTCCAGCAGCCCCTGCACCGGGCC
>JBJKRL010000066.1:0-3870 GCA_046704745.1 Desulfocapsaceae bacterium | reverse complement strand
CTGGATGAGGGAATTTTTTCGGCTGCTGAGATTCGAAAAAGAGGGAAACTGCATGGGCGGCCTGAGAACATTGTTGCGGTGTTTGTTTTTTGGACTTCAGCTTTTCTATGAAAAGGCGAACCTGCTTCGACTTCTCCTCAGGAGGTGGATATTTGTTTTGAAAATCAAGGAAATATCGAAGCCATTTCCGGTAATACAAATGGGAGGATTCATGGACGTCTCGTTTTGTTAAGACTTCATTGAATTGTTCTAGAACATTCTCTGGAATCGGTAGCATGTCCTTCAATATTTTCGCATTAAGAAAAACGTCTGTAATGACTATTGAACGGATCTTTTACTGTTTTCTAACTCTTTCATGATTGCGTGTCAATAATATTACAATGCAGATTCCTATCTTAATTCGTGACAATTTTTTAAAGAGGGAGATCTATATACTTCCGACAATAAGACCTGTGATAAGGGTAATATGGGGCGCTGGAAAAGGAATCCGTGACAATCTGTGCGCAACGTTAGGGACATCCTTAACTTTACAGCTTACTATTAAACGGTTTTTTGATTACCACTGATTCTCAGTATTCTCCGTATGGAGGGATTATGGCCACCTTTTTCACGGGTGTCTGTGCCCTGGATGGGCACAGTCAAGCCCCCATGGACGGATTTATGGCGTCGTGTGAAAGGGGTGGCCACAATCCCGTCATTTGTACCTGAAGATTAGTGGTAATCAGAAACGGTTTTAAATTAAGGGCGTGCCTGATGATTACGAGAATCTTAAATTTCGTTTTTTCCCTTATACAAATTTCAATCGGCCATCTACCTGTCTTTCCAGACAGGCGTCTCCTTCTTTAAAAAGGCCTGAATCCCACCTTGTGCATCTTCGGCACTCAGATTCATCGAAATGGTGTGTTTGGCATAGTGCAAAGCGGCGGCATCCGGCTGGTCGACCTGGGCGTAGAAACCCTGTTTGCCGATAGCGAGAACGAACCGGCTGGCTTCGGCAATCTGACTGGCCAGCTTTTCGGTTTCCTCTGCCAATTCATCCAGTGTTACCACGCGGTTTACCAGTCCCAGCTCCTTGGCTTCATGGGCTGAAAAAAAACGGCCGGTGAGCAGCATCTCCATGGCTGCTTTGCGGCCGATAGCCCGAGTGACTGCCACCATGGGGGTGGTGCAGAAAAGACCGATCTTTACTCCCGGAGTGGCAAAACGGGCGCCTTCTTCAACAACGGCCAGGTCGCACCAGGCAACAAGCTGGCATCCGGCCGCAGTGGCAACCCCCTGCACCTGAGCGATGACCGGCAGCGGCAATTCATGGATCATCTGCATCATGCGGGTACACTGATCGAAAATTAATTTGTATTCTTTAACCCCGCCATCGACCATCTCGGCCAGATAATGACCGGCGCAAAAATTGTTCCCGGCAGCTTTAATGACGAGCACCTTGATCGATTCATCCTGGGCAACCTCCTCCAGCAGATGGAGTATTTCACCGATCATTGTCTTCGACAACGCATTGATCTTTTTTGGATTGTTCAAAGTCAGATATCCAACCGATCCTTTGGTATCATATAAGATTTCTTGGTAGATCATGTTTATCTCCTTTGCTGGTTGCCTGTTACTGGATGTTAGCTCTCGGGCCACTCCCGCCGCCGGGGTTGCCTCACCTTCATCTTGACGGGTTCACAAGACAGTATATCACTTAGCCCAAACTTTGCTAATGACTGGAATCACCATCGGTCAATCAACGATGGCCGCTTGACATGCATACGCAAAAACATACATCATATAAAAAGTGAGGAGACATCCCATACTCCCCGAACGTCTCAGAATAAACAGGAAAAGACAAATCTCAGCTTAGGGAAAAAACTCTTATAAAAACAACAAGAAAGGATCCCATATGAAATCCAAAAAAGAATTAATTGAAAATTATCTAAATGCTATTGCTATCTTGGATCGGTATACATCAGCAGATAAATCACTCCTTGATTTTCGTCCTGATCCCAAGGCGTGGACCATAAGAGAACATATCTTGCATATATTGGATGCCGATATTAATGCCGATTCCAGGGTAAGGAAAGCATTTGCCCAGAACGGCACGCCTGTTATTACCTATGACGAGGAAAAATGGGTAAAAAATCTCAATTACAGCGACTTTGAAGTAGGCCCCGTAATTAAATTGATTCAAGGGTTGCGATCATTCATGGCTGAGTTCTTAACGCTTAAGATCCAAGAAGATTGGGGGAAAATATACTTTTCGCATCCGGATTCGGGTCTGGTGGATGTCACCATGTGGATCCAGGTCTTCACCGAACACATAGATTTTCATGTGAAATTGATTCAAAGAAACGAAGAACTCTATAAGCCTTAAGGATACGTTTTAAGTAGTATGAAAAACCAGGGTCTCGCCCCTTGATGACCCTAGTTTTTCAGTTCCTCCAGGTTTTCGTAGTCGCTTAAGCAATGCGGGTTGGCCAGGGCATCCCGATTGGTGACCGGTTCGCCGTGGACCACGTTGCGAACGGCCAGTTCCACCTTTTTCATATTGATGGTGTAGGGGATTTCGCTTACCTGAATCACCTTGGCCGGCATATGGCGGGGGCTGCACGCCTCGCGGATGGTCGTCTTGATCTTCTTGATAAGCGCCTCGTCCAAGGTTATTCCCTTGGCCAGGGTGACAAAGAGCACCACGCGCACATCATCGAGCCATTTCTGGCCAATCACCACGCTGTCCGTAACCTCTGAGAGCGACTCCAGGGCCGTGTAGATATCGGCGGTCCCGATGCGTACGCCTCCGGGATTTAGGGTGGCGTCACTGCGGCCGTAAATGGTGACTCCCTTGGTCCTGCTGTTGATGCTGATAAAGTCGCCATGGGTCCACACCCCCGGATACTTGGTGAAGTAGGCATTTTGGTAGCGCTCGCCGTCCGGATCGTTCCAGAAGCAGACCGGCATACAGGGAAAGGCCGCGGTGCAGACAAGTTCGCCGGTCTGGTCGTACACTATCTGCCCGTTGTCGTCATAGGCAAAGACCTTCAACCCCAGCCCCCTACCCTGCAGTTCCCCGGCATGGACCGGCAGCATGGGGTTTCCCAGGGCGAAACACCCGTTGAGATCGGTGCCGCCACTGATGGAAGACACCTGCAGATCGGCCTTGATCTCACGGTAGCAGTACTCGAATCCGGACACGGGCAGAGGCGAACCGGTGGAGCATATCAGGCGCAGTGCATCAAGCTTGCAGCTCTTGCCGGGGCTGTAGCCCGCTTCTTCCAGGCTGGTTAGATACCGGGCGCTGGTGCCGAAAATGGTGATGCCCAATTCTTCGGCCAATTTCCACAGGACCTCGGGACCAGGGTAAAAGGGTGAGCCGTCATACAGCACCAGGGTTGCCCCAACACCCAGGCCGCACACCAGCCAGTTCCACATCATCCAGCCGCAAGTGGTATAATAGAAGAGCACGTCTTCGCGCCGCAGGTCGCAGTGGAGAAGGTGTTCCTTGAGCTGGTTGAGAAGAATACCGGCATGGCTCTGCACCATGCATTTGGGTTTGCCGGTTGTCCCGGAGCTGTACATAACATACAGGGGATGCTCGGCCGTCACCTGCGCAAAGCTCATGTCACCCGGTTTAAAAGACCCCAGAAATTCGTCCCACAAAACGGCATGGGGAACACCTGACAGCTCGGGCCGCACTGTGGTGTAACCGACCACCACCACCTTTTCCACCATGGGCAATTGCTGCAGGATGCCCCCTACCCGCTTAAGGCTGTCAAAGGTCTTGCCATTGTAGAAATAGCCGTCGGAAGTTATCAGAACCTTTGGTTCGATCTGGCCGAAGCGATCGAGCACGCCCTTGATGCCGAAATCCGGGGATGACGA
>JBJKRL010000065.1:0-4042 GCA_046704745.1 Desulfocapsaceae bacterium | reverse complement strand
ATTGAGTCACGCGACGCTTTAGAAATGGCAGCAAAGACATTGCAGAGAATTACAGCTGTCTTTCGCTATGCTATACAGACAGGCAGGGCAACATACAACCCGGCAGCTGACATGAAAGGAGCGCTGAGGGCGAAAAAAGTGGCGCATCATACAATGATTCCACCGGAGGAAATGCCTGCATTTTTAAAGGCGTTGTCTGGAGGTGATATTCACATAACAACAAAACTTGCTATTCAATACACTATCTTGACAGCAACAAGGTCCGGCGAAGTCCGTGGGGCCACCTGGGACGAGGTCGACCTCGAAAAACGGTTATGGTCAATTCCGGCAGAGCGGATGAAAATGAAATCACAGCATACCGTGCCACTTGCCGATCAGGCAATTACCATTCTTGAACGATTAAAAATCCTCTTTGGTGAAAAGGGACTAGTCTTTCCCGGTATCCACTACCCAGAAAAACCGCTTTCTGAGAATACCATGCTCTATGGTCTGTATCGTCTCGGATATCACTCAAAAGCAACCATGCATGGATTTAAGGCGCTTTTTTCCACAGTCTGCAATGAAGCAGAGTTCAACCCTGATGCCATCGAACGGCAACTTGCCCACCGGGAGCGGAATGCTGTACGGGCAGCATATCATCGAAGTGAGTATATGCCGGAGAGGACCAAGATGATGCAATGGTGGGCGGATTACCTGGATGGCATGGGGTGGGGCGAATTTGACTGAATTATACGGATTACTACGATCGCAAGAAGAATTTGAAGAATTCGAAATTTGACACTATTTATCTTTAAAATCCTTGTTACGTATACTCAGAAAACATCTTTACTGTAGCAGCATCGACAAACAAAAGGGTTTGCAGTGCAAATCTTTAACCCAAGGTTGGTCAAGAAGCGACCTCGCAATCGCTGTAGACAGGAGCAGGATCAATGCGCTGTAGCTTCAAGCAATTTTTTAATATCTCTTGATGGCGGGGCCCCAAACAAGCGACTGTACTCACGGCTGAACTGCGAAGGGCTTTCATAACCGACCTCAAAGGCGGCTGTTGTTGCGTCCTTCTGTTCCATGAGCATAAGTTGTCTCGCCTCGTTCAGCCGCAACCGCTTTTGAAACTGCAATGGACTCATGGCAGTGAGGGCTCGAAAATGGTAATAGAGACTCGACGTGCTCATACCACTTTGTATTGCCAAATCCTCCACCTTGAATGATTTGTCATAGTTCTCTTTTAACCATTCGATTACTCGGGCAATCTGGTGGCTGTGGCTGCCGACCATTGAAATTTGCTGCAGACGCCGTCCTTGGTCACTGACGAGAAGACGATACAATATCTCTCGCTGGATCAGGGGAGCAAGTACCGGAATATCACCTGGATGATCAAGGAGATCAATCAGGCGCAAAAGGGGCTGAACGATAGAGGGTTCAATCTTGCTGACGACCAAACCCCGATCAGAAGCCTGATTTCGGGAAATAGATACGTGATCGTCCAGTAATATCTGGGCAATCTGTTTTTTTTCAAGCCTCAGGACAAGCCCAAGATAAGGGCTGGTTCTGCTTGCCTCAAAAATTTGGGCAATGAGAGGGAGATCAACTGCAGTGATCAGATAATGATCCTTATCATAATGATAGGTTTCCTCACCAAGTAGCACACGCTTTTTCCCCTGGACAATCAGACAAAGGGCTGGCTCCTGCAGGTAACTTATTAATTCCGTTGGGGCTTCATGCCGATAGATGGATAACGGTGGGTAGGCAGTTGTCGATTCATTTTTACTAGCTAAGGTCCAACGGTCTATTTTTTCGGCCAGAATGGTCATTGCTTTGTTAAGTATATTGTTATCCTGCTCCTGGATTTCTATTCTAAGTGTCATGATCTTCCTCCATGTTTGGCTTCATCATAATTCTAATCAACAGGTCCCTCACAAACAAAGAAAAAATTCAATTTCTGTAGAATTAGGCAAGTATCGTGGAGGATCAGCCAAACACGTCGCCGCTGAAATGGTTATATGTACAAACAGGCTGGTTGCAGATGCCCATACAACCAATGACCAAAATGAGCGGACGGCACAACACATGGTTCGCTGTCTGCCAATTATCAGCAAACGGGAGTACACAATGGAAATTAAAAAGAATGGCTCACAAGCATCGATCAAAGGACCGGAAACCTGGTTTACCGGAACAGTACGCATAGATCCCCTTTTTTCAAAAACGGACCCGGCCCGCACTACCGGCGGCAAGGTAACTTTCGAACCGGGCGCCCGCACGGCATGGCACACCCATCCGGTGGGACAGACCCTTATTGTAACGGCGGGCAGTGGCTGCGTACAGCGTGAGGGTGGACCTGTGGAAAAGATCAACCCCGGTGATGTCGTTTGGTTTCCCCCAGGGGAGAAACACTGGCATGGTGCCTCCCCCACCACGGCGATGACCCACATTGCCATCCAGGAAGAGCTTGACGGTTCTGCAGTCGCATGGCTGGAGAAGGTCAGTGACGAGCAATACGAAGGTTAAGCACTGTCGGGCTACAGGTAACCTCGGCTGCGACAAACTGCAAACGTCAGGACGACGGGAATAGCCCGTTGCGCTAACTTTTTATTGGATAAAGGAGATAATATCATGATTATACAAGAAAAATATACCCTGTCCAATGGGGTTAAGATTCCAAAACTCGGCCTTGGAACATGGTTCATCAACAATACTGACGTGGAACAGGCCGTAAAACAGGCTGCAGATTTAGGCTACAGGCACATCGATACGGCTCAGGCCTATCAGAATGAAAAGGGTGTTGGCGAGGGTGTCAGAACTTGTGGTGTAGAAAGGAAGGATATCTTTGTTACCACGAAGCTGGCAGCAGAAGTTAAGGCATATGCTGAAGCTGTTGCATCTATTGACACATCGCTGAAAACCCTCGGGTTCGATTACATCGATTTGATGCTTATCCACAGCCCGAAACCATGGATGGAATTTCACGGGGATGATCAATACTTCGAAGGAAACCGCGAAGCATGGCGGGCGCTTGAGGAAGCCTATACAGCCGGAAACCTTCGGGCCATTGGCGTTTCCAACTTCGAACGGGCGGATCTTGACAATATTCTTGAAACCTGCACGGTCAAACCCATGGTAAACCAGATTTTGGTGCACATAAGCAACACGCCCAGAGAGCTCATTCAATACACCCAGGATAAAGGCATTCTTGTAGAAGCGTATTCCCCGGTTGCCCATGGCGAATTGATGAAAAATCAAAAGGTAACCGAGATTGCCAGGAAATATGGTGTATCTGTACCGCAGTTGTCCATTCGTTACTGTCTCGAGCTTGGTCTTCTTCCACTACCGAAAACTGCAAATCCAGCGCATATGAAAAACAATGCCGAGGTGGATTTTGTGATATCGGCAGAAGACATGAAATTCTTACAGAACGTGGACAAGATTAAAGATTATGGAGAGGCCAGCAGGTTTCCCGTATATGGAGGAAAGTTAAAATAAAATCGAGAAGTTGTGGACGTGTTATCCCGCTCCTGCTGTAGACTGAAAAATTGTCAGGATCAAAGCTGGCGATGCTGTCTGGTGTCCCCCGATATTGATCATTGGGGTGCGACACCCGACCTTCCAATGGTTCATCTGATTCTAACTGGTACGCTGGATGGGAGAAATGTCAAATGGAGAGAAAAGGTAACCGATCAACTATGCCTGGGGACATAAAGGAAATGTGTCATGAAAGTAAATATATTTGCAATCCTATTGTGTCTGTTTGCTCCTGTTTGGACAAACAGCTCGGAGGCTAAAGAGACGAATGGTAAACAAGCATTGTGGGGAATAATAGGGACGTCTATGAAAATATGCTTTTCTATTTAAATACCATGGGATAAAGATAGTTCATGCCTCATCAAGCAAGAATAGATGCGCCCGGCGCATTACATCATATCATTATCAGGGGAATCGAACGTCGGAAGATATTTCGATCGGATTATGACCGCAAGAGTTTTGTCAGCCGTCTGGCAAAGCTGATCCCGGAAACACAAACCGATTGTTTTGCATGGGCCCTGATCCC
>JBJKRL010000064.1:0-27468 GCA_046704745.1 Desulfocapsaceae bacterium | reverse complement strand
AGGAATATTGTAAGATAGTCAAGATATAGTGGCACTTTTACTTTTCCGGGTGCCACTATGGAATTAGACCGCCAGGCAACAGTATACCAGTCAAGAAATGGAAAGAAACAGGGGACAGACCACGATTACGGACCACAAAGATGACGGATCTATTTTACTTAACAAGATAATGCACCGGATAAACCGGTGGTCATCTCGTTAAGCTTTCTTTTGGCAAGCCTTAAAGGGAAAACTCTCTCTGAGTTTAAGACTATTCCTGACCACCCCCGAACTCGCTGAGGGGAATCTGAACCGGCGCCGAACATTGACCAGCGCCAAGATCAATTCTTCATGGACATCATGCCATTATCACAGTAAATTACCGGAGCTTTCAATTGTTACGAGGTATTGCCAATGAGGTGAAGTCATCTGGCAAAGGGCGCTTTTATCTGGGCTTAAGTGAGCCCTCCGCATTTTAATTCATTCGGTAAATTATGATATATGCCGCTATCACCGGCTGGGGCAAATGTTTGCCACCGGCCATTTTGACAAACGACGATTTGGCCACTTTTCTTGATACCAGCGATGAATGGATCACTACGCGCACCGGGATGAAGGAGCGACGTATCTCTCACGTGGATGTCTCCGAGCTTGCCTATGTTGCGGCGGCCCGGGCTTTGGCGGCGGCTGGGAAACAGCCGGAAGATGTTGAGCTGATCGTGTTCGGTTCCACGACTTTCGACGAGATGTGCCCGAATGGTGCTTCGAATGTGCAGCGGTTGCTGGGCGCGACCAGTGCGGCGTGCATGGATTTGAATACCGCCTGCACCAGTGGCATGTATTCGCTCAGCAGTGCCACCGCAATGATAAAAAGCGGGGTTGTAAAATCAGCAATTATTATAGGTGCGGAAGTCATTTCCAAGGCGATGCAGTGGTCTAATCGAGATGTTGCCGTGCTCTTCGGAGATGGCGCCGCAGCTCTTTATCTCGAGGCTAGCGAAACTGAACAGGGTGTTATTACCGAAACCCTCGGATGCATTGGTGAATCTCGTGAGATTCTATCCGTCCAGGGGTGGGGGCTGAAATACAACGATGGCAGGCGCCGAGTCGGCGAGACCAACTGGGCCTTTGCCGGACAGGAGATTTTCAAGAAGGCCGTCAACGGCATGGCACAGGCCTGTGAAAAAACGCTGGAAAAGGCAGGACTGCAACCGGAAAATATCGACCTGGTCGTTCCTCATCAGGCCAATTTGCGCATTATCGAAACGCTCAGCAGGAAACTAAAAATGCCGATGGAGAAGGTTTATGTCAATATCCACCGTTACGGCAATATGTCGGCCGCCACCGCCTTGGTTGCATTGGTGGAGGCCCTGGAAGAAGGATATGTACAACCCGGCACTCTGCTGCTTATGCCTGCCTTTGGCGGAGGATTGACATTGAGTTCCCATCTGGTGAAATGGGGTAACCGCACCCGGCCGATTGCCGGATCCTCCGTGTTTCTGCCTGCAAACGACAAAACAGGCTTAGAGCTTGTCAACGAACTCCGTGGGCAATGGCTCAGCAAAAATCAGTTTTCTTGAGCAAGACTTCTGTCACTGCGGCTTACTTTGGGG
Source organism: Desulfocapsaceae bacterium (assembly GCA_046704745.1). GTDB lineage: Bacteria > Desulfobacterota > Desulfobulbia > Desulfobulbales > Desulfocapsaceae > CAWGGS01. The sequence continues at coordinate 25,876 of JBJKRL010000064.1, read as the reverse complement.
CTTGGAATCCATGTAAAAATAGTTTGACCACGATCTACCATCCCGTTTCCAGGGAACAGACGACTGAGATAAAAAAATGATTCTTGACTGATTATTTTTGATTTTGTCCAGATTTAACGTATCATTATCCGAACAGGCAGGGCAAGCCTGTTCAGCCTTTGATACGCAATGAATAGGCGGGCTACCCAGTCAACATGGAAGTGGAACTGGTAGGTGAGCATGTAGAGGAACAAAGAGAGCATTCTATGCGCAAATCGACAATGTTTTTTTTCGCGCTGTTCTTTATTGCCGCTGCGGGTTTTACCGCGGGCTGGCTTCTGCGCCCCCATGTACCGCAAGGAAATCCCTTGCCCGTTCAAGGGCTGGTCCCGGATTATACATTGACCAACCAGTTGGGTCAGGCCGTATCGTCGTCTTCCTTTCATGGCAAGGTCCAGGTTGTGTCGTTCCTGTTCACCTATTGCCGGGGATACTGCCCGCTGATTGCCCACAATTTTATGACCCTTGAACGCGTACTCAAGGCTTCCGGCAAGGCCGACCAGGTTCAACTGGTCACCTTCAATGTCGATCCTGAACACACAGGCCCCGCCCAGATGAAGGCGTTCCAGCAGCAGTACGGTTGGAACCCGGCCGACACGCACTGGCAATACCTGACCGGTTCCCCCGAAGCAATTCGCCGCATCGTCACCGACGGCTACCACGTTTACTACAAAAAGGTTCGCGACGACGATGACGCCCCGGACAGAGAAACCGGGAATCATGGAATGGATTCCGTTCCCGAACCGGTCGTTGAAAACAAGCTGGCAGACACAGCCGGAGTCGACTACGACATTGCCCACAACGATTTGGTGGCCATAGTCGATACCCAGGGTCGTATCCGCAAGATCTTCGAGGACGCCGACCGGGTCTCCGATGAACAACTCATGAACGTCATCACACAACTGCTCCCAGCAGACGCAACACGTTAAACCGCCCCATTTTTAGAACATGGTAAATCAACCCAACAACACGAGGGAGGTCAATACAATGAACAGGAAACAAGCACTTTCGATTCTGGCGGCATGCTGCATTGTATTTATAGGCGTATTGCCGGCCAAAGCGGTTCAAATCATGCAAACCGCCAACGTCAACGGCCTGCGGATCGAACTGCATGTAATGGAAGCCGAACCGTTTTATACAGCCGACCAGGTCAAGGCCGATTCCACGTTGGAGGGTATGCTGACGGTTGGCGGCGCCGCCCCGTTGCAGCCAAATGCCATGCCCGCCCCCAATTGCCACCTCATCGTGCATGTCTACGACGCACAGACCGGCAAGGCGCTTACCGACGCAAAGGTCTCCATGAAATACCAGCAACTGGATGCGGACGGAAAGCCGACAGGAATGGCCACCGAAGTCCCCGTCACCGTCATGCAGGTAATTGGAAAAGGCCCGGGATCGACGCATTATGGAAACAACGTGATCCTGCGCGACGGGACCTACGTAGTAAATGTGACCGCCAACGGCAAGAATACGAAATTCCGCATCGTCGTACCATCCGGAAAACAAGGCGAATCCGGTCAGTGAGCCGTTCGATCTTCGGTGAACCTATAAATTGCCGTTGCCAGGTTGGCCGCATATACAAGATTTGAGTGCCGAACACGATAGAGCTAGTGAGGCAATTGCAAAATCCTCTGGGTTTCAATTGCGGTGCACAATGCAAGGTTATCGGTTGTCGGGGTGTATCCTCAATAGAGGGGAAAAAGAATATCGTTGATAAAACAGATAGAGGAGCAAGAGAGCACCCTGGAGCCTTCATTGTTCTGTTTGTTTAGTTCTTACTAGGAACTTTCGAAATCGCTTCAATAATTGAGTAATATTAAACCGGCGAGTAATTAGTCCAAATCGACTAAGCAATGATTGCCGTGGTTTTTTCAACTCAATTCAACCTGCAACGCATGATATCCCAACTTCTTCAGCAGGCGAACAAGCTCTTCTCGCTCATCTTTATCGAGGCACTCAAAAATCTTTTCCAGATTCTCGCTATGTCTTCGATACGCGGTCCTTATCAACTTGAGTCCCGGTTTGGTTAAGTGCAGATAGAAGCTGCGACCGTCCAGGGGATCTCGAACACGTTCCACCAATCCTTTTAATTCAAGCCTGTTTACCGCCGCTGTCATCGAACCGCTTGTTAATAGGACTTTTTCGCCAACTGCGTTGATGGTCATCGGGCCTTTGTGATATAATGCTTCCAATATGCTGAAATCGCTTACGTTCAGACCCGTTCTGGTGATGCTATTTTTGTCAACTTGTTCAATTGCATTGTTGGCCTTGCCAAAAATCAGTCTGAGATAAGCGCCGGTTTCCATGTTTTAAAAGCCCCTCCTTGGTCCACCAAAAATAGACATTAACTCGTCGAACGGCCTGAACGTAACATCAGGGTGCACAATGCGGCTTTACTGTACTGGCAAGCCATTGTGACACTATCTGCAAATCCTGCGAGGTCAGATCATGCCCAGCGTCAACCTTTTTGACATCCACCTGCGCACCGCAGGTTATTAAAGTCTGGATCAACTGATCAGTGCTCTGGTAAGGAATCACAGTATCTCTTGCTCCTCTCAGTATAAGTACTTCTTTTTCGCTCAAATCTACAGGACTTGGAAGAAGAAGCGGCAACATCGGGCGCAAAAGTATCGCCCGAGAAAAAATCTCCGGTCGCAAAAGAAGCAATGCGGCCGCAATATTTGCCCCATTGGAATATCCCAAGGCAACAAATTGGTCGATTGGACGATGATAACGAATGGCGGCACCCAGGAGAAATTTGGCCAATTCATCAGTTTGCCGGATGATGTCCTTCTCGTCAAAAGCACCAGACGCCAGCCTCGCGAAGAATCTGTTCATTCCCCCTTCGACTACCTTGCCGCGTGGGCTGATGATTGCAGCACCGCTTCCGACCTTTTTCGCGAGGGGGATCAAGTCGTGTTCATCTCCTCCGGTTCCGTGCAGAGCAACGATGGTTACCTTATTATTCTCTGAATCTTCTGTTTCGATGTATTCATGGAGAAATGTGTTTGAGTGCAACGAAGGAAGGTTCTTCTCGATCTCGGCGCGCATGGGTTCAAAGTCATCAGGTAATTGAAGTACCTGACCAAGGGACTCCAGTGGCTCGTCCACGGCAAAACCAGGAGGGTCGGTAGCAATCTCAAAGAGAACTCCCCCTGGCTCATGAAAATATATCGACTTAAAATATTTCCTGTCTCGTACTCCGGTTACAGAATAACCACCCTTAAGCAGTGAACGCTGCCAGATCAGTTGTTCCTTGTCATCAGGGGTTCTGAAAGCAATGTGATGCACTGATCCGGTTCCCTGTCTGCCGATCTCTGCTCCTGGTTCAACGAGCAGATCGTAGAAAAGAGCACTTGAGGTATCGTTCTTCATTCTAAATCGATACCGTTTACCGTCCTGAACATGCAATTCCATTCCCAGGTAGTCCTCCAGTAAATTCCTTGTATCCTGGATGGATTCAAGCGTTGAGGTTGCCGAATAAAAACCCTTGATCGGACATACAGGATCATGGCGACCAGAGGTGTACCGCGATGTCGCAGAAACTTCCCCTGTGGCTATCAATTCGAGTCCCAGTCCATGCGGGTCTGAAAACCCGATGACCTCCTCGCCAAATCTTTGTCCTGCAGTTGTTTCGATGCCATGTTGCAACAGTCTTTCTCTCCAGTATGCGGCAGAGCCGATCGGAATCTCAAAGGCGATTGCCGTTACCATTCCTCTGCCGCTTTTGCCTCGGGCCACTCCCTGCCAGGGGAAAAATGTCAAGATCGTACCCGGATTTCCTTCCTGATCCCCGTAATATAAGTGATATGTGAAGGGATCATCAAAATTGACTGTCTGCTTCACCAACCTTAAGCCAAGAACGTTTTCATAAAATGCAACATTCTCCGCGGCTGAACCGGCGATAGCCGTGATGTGGTGAATGCCCTGAATTACTTTTTCACTACTCATTTTAGCCACCAGATATATCTAAATATCAAGATATAAAATATATTTATTTTTTTATCGCAACGAAGAACAATATTTTTTGTTCTACTATTTTCCCATTTTCACGAAGTAAATATGCTGTTACTTCTAAAGAAGAAGGTAGTGCTACATGTCTTGATGTCAAGATATATTATATAATAGCAATTGAAATGTTGGTTTGATTAGAATGTCATTTTCCGGCAAATTTTCGTGGCACGCTACTATCCGGGCGGGGGATCAATCTATCTAGTTTCCATCCTGAAACGAGGGATTTTCTTCTAACTCGTCGTTGCGCACAAAATTTGGGCCGGTAAGCGAGCCGGCGAGACTCCGAGAAAACCTTTTTGCAAGTGGCTCATTGGTAATCATTTAAGGCTATCCAGTTCCGGGTCATATAAAGGTATTGGCACGGAAGCCAAAACTCGCAGTCGAAAACCTTCCCTTTAAATGATGCGAAATTACTGTTGGGGACAAAGACGTTCCGTCAGATCGGCTGGATAGTTTTGTTCGGAAATTTCTTGCTTACCGCTATCGCTTGATCCTGGCCGGGGAGAACATAGACGTTCTCTTTCCTTTCTTGAAGCGGTTTGACAACACTTCGTAAATATTCATTTTTACTGTCGAGATAGGGGCCAATCAGGTCCAGGCCTGCCGGGCAGACACTCATGCAATAACCGCACCGATAGCCGCCGCCGTAGGTGAGACTCTGCCAGACAGCCATGGTTTCACCGTCAGTTCGTTTTTTCCGATATTCCTCCATGTTTTGGCTGGTGACAAGGGATTCGACCCAATTTAGAAAACCGCCCAGCCGATCCCTATAGGCATGAACCAGACATTTGACAAACGCGAAGGAGCCGTCCGGGGCTATGGCTCCGGTTGGACAGGTGGCAACGCAGAGCTTGCAACTTATGCAGGGATTGTAGTCGATGGGGTGGTCATAGACGTCCAAGGCTGTATCTATGATTATCGTTCCCAAACAAAGATGGCTGCCGAATATCGGGTGGATCAGCAGTCGATGGTGGCCAATCCGACCGAGACCTGCCGCTTCCGCTACCGGTTTATGTGAAACCATCGACGTTCTACCTGACAAAGTACCAATATCTTGAGGAAAAGACTCGGAAGGAGTGACTACGGTGATCCCTTCGTCCCTTAATGATTTAACGACCGTGCGGGAAATATGCAGCATTTCAGCGTCATAGGCTATGAACTCCCCATCTGCCAAAGATCTGTCGGTTGATTGAATCTGTGCCGCATTCATCCGACAAATAAAACTTACAAGGGCTTTGGCTCGTGGAAAAGCATGAAGGATCTTTTCCTTTTGGTCATGAAGAGATGAGCGATCAATTTCTACAACACCGACATCATCGGCACCGGCTTCCAACACTATTTTCTTCAATCGTTGCAATGTCATTGCTGCGGATTGGTTATTCTGCTGCCTCCGGCGAACGGCTATTACGCTTGGATGGTTGTCTAAATTCATGGGTTACTCCTTGTTTCTTTTTTAAAGAAAACTTCGATCTGGTTTTAATCCAAGCTCATCTCAACGACAGCCCGCAATTCACTCCGCAGGTTTGATGCACGTTCGCTGCCAAACTTTTCCTCGAACCGTCCCTGTGCCTCGTCCCAGAGTTTAAGTGCTTCACCAAGGCGTTCTACGCCGGCCTCAGTCAGATGAAGTTTCTTGGTCCGTCGATCCAAAGACCCGCTCTTGACATCAATGAGTCCGTCACGTTGCAACGGCAAAATGGTCCTGCCAAGTGTTGTCCTGTCCATAATGAGTTCGCCTGCCAGCCCGTTTATGGTTAATGCTCCCCGCCGTTTCAACTTCATCAATATGGAAAACTGCGTTGTCCGTAAACCGGTGGGTGCCAGGCATCGATCATAAAACTGAGTAATATGGCGCGTTGCTTGGCGGAGTGCCAAGCAATTACATGGGGTACCGGAGGTCATTAAAATATCTCCTCAGTTGACAATAAGCGTATATGCACCTATTCTATCTCTATAAACCTATAAGTCAAGGCTTAATAGCTCGTGAATTTTTGTTTCCCTGGGTTATTTGTCTCAATCGTAAGAAAATAATTCACTCAGTAAGGCAGGGAGACGAATTGCGGGTTGAGAGTGAAATACTGGAGGTGCGTCCTTCGAAATGGCGCCCCGGCCAAGGGAAGATTAAGTTGCGCACGACGACATCAAGTCAGAACGGCAAAGCCGTACAGGTCTTGGTCGCAGATGTTGTAGTGCCTTGCCGCCCGGTTATTCATAACACCGTTTGAGCTGTCTTTACATTGTTTTTTTTTTACAAAATTTATCAGGGAGCCGGATATGGAAAAGGTCGTTGAGATACAGCATGTTTTGCTGGAAATAGATGCAGATTTTGACAATTTCACCCGGGCGATAGAGCAATCCCTTGGCCAGTTTGAAGACGTTCTCCTGAAAGATCTGGATACTGCCCCAAGCAAGACTGTGGAACTCCTCAAGAAAGCCGCTGGGGAAGAAGACATGATGCTCTTTAAAATCTTGGATCATGGAAAGCTCCTGAACATCTTTGGCAGTCCGAAAAAAGCCAAACAATATGTGCTGGGTAACCCGGCCATCGCGGCTGAGATGACCCGTCATGATATCAGAGCAGCTCTTTATGCCCCGTTACGGCTTTTAGTCTATGAGGCCGGCCCGAATATTCGTATTGAGTACGATCGTCCGTCTTCCATCTTCAAGCAGTTTGATAATGCTGAAGTCACGGCTGTAGCGTTCTCTCTTGACGAAAAGTTGGCGAACTTGATTAAAAAAAGTGCATACATGGCAAGAGAAATCTGCAAATCTGAGGACTGAACGGTTTTTTACGGTACGACCAGGTCATTTTACGCCCCGTTAGATTGAGATATTTCCTGATCATCGGCACAGCCAAAACGTTCCGATTATAAGTGTCATGATAGTCAGCGGCGCCCCAACCCTGAAGTAGTCCCAAAATCCGATCTTAATTCCGCCACTGGCCGCCTTTTGGACGACGATTAAATTCGCAATCGACCCCAGTAATGTGAAGTTGCCGGCGAGAGTGGAAGACATTGCAATCACTAGCCATGCGGTTTCATGGTCCTTAAGCGCACTTACAAACGGCTTTATCAACAGGACGGCCGGCACATTACTGACCAGGTTGGATAGTATGGCTGTTATGGCGGTTAGTACCGGAACTTGTTCCAAATGAAGGCTCCTTGCTCTCGCGATGAGTCCAGGAGTGATAATCGTTCGCTCTGCTCCGGCAATGATGATGAACAAACCTGCAAACATAAGCAGCAGCGACCAATCGATCTCGGAATATATTCTCCGACTCTTCAGTCGTTGGGTCAGCAATAACAGACTGCCAACTAGGATTGCCGACTTCGCTGGCGCTATCCCCATTAAGAACAGCACAATCATGGCAGCTGTAGCCAGTACGGTGCGTGTCAGCACGATGCGGTTGACATGAATATGTGGTTTTGGTCCTTCTAATCGAGTGGTGTTTGCGAACTCGTCGCGATGAAAAAGTACGATGAGGATAATCGAGACTGCCAGACCAATCACTGCAATCGGCCACAATGAAAGGATAAACGTATTAAAGGGTATGTGCGACAAGCCACCGATCAAAATGTTCTGCGGATTGCCGGTAATGGTGGCGGACGACCCAATGTTTGATGCCATTGCCACAGCCAGCAGGTAAGGTACCGGCTTTCGTCCCGTGATGCGAGTTAACTCGAGTACAAGAGGGGTCAATACCAGGCAAATAGCATCGTTCAAAAGAAACGCAGAGAAAACACCGGACACAACGACGACACCGCAAAGAAGGATCAAAGGCCCTTTAGCGTGTTCCAAGATCCATGAATTAACAATAACAAAGAATCCGGATAACCTCAAATTAGCAACGACAATCATCAGGCCGAGCAGGAGGGTGATAGTATTAAGATCAACCGCTCTATAGGCATCCTCAAGCGGCAGTGCTCCCGACGCGATCATAAGACTGGCTCCGACCAAGGCGATGCCCGCCCGATCAATCCTCAGTCCCGGGATCCTGCCGATCGCAAGAGACAAATAACTTCCAACAAAAATGACGATGGCCGCAACTCGCTGGCCTTCCCTGCCAAGTCTTGCGTCTACTGGAAGAAGATTGGGAGCCACAGCAGCGGCCATTGCTATTGCGACCACTGCTCCGGAAAGAAAAATACCCAGGACACCTGACCATCGTCTTCTTTTAAAACGTCTGTTTGCAGAACCACCTTTCATGACCTACTCGCTCTGTCCCTTTCTATTGAATATCCAAAGGATGATGGAATTGAAGCTGTCCCGAACTTCATACATCATACAGTTTAATAATACATCGAGAATCACAACCCTTGCAGGAGTAATATTGAGTGCCGGTTTACAGAGACGGGGAGAGCTTCCTGAAATGGGCCGGCAGAAGCCACTGGGGTAAGGGTGAGGTCGTTTCATTGCCTGTTTCTTTGTAGCTGCATAGGCACCTTAACTTTCCGAAATTGTATTATAAATATCTCTTATAAATGTCAATAGTTACATTTGCCATTATCCACGGAATTCAACACTCCAGGAAGTATAAATGCTCTAAATATTCTACAAGGTTACGATTGGCAGTTGGTATCTCTTTTCCATGGGAAAATCAGAGGTGATCCAAGATGTTCGTAGACTCTTTTAAGCTTGGAAGCCTTTTGCAAAATGAGGATTCTCGGAGTCTATGCTTACCGGTTAAAAATCAAGGCATGGGAAAAATTTTACCGCAGGCATCTAAGTGAAATCGGAGTCGAAGTTTATACCCTGAGGGTGCTTACCTCCGAGGATAATATTTTGAGCATAACGCGGAGGTTGGGCCGGTAAGCGAGCCGGCGAGACTCCGAGGAGACCTTTTTGCTGGTGGCTCTTGGATAAATTAATTCCCTCCTAAGCCGATTAAATTTATGATACCAATTCCCATATGGCGTCACCTCTCTTGAGAATGGAATGGGCCACTAAGAATTGTCTCGGTCGGTTCGATGATCTTATAAGCCAACAGTTTTATTCGATCGTTTATTAACCACCATATCGCTGAATACATCCATATCGCAAGCGCCAAATTCCAGCCGATCGGCGGCATGAAAACGCCGTATACTGCAATAAGCGTCGCTACGATCTGGGTGCCGGTTACCGCCAGAAGGAGAATATTCGCCGGCCGGGAAGACCAAAACGGGCCGCGTGTTCTTGTCAGAAAGATCGTCAGGTGCCCGGCCACGGAGAGTTTCAGGTAAATCAAGGTCTGAATTATCCCGCGATCGAGGTGATAGACATGTTCGGCTATATAAAACAAGCCAAAAGAGGAGAATACGCCCGCGATACCAAGAACTGTGGCGATACTCAGCACTTCGTGCATGTTCCACCTCTCGGGTTTTCGGGAGTAATGCACCCGGTCGTAGGCGATGGAGAGAATGGCGCCGTCGTTAAGCAGTGCCAGCAAAACAATCATTACCGCTGTGACTGGATAGAAATTAAAGACGAGAATGGACAGGGTCATAAACAGCAGCACCCGGATTGTTTCCGTGATCCGGTAGATTGCATAGATGGTCATTCTCTGAAAGATCCTGCGGCTTTCTTTCAATGCATCAATGATAACCGACAGACCCGGCGACAGCAGGACAATCGAAGCTGCTGATCGAGCGGCATCGGTCGCCCCGGACACGGCGATGCCGCAATCGGCTTTTTTCAAGGCTGGAGCGTCGTTAACGCCATCGCCGGTCATGCCGACGATATGGTTGCGTTTTTGGAGTACCTCGATGATATGAAACTTGTGCTCAGGAAAGACTTGTGCAAATCCGTCGGCGGTCTCGATGGCTTCGTCGGTCCGGGCGGCTTCATGGTAGCTCGTCTCGCCGAATACCCCGGCATCCATGATGTTCATGCCCATTCCCAGCTGACCGGCTATTTCGCGTCCGATCGCAAGCTGGTCTCCAGTGACCATCTTTACGGCTACACCCATCTGCTTGGCGGTTTCAATGGTTGCCTTTGAATCTTCGCGTGGTGGATCAAACAATGGCAGCACACCAAGAAACTGCCACTTTTCACCATCATCGGCACGAGCTACACCGAGGGAGCGGAAACCGCGGCGGGCAAATTCAGAGATCGCTTCACTCAGATCCGTTTCAATGGCATCTGCATTGGCTGACAGTGCAAGGATGACCTGCGGGGCTCCTTTGGTGACTTTGAATGTCTGTCCGTCTTCATTGGCAATGGTAGCCTCGGTGCGCTTATGGACAGGATCGAATGGTTGATAAGCCAATATTTGATACTGTTCGAGTTGTTTTTTGTCATCAAGGCCGCCAAGCACGGCGAGATCGATTGCGTCCTTATTTTCCGCGCGTGACGCCAAAGCTCCGGCCAGGATAACCTGGTCCGAGCTGAATCCGGCAACACAGTAGGGAGTTCCGAGTGTAAGTCTATTCTGGGTCAAGGTACCGGTTTTATCGGAACACAGCACATCCATCCCTGCCAGTTCCTCAATGGAGGCCAACTTGCTGACGATCGCCTGTTCTTCCGCCAACTTTCTGGCGCCGACCGCCATGGTAACCGACAACACTGTCGGCATAGCCACTGGAATCGCGGCCACTGTGAGAACCAAGGCAAACTCCAGGGTCGTTGTTATTCTATCGCCGCGGAACAAGGCCACAACCAGAATCAAAAGCACCAAGGCAACTGCAAGGGCGATGAGGTAATCGCCGATTTGCAGCACTGCTTTTTGAAAATGGCTTATAGTATGTGTTTCGGCAACCAGCTGTGCCGTCTTGCCGAAATACGTCTTTTTCCCGGTTGCGATAACTCTGCAATCGGCCTCCCCATGTTTGACTACCGAGCCGGAATACACAGTCTCACCTGTACCATGAGTAACCGGCAACGACTCCCCGGTCAGTGCCGACTGGTCGACTTCAACAGATGCTTCATCTAAGAGTACGGCGTCGGCCGGTATGATATCGCCTAGCCGCAGCCTGATGATATCACCAGTTACCAGTTCCCGGGCTGCAACGATCATCCAATGCCCGTCTCGCTTGACACGCGCCTGCAGTGCAAGTTTGGCTTTGAGCGCGGCAATGGCGTTGCCAGCCTGATATTCCTCCCAGAATCCCACCACAGCGTTAGCAATCAGGAGCACCAGTATGATGAAAAAATCGGCCCAGTGTCGTACTACGGCTGATAGGAAAGCTGCCGCTTCGATCATCCATGGAATAGGACCGTTAAAATAGGTCAACAGTTTCAGAAAAGGGTTGGTCTCTTTTTCGACCAGTTCATTAAAACCGTACTCTGCCAGGCGTAGTTTTACTTCTTCCTGGGTCAAACCTGTTGATGCTTCTATCACAACAACCTCCATTCTCTAATGAGAATTGTAATGAAAAGCGGTCGAAGTTGCGGTTGGATGCTGCTGTTTAAAAAACAGTCATCTCTATTCTATGGCAGTTCAGCGTGCTAGAAAAATAGGGGACATACCAAAAAGTAAAAGGAAGTTAAGGCCGGCTCTTCAAGGATTCCTGGTTATCATCCGGAAGCTCAACAACAACTTCGTTCTTATCTGCCTTGCCAATATCGACTGCTAGGCATCTGTAAGGATCAATCCAGTAAATGTCATAAAGATATGACAATCGGGCTGGCGCAGTATCGCGATCCTTAAAAGCTTCCCTTGTTTGGTATCTTGTCATTACCGTTTGTGGGCGAATCCGGTGTAGTACCCATATACCGACATTGAAATGACCGGAGAATCAGGCACATTTAAAAGCGGGGGTAAACTGAAATTATGATGATCATACAGTTCGAATACTTACCCTGATCAAGTCTTCTCAACTTTGACAGTTGGAAGCCTTATTTGGCCTGAATCCTATTATGGCTAAAGAATCATGTCGATTTCTTTCTCGGCTTCCAGCCAGTCCTGTGCTACGTCACCACCTACAAAGCCCCTCTTCTCTGCGCGGAAATAAGCTGCCTCGGCAATCATTTGATATCGTTTTTCCGGGGAAGCAGATGTAATTACATTTTTTGTTGTTGCTTGCGCTACGGCCTTTTTCACCTTATTTGTTTTGTTTTTAGCTCCTTGCATTGTCTATTACTCCTTGTTAAATTTTTTTATCTTGATTCTAGAGACCGAACGGTGCTGATCCAATGACCGGAATTTTATAAAGAGTAATTAAATTGTTGTCCGAATATAGGGAAGTAAAAAAGCAAATCAACAATCCCATCAGGCGGGAAGGTTGGTATTAAGTTCTAATTTATTGGGAATGGAACCGTTTTTTAAACACCTCTGCGGTTTTTTTAAAATTTGAAATGTTTCTTGCCAGCTCACTCATCTCTTCAGCCATTCGTTGAAAATAGAAATAATACTCTGGACCCAGAGTATTATCGGATAACATTTCATTTGATTTCGAATGGGATTCTTTTAGAAAAATTCTTTCTGGGGCATGTTTGGATTTGTTCATAATTCCTCCTCCGTTAAACCATGTCGCGGTTTAACTTGCCGTAGAATTAGCGAACAAAAAAGAAGACTATAAAAAATTATGGCATAGTAAATACCCCTATTCAAGATTTATTATAAATGCCAAATGAAAAATGCGAAACCTCGCGGCTGCTCAATCTGTTGCTATGGCGATGTGGTTTTAGTAATGACTTTATTTTATGACAATAGGCGATGCGTTTTAAAGAGTAAAAATATTTCCTGTTGGAAAGCACCTTTGAAATATTTCTATTCCGTGCGATCTTTTTCAAGGGGCTGCAGCTTTTGTGCTGCAACCTCTTTTGTTTTGATTTTGTCCATATCCGTGTCCAGACTGATTTTCGATTACTTATTCATGAGACATTTCTTCTGCCAGGGTCAATTCATATCAAAGCTCTGCGACTTAATATTGTTCCTGACAGGTGGGCCTTTTCCAATCATCTCTGAATGAATGGCGTTATAGCCCGTTGGTAACTATTTCAGGATCAAATTCTATGTTCTGATTTTCGGAAGCTGTATGTTGAAGGTTCCGCGCATTTTGGCCAGGGCCTGGTGAGCAGCATTGATCAATGGGTGCACCGTTGGTGCTGAAGTCAGCAAAGGATGGGTGGCAATCTGCATTGTATCCAATTCCCGGACGTTGACTTTCTTTTGAATGGCAAGAGCGATCACATTGATTAATTCACCTGCGGAAGCGCCGCCGGACACCTGACCACCGACCAGAACACCGGAGCGATCGCTAAATACCAGCTTCACCTTCACTGAACTCGCGCCCGGAAGCATCCCCGGGTGTCGGTCCGGGGCTTCGGCAGTGGCTGTAACAACACAAAAACCTTCTTTTTCACAGGTCCTGCAGGTCATCCCGGTGCTTGCAAATGTAATCCCGCCGATCTGGGTTGAAAAAGCTGCTACCGTACCTTGTATCTGATGCAGCACGCGGATGCCGTACAGATTTGTTCCCGCGTTTCTTGCTTCGGCTGTCGCGGTCGAGGCGAGCCAGACAGGAGCTGCCTTGCGGGTAAAAAAGTCGCGCTTCAACGCACAGTCGCCAACGGCAAAGACATTGTCGACACTGGTGCGCATATAATCATCTACCCAGATGGAGCCGTTCTCCGCTATCCGCAAACCTGCCGTTTCTGCAAGTGTAATCGATGGCTTGGCACCAATGCTGACCAACACCAGGTCGGCCGGGACCTTTTCACCGTTACCGAGGGTTACCGACCTGACCGCTTCATCACCATCCAGAGATGCGACACCGATGCCAGTATGGAGGTGGATGCCTTTTTTACTGAGAATGTCGGAGATGCCATCGCAAAACTCGTCGTCAAAGGCTGCACAGAGTATCTTTGGCATTATTTCAACTATATGAACATCGGCACCGGCAATTTTCGACAGCTCATCGGCAAATTCGGCACCGATGAAACCGCCGCCGATGATGATTATGTTTTTGGCGGTGTGTATCTTTTCCCGCAGCGTGGTCATGGCCGAGAGACTTTTGCGAATGGTAAAGACTCCCGGTAACTGAATGCCTTGAATCGGCGGCAGGGCAGCCTCCGTTCCAATAGCCAGGACCAGTTTTTCATATTCCAGAATGTCACCGTCTGCCAAGGTCACAGTCTGGGCTTTCGTATCGAACGTGATTGCTTTTCCTGTCTTGATTTCGACTCCTGCTTTTTCCAGGGGCATATTCCCCATGATGTTCTGTTTTGGGTCTGGGAGGGTTTGCATCATATACGGTATTGAACAGGGAATAACCCCATCACTGATTTCTTTGATAAGGCAAACAGATTTTTCGAAGTAGACACTTCTTGCTGTCAGGGCGGTGATGATCCCTGCCGGTCCTCCACCAATAATGATGACATCTTTTTTCATGGCTATCCATCCTCTTGTTTACCTGTTTGAATGAAAATGCAAATTTTCCCTCCGAAATAACTTTAAGGCTGACCATTATCAATAAGATATTGTGATTACGAAAGGAATGCTCGCCAAAGACTTTTTGAGTTTGAATTGAGACTCTAGAAAAGATAATAGGGTAAAAGTAGAGAAAAAACGGTAACGAGATACCGGATAATCAAAAGGTACAAATAATTTTTTCAGGCCGTCTTCACATTCTGACCATGATAGACCTGACCCGATATTAAAAGCCTATTTCTCACTCAGCCTTCAAATTTTGTCAGACTCTATACCTTTTCTAAGACCTTAGATTATTAGTTGGTTCTGTACCACCATCCCACGACTTTTCTTTCATCCTTTAAAAGGCTTCAAGGCGGTATTGCATCAAGGCCATACGCCTGCACAAAAGGTTATACATATTCTCCTGGATATGAAAATTATGAAGGAATTTTCCGGTAAGGATTCATTACCAAACACGGGCAATGCACCCTCTTTAAAACTCGGTCTGCAACGCTGCCAATAAGAATTTTTTCGAGGCCTTTTGCTCCATGGGTGCCAATAATGACCATTTCCGCCTGCTGGTGCTTAGCAAATCCGATGATCTCATCGACTGTATCCCCGAAAAGAACAGTACCGTTGCTTTTCAAACCTTCGTCCACAGTATCTTTTATGAGGTTGGCTATTCGCTCTTCCGCACCGGCTCTTCTTCTTGCTTCAAATTCGTCTAAAGAAGGTCCCCCGAGCATCATGTCACCACTATAGATAGGCTCAACTACATGACAAAAAATGATCTCGGCAGATAGCTGTCTACCCATAAATCGCGCGAAATCTGCTAATTTTTCTGTCTGCTTTCCAAGATCTACCGGTACAACTATTTTGTTGATTTTCATGATAGTTCAACCTCCGAAAGATCAAATCTTCTGGTAATAGTTTGATTTTTGAACAATCCGACCAATCTGTCGTGGGGGGGAACAAAGCATTGCATCTTCCTCGTCCCACCTTGTCTCTACTGTCGGCCGAAGACTGTTTCTTTCTTAAATTATTATGACATTTAAAGCAGTAGGGCCCTTTTTCCCTATTCCGATATCGAATTTTACTTTCTGACCTTCCTTTAAGGTCCTGAAGCCGCTGGATTGGATCTCAGAATGATGAACAAAGATATCGTCTCCCCCTTCTTGCTGAATAAAACCGTAGCCTCGAGATTCACTAAACCATTTTACTGTTCCAATAATCATGTTCCTTACTCCGTCGTACAAGATGAAAGGGTAGCTGATACTTGTTATTAAACAACTAGTCACCCCTTTTGTTGTTAACATATGTTCTGTAGCACCCTTTGATCGCTTTCCAGGGTTGCTCATGCACAACAAAAAAAGGTAAACAATATCGCTTAATTTGCTTATTAAGGTTTTCTTCCTCTTTCTCCTAAATCAATAACGATTTCAATTGTCATTGGTTGCAAGTAGTTCTAGAGAATGCCATTCATTTGAGAGGGAAAGATTTCAAATTAATCCCTGCTTGCTTTGGGCTCTGACCAGGATCTTCTCTATCCATTTGAATTGTTTTTCGCGCACCGATTACTACCAAGGAAAGTTCGTTGAAAGATATCGGCTTCTTTAATATGGCAAGGGGATGGAGAGCTTCAACTTCATTATTAAAATCATCATTTGTCTCCCCGGAAACAAAGACTAGTTGAGCATTTCTACTTATGTTCTTAATCTGTTTTGATGCTTGAACACCATCCATCAGTGGCATATGAATATCCAAGAGGATAAAAAGTATTTTATCGTTTCGTTGTCTGTAAATGGTAACCGCTTCTTTTCCGTTCTTGACTGCTATTACCGAGAAGCCTAGTTGTTCGAGCATCCTCTTGGTAATAGAGAGACAAATGTCTTCATCATCAGCTGCCAAAACTAAAGGACGACCGGGCATACAAACCTTTTGGGAATTTTGGTTATCAATATAGAAGTTCTTAAGAAGCTCCATGTAATTTGAGCACTCTTTAACCCTCTTTATTTTTTCATAGCTTCAAACCAGAATGATGACAAGACTGTAAAAAGTGCTGAAATCCGGTAGCGAAATACCGTATTTATCTCGAAACTTGCTGCATTTTTTTGGTTTATTTTTTATCGGCTCCACGGGATTTATATAGGATCTAGATTCTTCCTTAATACGTATCAAGGTAAACTCTTACCTTTAAGACTCTCCACCCCGGTCTCCCCATTCCGAAAACTTTCCGAGTGATCTTTGTTGATCACCAATGAATAGACAGCTGTTAGTGTCAGTATGCACCACTGAAATCCGCTGATGCTCGCCGTAGTTGATATATGCTGCCATCTCCTCCTCGATTCTTGCCATGGTTTCCGGACCCGGCTGATCACCTTCACCAAAGGAGAGAGCAAGATGGGAGGTTTTATCATACGTCGAGCGGGTGTTATTGGCCAGAATGATCTGGATTCCTTTACCGCCTTAGGCTGCACATCGAAGCCGCAATTGCTAATCCCGCCTAGGCGAGATGAAGGATATAGGACTATCTCGTGCAATGGTCAAAGCACACGATATTTTAATTGCATACATGGGTGGTCATGAATTTCTCGCAGGCGAACAGATCCGCCCGGTTCCTCTTTCTAAAACATGGCTGCAACGAACCGGTAAATATCAATGCGTCAACCGAGGCAATGATGCAGTAATAAAGGTAACGGAACTGTCCAAGCAGACGACCCTGCACCTCGGGGTCGGTCACGACGAGTTCGCCGGCATGAAGATCCAGCCCCTGCCCCATTGTCAGCCAGACATTTAATTTGATCATGTGGTTCCCGCCATTTACTGCCTGCCCGTTTCCTGGTTTTCTTCGTATTCTCGAACCCTTCAAACAGGTCTTCGCTCTCGGTCAGACATCCTGCCAGGTCAGTAGATGGCCAAGGACATCGCTTGCCGCAGGCCAACATCCGATTGGTACCGAGGCAGCCCCTCTTTCCATTTTTCCTAAGAACAGCCCTCTATGCCACACCCAGTATCTATTGCGCCGCCATCTTACGGTCTGTCGACATTTGCGGTAGGTGATCCTCTTCACTTTGAACAGACTGATAGGCTTTTAAAAGACGCTTGCCGATCGTCTCTGCGAGTTTTTTATAAAAAAGCATTCCGCTCTCGGGATGGCTCTTCAACAGTCTTTCCAATGATTCTGAATCGAACCTGAGTACTTCCGAGGTCCTGGAACAAACTGCCGTTGCACTGTATAAACTCCCTCCGACCAGGCTGGACCAACCGAAAACATCGCCTGCTTGACGCACAGTATAGACATGCTGCCCACTGGTTCCAATGGTCAGGTGAAACTCTCCCTGGATCAGTGTGTAGAAATGGTGAGTCGCATCCCCGCTGTGAAAAAGCACCTGTCCTTCCTCACAGGACATTTTTTGAGCCGTTTCCATGAATTGCCGCATCTTCCTCCAGACAGATCAATATATCAACAGAAGTGCGGAATAACAGCCGCGACATTATCCTTCAAAGTGTTTCATAATTTATACAATAACCCGACAGAGCTCCCAAATCGATCTTGATCCGATTTTTTAGTCCCGTGATTTATATTAAAACTCAGGGGACTTGATTTATAATGGAAAAGAATAATTTTTGGCAAAATACATTGCAGGTAACAGGTGATCAATTGTGTCGGACTATCCAAGATCGCCAAGAGTTCCATACTGGATGAATATAATGAGGGCAACCATAGTTCTTGTAAATTTCTGAGATATAGAATTGTTCTTAAGGCTGATATTGGAAGAAAGTAATCATAGTCTGGACGACTGGCTATCGACGGGATAAGCACGAAACCATGGGCAAACACATCTTTAGCTTAACTCAAAAATCAAAATAACGAGGCAAATACCCAATGGATTTAAAAAGCAATCAATCAGCAATACTTCTCGAAGCCTCTGAAGATGGAGAAATTTCTGTCAACATAGCTTCGCCTGATATTGATGGACTTACCGGAAGACTTTGTGTTGCGGTAGCAAAGAAAATCATGGAAGATGCAAATTTCCAGGCTGAGCTGATGGACATGATCGATGAGGACATCTAGACAGGATTTCTCATGAACATTGTGTCAATTTGCTGGCATTTCAGAAACGACAAGACGCAAGCTGACCCATTCTCCGCACAGACTGCGGCTTTCCGGAACGACTTTGCGCCATGGTAATAAGTTCTCTTGTTTACAAAAACTAAATAGTGTATATAATACGACCAACATTCAAAAGATTAAGCATTCTTTCTTCTCGTCACACTAGCACGCCTTGTTGTCGATAATATTTTATGCTGATCTCTACAGGAGAATAAACAGCATGAAATTATTTATAGGCAATCTTCCTCACGATATAACTGAATCCGACATCAACACACTCTTCAGTACCTATGGCGAGGTGATCAGCGCCAAGCTGATAGTCGATGCATTCACAGGAAGATCAAAAGGATTCGCCTTTATCGAGATGTCGACGCGCTCCGAAGGACACAAGGCAATGGAAACGTTGAACGGGTCTCAATACAGGCATCGTCAACTTGTATGTAACGAAGCAAAACCGCCTAGAAAAGGACGTAGAAGAAGATAAACCCGACTTCCGGAACACGCTCTTGCTTTCCGTCTTGTCGAACTCCCTCTCCAGGTCATTAATTAACAATTTCCCAATCACCTTTTCCAGTAGATTGCCTCTTGATAGACTCTCACCCGAAAAGAAAACAAATAAGCTAACAATATATAGGATTTTAATGAGTTTTAACACCTTTGGTTTCCATCAAGTCATTCTTTCGGCCGTACACAAATGCGGCTACAACAAACCAACCGACATCCAGCACAATGCCATTCCGCATGTTTTGCAAAAAAAAGACGTCCTGGGTCTGGCCCAGACCGGAACGGGAAAAACTGCTGCCTTTGTTCTGCCTATCATCCAGAACCTTCTCGGAGGAACGTCTGGAAACGTTCGTACGCTGATACTGACACCAACCCGGGAACTGGCTGAGCAGATTGACGAGTACGTCAAAAAGATAACCAACCGAACATCGTTGCGTTGCCTATCCATTTACGGCGGGGTGAGCAAAAATGCCCAGACGCTCGCTTTAAAACGAGGAGTCGATATCATAGTGGCCTGTCCGGGCCGGTTGCTTGACCACCTGGGCGACAAAAACCTTGATCTCTCCTCCATTGAGACGCTGGTCCTCGACGAGGCGGACCATATGTTTGATAAGGGATTTCTGCCGGACATCAGAAAAATATTGAGATTTGTGCCCAACAGGAGGCAGACCTTGGTCTTTTCCGCCACCATGCCTTCGGATGTTCGATCTCTTGTGGAAAACATCTTAACCGATCCCGTCACTGTCCAGATGGGCGAACTGCGGCCGATAAGCAGCGTCATTCATCGAGTTTATCACGTTGAACAGGAACAAAAGACAGAGCTGCTCAAGGACATTCTCAAGCAAAAAGAGATAAAAACCGCCTTGATCTTCACCCGGACAAAACACCGGGCCAGAAAGCTGGCCTTGCAGCTTAAAGGTTCAAACCTCAACGCCATCTCTTTGCAGGGCAATATGTCCCAGGCCAAGCGGCAAAGCGCCATGAACGGATTCAAAAAGGGAACGTACAAGATCATGGTGGCAACCGATATCGCTGCCAGAGGCATAGACGTGACCGAGATCTCACATGTCATTAACTATGATGTCCCCGATACCGTCCAGGCGTACACCCATCGTACCGGTCGTACCGGCCGGGCTCAATGTACCGGTACCGCCTTTACGTTTGTTACCGCTGCAGATGAATCCATCATCAAAAAGATAGAGAAAAATTTGGAATATGCAATTCAGGATATACCATTTTCTGCAGATAGGCTTAAAGTATACACGAATAGGAAAAAACTGACGACAGAGTCTCCGGAAGTAGAAAAGCGGCAGAAAAAACGTGCCCCCGGTAGATCACGATACAGCCGCGCTGTACCGTTTGATTTTGGTGTGTCATAAGAAGGGACACAAATGAACAAAGCAGGTTAGAGGCAGGCCCCGGGCACTGAAGAGAATGCCCGGAAGAAAAAACAATTCACCAGACAAAAATGTATAGAGGAGTCATACCATAATGGCTACAGGAACAGTAAAATGGTTTAATGCATCAAAGGGATATGGTTTTATTGAACAAGATGGGGGACCGGATGTTTTCGTTCATCATTCCGCTATTCAATCAGACGGATTTAAGACTCTGGAAGAAGGTCAGAAAGTCAGTTTTGATATCGAGAAAGGGAAGAAAGGACCGTCTGCGGTAAACGTTGTAAAGCTGTAGCACCCTAATTTTCCGGGCTGTGCATAATCGAAGGAATCGATTGTCGTGCAGCCCGGTTCATCACATGGTCTCCAGGCTCCGGGCCGGGTCGCTCTCCCCTCGTTGATTGTGGGGTTCACAATACTACAGTAGAGTGAACCTCGCGTTTTCAAGGCTTGCGGGTTCCTTCGACTCGTGAATTTCAGGTTACGCGGTGTCTTTGCGAGACCGCCCAGGAAAGCTGTCGGTAAACCGAAGAGAGCAGCCGATGGTCAAGTCAATGTAATGGCCCCATTGTAGCTGCACCAGTAAAATCCAGGGGTAATCAGGACCTTGAACTGATTACCCCTTTTTTTTTAATCTTCTTGAAACCAACGACTGGTGAAATCAACCTTAACAATTCAAGCTGTCGTCTTTCCTTCTTAATCTGATCCAGAAAGTTTTAATGGTAAAAAGGCGCTTCTTCCTCTTTTTCCAAGACGAGTATTTGTAATTATTTTCCCCGGGGAGGGTAATTTATTTGCACTCGCATACCACATCGTGGTATGCTCCCCTTAGTAAAAAGAGACCTTGCTTTTATTTTACTCAACAGGCATGCTTTAAGTAGTACCCTCGTTTTAAAGGTTGTCCAATACTGGCCGGTTAAAGGAGGGAAGATGAAGAAACATGTTTGGCGTCCCGTGATTGTGGTTGCAGTCGGTCTGATCGGGCTTTTCCTCATACGGGCCTGGTATGTGCCGTCCGACTTCGGCATACACGGACGCAACTTCACCTACGGTTATCACAGACTGGGCGACATTAAAGACTGGGCAAGCCTTAAGGTCAAATACCAGGGTCGCAAATACTGCCAGGACTGCCATGAGGACAAGGTGAAGAGCATCCTGGCCTCCCCCCACAAACTGATCCAATGTGAAAACTGCCACGGCCCGGCAGCAGGTCATCCGGATAATGACGTCAAAATGCAGATCCTAACCAGCCGCGCACTCTGCCTCCGCTGCCATGCCGATCTCCCGTACCCCCAGAGCAACCGAAGCAAACTCCCGGCCGTGGACCCCGACAAGCATAATCCCGGAGAAAACTGTATTGATTGCCACAACCCCCACAACCCCGATCTGGAGAATATGTGATGGCCTGTTCACGCAGAGATCTTTTAAAAAAATCCGCCTGTCTGGTCCTGGGCTCCACCGTACCGGTGGAGGCCCTGAAGCTCCTGTCTCCGGCGGCGGCGAGAGCGGCCATCGATGATCCGAAGGTCCGCTGGGTCTTTTTGGTGGATATACAGAAATGCGTTGGCTGCGGTTTCTGCGTCCGGGCCTGCAAACTGGAAAACGATGTCCCCTACGACGTACCGGTGACCAGGACCTGGGTGGAGAGATACGTCAACACCAAGGACGGAAAATCCCATATCGACACACCAAAAGGCGGCCGGGACGGCTTTACTTCATCGGAGGTGGAAGGGGAGAAGATCGATCCGGCAACCATTGACAAGGCCTTTTTCGTGCCCAAACTCTGCAACCAATGCGAGAATCCGCCTTGCGTGCAGGTCTGCCCGGTAGGCGCCACCTTTCAGACCTTGGACGGGGTTGTCCTTGTGGACCGGACCTGGTGCATCGGCTGCGGCTACTGCATCATGGCCTGTCCCTACGGCGCCCGGTATTTCCACCCGGTGTACAAGGTGGCGGATAAATGCACCTTCTGCTACCACCGTATCACCAAGGGCCTGAAGACGGCCTGCGTCCAGGCCTGTCCTTTCGGGGCCAGGCAACTGGGCAACCTCAAGGACCCGGCCGATCCGGTGGCCAAAATCATCACCACCGAGCGAGTGGGTGTTCTCAAGGATGAATACGGGACCAGACCCCAGGTGTTCTATATTGGTCTCGATGCGAGTGTGAGGTGACCCCATGACTCCTGAATTGGTCGTACACGGCGCCGTCTGGACCGAGAAGGTCCTGTTTGTTTATCCCAACGAATTCATCTACTGGGCTTTGCAGATCGTTATGTATCCCTACATGACGGGTCTGGTGGCAGGGGCCTTTGTGCTGTCGTCGCTCTACCATGTCTTCGGCCAAAAAGATCTCAAGGAGATCGCCCGGTTCTCTCTGGTGTTTTCCGCCTGTCTGCTGCCGGTGGCGCTTATGCCTTTGTTGTTCCATCTGCAGCATCCGCTCAGGGGAATCCAGGTCATGTTCACACCTCATTTTACGTCGGCCATTGCCGCCTTCGGCATCGTCTTCACGACCTACGGTGTAGTGGTGATGACCGAAATCTGGTTTGTCTACCGGCAGTTTTTCGTCGAGCAGGCTCTGGCATTAAAAGGCCGGCCGGAATTTTCCGCCCGGTTCAAGCAAAAGCTGTATGCTGTCTTCACCCTTGGGGCCTGGGATATCAGCGACGAGGCAGTGGCGGTGGATAAGAAGGCGGTGAAGATCATGGCCGCCATCGGGATTCCGGTGGCCGGGTTTCTGCACGGATATGCCGGTTTTATCTTCGGCTCGGTCAAGGCCAACGCCCTGTGGATGTCACCGCTCATGCCGGTCATCTTCATCATGTCTGCCGTAGTATCCGGTATCGCTCTGTGTATGCTTACCTATATCGTCATCATGGAATGGCGGAGATTCAGAGCCGGCAGGGCCGGGGCGGACCAGGAGACGGTGCAGGGCATCAAAGGGGCGGAGATCGAGTTGATGACCAAGACCAACCGGTATCTCATTTTCTTTTTGATCTTGGCCATAGCCCTGGAGCTTTTGGATGTGATCTTCAGGGGCTACACGGCCATGAAGTCCTGGGATATCCTGCGTTCAGTGATGTTCCACAAGGATTTCATGAACATCTTCGTCCTGCAGTACGGCCTGGGCGAGGGCCTGGCGCTTCTTTTATTGATCCTGCCCGGCATCACCATACGGCGCCTTACTCTGGCCCTGATACTGGTGCTGTTCGGGGTCTTTATGATGCGGTGGAACGTGGTGATCGGCGGCCAGGCTTTTTCCCTCTCATTCGTTGGGTATATGCATTACCATATGCCGATCATACCCCGCAGTATGGAGACATTCAGGGAAGGGCTCACCGGAGCGCTGACTGTTGCCGTGACACCTTTTATTCTCTTCTGGCTGGTCAACAAAATCCTGCCCTCGTTGAAATATCGAGCATAAGGCCAGCGATTGCCAGGCACAATCAGTGTCGGATCAAACGATCCTGAAAGGCAGACGGGGAGGAACATATTATGGCCGACGAGTCTCTATCCCTGGAAGGCAGAATTGCTCATCTTGAAGACCAGGTCAAGAACCTCAACGACAGGGTCGAGCAACTGTCGACCCTTTTAACAACCTCTGCCGCGCTCCAACCAAGAACGGCATCAAGCAGCTCTGAATCTTTTCCGGTTGAAGGATTTGTCCCTTCAGAAGAAATTTTGACCTGGATGGGAAAGTCTTCCCTTTTGCCCAGGATATCCGCTGCCTGCTTCATTTTAGTCATAGCGTTGATTTTGAGAACGGTAACCGATAATGGTCTTCTCAATAAAGAACTCGGTTCCCTGTTTGGTATGTCCTATGCCGCCGTACTCCTAGGGTTCAGCTGGTTCCAATACTCTCGCAAGAATAGTTTAGCGCCGGTAATTGCCATCTTCGGCGCAGTATTGATGTTTAGTATTGTTCTCGAAACCCATACCCATTTTCAGTCCCTTCCTTCAGTCCCTGCCTACCTTATCTTGCTTGCTACCGGCACCGCCATGGCGACCATCAGCTATATCTTTTCCGTCGATCTCCCCATCCAGGTGGGGACCCTTGGCATGTGTATTACCGGAGCGGCGCTTGATTTCCCCAATCCCGTTTTTTTACATCTTGCCATACTGTTACTGATTGCCAATATCCTGGGTTTTCTAGCATCGCGGCTGCGAAGATGCGCCTGGCTCAGGTGGACATTGCTTGGTATTACACTTACGATGCTGCAGATCTGGGTAGATAAGATAGAGAAAATATCCGAATTGCAGGCAGACCCTGCAAAGATTCTGACCCCTGGGTTGTTTTTGCCCGCGCTTGCCGTCCTCACCCTTTGCTTCCTTGCCATGGCCTTAATTGGTATGATCCGTACAGGTGCCGTCAGGTGGTCGAAATTCAATTTTTTCCTACCTGCCATTTTCTCGCTTTGGGCTTTTTCAGCAGCAAATCAGTACCTTAAGATCAATGGTCCGGAAAACCTTTTTTTGCTTGGGATAGCGGGAACTCTAACGGCAGCTGTATTCCTGGGAATTTCCTTCAGCTTTACCAGTAAAGCAGCGGACAATCCTTCTCTTCTGAACTCCTTTACCCTGGCAGCCGTATTGCTTTTTCCCATCTCTTTTCCTACACTCTTCAGCTCGTCACTTCCGGGTTTGATTCTGCTTTCCCTGATTTCTTTCGGTCTGGTCCTGGCCTCAAAAAAATGGCAAAGCGGCGGAGTCCGGGCCATGTCGTATCTCCTGCAGCTCTTTGTCTGCGCCGATCTGGTCTTTCTGCTGTGCGGAGGCACCCTTTCCCACCCACCCGTAACCACTCTTCTCATATCCGGTGCAATAGCAGGTATTGCCGCAAATCATTATCTTTGGTGTCGCCGATCTCCGCCATTCCTGTCCGGAATCGATCTTTTTTCCCGGTTCGACCAAAAGGATCGCACTGCGGTTTTGCTGTTTATGGCGGCGCTTGCCGCCGGGTTTTACTGTGTAAGGACGCTTCTTTTTCTGACATTTGATCCGGCATCGAGTCAGGAAATGACAGCTGTTTTCCTCTGTGCTCAGTCGATTTCCATCAACGTCTTTGCCGCAGCGTTGATGATTTTCGCCTTTGTTCGTCGAAACGTGGAATGGCGCAATATTGCCATCCTGATCACCATAATCGGAGCGGGAAAAGTCTTTTTCTCCGATCTCATCAACACCCAAGGATTCCCCCTAGTCGCCAGTGTATTTATATTCGGCTTAGCAGCCGCTCTTGAATCGGTGATCTTAAGCCGTTGGCAACGAAAAAACTCTTTGGAAAAAGAGACGACTTCCCAGTGACAATTTTCAGCCCGGATTTCTTCCTTTTTAGCCGATGCAGAATCTGCAAGTACAACCACCCACCCTTATTTAGTTTCCATCCTGAAACGAGGGATTTCGGAGTCTTCGCTTACCTCTTCTAAATCTAGACGCGATGGCAAATTTAACCGGAGGCCTATACCTAATATCGGAGTCAGAG
>JBJKRL010000063.1:0-123509 GCA_046704745.1 Desulfocapsaceae bacterium | reverse complement strand
GCCAATACCTTCTACAACGCCGACTGGTTCAACGAATCCGAGTGAAACGGAGGCGGTTGCGAGGGGACTCCGCCGCCAAGGGATAGCTCGGTGCGGTAGACTGCTGTCTACTCAAAACAGCCGGAGGCAGCATTCCTTCCGGCTGTCTTTTTTTGCTCCTTGGCTGGTATTCTTTCTTGAGATTTTTATTGGATTCTTGGATGAGAATCTACACTTCAACCTTATTATTTTAGTGAGCAGCAGCGCCAGTTATCCAAAAGACAGGTGCAGTATCGATGTCAGGCGAAGCACTGAGATCAAACATTTGCGGCACATACAATACTGACGGCTGCTTTCGATATGGAGGAAATGACAGTGAACAAAAAAACATACTGTCCAAAACCAATCCGCAGCACAGCATGCACTTCTTGATCCTGTATGCAGGATGATAGTTGATCAGGATACTGCTGTTTACCACTATTCCTATGCAGGCATAACATACTTTTTTTGCAGTGAAGAGTGCCTGGCCAGGTTTACTAAGGATCCGGCAAATTTTTTTGGAGGAGATTTCCCGTCGTTAAGCAGAGAGTTGCATGAAAAACCGCTTTTGGGCAGACCCTATACCTGCCCGAACCATCGGGGGATCATTCAGGATTGCCCAGGGGCATGCTTTCTATGCGGTGCAGCCCTGGTCTTGATGCCTCCGTTTTCTTAACAGCTCGATAACGTATCGTTTTTCTATCATCCCACTGTTGAATTTGACGATGATCCTTCCTTGACAAGAACTGGTTGATCAGCTGATGAAGCCAGTATTTTCTCTTTTATTTTTGGCGTTGCCCATTGTCGATATTGGAGGCGGCAATCGACTAAAGATGCAGGACGGTTTCAGAGGACATAGATAACAAAGGAAAAATGCCATGAAATTCATGATGTTGATGATTCCCGCGGTGTATCGCGACAATAAGCAATTGCCCGCGACATTTGCGCCGGACCGGGAAATGGTGGAAAAGATGACGAAGTACAACGAAGAATTAGGACAAGCCCTCCGCATAACGGACCTGAACGGGCTACACCCTCTTACAACAAGCGCCAGGGTCTCTTTTGCGCAAGGAAAAGCCATGGTCACAGACGGACCTTTTGTTGAGACAAAGGAGGTGTTGGGCGGCTATTGGATGGTGGAGGCCAATTCCAAAGAAGAGCTGTTGCAATGGGCTCAAAAGTGCCCGGCCCAAGACGGGGACATTATCGAAATCCGGCAGATCTTCGACTTTTGAAACACTCTCGCGGAGGTTAACGCTGGTACAAAAACAACTTGTTTCGTTTAAGAAACGAATCCCTTGGAAGATGCCTGAGCAACTAGTTGTTGCAACAAAACTAATTTGCTAAATGACCTGTATAAGGACTATATATAGTTCTACACAACACAGGAGGTCACTTATGCCACTTTCCCGTCAAATCAAGCCGATAAGTTATTTGAAGGCGCATGCCTCTGAGATCATTCGCGACATAGGCAAACAACAGGAACCCATGATCATCACCCAAAACGGTGAGGCCAAGGCGGTTGTACAGGATATCGATAGTTATGAGCAAGCACAAGAAACTATGGCACTTTTGAAAATCTTAGCACTCGGTACCCGCCAGATCGAAGAGGGTAAGGTTCAGCTGGCTGCTGATGTCATCAAGCGCTTGCGAAAAAGACCGGAGTCCTGTTGATGCATTTCTAGGTACTGTTGACTGATGATGCTGTACGTGATCTGGAAGATATTTATGACTACATTGATTTACACGATTCAAGAAGCAAAGCCGATCACGTTCTAGAGCGTATTGAAAAGGCATTCGACAGCTTGTCTAAAAATCCTGAACGAGGAGTTCACCCTCGAGAATTGATTGCTTTGGGACTGCGGGACTTCCGTCAGATCTTCTTTAAACCCTACCGTATCATTTACCGAGTGATGGGAAATAACGTCTATGTGCTCTTGATTGCCGATCGACGTCGTGACATGCAAAAACTCTTACAACGGCGCCTGTTACAAGCATAGAGCACACAGGAAAAATGGGGTCAGGTTTGACAAATGGGCATTCTCCTGATATCCAAAAATCATGGCGCGCAAGAAAAGACTCCATTATCCCGGCGCTTGCTATCATATCATCCTCCGGGGAAATGCCGGGAACGATATCTTCTTTGAAGAGCAGGACCGGAGCCGGTTCTTTTTTCTTCTCCAGCAAGGCAAGGAAAGATTCAAGCATCGTATCCATGCCTATTGTCTCATGACAAACCATGTCCATCTGGTAATTCAAGTGGGGGAAATTCCGTTATCCAGAATTCTCCAGAATATCAGTTTCCGTTATACCCGATTTATCAACCATCGTAAGAAACAGACCGGGCACCTGTTTCAAGGCCGCTACAAAGCCTTTCTTCTCGATGTCGACACATATCTTCTGGAACTCGTTCGCTATATCCATAATAATCCGGTTCGTGCGGGGATGGTCAAAACACCGGAAGAATATCCATGGAGCAGCCATTTTGCCTATCTGGGGAATATCTCTGTTCCCTGGCTGACGACCGATTGGGTCCTGGCCCAATTTACATCGACAAAGAAAAAAGCAGTCGAACTCTTTGGGAAATTTGTCTCAAAAGGGATGGCTGAAGATCATCGGAAAGAATTTTATCAGGGTGAGAGTGAAAGGCAAATAATCGGTGACGATCGTTTTGCCGAGAAGGCTCTTGCCCAAGCCTCCAGGAAAATAAGGGAAAAAACGTCTCTTGATCAAGTTGTTCAGGTCGTTTGCGAACACTTTAACACCAGCAAAAGCGAATTATGCAGCAAGAGCAGGCAAAAGCGGATATCCGAGCTGAGAGCCATTTTAGCCCTACTGGTCCGAGATATTGAGGATCTTCAACTGACCGCCCTCAGCCGTAAGCTGAAACGCGATCTATCGGGATTGAGTCAGGCAGCCGGTCGGCTTGACCAAAAATTAAAATTCGACAAGAAGCTTGAAAATAAGGTTAACTCAATCAGGGAATTGTTCCCCTGATGCCCATTTATCAAACCTGATTTACAGGTAACACCTGGCCAGATCAGCAGTAGCAAAACCTTATAGAAATGTAAAATAAATTAACTGATACAATGAAGTTTAGATAAGGGTTGTCTATATGAACATGTTCCAAAGAGTACTCCTGGTCGATCCGTCGACCGGTTTTTACAAGACCAAGAAATACAGCTTTGATCGCTATTTCGGACCGGTCGACCTCGGCATACATCTAACCCAAAAATACTACAGCCTGAATTTCGGTGTCGGTGCATTTGCCGGTTCCATCCTGCCGGGCACAAATCGGCTGATTGTGACTGGATTTTCCCCTTGCTGGCAAGGTTATTTCATCAGTTCTATGGGCGGAGCGGGACTGATATTCAATAACCTGGGAATCAATTTGCTCAGTCTTACAGGCAAAGCCCCGACTCCATCGGTGCTGTACCTGAACCGTAATCACGGAGAAGAGATTGAGGTGGATATCGCCCCGGTTAATGTTGGAAATATCTGGAAATCGGGGAGAACCGGAGTTTACTCGCTCACCGACCGAGTCCATGAGATGTTTGCAGACCACTACAAGAACGATCCCCGCATTTTGGCGACCGGACCTTCGGCAATGTACACTGACATGGGTGGGATCATGTCGGTCCCTATCAATAAAGGGAAGATCAGCGATGTAGGTACCTGGGCCGGACGAGGTGGGTTCGGCAGCGCTATGGTACAAGACCACGGCATAGTTGCAATCATTTACGGCGGCACCCAGGTAGACGAAGACTTTCGTGATCGCAAGGTGGTCGATGAGTGGTTTCAGAACAAATATAAATTGCGTTTGATGAAGAAAGACCTGGAAGTGACTAGCAAATACCGCTTTGATGAAAAGTTCAACACCGGTGGAACCTTTGGGGTCAACTTCGCAACCATTGGGGGCCGGATCATGGCCTTCAATTACCGCACCAACTCTTGGAGTGAAGAAGAGCGTATCTCCCTGCATCAACGCTTCGTCGTCGAACACTATCTTAAACAATTCAACGATGAAACGATCAAGCGCAAACAGCAGACTACCTGTGGTGAACCATGCGTTGCCGTATGCAAGAAGATGAAAGGCAAGTACAAAAAGGACTACGAGCCTTACCAGACCATGGGGCCGTTGTGCGGTATCTTTGATCAACGGGCGGCGGAAAAACTCAATGACCACTGCGACGCGATGGGATTTGACGCCATCTCGTGTGGTGGCGTGCTGGCCTGGCTGATGGATTTGCTCGACAGGAAACTCCTCTCACCCGAAGAACTCGGGGTCACACGCTTGCCCCGATGGGAAATTACCGACTTCGATGTCGAAAAAGACTCGCTGTACAACGCCGAACTCGGCTGCGAATTGATCGAGGCCATCCTCGAGCGCCGTGGTATTCTTGATTTCACAGAAGGGGTCCGTAAATGGAGCCGCATCCAGTCTCGCAGGAAGAAAACGGCCTTGCATGATCGGTTCGTTTATACAGCCCACAGCCGACGAGGCTGGATGGTCCCCAATCAGTACTGGGTCCCGGGTGTCCTCTCCCCAATGGCCATAATGGGCAAGTATTACATGATCTACAGTCACGACTTTGTCCCACCACGGACCTTGGGAAGAATGAATGCAGAACGGTTTAAAAAAGAACTCATTCTCGACAACCTTGGCACCTGCCGTTTTCACCGAGGTTGGGCGGAGGAAATGCTCCCGGAAGTAATGGAATCTCTTTACAACAGCAAGGATAGGTTCTTGCAGTCCATCGAGGTTCTGGCCAGTCGGATTAACAGCCATAACAGCCCTATTTTCTGGGAGTCTGAGAGCAACATCGACTATTTGCAGTCCTTCCTGAAGCGTAAAAAAAACACGGAAAAAGACCCGGATCCTCGCCTGGCCCAATGGTGCGAAAAATTTGATAACAACAAGGTAGAGGCGGCAAAAGAGTTTTGGTATGAAACGCTCATGGGTATTGACGAAAGTCTGAGAGAATTTTTCTAAATCCCAATGCAAACCAAATAAAAAAGACAAATGATTACCAGGGGTCTTGAAATATTATAAATGTCTACAAATTATGTGGACTTGGATGGGCTTTGGCCAAGCTAATCGACTGATATGAGTATATATTTCTTAAATAATCAGCTTTTGTTGGGCCTATGATACCCTTTTCAGGCAAGACAAAGGCATCATAGGCTGTGGAAATGGATATTTCTGGAATATTAGTATTTAAAAAGGACAGCTTGGCCCGGCTACGGTATCCCGAAATGCCTATTGATTGATTATTGTATCTTAAATGCAAATGAGGCATGTTGAAAACCTGAAAAAAAACGAATTGACCGATTAAAATCTGCAATAAATAAGAACTAATATGTGACCTTGACACACTTTTTTATTCTTCGGGCACTCCTGCTCTTCGAGGAGAATCACAGTTTTTCATGTACAACGCGCAAGTTAGCGCCAAAAAGGAGAAACCATGTCCGGACCCAGTCTGCAATTATTTATCGAGCCTGACGTAGGGGGTACTGTTCACTATCTAAGAATGGCCCCTAACGAACCGGGAGGACCGGAGCAGGCGCTCATCAATGTGTATGTGAAAATTACCAACCATGGTTCGACACAGGTGACGGTAAGCAAGATCCGGCTAGCCGCCACCGGTACGCCGCAACCTGTTGAAAAACCATTTACCCTCGACTCCGCTTTGGTGATCCCGGCAGGTGCGACCCGGGATTGGCAGAACTCAGACGACTTCATCGTCACGGGGACACCGCAGACATTGCAAATAGACGTGACTTGCGACGGATACGCGGACCCATCTATCAACTTCAGGGCACTCGTAGCGCACGACAGCCCGACACCCAGCAAGAGCTTCGGCTTCTGGGGACGCGTTAGGGATTTACGTCCAGGCGAATACTGGGCGGTCAACGGAACCAACCACGAGAACACCTACCAGCAGCTTTATGCCTATGACGTCGGCGTCCGTGTAGATGCCAGCGCCACAGGACACTTGCAACCCGGACGTGATGGCTCGCAAAACAGCGATTATCGCATTTGGGGGAAACCGTTATACGCAATCTGCGACGGTACGATCACGGCCTTCCGCAACGATTTCCCGGTCAATCCATATCCAGGCCCGGTTGACTTGGGTGCGGGAGCGTATGTCGCAGGGATGAGTCATGTCGACGGCAACGGCAACTTTGTCGCTATCACCACCTCCTCCGGAGGGGAAACGGTGCTCTATGCACACATGCAGGCGGGTTCGATCAATCCGGCGCTGTTGTTCGCCGGGGCGACGGTCAAGGAGGGCGATTTCATCGGGTTGGCCGGGAATGCCGGCGCTGCTGGCGCACCTCACCTGCACATCCACTCGAACAGGAAACCTGCAACCCCTACGGTTGCCTGGGAGGGTCCCGGTCGACCGTTGCCGCTGCACGGTGCGCGTGCAATCAGCTGGCCATCGTTGCTGGCCGCGTCGGTTTCCCATAAGCCGGAACTGGCCAGCGGTATCGCGCTTGAGGGGCGGGGCATTCCTCCAGGTGACTGGGCTATTTGGCCGTCCGACGGACCGCGGGTCGATCTGCACGACGCCAGTGTCGCTCACTTTGCAATCAGCGACTCGGGCCGACTGTGGGTGGTAGGAACGGACCATGCGATTCGGACCACGAACGATAGACTTCCAGGGCGCGGCATCTTCCTTGATGTCAACCCAGGCGGACAGGGTAAAGAAGTCGCGCTGTTCGGCGAGAAGCCTTACGTGATCGGCATGGACAACAAGATATGGGAGGGCCTGCCAGACGGCTGGCATCCGATCGCCAACAGCCCGACCTGCGCACACTTCGCAGTCAACCCCAAAGACGGCAGCATCTGGGTGGTCTCAACCAGCGGCAGCGTGGCTCATTTTCATGGAGGGACCTGGAATACGATCCAAGGAATTCAAGCCATTGATATCTGTATCGGGGGTTCCGAAGTGTTTGCGATCGATTCGGAAAATCGAGTCCGCAAACACCTTGGCTTGGGCTGGACTGCTGTGCCGGGCGATCAAAAAGGCGTTCGTATCGCAGGTGAATCCAACGGACGCCTATGGGTCGTCGCGCCCGACAATAAGATCATGTACCTAAACAATGGCGGGACCAAGTGGAACGAGTATGGCGGTGGTGGGAAAGCCAAAGACATTGCACTGTTTCAGGGCAATCCGTTCGTGATCAGCACGGGCAACCACTTATGGAGCGGTGTCGCGAATTGGGGTTGGTTCAGGCTCAACATCATACAAGGGTGAACCGAAGCCAACAAACTGATCCACATCCAAAGTCAAAAGGAGGCAGAATAATTTCCTGTAAATAAGGGGTCAAATCTTTTCTTGGCTCTTATTATGTGCCGTAACGGGGGCAAGTCTTTGCTTGACTCTTCCAGTTGTTTACGGATGATTTGGATTGGATGGGGTCTGTCCAAGCTAATTTACTGATACGAATATCTATTTCTCAAATAATCAGCCTTAGTTGGAATTATAATGCCCTTTTCAGGCAAGAGAAAGGCGATAGAGGTTGTAGAAATGGTTATTTTTAGAATACTACTATTTAAAAATTAATGAGATAACGCCGCCGAATCCGGTGCCCCGAGCTACCAGAGATAAACAGACCTGTATGATTACTTGTTATTACAGGACAAACTAATGCATATTAATTGGACTTGGAGACAGTTTGATACTCTCTCTGGAAAAGAGATGCATGAGATGCTTGCACTGCGACAGAAGGTGTTTGTGGTGGAGCAGGAATGTGTCTATTTAGATGCTGATGAATTGGACGAACAGTCATGGCACCTCTTCGGTCGTTTGAATGATGGGGCACTAGGGGCTTATGCCCGACTCAACTTTCCCAACACCAGATACCCGGAACCTTCTTTTGGACGCGTACTGACGATAAAAGAAATACGTGGAACGGGGGTGGGAAGAAAGGTTGTGGAGGCTTGCATCGAGAAAAGCAAGCAAGAGTATCCGGGCTTGAACATTCGAATTTCAGCTCAGACATATCTCACCAATTTTTACAGAGGTCTCGGTTTTGTGATTGGTGGTAATCCGTATGACGATGAGGGGATAGAGCACGTGGATATGATTCTGCATACGTAGGCAGGTTCATAACATACAGGACCAGCGAGATGTGTCCGCTGGTATATTTTCCTATCGATTCTGGAAATCTGGGTTGGAAGATGATAACTCTCTTCTTGACAAACCCACAATAAGAAATGGAGCTGACCTCTAATATTGGAATCACCTGATTTCGCAACGTTCGATAGAAAGTTGCCTGATATCATTCCAATAATCAGGATATCCAGTCAGCAAGTGCCAGTTGCAGGTTATTCTGGTTTGTCGCTGAGTGTCAGGACCAGGAGATATCTAGAAAACCAGCTCATAACTTGTTATCACTCTCCATCAAGGAACCGGAGGGCCACTATGTTTCAATTCACAGAATCGATAGAAATTTCGTCGCGTTCCGATGAAGTATGGGAAACGCTTGTGGACATAGAAAAGTGGTGGCCACCCTCCAATCCAGAGCACATAAGTATTGACGTATGCTATGCTGGAAAGCCTATTGATGTAGGCACGGAGGTTCATTTTGAAGAGCGAGTGGCCGGTATCAGAGGGAAGGCATTTGGCTCCATTACAAAGTGGATCTCGGAGCGAGAAGCCACATGGGCCGCTGCGGCCGTATATACCTATTATGGAGTTCCGATTCGAATCCGCGAAGGTGTTTCTTGGTCCATTAAAGGCCGAGGTAGTCTATCGACCCTTTCTGCAACGGTTTGGGCACAGTTTCCCGTCAATTTGTTTGGTCGTGTCGCGGAATGGTACACGGTGAGACTCCTCAATGTTATTGATCGAGACCGAGAGCATACCCGTTGCGAATTGGAATATCTAAAAAGCGTGATCGAGACCAATGCCAACAAAGCGATCAACCCGGACGCTTGACGATATTACACCTTCATTACCGCTCAGGCGCACTACCGGCAAGCGTCGGTTCCCGCAACGTTGGATGTCAGCAATGGAGGTGCAATGAGAAACAAATCGCAAAAGAAACCCAACATCCTGCCAACCAAGCTCTTTGAACAGCAACGGGACTGGCTTCTATGGCTAACTGATAACCACAGCACGTCATCCGGTGTATGGATGCAGGTAGCGAAAAAGAATGCTGCCGTGCAGTCAATTTCATACGATGAGGCTATTGAGGTGGCGCTCTGCTTCGGTTGGATAGACGGCCAAAAAAAGGCGCACAGCGATCAGTACTGGCTGCAAAAGGTCACCCCACGCTCGGCGAAGAGCGTTTGGTCAAAAATCAACAAAGAAAAGGCGCTTGCTCTCATCAAAGCAGGAAGAATGAACCCTGCCGGACTCAAAGAAATAGAACGCGCCAAGCTTGACGGGCGCTGGGATGCTGCATACGACTCAGCCAGTAAATCATCTGTGCCAGGAGATCTTCAGGCAGCCTTAGATGGCAACCCACAGGCCAAGAAGTTCTTCGAAACACTCGACAGCCGCAATAGATATGCTGTTCTGTTCAGGATTCAAACAGCAAAAACTGCTGAAACCCGGGC
The DNA here is from genome assembly GCA_046704745.1 of Desulfocapsaceae bacterium. Classification (GTDB taxonomy): domain Bacteria; phylum Desulfobacterota; class Desulfobulbia; order Desulfobulbales; family Desulfocapsaceae; genus CAWGGS01. Next base: position 113,917 of record JBJKRL010000063.1, on the reverse strand, counting down.
AAAGAAAATTGCACAATTCGTGCAAATGCTGGCAAAACACGAGAAGATACATCCGTGATAGACCAGGATATTTCTGGTCCAACGGCACCCACCAATGGAATCAACGCGGCCGTTATGTGATGCTCGTACTTACTACTTTCAATCTTCGAGGGAGATTTATGAAGAATGATCCAGATGTAAACAAAAGTAATGCAATTGCCTTCTATAAAACGGCGTACTTTGGAAATCCACGAAAAGCAGTAGAACTCTTTGTAGGTGAGGTATACCGTCAACATAATCCACTAGTTGGTGATGGCAAGCAGGCGTTCATAGACTATTTTGAAGAGATGGACCGAGATTACCCTGAAAAGGAAATTGAATTTGTTCGAGCAGTTGCCGAGGGTGATTTAGTTGCACTTCATACTCACCAAACATGGCCAGGTAATGAAGAATATGTAACCATGGATTTCTTCCGATTTGACACAAATGGAAAAATTATTGAGCACTGGGACGCAATACAAGAGATTCCAAAAGAAACGAAAAATGGAAATCCAATGTATTAGTGTGGCTCATAACAATTTACGCCAGTCGGGAAATTTGTTCGGTAGCCCTTTTGTGCTGCCGCGATGCTATAACAAAAAAAACCTTACACAATTTTTCGCTGCACAAGGTGTTAACTTTTAGTGGGAAAGACTGTAATTGCCAATTCGTGGGAGAATTCCCCGAGCATCGTGGCCGTTCCCACTTAGCCGCTAAGGAATCCGGCGTTCATCAGGTCCTTTCCCAACCTACCGATTTGAATTATCAATACCCTTTGGCCCAGAAATGTGTTGTTTGCAACCAATACAAGGAAACGCCAGAAGCAATTCCAACAAGGATGGTTCAAATAACCTCAAGTTTGGTTCAAAAGGAAGAAAACAGATATGGATATTGGTGCGGCAGATGGTTCAATCCATGTATTTGCGCAGGTCGACGGCAATACACCCATGTGTTCCTGAACGCATTTGAGAGCCATGGGTCAGAACTGACCTCGGATTTCAATGGAAGAGATCCGGCCCCTTTTTCCTCTATATTGACGGAGCTCCATTAATGTGTTTAAAATTCATTGCATGAAGTCATTTTTTAGGGCCATTTTAAAAAACAACTACTTTTCAGGAGTTGTCATGAAGCATATTGTGCTGTTCTTATTGTTTTTGTCCGTGACTGTGCCTTCTTTTGGCAGCGTACCGCAAGTCTGCAATGATGCTCAAAACATAGAGGCAAAGAATGGCAACATCAACCGAATAATCCAATTATACACGCAATGTATCGATACAGGAGCCCTTGGAAACAGAAATCAAAGCATAGTCTACAATAACCGGGGGAATGCATATAGCAACAAAGGACTCTACAGCAAAGCCATCCAGGACTTTGACAAGGCCATCAGCTTGAATCCTGAATATGCCCCTGCCTACAACGGCCGGGGGGTTGTATATGTGCACGAAAAGCTCTACGACGAAGCCATCCAGGATTTCAGCAAGACCATCAGCTTGAACCCTGATGATGCCCTTGCCTACAATAACCGGGGGTTTGCCTATGTGCAGATAAAACTCTACGACAAGGCTCTCCAGGATTTCGACAAGGCCATAGGCTTGGACCCTGAACATGTTGCTACCTACAATAACCGGGGAAATGCATATCTGAAGAAAAAACTTTACAATAAAGCCATCCGGGATTTTGACAAGGCCATCAGTTTGTATCCTCAATATGTCGCTGCCTACAATGGCCGGGGGCTTGCCTATAAGGGCAAAAAGCTCTACGACAAAGCCATCCGGGATTTCGATAAGGCATTGAGCCTGAACCCGGATTATGCCGATGCCTACAATAACAAGGTCTCGCTGCTTGCCACAACAAAGGGTCTCAAATCCCGGTCGGGAAATCAGGCACTGGTGCAAAAAGCGAATAAGCCCAACAAAGTCCAAAAGCCAATGTATCATGACACATTGGCAACCGCCTCTGCAGAGCCTGGTAAGAACAAACAGGCAGCGCGGCAACAGAAAAAAGAAAATAAACCCTTGGCTCAACAGCATCATGTTCTGGGTGCATCCGCTTTTGCCTGGAAAAGACTTCCCGGAGCGGCAAAGGATATTGCTATCAGTCCCGAAGGGGCCGTATATATCATCGGCACAAATACTGAGCCGGGCGGCTACGCAATTTATCGCTGGACTGGAGGCGGCTGGACCCAACTAACGGGAGGCGGTGTGGCTATTGCTGCGGGCCCCCATAATTCGCTTTGGGTCGTTGATAGTGATAACAACATTTTTCGTTATGTTTACGGCGGGTGGCAGAAGATGCCGGGTTCGGCCAATGATATTGCAGCCGGGGCGGACGGCAGCGTCTATATGATCGGTACTGACTCCTGCGACAGCGGGAATAGTATTTACCGCTTTGTTGAACCGTATGGTTGGACGAAAATGGACGGATGCGGAATCTCAATATCCGTATCATCCCAGGGAACGCCCTGGGTTTCCAATAAAGACGGTGAGATCTTCAGATATGCTCGGGGGAATTGGTCGAAAATTAGTGGATTAGCTTTGGAAATAGCACCTCGTTCGGATTCCGATATCTGGGTAACTGGGGATACCTCTTGTCCGGAAGGAAGAAATATTTTCCATTATGTCAATGGAAACTGGAGCAAAATAAATGGATGCGCAGACAATATTGCTCTTGCTCCAGATGGAACAATCTGGCTGATAAACGACGCAGGTGAGATATTCAACGGTTCCCCAAAGGGGAAACAATCATATGTGAAATGAAAACACATGGGGTCAGGCTGACTCATGGGCTGTGGTGACGTCAAAGGGTCATGAGGTCAAATCTTTCCTTGGCTCTTATTGTATTGCTTCTAAAAAGCATATAAATATCCCAAAAGCTGGCACCATTGGGTATCGTTTGCAGCGAGCCTCAATGACATGCACGTAAGGTTTAAAGATTCAGGAGACCCAATAGGCGAATCTCTTTCAGGCAAAATATGTTAGGCAATTTCCACAAAAAGGCGGTAAAGCAACCGATGAGATAGGTCTATTAAAGAGAAATAATGTGGAGAGGATGTGACGCCAGGAGTGGAAAAATACCTTGCAGAGAACAGGACTCTGCTTAATCAAATAACAATAAGGTATTTTAAAGGAACGTTACCGAGGGCAACAAGGATGATGGTTTATTATATTAATAATTTAGTCTATGTTCCACCGCTCAATGTCTGTTTTGTTTATTTTGGAGAAAAATAATGCTCCGAATTCGCCGCATATATGACGATTCCCTTCCTCTGAACAAGGAAACCCTTGTGCAGGTCCAGGAAATACTTCGAAGCCGGTTTTCGGCGATATCCGAGGAAGAGATTTCCCTTTTGGGGGAAAAGCTTCGAAATCCATTCAAACAACGATTTCGCGCCATCCTGTTCGTAGCCGAAAGCATCAAGGGAAACGTCCGGGGATTTGCCATGCTCCTGCATGAGCCGGTTATCAGATTTACCTACCTCGACTGGATCGCCGCCTCCACGAAACGGATGGGGGCCGGCATCGGCAGCGCCCTTTACGACCGGGTGCGGGCTGAATCAAATGCCCTCAAGTCGAAGGGACTTTTCATGGAATGCCTGCCTGACGACGAAAACGACTGCCCGTACCCCTCCGAGATTAAGCAGAACCGCGCCAGGCTCCGTTTCTATGAAAGTTACGGTGCCCGCCCCATCGTGGGTACAGCTTACGAGTCTCCCGTCACCCCGGATGATACTTGCATGCCGTACTCGTCTACGACGGCCTTGGCAGCGGCATTCCCCTTCACAAAGAGTTTACCCGGAAGGTGGTACGGGCCGTACTTGAAAGAAAATATGCGGAGTACTGCCCTGCGGATTATGTTGAAAAAGTGGTGACAAGCTTTCAAGACGATCCGGTTCGTTTGCGGGATTTCCGGTACCTCAAACCCCAGGCGGTCTCCGAAACAGTTCATGGGCGATCCTTCGAGCAGATTGCCTTGGTTGTCAACGACAAGCATGAGATCCATCATGTCCAGGAACGTGGATACGTGGAGTCACCTGTACGGGTGAAAAGTATTCTTCAAACTCTGGAACCCAGCGGCTTGTTTTCTATTCTGGAGCCCAGGACGTTTCCGGACAAGCATATTTTGGCAGTGCACCATTTGGACTTCGTCTCTTACCTCAAAAAGGCTTGTGACCAGGTTTCGACCGGAAAATCCCTCTATCCCTATATCTTCCCCATTCGCAATAAAACCCGGCCCCCGAAAGAGCCCTCGGTGCTCTCGGGATATTACTGCATCGATACCTTCACCCCTATCAACGCAAACGCCTACCCGGCTGTCCGCCGGGCCGTGGACTGTGCTCTCACTGCCACCGGTGAAATTCTAAGTGGCAAACGTGTTGCCTACGCCCTGATCCGGCCGCCAGGACACCATGCAGAACGGAGTTCATTCGGGGGGTTCTGCTATTTTAACAACAGCGCCGTTGCTGCCCATTATCTGAGCACCTATGGCAAGGTCGCGATTCTTGACATTGACTATCACCACGGAAACGGAGCCCAGGATATTTTTTACAACCGTAGCGATGTGCTCACCATTTCCATTCATGGCCATCCAAGCTTCGCCTACCCATATTTTTCCGGCTTCGAAGAGGAGCACGGAGAAGATGGAGGGGAAGGATTCAACCTCAATATTCCGCTGCCGGAAATGGTGGATGGCGAAATTTATAAAAAGGCCCTTGTGCAAGCCTTGCGAAGAGTTGAAGAATTTCGCCCCCAATTTCTCGTAGTAGGCCTCGGTCTGGATACGGCTAAACGCGATCCCACCGGCACCTGGATGCTCACGGCCAAAAATTTTGCCGCAAACGGGAAATTGATAGGTCTTCTGGGGCTCCCCACCTTGGTGATCCAAGAGGGCGGCTACCGTACCGTGACCCTCGGGAAAAACGCGCTGCATTTCTTCCGGGGTCTTACAGAGGGGAGCCAGGCCTGGGCCGACAGCCGGCATACTCGAACAGTTAATAATTAAGATGCGATCCTGCCTCTGTTTTGCAGATTATTGCAGTAGTGCCCTCTTTATCATAAAAGGAGGAGAGAAACAACGGCTGCAGCTGCACGCTCAGATCCTTTAGCAGCTGCACGGTCATAGCGCTTGTATAGTGATAGGTCGCGGCGTAGGGTTCGTGCGCATAAGCGGAAATGACACCAAACCAGCGCGTACCGATGAAGAACACGAAGGTGGCGGTTCGGTTGATCCGGCGCGACTGCAGCAAGTGGCCGCGGGGCGAATACACCTGGAAGCGCTGGTCCCCAGTGCCGGTCTTGCCACCAAGGGCAAGCGTTCCGAAGGCCCCCCTGACACGCACACCGGTGCCGGTCTGCACCACGCCCACCAGGGCCTCACGCACCACCTGACAGATCGCCTCCGGCAATAGCCGTTCGGGCTTCGAGGGTCCAGCAACGAGGCGGGTCTCATACGGGGTGCCAGCCCCGAAAGTCAGTGCCGTGATCTGCCGCGTTGGCAGCCGAAGGCCATTGTTGACTATGATGCCCATCAGCTCGGCCAGCGCAGCAGGCCGGTCACCGGCAGCGCCTACTGCGCTGCCGTATGACGGCGTAATCGAGGCGAACGGATAGCCAAGCACCCGCCACATCTTGGCAATGCTCAGATACGCCTCGAGCTCGACCATCCTGCGGATGCGCAGGTCCTGGCGGTTGGCGTGATGCGTCTTAAACAGCCAGTGGTACACGTCAAGGCGCGCCTGGTGGCTAGCCGTCAGGGTCTGCTGCAGCGTTGCTTCCGGGTGGGCTTGAAGATACGCGGCGACCCACAATTCGAGAGGGTGGATGCCCGCCACGTAGCCCTGGTCGGACAGGGAGAGATGCTCGCGTACCGTGGTGTCGTACAGGCGACGCAATGCGTTGTCTGGAAGCGATGCCTCGGGCATGGCACGGCGCATCGCCTCGGTGAACGCCGCCAGGCCGGCCTGGGGGTCGACTCCGAGCAACACCACCGCCATGCGCTTCGGCAACGGTCGAACCTCCTTGGTGAGCAGATCGACGATCTGCTGCGGGGTATGCCCGGAGTACTGCCGGTAGAAGCGGGTCACAAACACGCCGCCCTCGCGTTGCGCGAAGCGCTCGAGATACATGTGCCGCAATGCCGGGTTGGCCAGAATGCTCGCGGTGGAGCCAGCGATCTCATACATTTCGTGGTGGACAATGTCGCGCATCAGCCGCACGAACACCAGATTCACGGAATGCTCGAACGCGTCCGCCACACTAAGGATAAGATGGTCGTCCTCAGGCTCGAAATTGCTGAAACGCTGCCATGAACCACCTGTGAAGAAGGATTGCGCAGGATTCGCCGAGTACTTACGCTGCATCGCCGCCTTGAGCATCGCCGGCAGGCCGCGGTCCTGAGCGTTTGACAGATATTCTAGCGCCCAATGGGCCAGCACATCCTCCGGATCACGCGGCACGCGTTGCAGCTGCCCGCGGCTCATCGAGGCATAGCGATCATGCAGGTCGGCGATGATCTGCAGATACGTTACTAAGGTTCGCAGCTTCGCAGTGGAGCCGAGGTTTAGACGCGCACCCTGGTTGACGTCGAACGGTATGTTGGCGCTGTCGGTCTGCACTCGTAGTAGATTGGCACCGCAGCAAGTCTCGTACAGGGTGAAGCTGAACTGGATGTGAGACGGATCCTCTGTGTTACGCAGCATGTTATAGCCATACAGGCCCTCCTTCCTGGCGCCGGCGGCGTCACGCGCGCGAAGCAGCGCCTGTGTGACCTCACGCTGCGCGGTGTCGATCAAGGTCGTGCGGACACGCAGGTCGAGGCGATCCAGCACGTACAATCGCGGCTCGGCCAGCAGCTCAGCCAGCCGCACGCGTGACGACGTCGATGCCTTGCGCTGCACGAAGGTCACCGCCGGCCGCGGCGGCATCGCTTTGCGCAGTTGCAGAGGATGCGCAAGTGCCGCGTCGCGAACTGAAGGGGAGATCACTCCGGCATGGGCCAGCAGCCGGAGATAGACGTCGGTGAGTTTCTCCAGGGCGCGTTGATGTTCGAGGAGGAAGTACGATGGCGAGCGCTGGGCCAGCATCAACGACAGGGCCTGTTTGTAGGCCAGGGCCTGTCGGGCCGAAACGGTAGTGGTCCCGATGCTGCGCAGCAGCGTATTGACCTGCCCGAAACTGCGGCCGTACCAGACCCAAAGTCCATCGCCGATACCATCAACCTCGCCGTAACCGCGCATGGCGGACAACGGGACTGAGTTGAGGTATTGCACGACGATGCGATGCCGCATCGCCCCGGTATCGAGTCCGCCGAGATAGGCTCGCACCGAGGCAGAGGCCATCTGTCGCAGCTTCTCGACACCGTCAGTGGTGAGTCCTCCCGGAGAGTGGCGGAATTTCTCGATCTGTGTCGCCAAGGTGCTGCCTCCTGGAGTGCGATGGTGGCGCAACACCAGGTGGAGTCCCTGGTCGAACACCGCGCGGCCGAAACGCGTCCAGTCGACCGCGGGATTGTGCATCGGGTGGGTGGTCTCGAGCAGGTCTCGGTCCTCGATGAACAACAGGCTGCGCACCAGCACCGAAGGCACATCGGCGAAGTCGCGATAGGTCCGTTTCGGGTACCTGGCGGCGTATTCAACCGTCCCGGTCGAGTCGAGCAGCTGCAAACCGGCACGTTCCTTCTCCCACCATGCCGGATACAGACCTTTCCGGATCATCGCCAGCATCGGCTCGGACATTCTCGCCTGCGCAGAGACTTCGTAGCCTAGACCCTGCAACCGCTGTGTGAATTTCTGAATGCGCGTATAGCCCAGGCGCTCATCATAGGGCCCGAAATGCGGGAAAACCACCTGTGGGCTCGGGCCGCTCGCTGTCTCAAACCGCATGTCCCGGGCAACCCGGGCCAGCAGGTGCGCCTGCAGCCATGATGTATGCATCTCGAGCGCCGCAAGAACCACAGCAAAAAGGGTGACCGTGGTGGCTAGAACAAGCAATTTTAAGCGCATGCGCATCGCGTCCTCCCTGGGGTGTGGCGATGCAACAGGTTGTTCTTGGCTTCCCGAAACAGGGTGTCAAATGAAGACAACTCAATTACATATCCGGATACGTGATTTTCTAAATCAAATTGGAAGGTGATGGATTAAACAGTGATCATATGCCTGTATCTATAAGTTAATCGAACTTCCGGAACATTTCGTGGATTTGTGCAGAGTTCCCAAAATTGATTTTATAGAAAATTACGATTCTAATTTTGGTGTCTCTGTAACCTTTTTAGATTCTTCTTCACCTGCCATTCCTTTTTTAAAATCACTTATACCTTTACCAAGCGCTCTTCCAAATTCGGGGAGTTTCCCCGGGCCAAAAATAATTAAAACGATACCAAGTATCACCATAAGATGTAATGGCTCAAATAGTCCGTCGAACATAACGCCTCCATCGATAAGAGCTTAGTGTGTTTGTGGTTTATGAAAATGTGATCCAACCGCGACTACTCTCACACATCACACCACGTTATTAATTATTACCATGATCTCGGAATCCAGGTAAAGGGATTATAAAATTACAGATGTGTTTTTATCATGATAACCCCCATTTTTTTCCATTTGAACCGGAAGTTATCTGAATTATTATTCGTAATACCCTAATTATGGCCAGACAAGTTTTTTGAATATCCATCCTGAGCCCCCTCTGCTATGCTATGCCGGACCTTTAACCACTCTCCTTGTTCACTTTCCTTTTTAAATTATCTTCTTATGCCGTCCACAGTTAAATGTTCATATAAATGGGGCGCTAAATGCGAGTTGAACACCAGAGGAAATAGTCGAGGTGATAATACAAATGGCGGTTTACGCAGGCTTTCCAGCTGCATTAAACGCAATGTTTGTAGCAAAATAAGTCTTTCAGGAAAGGAACATTATAAAGGCATAACAAAGCCAATTCAGGGGTGCGGATGACGGGACCTCCTTGTAGATAAGGGATCACAGGAGAAAGCAAATCTTCCTTTGGCTCATATTAGGTGTGGAATGGCTGGACAAGAGGGCATTTCTCATTGACCCTCAATGCCCATTTGACAAGCCTGATTTTTGCTCACACTCCAAAAACATGAGATCAAAAAACGTCATAATCTCGAGCTGCAACAGGGATCTGCATCATTGTTCCGCCTGGCGTGTTGACGTCGGCGGTTCCAGCCAACTGGTGAAATATAGGTGTAGCCATCAAACACTCTTGTCCTGCGGTCTTGTCCATTGCGTTTTTCACAACGTGATGGAGCCCTCTTTGGAGAAAATGTGTATTGGGGGTCGAGGTATATCTTCTTCATTGGATTGCTCTCTTGTGAAAGACTGCGATTCCACCGGAAATTTTCCCGATCCGGACTGAATAGCCGTGGTGTTTTTTCGAGCTTATTGAGAAGCACGGCGGGAGATGTAATTGCGTTTATAATAGATATATGACGGGATCTTCATGTATTCAAGGGCCGATGCTGTTGAAAAATTAGACATTAGAGCGCTGGGCACAACACTACGGCTATCAGCCCGGATTTCTCATGAACACTGTGTCAATTTGTCTCCACGGCAGGAAGAGCAAGACATTTTACAGAAACAGGAACGTTATCAAATTTCCACAGTGTTCACCAAAGATGCCCTGAAAGAAATGCCCTCGGGGTACAGCCCAGGCAGCGCCATTTTCTTCAGTGTTTTGGTAATGAACATAGTTTATTATAGTCCATTGCCAAAAACTTCGAACCTGACGCTGCCTGGGCTGATGAGAAATCCGTGTTAGTGAGAAAATGTCGGGATGTATTAGTAGGTTTTGGTTATTACGGGATAAATGGACATCCCATACTCCCCTCTCTATATTGACGGAACTCCATTAATGTGTTTAAGATTAAAAACTCTCACTACCTTTTCGAGATCAAGTTCATCCTGGAGGACCGCCTGTCTGTTTCCCTGGAGCCGAGTATGATGAAACGGAAGGGCTGGAACTTGGCGAAGTTGAAATATTAAGGGCGCACCCATTATACAAGAAGTCATTTTTAGGGCCATCTTAGAAAGCAACTACTTATCACCTATCATCTTAAAGGAGTTGACATGAAGCATGTTGCGTTTTTCTTATTTTTTTTGTCCATGACTGTGCCTTCTTTCGGTAGCGTACCGAAAGTCTGCTATGATGCTCAAAACCTAGAGGAAAATCATGGCAACATCAACCAAGTAATCCAATTATACACGCAATGTATCGACACAGGAGCCCTGGGAAACAGAAATCAAAGTATAATCTATAATAACCGGGGGAATGCATATAATGACAAAAGACTCTACAACAAAGCCATCCAGGATTTTGACAAGGCCATCAGCTTGAATCCTGAATATGCCCCTGCCTACAAATGGCCGGGGGGTTGCCTATGTGCAGATAAAGCTCTACGACAAAGCCATCCGGGATTTCGACAAAACCATCAGCTTGGACCCTGATGATGCCCTTGCCTACAATAACCGTGGGTTTGCCTATGCGCATATAAAGCTCTACGACAAAGCCATCCAGGATTTCGACAAGGCCATAGGTTTGGACCCTGAACATGTTGCTACCTACAATAACCGGGGAAATGCATATCTGAAGAAAAAACTTTACAATAAAGCCATCCGGGATTTCGACAAGGCCTTGAGCTTGAACCCTGCTTATGCCGATGCCTACAACAATAAGGCCTCGCTGCTTGCCACAACAAAAGATCTCAATCACCGGTCGGGAAATCAGGCGCTGGCGCAAAAAGCGAAAAAGCCCAATAAAATTCAAAAGCCAATGTATCATGATACATTGGCAGCCGCCTCTGCAGAGCCTGGAAATTACAAACAGGCAGCGCGGGAACAGAAAAAAGCAGATAAACTCTTGGATCAGAAGCATCTTGTTGTAAGTGCATCCGTTTTTGTCTGGGAGAGACTCCCCGGAGCGGCAAAGGATATTGCTATCAGTCCTGAAGGAACCGTATATATCATCGGCACAAAAACTGTGCCGGGCGGCTACGCAATTTATCGCTGGACAGGAGGCGGCTGGGCTCAACTATCGGGAGGCGGTGTGGCTATTGCTGCGGGCCCCCATAATTCGGTTTGGGTTGTTGATAGTGAGAACAGCATTTTTCGTTATGTTTACGGTGGGTGGCAGAAGATGCCGGGTTCGGCCAGTGATATTGCATCCGGGGCGGACGGCAGCATCTATATGATCGGTACCGACTCCTGCGGCAGCGGGAATAGTATTTACCGCTTTGTCGAACCGTATGGTTGGACAAAAATGGACGGGTGCGGAATCTCAATATCCGTATCACCCCAGGGAACGCCTTGGGTTGCCAACAAGGACGGTGAAACCTTCAGATATGCTCGAGGGAATTGGACGAAACTTAAAGGATTAGCTTTGGAAATAGCACCTCTTTCAGATTCCGATTTATGGGTAACGGGAAATACCTCCTGTCCGGGAGGAAGAAATATTTTCCATTATACCAATGGAAACTGGAGCAAGATAAATGGATGCGCGGACAATATAGCTGTTTCTCCGGATGGAACAATTTGGCTGATAAACGACGCGGGTGAGATATTCAATAGTTCCCCAAAAAGGAAAGAATCATATCTGAAATGAAAACACATATGGTTTGGCTGACTTATGGGCTTTTGCGACAAAAAGAGGTCAAACCTTCCGTTGGCTCTTATTGTATTGGTAGTAGAGGTTATATGGAAACACCCCAACCCCTTGGCACCAGGGGAGTATTGGTAACAACTGGTGGAGAGAAAGGGACGTCCCATACTCCACACACTCCTCTCTGCTTATAATCTGAAACGCCGCCCAATTTTTTTATGTAAATGAAATTAATTAGTTGTAAATATTTATAGGCTCTCAAATCGATTGCGCCCATTTTCTTTTGCATAGTACAATGCTTTATCCGCAAGGGCAACTAGCTGAGTTCCGTCTGTGAATGAATGTTCTCCTGTTGCAGCAATCCCCAGGCTTATTGTGACAAAATTGGAGACATCCGATTCTGCGTGGGGAATGCCAAGTTTGGATACAAATTGACGGAGACGATCTGCCAATATTGTCGCACCTTGAAGATTTGTGTCCGGAAGAATGACCACAAATTCTTCCCCTCCATAACGAGCAACGATATCGGTTCCACGTTTGACCTTGGTTTTGAGAGCTTCGGCAATTTTTTGCAAGCACTTATCTCCATTGAGATGGCCATAATAGTCGTTATATTTTTTAAAATGATCCACATCAAGCATGATTAAAGACAGTTGTGAGCCGGATCTTTTATATCTTGAAAATTCAGTTTGCAGGGCATTGTCAAAAAACCTGCGGTTGAACAGACCAGTAAGGCTATCAGTCAATGAATGTTTTTGGGCAAGGTCTCTTTCTATTTCAAGTTGATGAACCAATTCCTTGATTCGTTGTTCAGCTCTTTTGCGATTTGTAATATCCCTGACTATTAAAACCATCCGAATGGGATTTCCTGCCTCATCACGAATCAATGCGTTGTTCACCTCAATATCGAAGCGGGACCCGTCTTTTCGGAGACCGCGATACTCATTGGGACCGGGATAATTTTCATTGATCATTTTTATGATATTGGCCCGTGCTCTTTCATGATCCTCGGGGACAATGAAATCCATAACCGACATGCCTGGGCCTTCTCCGTAGGGATACCCAAATATTCTATTTGCCGCCTTGGATACCATAAGAATACGACCTGAAAGATCAGCGATGGTTATATCGTCAGGAGAGGCCATGAGAATTGTCTTGTAGATATTTTCGCTCTCCTTCACCTTATCTTCAGCCTTCTTTAGATCTGTGACATCGAGGAATATGGTGACAAAGCACTCTGCATCCATTTGGAAGGCGTTCATAAAGTAGTACCTGCCAAACGATTCCGAATACTTCTCAAAACTGATTGGTTTGCCGCTTCTGATCACTTCAGCGTACATATCGTAGAATGGCGGCTTCTTCATGTCTGGTATAACTTCGGAGACTCTGCGGTTGAGAATATCGGCACTCCGTAATCCAATAGAGGCTTCAAAGGCAGGATTTGCGCTTAGGAAAATGTAGTCCACCGGTTGATGATTTCCGTCTCTTAAGATTTTATAAATGGCAACTGCGGAAACCGCATGATGGATAAGCAGGCGATATTTTACTTCATTCTCTTGCAGCGCCTGTTGTTTAGCTATGAATTCATTTTTGGTTAACTGACCTATTTCTTTAGCAATAGTGCCGATCTCGTTGTTTGGATATATGTAACTGTCATCTTCCAGGGGGTCTTCGGAGAAGGTTGCCTTGATTTTTTTTTCGAGCTCAAGGATCGGTCGGGATAGGCGTCTGCTTAAAATGGCACTTTGAATAAAGCCAAGCAAAATAGCTATGACTCCTGTGAGGCAGAAAAGAAGAAAGACTTGCAATAAAATAGGACGAAGAATTTCCTTCCTTTTCACCACTGTCACAACCGTCCAACCTGTCAAATCAATATGCCTGCTGCGAGCAAGATATTTTTCGTTGTTTATGTCGTAGGTAAAGTCACCAAGGCTATCAGATTCGAGGAGACCATGTATTGTTTTAAGTGATTTCCCCAGAACGGTCCGATCCGGATACATGATTATTTTACCTGATCTATCCATGACAAAACTGAATTCTGTCCGGTATTCATCTTGTTGTTTTATCAGGTGGACAACCTGAGTTAATGAACAATCAATGGCTACTACGCCACTATACGATCCGTTAGTTTGTTTCAACGCTTTGCTGGTGGATATCAACCAAGTTTTTGTTTTAATATCTTGATAAGGGAGTCCGATTGATATGTTTGGTTTTACAGACATTGCGGCCCGGTACCAAGGACGGGACGTAGGATCATAACCAGCCGGAGGAGCGTAATTGTTAATCAATAATAAGCCATTTTTGTACCCTGAATAGACATACTTGAGATTCCTGTTGGCTTTGAGGATGGACATGTACTCGGCCAGAATGTGTTGATGAGTCCGTTCTCCAAGTCCCATTGCACTTCTGATTTCCACGTTCTCATCAAGCACTGAAATTGTGTCCGCAATGTTGGTAAAGTATCCTTCAATAAAAAGAACGACGGCATGGTTTGTTTGGTTCAGGACGGCACGTGCTTTGGAAATTTCTGAAGAATAGAGGACGGTTGCAAGAAAACAGCCAAAAATTGTAACAATAACCAAACCTAAAATAAAATTGCTCTGAAAAATTTCTTGCTTGACAGTGAATCGAGGATGAGAGAGTAAATTCTCCGACATTTTTTGTTCCTTTTTCATAACAGGCTAGATACGTAATCAATTCCTCCATTTCTCGCAATGGACTTTAATTGGCAGCAACCTCATATTGAATGTAATAAGCATTTTTCGCTTTATTTTCATTGAGATTCACAGTGATATGACCATCTTCGCAGATGCATGGTTATTGGGTCCAAATGGTAAGATTGTTTGATTTTTCCCTATTCTAGTTTCCATCCTGAAACGAGGGATTTTCTTCTAAATCCTGGCGCGGTGGCAAATTTAACCGGAGGCATATACTTAATATTCCGAGGATTAAATTTGGCAACGCAACAACGAGTTAGGGGGAAAGCGCCGTTTTCGGATGGAAACTATTCTAGACAGAACCCAATTATCACGCTCCACATTGGCTGAACAGGAAAAAGCGATTACAGAGCTGATTATCAGATCTCAAGTATTACCTATTAGGAGGTACTTGGAACGCCCTTATCCTCTAATCCTGGTGGGTTAGTATATCAAAGGCCCAGCAAACAACCTTCACCCCATGATGGGAAAAAAATGATGCACCAAACTGCTTCTTCCCAAGAAATAGAGGTGAATGTAATTGTCTGATAAGAATTTCAAGCAAAAAGAGATTTAGATTTCGCTCTTCAACGCGAGGGTAACCGTTTGAGCGCAGAGCTTATGGCCTAAGGAGGTAAGTAACAGGCGGGTGTGCGGAGCCATTCTTCTCATATCGATTTGCATGAAGGAATCCGACCACCTAGACAGACCCGGTAGTGTCCGTGAAATACATCAGATCAACGTGTGATTATAAAAGCTGTGGAATCTGGCAAGGGTTCGTGAGTTCTTATAGACCAGTGCCAATTCAGAAGCATACCCTTCCCGCCCCGTGTTAATTCCACCATCGAACCCAACTGAGACGGCCATGCGCAGGTCGGCTTGGAGGTAGCAGGAATTTCCTTCATTGTATGTATAAAAATAGTACCGCAACGCAGGACCCATCTCGACAATCGTATCCAGATCAGGCATTCCTTCCCTTGCCGTATGGTTACTGGAGACAGGAGGGTTCCATGAAAATGAGACGTCTGTCTCAAACTTGTTGGTGCGCCAGAAAATCCCCCGCAATTCATTGTCACTTGCCTTGATGATTTTTCCTCTATAGATCAGGTATGGCAGGGGCAGTACATAGTTAAGGTAGGCCTTCGATCCCGGGTAATACGGGAGCCGGGATGCCAGTCCAACTACCCCATATTCCCAGAGTGGAAGCTTTTCGGATTTCCGATCATCCTGTCCACCAAAGCAAGGAGGAAGAATCCATATCATTACAACGAGTACCAGCAAAAAAGACGTAAATGTTTTCCTCATCAACGACCTCAAAATAGAGAACAAATCCAAGATGCTCTGCAAAAATATCTCATCCTCTCAGATATTCCTATCCAGCAACGGATCGAACCGTCTGAGGGCAAAGCCCAGATAAAGGTGCGAAGCAACAGAGGCATAGGCTGCGGGTGTGCGGGTCCATTCATCCCACATCGGTTCACCCGCAGCGATCCTGCCGTCGGGATAGACGGCATAAGGAGCGGTCCACTGCCCGTCTCTGTTCTGGACATATCCCTGGAGCTGGGTGATGAGACCTATATATTTCCTATAGTACTCTACGGCCTTGTCCAAACTCCCTTCTGCCTGATATTCAACGGATACGAGCAGATATCGTAAGGCAAACTGGGCCGACCATTCAATGGAGATTACCAAATCCTTTCCGGAAAGCGGCGAATAACTCATCCCCTTCAAAACGCCATCCTGAAAGACTCCTGTCGAGGCGACGGTTGCCGCAAGCATCCGCTCCATTTCAGCAAGGCGCTCAAGCCGGTTCCCGCCCAGGCTGGGATCCTCCAGCATCCGAGTAAGGGGTGCCCAGGAAGTGGTATCGGTGGCAAAATTCTGCATACGATTGGTAATCCATTGACCGTTACTGTACACCTGGCCCTGAAAAAAAAGATGCTGACTCCGGTCATACATGGTTGCCATCAACCAATGATAGATCCGGTCAGCTGCCGCTTTATAACGGGGATCATGGGTAGTCAGATAGATCTCATCAAAAAAATTAAGCGCGCTCTCATTGTTCTCAGTGGATTTCACCAGCCACCAGAGATTGTTCTTCGGGATTTCTGGACCGACCCGAACCCCGCCGTCTTTATCTTGGAGTCTCAGGATAAATTCGGCCCTCTCCCTTGCCATCTGCAATCCCCTGGAGTCACGGGTTTGACGGTAGTAATGCAATGCCCCTTTTCCCAACCAGGCATTTTCGCCTGTCTTGATGGACCATTCCCAGGATTCCCACCATTTCGGCTGGTCAAAGCCTTCTATCCGGATCCAGCTGAAGATCCCCTCGTTTTCGATACGACCCTTTTTTTCTACTGTCTGCGGATTGTCACGGGTGGCACGTGAAGGGCTGTTTTTGATGAATGTCTCGATGATTTTCTTTGCCAGGGGGCTGTCGGCCATTAGCCGCAATCCAACATCGTAAATCTGGGTGCCATACAGGGCAATGGGCCGGTTGTCTCCGAAAAAGCTCAAGGACAGGCCAGTATTAGGATTGGATCTTTTTTCAAAAAAATCGGCAAGTTTCTGCGATTCTTTGATGTTTGCCCAAAAGACATCGGCGGGGACATCCAAAGGACCGTAGACTGCAGACCCAGCTCTATCAATTTGGCAAAATGCCGTCCAGAAAATAAGAGATAGCAGGCAAATACAGACTTTTCGTTTTCTTATGCTCATCATCATTTCAACGGTCTCCTACAGATTCTTTAGATAGGCCGTCCCTCCCAGCTTAAAGGTCTGCTCCTCTATCCACCTCCGTCGGGCATTGACATAATCAGATGGCCTGGTTACCTTAAATCCGGTCGGATTCGGCAGGACGGCGACTAAGAGGGCAGCCTCGTTTCGGGTCAGACGGCTGGGACTCTTTTTTAAAAGAATCACGGATGCCTCCCTTGCCCCGAAAATACCGTCTCCGAACTGAGCGATATTCAGATAGACTTCCAGGATGCGCCTCTTCGACCAGAAAATTTCCAATAATACGGTAAAGTAGGCTTCAATCCCCTTTCTGATATAACTCCGGCCCGGCCAAAGGAAAAGATTTTTGGCCACCTGCTGGGTAATGGTACTGGCGCCCCGCAGGCGGTGCCCCCTGTCATAGCTTTCCACCGCCTTGTGAATCGATTCCATATCGAATCCCCAATGAAAGGGAAATTTCTGGTCTTCGGCGGCAATCACGGCAAGAGGAAGGTAGGGGGAAACAGACTTCATGTTAATCCAGCGGTATCGTATGGGGCCTTTTTTGTTTCCGTCAAGAAGCCTGGCAACCCGTGCCTCAATCATGAAGGCACTGGTGGGAGGAGCAATCCAGCGTAGACACAGGACAAGGGCGATGGATAAGGCCAATGCCGCAAGGAGACATCGCCTGACGATTCTCGTGATTTTTGCCGGTATGCTGCGCACTGGTATTTATCCTTTACAGGAAAAAGATGAGATCTAGTATGTTCCCGTCCGAAAACTGTTATTCGAAGTCTCCGCTTATCTGTCCCGATATCTCCGTTATGCTCAAATTTTTTATCCTCGGAGGTAAGCGAAGACTCCGATATCACTCATATGCCTGCGGTAAAAAATTTGAGCATGCCTCGATCTCGAACCAAATCCCTAGTTTTCGGATGGAAACTAGTTAAAAAAGGGGAAGACAAACATCTCTTGTTCTAAGTGTATGTCCAGGAGAAAAATAATCAATGAAAATACACCACTCTGCTCCAGAGACCCCGTCAGAACTGTAAAGAAAAATGAAATGCTTGACGCCATTTTAATGAAGATTTTACGAGAAGGAGATATCTTAGAGACCGGTCTTCTTCCATCGAAAAACAGACAATAGCCATGGCACAAAAAAAACAAAAACCTCGAAAAACACCGAAAAAAAAGCAAAAACGACAATTTCCGTTTTTCAAAATAGGCCTCACGCTTCTGGTGCTTACCTTGGCGGGCCTCTACATCTATCACCTGGACTCGGAGATCCGGCACAGATTCGACGGCAAACGGTGGTCGCTTCCTGCTGTTATCTACGCCCGTCCGCTCGAACTCTACCCCTCTCTTGTCTTTACACCCGAAAAACTGGAGAAGGAACTGCAGCTAGCCGGGTATCGAAAAGAGATAAAAGTTGCAGCTCCGGGCGGTTACAGCCGAGACGGCAATACATTTACCATTGATACCCGGGATTTTTATTATCCTTCCGGATTGGAAAAATCAGAGCGGCTCACCCTCTTTTTTTCCGATGACAGGATCCAAGGGCTTTATGATACCGGCACCCGCAAACCTATCAGTCTGGCACGGATCGATCCAGCCCGAATCGGCAGTTTTCATCCCAAGGACAACGAGGACCGGATAGTATTGACCCGGGCGGATTTGCCCAAACTCCTGGTGAAGACTCTTTTGGCCGTGGAGGACAAGAATTTTTATTCCCATTTCGGGATCTCGCCCATGGGTATCCTCCGGGCGATGTTCGCAAATCTTAAGGCCGGTGAGACCGTCCAGGGGGGCAGTACACTGACCCAGCAATTGGTGAAAAATCTTTTCCTGACCCGGGCCAGAACGCTGAGCAGGAAGATCAACGAGGCATTAATGGCCATCCTCCTGGAGCGGCACTACAGTAAAGATGAGATTCTCACCGCCTATGCCAATGAGGTTTTCCTGGGTCAGGACGGCAACCGGGTCATCCATGGTTTCGGCCTGGCCAGCCAGTTCTATTTTCGTCGCAGTATCAAAGACCTCACCCCCGATCAAATTGCAGTCCTGGTCGGCATGGTCAAAGGCCCGTCCTATTTTGATCCTCGACGATACCCGAAACGCTGTCTGGAAAGACGAAAGGTGGTCCTGGACATAATGCTGTCTACCGGCCTGATCGATAAAAAAGAATTCGACCGGGCCGTCTCTGCCCCCCTTATCCAATCGGGGCCGGTTTTGAGTGGTTTCAACCGGTTCCCGGCTTTTCTCGACCTGGTGCGCCGCCAGTTGCGACAGGATTACAAGGAAAAAGATCTTACCTCCAACGGTTTGAAGATCATGACCACTCTTGATCCTCAGGTCCAATGGCAGGTGGAAAAACAGCTAAAGGAAGGCATCGCGGCTCTGGAAAAGGCCCACAAACAGCACAACATTCAAGGTGCAGTTGTTGTAACCGACCGGGAAAACGGAGAGATTTTGGCCATCGCCGGAGGCAAGGAGCCTCTTGAATCAGGTTTTAATCGCGCCCTTGATGCCAAACGTTCCATGGGATCGCTGATCAAGGCGGCGATTTACCTGACAGCCTTGTCCAACGGCTACAGTTTAACCAGTCCGTTGGAAGATACCGCTGTTTCGATTCCCGGCGATAACGGCCACGCGTGGCGTCCGCATAATTTTGATAGGAGGGAACACGGTTCTGTTCCGCTTTATCTGGCTCTTGCCCATTCCTATAATCTTGCAACCGTTCATCTGGGAATGGCTTTGGGGCTGGACAAGGTCGTTCAAACTGCCAAGGCAATGGGGCTTTCGATCACCTTCAAGCCCTACCCCTCCTTTCTGCTCGGTTCCGCTTCCCCTTCACCGCTTGAGGTGGCCCAAATGTACCAGACACTTGCCTCCGGCGGATTTTATGTTCCCGAAAGGGCTATCGATTCCGTCCTGTCCGCAGACAATAAGGTCGTTAAAAGATATGGTCTGTCCGTGGAACAACGTTTTTCACCCGAGGCGATATTTCTAGTAAACAGTGCCTTGCAACATGTTGTCAGCGAGGGCACTGCCAGCCGACTCTCGGAATATCTTCCCGCATCATATCAGGTGGCCGGCAAAACAGGGACCTCGGACGATCTGCGTGACAGCTGGTTTGCCGGGTTTACCGGGGACAAGCTGGCAGTCGTCTGGCTCGGCCGGGATGACAACAAACCGACGGGAATGACCGGTGCCTCCGGTGCCATGGTGATCTGGGGCAGGATCATGCGGATGTTGCATCCGCAACCGCTTGATCTTATTGTTCCACCGAGAATCCACTGGGATTACGGGGCTAACGGTCGGCTCCCTTATGATAGTGAAGCTCCTGCGCCGAAGCAAAACTAACTAATAACACTTTTTAAAAATACAATGAACACCACTATCCATAAACTATTGCAACTCTGCCTCCTGCTGTTTTTTCTCTCTCTTGTTCTCAACGGATGTGCGCAGCGCCGGGTTTATTATCCGCAAGAGCCGAACATCTATCCCCCTGAACAGAAAGCATTCCCGCCCATGCCACAACCCCAAAAGGGTCCTGCCTACAGTCTTTATCGCGATGCCCAAGCCGCCATGCGAAAAAAAGAGTATAACCGGGCGGAAATGCTTCTTAGCCGGGCACTGCGGCTGGAACCGAGAAACGGTTGGTATTATCATGCCATGGGAGAGGCCAAATATGCTCAGGGCTCCTATGAACAGGCCATTCAATTCTGTCTTAGATCCGACAGCCTTGCCGATCAGGACTTGGAACTCAAACGTTCCAACAGGCTTCTCTTGCATAAGGCCTATGGACAGACCGGTTCAGGCAGCAGATAGAAAATCGTAAAAAGGAGAAGGATATGTTCAACGCTGAACAATTGCTTGGGAAAATGCTTGCCGGAGCAATGAGTTCCGGTTCACGTTCGGGCGGCATCGGCTCCTCGCTTGCCTCGCAGTTGAGCGCAGGCGGCGGTCTCATGACCTTGATCGGACTTGGTGTCGGGGCCTTTGAAATCCTGAAAAATCAAAACGCCACGCCCGCATCCGGTCAGGCGGTTCCGCCGCCCCTGTCGTCTGCGGCATCGACTCCGCCACCACTGCCGGGGCGAAAGAATCCGGCACCTGCCTGTCCACCTCCACTTCAACCATCTTCACCAAAAGCTCCCCCGGCCATACCTGCTGCAGATCAAGGGACAAACGCACCTGCCGTTCAGTTCGATGGTCCGCAATTGGCCCATAGGATGATCCAGGCAATGATAGCCGCTGCGGCCGTTGACGGACAGATCGACAGTGAAGAAGAGGCGAAGATCCTGGAAAAATTTCGACAGCATGAATTGAACCGGGAAGAAAAACTGGTTCTCTTACAGGAATTGCAAAACCCCAAGAGCATTGACCAACTCACTGCCGGCATCCACCAACCTGTGGTTGCCCAGACCATGTATTCGGTTGCAGCTCTGGCTATTACCATAGACACCGATGCCGAACGAAAATGGCTGGACCGGCTTGCCCTGGCTTTGGGGATATCTCCGGCTATGCAGCATTTTCTCGAAGAGAAATCTCGATAAGGGGAATACGGCCAACCCATGACCAAACGAATTTTCCCGGCCTCCTTCTTCCTCTGCCTCGTTTGGATCGTCCTTTCCATCGGCTGCGCTCAATTGCTCCCTCCCGGTTCCACAACACAGAACAACATGCCGCCCGGTGTGGAAAAAAAGAAGGCCCCTTCCCATGCTGTCACCGAGGTTGCTCCACCACAGGAAGCGCAGCCCACCGGCATGGATATCCAAAGGATCCTGGAGAGCGAAAATCACCGCGGCATGTGCTACAATCTGCAACCGGCGACGGTTAAGACTAAAAAAGGCCATCAGATCCACGGCCGCTGTCAACCCCAGAGCCTTATCTACGCCCGTTGCCGTACCGGCATCATGACCTGCCGATTGGGAGATACCAGCCCGGTCCAATGGTTTTCCTGTGCCCGTAAAAACGGTAATACGACCATGCACCCGACGGCCGGTTCCGTTCTTGTCCTGGATATGAACATCAGGCGGGGAATGCCCACCGGGCATCCGGCCTATGTCGAGCAGGCCACACCAAACGAAAAAGGAACATGGCGGCTGCGTCTGAGCCATACCAACTATGATCGAAAGTGTCATCTCGACCAGGACACCATCGTTATCTATGACCCGCAGCAAATGACTGCAACCTTTCTCTCAGGCCCCTGGAAAACATGGGCCCGCAATCTGAAGGTGCTGGGATTTATCCTGCGCTGATTTCCCCATTCTTCCTCTCTTGATCCGTCCAAGATAAAGAGGAGCGCAATCGCTCTTAACAGACGTTTCAACCGCCTATTGCATACCATCTGCAAGACCATATCTGAGAAGAAATAATCTTTTCACATACTCTTTTGCCCGCTCCTGTTCGATGGAGGTGAGGGTCTTCCAGGATACCTCTCGTGTAAAACGGCGCAAGAAACGTTTTTCTAAAAGGCCGACGGGCGGGTTTGGATGCCCCGGTCGAGGGGGGATCCATAATTTTCCAAACCTAAGGCGTCCGACACTGTCTCTCAGAAATGGATTCAACATCAGAGAAGACGCTGGGTTTTCCGGCAAATAATATGGCCTGTACGACGTGAAATTACAGCTCCATTATCCACTGATGCTCGGCCAGACGTTCTTTCCAGCGCTGCAGCGCAATGCAGCTTTGATACCAACGAACCTTCTCCTCGCCAGACTGTGCTGTCTCCGGATCAAAATTCTGTAAAAATTCAATACTGGTGATGCTATGTTTTTTTTCCATAGCGATAAGCAGTTTCTCAAGTTTTTTTATGGCCCGCAGGCAGATTTCTATCTCCCGCCTGGTCGTTATCCGGATTTCATCATATTCCAAGATTCATGCCTCCTCATATCGGCCAACAGGGGACGAGGCCATCCCCGTTCCCTGTTGGTTATGCGGCCGAAAAATTAATGTCCGCCAGGGAAAAAGGTATAGCTGACCCAGAGCAGGAGGCCTATAAGAAACGTTCCTGCTATCAAACTTACAGCGATGAGTTTATTCTCAATAGGGGTCAGCGGTTCATATTCCTCCGCCATCTTTGAGAGTTCTTCGGTGAATTTCGGTTTTTCCGTCATTGTGTCCTCCTTTCGTTCATGAAATAATCGGCGGCTTCACACCATGGAAGAACAGCCAGGAAATCAGCAGGCCGATCCAGATGATAAAGCCGAAGAGTGAAACCAGATATACCACGGCCAGCCGGCCGATCCCCTCCTCCCAAAGCCGTTTAAAATTGGACACCAGACCTATGGAAAAGAAGGTCAAGGCGAAGAAGAAAGAGCGATAGACATTGGCCTCACCAGTGGCTGCTCCGGCAGCGGATTTAAGAGCCGGAACATTCATGACGACAATGAGCATAATAAAGAAGGTCAGGACATACCCGAGGACGAATTTCGGAAATCGCCTCCAGATCTCCTCGGCCCCGACCCGTTCACCGGGTTTATTCTCAAAATAGGCACACCAAATCCAGGCCAGGACAAAGGCCCAGACACCGATAAAGATATCAATGAATATTTTGACGGTGGTTGCGGTATTCATGATCCAGTCCGCCTCGTATTTGACGCCGTCCGCGGCCAGGGCCTGGGACCTTATCAAGGCATCCACGATCTGGCCGCTGGCCACTGCGGCCCCGTCGGTCTTCACCGCCAGCCCCATCCAGGCTCCTGCCACCAACGGCTCCTTATACAGCATGTGTTGAGCTACAAAGGGCAGAAATATCAGCTCAACAACTGCGAAAATGACCACCAGGGAGGAGACCATAATCGGCACAATGGGCCGGGCTCTGATGGCGCCGCCGGTAGCGATAGCGGCGGAGACCCCGCAGATTGAGATTCCTGAGGCCAGTGGCGCCGCCCATTCTTTGCTGAACTTAAAGTATTTCCGTGCCAGCCAATAGACCAGCGCCCAGTAGATCAGATAGGCCTCGATGATTGCACACATCCCTCGAAACATGATGGCCGAGGCCAGACCGAGAGCACCGGCTGCCTTCACTCCGATCAGGGCTCCCAGGATGACGATTGCCGTCTTGATGTACCATTCAGGCCGCGTTGCCTCTTTCAGGGTCTCGGCAAAGGCCGGGAAAAAATTGCCGATAATGAGCCCGCCGATCAGTGCAACGATGAGACCTGACTCGCCGGTGAGCTTCAATGACCAGGTGATACCGAATTTTTTCATTCCCTCTGGAGTATTGACAGCGATGTTTGCCTGTTCGCCAATGACGACACAGATAAATGTCAGCCAGAAGATAATGGTAAAACCGTAAATAAATTTGCCAACATTTCCCCCTAATGCCTTAACCCCGACACCTAAGATGGCGGTAAAAGCCAGATAAGTCAGCACCAGGGCCGCCCATCCTGGAAGTCCGGCATAATTTTTTGAAATCGGGCTTACAATCTTGGTAAAATCAGTCCAGGTATTGACTTTAAATCCCCAGCCGAGGAGATCCACCCCGGCCATTACCCCGAGCGAGAGAAGAAAAATAAAGAGGCCGATCCAGACCGACCACCAATCCTCGCTTTTAAATAATCCACCCTCTTCGCTTGCCATAATTAAACCTCCTATGCGTTTGAGAATTCAATGACAGCGTTCCAGTAGACTGGGCGTATCTTTCCTTCCGGCGTTTCTCATCACCTCCCCATGCCAAGAACAGGTACAATCGCCCAGAATAGCAAAAAATTACTCCTCATTTCGAGTCATGATTTTTCACGGGCTGAGACGGCTGCTCGTAAAGATGCCGGTCGATGCGCGTGGTGCTGTCATGCGTATTGACTGGGGCAACAAAGCAGATGGATGATTTCGGATGCAGCAGGATCAGCTCGTACCCCAAGACACATCTTTCGGGATACTTTTCGGTGAACATTGTGTCGAACAATCGACTGCTGTTTTCTTAATCTTTTACAGCCAAAACAGCATAATACATATTGTGCGTCAAAATGTTCATGGGATTTTCGGGCTGATGATACCCTTAACAAAAACAGTATTTCTACAATAATCCTAACGTCCTTTTTCTATTTCTACAAGTTTTTAATCATCTGCACACAATTTTACTTTTTTACCCGGAAAATTAACTTGATAGAATACCGATTGCTGGAAAAACAGGCTCATCCGGTTTAACCGTACCTCTCAACAACACAGGAGGCGAATTCCGGCGATAACCGACGTATCACGGCAGCCCAAGGGCTTTCAGCATCAGGCCTGAAGGGTTGCACAGGAGGTCCGCAATTGATCATAAACCAGGGTGGTTTATATGTCCGCAGTGGTCCACAGGAGAGAGACCACAGAGCAGGGGCCGGAAGCAATGAACTGCTCCGATTTGTTATTTACAGCTTTTCAAAGGTACACATAATCCGGGTAAGCAATAAAAAGAAGGGAAAGCCCGCTTGTGTTGTTCGGTTGCTGGCATTTTTAAAGGGAGAGCTACAATGGGCCAAGGAGCATACCGCATTTGGCGATATGCTCCTTGCGTAAATCAGGCTACAGTGACGTAGGCGGATTGTTTGGCGCCGCAGACCGGACACTTTTCCGGTGGGTTGCCGAATTCTATATGTCCACAAATCGGGCAGAGATAAAAATCCTTCACATCCAAGTCCCTGCCTGCTTTGGCAGCCTCAATGGCCAATTTATACAGCTTGGCATGAACTGCTTCGGCTTTAATGGCAAAGGTAAACATTGTTTTTGCCTTATGACCGTCTGCCTTAGCTTTTTCCACCATCGGTGGATACATCTCGGTAAATTCAAAAGTCTCGCCGTCGATTGCCGCCTGCAGATTTTCAACAGTTGATCCCACATGTTCCAGGGCCTTTAAGTGCCCCTCTGCATGGATTCGCTCCGCTTCGGCAGTGGTTTTAAAAAGCTTAGCAATGTTGACAAGCCCTTCTTTCTCTGCAGCTTTAGCAAATGCTCGATACTTTTGGTTGGCTTGGCTTTCACCGGCAAAGGCTTCCTGTAAATTTTCGGATGTTGATGGCATACTTTCCTCCTTACAATGATTTGGATGATTAACGAAGAGAATCCTCCATTCCCAATCTGTATGGCCGTTGTTTTCCGGCCACATTCAACCCATAAAAAAACCTCGGCGGCTTGTGCCTGTAGACCGCCTTCACTGTGAGCGTCCGCTGTCAAAGGTTCGCTTTTTTCAATGCCGATGCTCGCAACGTACAATGAAAGGACTTACTTGAACTTTTGGCAAACAAGAAAAGCAGACACCGGCAACGGCATAAAAGTACATCTGCTTTTGCAGCTCTAACCGCACTGAAGACGGCCTACAAAGGCGCACCCCAACGCTGGATGAAGGATGTTCCCTGATTTCTGTGTTACATTGAGACTATGATACGCGATTCTGAGGGAATTGCAATGATAAAGATTATCATTCTTAGATAATTTTTTTCGAGCTATACAACTACCTGTAATTAGTAGTTTTGTTATTACAAATTAATGTCTACATTTCGAACAGAGGCCGAAAAATTCGAGATAATGGCCTTCAACGGCAAAACCTGTCTGTTTGGCAATAAGCTTTTCCAAGACCGAAAGATCGCAATCACTGCATTCAATAGTCTTCGAACACAACCTGCAGACAAGCATGTGAGAGTGACCGGGCCTGGTGGCGACGAAGCGATGTTCACCGGTATGGTCGTGTACCCATTTTAAGTACCCGGTTTCCTGAAGCGCTTTGATGGTTCGATAGACGGTCGCCTGGCCTATCTGTTGCCGGGCAAGAAGGGCAATGGCTCGAGATATGGTTAACCCGGCAGGGTTGCGTTCAAAGAGCCGCCAGACCGTTTCTCTTTGCGGAGTAAATCGCAGTCCTATTTTATTGAACTGTTTTCTCAACTCTTCTTTGGACAGCGTTCTATCGATATTCTTAGTTGACATCATTTATCAATAATGATAGCTTGGATATCATTTTAACAATCAGAAAACTATCTGGCAATTACAGCGTATCATATCTTTTTTTATAAGCATACAGGGAAAACAACTATTCCCTCTTTAGTTTTTTTCACGGAAAAACTACTTTACAAACGATAACATTTTTCATCTAAAGGATGCAATGGGAATCCGGCCGAAACAGCAAAAACCCGATTGGAATACAAACCGATTTTCGTCCCCACTGAGTTGGGGAATAGGAAGGCGATTGTTCTGGGCAACCGGGGCCACGGCAATTCTCTGGCTCCTGGTGGCCTGGGCCCTGGGCAATCTTTAAAAGGTCTTAGAGATGCAAGCAATTACCCTTAAGAACCTGACCCTCGGTTACGAGCGGCACCCGGCGGTACACCACCTATCCGGCGCTTTTGAAGCCGGATCGATGACCGCAGTGGTAGGACCTAACGGTTCAGGAAAAAGTACGCTGTTAAAGGGAATTACGGGCATCTTGAGGCCATTGGGAGGACGTATTGACCGAGGCGGTATGAAGCCCAAACAAATTGCCTACCTCCCTCAATATCTGGAAATCGACAGAAGTTTTCCGATTACGGTTCTTGATACCGTAATCCTCGGGCTCTGGCACGATATCGGCTTTTTCGGCGGCATGAAGCGTGAACTCTGGGCCAAAGCGGAGAAAGCTCTTGCGACTGTAGGGCTGGTCGGATTTGAGACCCGGGCCATAAGCGATCTCTCCGGCGGCCAGTTCCGGCGGGTCATGTTTGCCCGCATACTGTTGCAGAACAGTCCTGTAGTTGTCCTCGACGAACCGTTTACCTCCATAGATGCCCAAACGACCTTTGATCTTCTTGAGGTCATCAAACATTGGCATTGTGAAAACCGGATAATTATTGCAGCCCTCCACGATTTCGAGCAGGTTCGGACCTATTTTCCCCGTACCCTGCTGCTGGCACGGCAGCTCATCGGCTGGGGGGAGACCCGCAACGTTTTAACCGAAGAAAATCTGCTGCTTTCGCGCCATATGTCCGAGGCCTGGGACGAATCGGCCAAGGTTTGCGAAGAGGACCAGGTATGAACAGCTTCGTCCACTTCTTCTTCTCCCCCTTTGGGGAATTTCTCTTTATGCGTCATGCCTTGGTGGCCTGTTTTGCCCTGGCCATAGGGTGCGCCCCGGTGGGCATGTTGCTGGTCCTACGGCGCATGAGTCTGATGGGCGATGCCCTCTCCCATGCGGTCCTGCCGGGTGCAGCCATCGGTTTTCTGGTCTCCGGCCTGTCGCTGTATGCCATGACCATAGGCGGAATCGTCGTCGGACTTACCGTGGCGCTTGTTGCAGGAGCCATAACACGAGTAACATCCCTGCGTGAAGATGCGAGTTTTGCCGCTCTCTATCTTATCTCCCTGGCCGCGGGAGTGTTGATTATCTCCATTCGCGGCACCAGCGTCGACCTGGTCCATGTGCTGTTCGGCACCATTCTCTCAGTCGACGATCCGGCCTTGATCCTTGTTGCCTCCATTACCACGATCACCCTTTTTACCATGGCCCTTATCTACAGACCGCTGATCGTCGAATGCTTCGATCCCGGTTTTCTGCGTTCCGTGGGTGGGCACGGGGCAACAATGCATTTTATTTTCCTGGTTCTCGTGGTCTTGAATCTGGTCTCCGGATTCACCGCTTTGGGAACTCTGATGGCAGTGGGTATGCTTATGCTGCCCGCCGCCTCGGCAAGTTTCTGGGCCAAACAGTTCTGGTCCGCATCTCTTGCAGCAGCAATTATTGCCATGCTCTCCAGCTACTCGGGATTGCTGCTCTCATTTTACTTGAATTTTCCCTCCGGCCCATCGATCGTCCTCATCGCTGGTCTTTGCTACGGCTTTTCCGTCATCTTCGGCAGGTACGGCAGCCTCTACCGCCGGCATACAGCCATGGAGCACCTCACGGGCTGATCGCGTACTTTTAATGGTGTCTGAACTGATGAGAAATCAGCGTTAATACCTACTGTCTATCGGTACTGTGGGGAGGTTCACCTGTCATGCAAACAGGCGCTGGAACTTTTCTATTTCCCCTTTGACATTTTCCCGGCTTATAATGGCAGAGACAGCACAAAGACCGTCGGCTCCGGCCCGGACGACATCCGGTGCATTGGCTAAGGTGATCCCTCCAATAGCAATGAGAGGCAGTGGTACGGCAGCCTTTATATCCCGAATCAACCCAATTCCTGCAGGAAGTCCGGCATCTCTTTTGGTTGTGGTAGGAAAGATGGGGGAGACACCCAGATAATCAGCCCCAACATCCTCAGCTTGCCTGGCCTCTTCAAGATTATGTACGGTAAGGCCGATTATCTTTTTATCACCCAGCAATCTGCGGGCCAGTGGCAGGGGCATGTCATCCTGGCCGAGATGAACTCCGTCGGCATTGACGGCTAAAGCGATATCGACCCGGTCATTGACGAGAAACACTGTCTTGACGCAGAGCTTTTTAAGGGATTCAGCCTCAACGCACATCACTCTGGCTGTACCTTTTTTGCAACGATATTGCACCACATGGACACCGGCGGCAACAGCATTTTGCACGTCGCTATAATTACCGGCACGGCTTAATTCGGCATCGGTTATAAAATAGTACCCTTTCATATGTCGGCTTCGATCATTCTCTCGACCGTCTGGCGATCAAGCATGTAGAGGCAGTCAAACAGGCCGGTTTTAAAAGCAGCCGGTCCGGCTGTCTGCTGTGCCGCCATCTCTGCTGCGATCTCATAGCAGACAAGGGCCGCGACAGCGGCCTTCCGGCAGTCCGGTTCAACAGCAGAGAAAGTCCCGATGACCGAAGTAGCCATACACCCGGTCCCAACCACATGCTCCATAAGAGCATGGCCATTGCGTACCCGGGATACCCCGTTGATATCCGCCACAACGTCCTCCCGGCCGGTCACCACAACAGTGAGTTTACGGGCCTGAGCCAGTTCTTGGGCAAACACTCCGGGGTCCGTTCCGGTTTCCCTCGCATCGACCCCTTTGGTCCGGACGTTCTGACCGGCGATGCGGGCTATCTCGGAGGCGTTTCCCTTCAAGATATCTATTTGAGTCTGCTCCAGTAACTCGAGCACCTTTTGGTCGCGTAACGGTGTAGCTCCAGCTCCACAGGCATCAAGAACCACGGGAATACCCTTGGTATTTGCTGCTTTGGCAGCCAGTTTCATCGCCTCAATCATCTCGGTGGTCAAGGTCCCGATGTTGAGAACCAGGGCAGAGGCAATAGCTGTCATGTCAGCAACCTCTTCAATGGCATGGGCCATAACCGGAGATGCGCCCAAGGTCTTTACAATTTGTGCACAGTCATAGATTGTCACCCAGTTTGTCAGATGATGAACCACAGGACTTTGCTCTCGAACCTTTAATAATACATCGTATATTTCTGGTATTACGTTCATACTATTGCAGCCTCCGTTGTCGATAACCGTGGGCCTTCCACCTTTTATTGAATTTCTTGGTGACCCGCAGCCCTGGTAACGAAAAAAAAACAGCCATACCCTTGCCCATCAGGAGGTATGGCTGTCCGGTTTATTGTATGGGTTAAGATTACGCCTTCACCATCGACCGTATTCTGCTCTTGATATCCTCAACCCCCAGACCCTGATACGGGATCTGTTCCGTCAAACCGCCTCTGCCCTCTCTGGCGGTACCCATATGGGCATATTTTACGGCATGGCCACGCTCAAGCAGCCAGGTACCATAGCGGACTCCAAGGCCGGTCTTCTCGTTCTGGCTCTCTACTACCAGTACCAAGGGACTAGCTCCCAGGGTGGCAAGCATATCGGCATCGACAACATTGAGTGTCGGCTTGTTGATTAGCCCGATATCGATCCCCTCCTCCTTGAGCTGCTCCGCTGCATCCAGGCAGCGATAGAGCATCTCGCCGTAGGAGACGATGTAACCAGCATTTCCCGTGCGGACGACCTCATCTTTGCCCGGCACAAATCTATAGCCGTCGCCATAGAGTTTGTTTCCTTCGGTATCCAGTATATAGGGGGTCGCCGAGCGAGTGGAAAAGATAAAACGCAACCCTGTGTCGGCAAAAACAGACTTGATGATCTGTCGTAATTGCAAGGTATCGGCAGGGAAGAACAGCCGTGTGGCGTCGTTTTCTGCCAGCCCGTTGTCGGCAAAGAAGTTATTGATTCCGAAATGACAGGTATTGTCGGCCATGTCATCGACGCCGGAATGGGAGAAATGGGCCAGCACATTCGCCTGATTCAGCCTGGCCATGGTGATCTCGGATATCACCATCTCCTGGAAGGCGGCAAAGGTCCCGAAAATGCCCTGACGGCCGAAGGAAGAGCCGAAGCCTGCTGCCACCGAGAAATTGTTGCGTTCCATGATTCCGCCGTGTACATAGACTTCCGGAAATTCCTTGCGGATATGGTGCAGCCCGCAAGAGCCTTCCAGGTCGGAATCCACCACCAGTACCGCCGACTCCGGGTCGCTCATTCCAGCCAAAATCTCACAGATCGCCTTGCCGAAATCGTCTCGGTTCTTGCCCGTTTCCGTGGTACTGCCACGATAGATTACAGACGACTTCTGCGCCTTGGTCTCATTCAGCAACTTGACGGCCTCTTCATATCCCCGGGCATGAAGATAGTCGATGGCCATGGCAACCGGGATCACATCATGCCCCTTGGGCAGGCCTTCGATACCCGGTACGCCGACAGCCATCAGACGTTTGTTGACAAGCGCCACAGGGCCGTCGGCAAGAAGCGCCTCCTTGATCCGGCCGAAAAGCTCATCCACATTCTCACCGTCTCCGCTATTTACACTCAGGCCGTGCCCGGCCAGCGTCCTGGCCACATCATAGCCGTGCATATAGCTGCTCGGGTGTCCGGCGATGGTCACATCGTTATCGTCGATGATCAATTTTACATTCAGATTCCTGGCCACGGCATAACGGGCTGCCTCGGCATCATCTCCCTCCTGTTGCGAGCCATCGCTGCCGAACAGGACCAAGGTTTTGTCCCTCATAGATTCGGCCACACCGTTAACGTAACTCCAGAGATGACCGAGCCTGCCGGAACTAAAGAAGATCCCGTTGGACTCATGCCGCTCCGGATGGCCGTACAACCCTTGGTCAAACTCACGGTAATGAAGCAGCGATTCAATTTCCCGATGACCGTTTAACGCCGCCATCATATATTGGATGGCAACCCGATGCCCGGCCTCATCGAAAAAGACCGGATGAAACTTATCGGAACCCTTCATAAAACCGTCCATGATAAGCACCTCAGGGACAATATCGAAGGCTCCGCCGGTATGTCCGCCAAGTCCTTTACAATTGGCAAAAGCCGTAAAGAAAATCAGGCTGTCTCTTACGAGCTGAATGTTATTTACCAGCGACCTGCGCTGGTCGTCATCCAGTCCATCCTGGGAGGTCCTGAACTTCAAGGGTTTATAAGAACTGAGGTCTATTGGAAATTTCATGAACTCCTCCGATTTTTCAATTACTTCCTCTGGATTTTTATATTTTCGATTCCGTGCGGTCTCTATTGGTTTCCCCTGCTCTTTTTAGCCGCTTTTCTTTCTCCTGGCAACAACCATTCTCCCCATCACGGCCAATGCACAGATCTTCCTCCACTAACCCGGATTTCTTATAAACGTCCGTTCTTGCGGCGCGAGATCAACACATAATAGAAATTTAGATGATCTCAATGCCTGGGAACTTACGGGTGACATTTTCGCCGATGTCCCGCAGCCTGGACGGCTGCGGCAAGACCCCAGGGAAGGGTTAATGGCGTCCCGGGAAAGGTTGCCCGTAAGCTTTGAGCGGTTCTTCGATAACCGAACCTTCCACCAACATGGAATTTCATACCACCTTCAGCTTCATCCTGAGCTGAGAGCCGAGACTCAAAATAAATAGTTGCATTGTTATGATAGGTACGATTAAATGAATCAATTAGCAGTTAGCATAAAGAATACACTCCCAAAAGACGATGAATCGGATGCAAGGTTAATAAGTTTCGATACTATATGGACAGGAGGGTGGAAATGGGTATTGCAGCAATCGTGGTTCTGGCCGTTCTGGTGCTTTTTGTTCTCTACGTAATCGGGATCTTCAACAAGCTGGTTGCCCTTCGCAACCGGTACAAAAACGCCTTTGCCCAGATCGAAGTTCAACTCAAACGACGATATGATCTGATCCCCAATCTGGTGGAGACCGCCAAGGGCTACTTGAAACACGAACGTGAGACTCTGGAGGCGGTGATCACAGCCCGCAACCAGGCGGCCCAAGGGCTGGCAGAAGCCGCAGCCGCTCCCGGCAGCGCTGCTGCCATGCAGAAACTGGCTGGGGCTGAAGGCACCCTGGCAGGGGCCATGGGCAGGTTCAATATGCTTATGGAGGCCTATCCGGATCTTAAAGCCAACCAGAATATGATGCAACTCAGCGAAGAGCTGACCTCCACAGAGAACAAGGTGTCGTTTGCCCGTCAATCGTTCAACGACCAGGTTATGACCTACAATACGTACAAGCAATCCTTCCCACAGGTGATAATAGCCGGTATGTTCGGCCACACCCAGGATGCCACACTGCTCGAATTTGCCGACAGTGAATCGATTCAGGCCGCCCCAAAAGTGAGTTTCTAAACCCGGATTTCTCATGAACACTGTCTCAATTTGTCTTCACTTCAGGCAGGACAAGTCTTTTCGAACAAACCCTAATGTTGCCAAATTTACAGGGTGTTCACCAAAGGCGCCCTGC
Organism: Desulfocapsaceae bacterium; assembly: GCA_046704745.1. Taxonomy (GTDB): domain Bacteria; phylum Desulfobacterota; class Desulfobulbia; order Desulfobulbales; family Desulfocapsaceae; genus CAWGGS01. The sequence goes on along the minus strand of JBJKRL010000063.1, from coordinate 80,213 downwards.
AATAAGTGCTCTTGGGGCATCTGTCCAGGCAGCGCCATTTTCTTTACATTTGGCAATGAACATAGCTTACTCTCGGAGTCGAAATTCATACCCGAAGGGTGTTTCTACCCAAGTCCATTGCCAAAAACTTCGAACCCGATCCCGCCTGATCTGATGAGAACTCCGGGCTAACCCGAGGTCAAAATTTCAATGGACTTTTTTACAGCGCAGGATCACGCCCGCCGCAATACAGGCAGGCTGGTGTTCTTTTTTCTGTTGGCGGTAGTCTCCTTGATTGTCCTGACCAACCTTCTGGTCCTGGTTATCTTGGGTTTTGCGCATCATACAGGATCGTCAACACACTTGGCCTTTCCCTTTGACTGGCAAATCTTTTTCGGCGTCGGAGCGGTGGTCCTTCTGGTTGTTGCCGGCGGCACCTTCTACAAAATTTCCGCCCTTTCCGGTGGTGGCGATGCCGTTGCCGCAATGTTTGGGGCTGTACCGGTCTTTGCCGACGATCCAGACATCGACAACAGGAAGCTTGTCCATGTAGTTGAGGAGATGGCCATTGCCGCGGGGACACCGGTTCCCCAGGTCTATGTCTTGAACGAAAATGGGATCAATGCCTTCGCAGCCGGTTTTTCCACCAGCGATGCTATCGTTGCCGCAACCCGGGGAGCCGTGAAAAAGCTGAACAGAGAGCAGCTACAGGGTGTCATCGCCCATGAGTTCAGTCACATTTTAAACGGGGATATGCGCCTTAATATCCGTCTGGTTGGAATCCTGCACGGTATCCTGCTTATCGGCCTGATCGGCGGTCAGATTCTGAGGGGTTCCGGCCGGACAGGCCGCTCCAGCAGAGGAAGCGGCGGGGTCATACTGCTGGGATTAGGCCTTCTTGTTATCGGCTACGCCGGTACCTTCTTCGGTAAGCTGATCAAGTCGGCGGTAAGCCGGCAACGTGAATTCCTGGCCGACGCCTCTGCCGTCCAGTTTACCCGTAACCCCGATGGAATCGGCGGTGCGCTTATGAGAATCGGTGCAGCCAAGACGGGTTCACAGATACAGCACCCCAAAAGCGAGGAGTTGAGTCATGCCTTTTTCGGCCAGGCCGTTGCAGTTACGTTCGAATCCCTCTTTGCAACGCATCCGCCATTGGCCGAGCGCATCCGACGTATTCTGCCCGGTTGGGATGGGAATTTTCCAAAAGAAACAGACCATCCGGAAAAAGAAAAAGCTCCTCGTAAATCCGCAGCAGCTGAGCCAGCACCGGAGGCGGCGTTGGGCCTGACGGGGGCCGCCGTCGTCAACCAGATAGGCCGTCCGGACGAAAGGCATCTGAACAGGGCCAGGCTGTTGTTGCGAGGTATCCCGGAAGTGTTTCAGAAGGCGGCTCGCGACCCCTTTGCCACCCGAGCTGTGCTGTTGTATCTGGTACTCGATCAGGACGGGGAGATACGCGCCAAACAGCTGGAGCATCTGAAGACGTCAGCCGACCGGGGCGTTTATCCTGAGACACTCCGGCTTCTCCGGGCCGAAGGAAATCTCTTGCCGGAACAACGATTGCCTCTTATCGAACTCGCCTTGCCCACCCTGCACCGGATCAGCAAAGAACAGGCACGACTTTTCCTTAATAATATAAACACGTTGATCAAAGCGGACGGAAAAATCACCCTCTTTGAATGGTGCCTCAACCATGTTGTCGTCGAGTATCTCAAAAAATGCTTCGAAAAACCTTCTGAAGAGGGACCTCTTATTCAGGACCTGAGCCAGGCAAAACATGATTGCACCGTTGTGCTGTCGACCTTGATACATGCTGCTCACAACCAGAAAATCAAGCCTCACGAGGTCTTTGCCGAGGCTGCTTGCGAGTTGGGACAGACCGGTATGGAAATAATTCCCGCTGAAAAACTCAACCTGGCAGAGCTGGACCAGGCACTGAAAGTTTTGAAGCGCCTGAAACCGCAGGCCAAAGCCCTGCTGATAAAAGCCTGCACAGCCTGCGTTCTTGCCGACGGCCGGATAGAACAGGCGGAGGCGGAGCTTCTACGTGGCGTTGCCGCCACCTTGTCCATTCCAATGCCACCGTTATCATGAATTCAAGAAATCAGAGTGTCATGCAGCCAAAATCAAAATCTGAAGCACAACAACGAGCCGATCAGATAGGATATTTCCAGGCCGAACTTAAACTGCTGGAAGAAGAAAATGTTGTGGCCTTTAATGAAGATCAGTATGCAGCCATTGACCTTTATCACCAAAACCTGATGGCAAGCTTATCGTCAACCTTTGACATTGACTCCAGTAAAAAAGAAAAGCAGTTAAGCCTTGGGATGAAAATCGCATCTTTTCTTGGTGCCCTGGGACTGGCGTCCAGTGTCTTTTTTCTTTTCTACCAATTCTGGGGAAGGTTTTCGACAACGAACCAGGTCGGCATTCTCATTGCCGCTCCGCTCAGCTGCCTGGCTGCCGCCATGTATTCCGCAAAGCGTGAAAAGACCGGTTATTTCTCAAAACTTCTCGGCCTGGTCAGTCTGGTCTGTTTTATTTTGAATCTGTCGATGCTCGGGCAAATTTTCAATATTACGCCATCGCCAAAGGCATTTCTCGTCTGGTCACTCTTTGCCTTCCTCCTTGCCTATGCCTCGGATGCCCGTCTGCTTCTTGCGGCAGGCATTCTGTGTTTTGCCGGTTTTCTTTCGGCACAGATGGGAACATGGGGAGGTTGCTATTGGCTCAATTTCGGGGAACGTCCGGAGAATTTTTTCCCTGCAGCCCTGGTTTTCTTTCTCATTCCCGCTATCCCCCATCACCGGTATTCCGGATTTGCCGTAATCTACAGAGTTTTTGCCATGCTCCTGTTTTTCCTCCCTCTTCTTGTCCTTGCCAACTGGGGACGAATCAGCTACCTGAATTTTCCTTCCGAAACAGTGGAGATTTTCTACCAGATAGCAGGTTTTGTTTCCAGCGCGGCAGCCGTTTGGCTGGGAATACGAAAAAGCTGGCCTGAAGTCGTCAATACCGGCAATGTTTTCTTTACCATTTTTCTCTATACAAAATTTTATGACTGGTGGTGGGACTGGATGCCTAAATACTTATTTTTCCTGGTTATCGCACTCACAGCCATAGGGATGCTGTTAGTATTTAAACGGCTTAGAAACACATTGCCGGAAAAAGTCCGGGAGGTGAAGGCATGAAAATTCTTTCATCATCCCGCACATTATTTATTTTCGGTTTTGTTCTATTGGTAATAACCAATATTGTGGTTCTAGCCGGTGTTTTCTCAAACAGATCGGGAACCCCCGATGCCACCCTGACCCTTACGGAAAGAGAGCTGCCTCTTCCTTATATACACCGAAAAGAAAACAGCGAGCTTGCCCTTCGGGTAGCCTGGAGATCACCGAGTGAAGAGAGGGAGTATTATGATCGAGGCACTCCGAGTTGGCTCAATACCGCTAAACTGCGCGAGCTGGGGTTCAATCTTGACGAAATTGGTAACCGTATGAAACCGGAGTATACGTACAGGAGGCCACTTCCCAAAGAAGTCTTCATTGTCTTGGAATATGATGGTTCCTTCTATCAAACGGCAGTGCGACAGGCAGAAGAGAACCTGGCAAAACAAGAACCTCGGTATAAAGAATATCCAAATGACAAACGAGTTGAAAATACTTATAAAAACGCAAAGAACCGCCTACAGGAGGAGCGTATAAGCAAATCCCGTCTCTTTGCAGTCGATGCGGGACGGGATCCTCGTCTCTTGCGAAAAAAATACTCTGATCGTTCACGCTACGTCATTACAAAGGGAGTTGTCAGAGTAACCTCTTATTACAACAAGGAAAAACAAGTGCTCGGCTCTATCACAAAACTCAGCGTGGCAACGCTTCATGTACCCCTTAGCCAGCGAAAAACATTTGACTCAATCCTGGCCCAGCATACCTTGACATTCAACGCCATTCATCCTCCCCGCTATGAGGTAAAACTTGCATTCGGGAGCCGCTTTGAACCATGGATCCTTTCCGTTCATCCTTTAGAGGAAAGGGCTAAATAGTTTCCATCCGAAAACCAGGATGTTGGTTCGAGATCGGGGCATGCACAAATTTTTACCGCAGGCATGCAATTGATATTACGAGGATAAAAATTTACGAATAACGAAAATATCGGCACAGATAAGCGTAGACTTAAAATAACGGTTTTCGGACGAGAACGAATTAAGGCACATTGATCCAATATCGTTCGGAACCAAGCAGAATCTTGACAAATTGAGAGGGATTCTTCATGCCGGTTAAATGCAGATAGGATTTTACTGCAAAACGAGAAGGTTCTATTGCCGTATTTTAATACAACCTGCCTGTTTTTCTTGCAGACCAGACTTGCAGCAAACAATGTCTGTTCCACGGGAAAAAGGATGTAGAAACAGATACCGATCACAACGGTTTTCCAACGCACCTTAGAAGAGGACGGCATACCACTCCTTATTTACTTCTCAGGCCACCATAAAACAAACACTTTCCACCATCACTCTTACAGACATCTTTTTCGAAAGTACGCTTAAACCGGAAGTACATCTTTTTTATCCATCCTGCTTTTTTGTTAAAAAAATAATCACTTGGCAAAACAAACGCCAATCTATGACCTGGTACTGAAAATAACATTTTCCACTGATCGTCTATTGTTGGCAATCATACCGGCCAGTCTTTTCCTAACATCCAGTAAAAGGACAGGTTTTTCCATAAACGGTATATGGTTTGTTTGTAAAAACAATTTGTTTTGATCGGAAATATAACCGGACATGAATAAAAAACGATGGGCAATCGTCGGATCAAAGGAAATGGCTTTTTGCAGCATGGTAATACCATCTATTTTCGGCATTTCGATATCCGAGAGGATAACATCAAAGTAATTCCCTTTTATCTTCTCAAGACCCTGTTGGCCATCCTCCGCTGTATCCATGTGGTAGTGTCTTGAAAGAACATTCTCCAACATCATCCTGAGAGGTTTGGAATCTTCAACAACAAGAACCTTCTCGCGCCACACCTGAGGGATTTTGCGAAGTCTTTCCAGTGAGGTAAGACCTTCCGGCCTTGTTTCCAGGAAAGCGACAATCTGGTCCAGATGGCCCTGCATCTTTGCAGCCGCATACTGAAACTCACGGCTTGTTCCCTTTAATGTGTTGACGACGTAGAGAAAAAGATCATTCCATTCCGAAAATTCTGTAGTGACGATACATGAAAATATTTCCTCGATTTTAATCCTGTTTGTCATCAAGTTCTGCAGGTTTTCCTGAAAAAGGCTCAAGATCTTCTGCCGGGATTCATAATCAAGAGCAACCTGAGCCGGTTTCATGTCAGGAGATGCTCTTATAAATTCGGCCGCACTGCCCATAACGTGAAAATGCCAGGCCTCATCTTCTGCAAGCTCCTCGAGAAAAGCGGATAATTTTTTGTCTTTCTCGAAAAAGAAAGCCGCACTGCTATACAATTCGCCTGCCGCTTGCTCGACTTTTATAAGCCATTCTATTGTTTCTTTCACGACCGCCTCTCTTTATCGCACTTTTCGCCGCTATCAAGATTGAATGATTGTTAATTAAATAAAAATAATTATCATTACCATATTGGACAAGTAAGATCTCTTTTCCTTGAGATTATAATGAAAGAGGCTGCAATACATTTTAGGTTTTCGACAAGACAACATGTAGTGCATTATCGTAGATAAGCTTCTATTTCCAAATAGATAATTTGTTTTTCCGCAACGGCTCAGTTTGGAAGTCTCATGAAATAGTAAGGCCAGGTTTGGTAAAGAGGAATACCGCAACTTCAAGTCTTACTTGACGTACCAACACGGTTCCGACTTATCGACAGCAAATTCAGACAATAAAATATCAGTGTTACGAGCACTTGCAAGAATTGCAAAGTTCATATATTGTTTAGATGAAGCGAAGAAAAGAAAAACAGCCAACCCCGGGAAATCCCGCTGATCATGCCGAAGGGTTGGGAAAAATCATTAAATAACAACACTGAACTTTAAACTGGTAAATTCTTTACAAGGGAGGCGGGTTGGCCAACACCCTTTTCTTATAATTACTTCAGATTGTTATCAAGGAACTTGGTGGGAATGGATATGGATCTTTTCAATAGATTGCGGCAGCGAATATCGATCGAGATCCCGGTCAATGTATTTTTACAGAACAAAACCACCGGCAAAATCTCTTCTCGGCATGCGCCCGGGACCCTGGTTAACCTATCGAAAGTTGGAGCCTGCATAATTTTTACAAAAATTATTCTTGACGGCACTCATCTTTTTTTTACGTCCCTGGAGCAGGCGGAAAACAATCTTTTTCTGAAAGATTTTTCAGTTAATGATGCTGAAAGTTGTGTGGTTGCAACAGCCGTTTGGATGGATATATGCACGTATAACCAACAGCCGTCTTTTAAGATGGGTATCAAATTTCAAGAGGATCAGAAACAATTGTACAGCACGTTAAAGGCCAGATCCCACTGAAACCTTTTTGCCTATTTCATAACGATTTTTGATATTCGTCATATCTTGACGGAACGGTACGTGAACAAACACACTTCGTTTCATCGGCATGTTGGGAACCAAAGCATAAAAGGAGAGTGTCATGCGTATTTGGGATGTCAGCCCCGGATACCTCAACGATAAAAGCTTGCTCGGTGAACACCGGGAATTGCACGGAATCTTCTCGATCATCCAGAATAACAAAAAAGGATACGCTCATCATCCTGAGACCATGCGCTGGCGAGGCCATGAAGGAGCGTTGCGTCTTCGACACGAACTTGTTAAGGCGGAAATGCAACTCAGGGGTTTTCAGGAGCACACCCCTTTGGACGCGGTTTTTCCCATAGGCTTCTGGCCTACGGTTTTTATCGATCAACCCGCAGAACAATTTTCGATACTGGCTGAAAAATATAAAGGAAAACAACAGGGCCGGATACAGCTGCCGATAAACGTACAGGAGCTCTGGGCTCAGCATAAATACTCAGTTCTTGCCAGAGATCCACAGATTTATTCGTCTCTTGGGCGTTTGGCGGCAACAGATACCAGTCGGACGACTTTTGACCGGGTGACGATGTCACTCACGTCTCTGTTGCGGGTACAGCCTTCAGAAGGCGGGTTGCAAAACGCCTTGCAACATATGTGGGGGTATGTCAAGACATTTCAGCCAACCGACAATTCAGAGGAAGATTTACAAAACCCGGAAAACCTGCTTGCCATAATCCAGGACCTTGCCCAGATTCACAATGTCACCTATCTGCTCAGGTCCACTGCCCTGTCCGAACTCCGGGTCTGGATATGACGACCCCGAAGAACTCTGTTCTTCGGGGATTGAAGATTACGGATTATACCTTACATGCCTTCTTTTTTAACTTGACATTACCTACCGGAATCCGCAGGCATTTTCTCATCATCACCTGGTATGCATCCCAATCTTTTGTGCTGAGAATAGCCTGTTTGGTAAAGGCGAGTTCCTTCCTGTTCATCTGCTTACCTCCTTGAAAAGGTGCGGCCCGGAAACAAAAAAGCCCCGGACCAATTTTGACATTGATCCGGGGGCCCTGATTTCTCCACAGATGCATTGCAACAGTCTCTGGTCCTCGGAGACATGTTACCGTAGGTAATAAGGCAGGTATTCTGACTCCCGGATCATCCTCCGGGCTGCACCTTCCCAACCTTGCGGTCAGTGGTTTACGCAGCCTTTGTCCCCGGTCACAGCGGCGGGCCCGTTCCTGATTTGCACAGGATTCCCTCTTTAGGCAACCTTGAAAATTGCCTCACCTTATGTTGGAATAGATTACCTGATTCCTCCCTTTGGAGCAAATATTTTCTCTGGCCGGTTTACCCTGTAATCCACTCCAGACCTATCTCATTTTCCACCGTAGCAACCATCTCGCCGCTTTCGATAAAACGTGCCAGCTTCATGAGATCGTCCGCCAAAACCCGGTCTTGGGACACTACGGGAAAAAGGCCCTGTTCCTCAATGGTCCTGTAGAGGGTTTCCGAGACCGGGCTTAAACGCCGCTCCTGCTCACCCACAGGATGTTCACCCTGCACCGAGACCTCGAAGATTACCCCCTTGACTGATTTCTTCAGTTTTTCTCTCACCTGTTCGAGCTCACGGGCTATATCGTCCGGCAATGTCGCATAGGTCGGAATAACAGGCAGAATTCTTCTAATGGCGATTGCCTGGCAGGTGTAGGCAAGCTCGATGGCCAACACCTGCGCCGCTTTGGGGATGGTCTTGAGCAGCCGGACGGCCAGGCTCGTTCCCATGCTGACATGGTCCTCCTGACCTGAATTAGTTCCGATATTGAAGAGATGGCTCGGAGTAAGCGACCCCCAGATATCGTTGACCAGGGCGGCCGAGGTATACTCAAGCATCATCATGCCGGACGAGACAGCGATCTCGTCTTGGCCGAGCTGCGGCCATTTCAAATCGCGGCCCAGCCCCTTGTTTTTGGATTCATCGACGAAACGGGTGGAGCGTTGATGTGCCAGGTTGGTCATGACACCGAGGGCCTGTAACAGGTTGAAGATCTGCACCGCCACCGGCATACCGTGAAAATGGCCGCCGGAGATGATATCGACGTATTTCCCCCGATAGGAAGGCCCTGCCTCGTTTCCCGCCGGGAGAAGAATAGGGTTGTCGGTGGCGGAATCGGCCTCGATGAGAAAGCTGCGAAGGGCCTTGTCGATCAGCTCCCAGCAGGTGCCGAGCACCTGGGCCGCACAGCGGATATTGTACGGATCCTGTACCTGGCCGTCCACCTCGAAGGGACGATGCGACTCGCGGATGGGGGACCCCGCCATCAGGCGCCAGATCCAGTCCGCCACCCGAACGGAACCCGGATGCGGGCGCAGGGCATGGAAATCGGCTCGAAAATAGGTATCCGGTGCCAGCATTACCTGACTGACCAGAGCGGTGTTGATGACGGCGGACTTGAGCAGCGTCTTCAGACGAGAGGCGGCCAGTATTCCCACGGCGTTCATAAACTGGACCCCGTTATTTAACGCCAGCCCCTCCTTCATCTCCAGGCGAATCGGCCGAAGTCCCGCCTGTCTGAGGGCCTCGGCAGCCGTCATCTCCTTTTCCCGGTAAAGGACTCGACCCTTGCCCAAGAGAGCCATGGCGATATGGGAGAGCGGTGCCAGATCACCGCTTGCCCCGACCGAGCCGAATTCCGGTACCAAGGGCGTAATCCCGTGGTTTAAAAGATCGATAAGCCCCTGCACCAGTTCCGGTCTTACCCCGCTATATCCGCGGGAGAGAGAGACGATACGCAGCAGTATGGTGATCCGGACGATTTCCGGATCGACGGCGGCACCGATGCCCACGGCATGAGAGAGGATCAGATTTTCCTGGAGCTGTGACAATTTGTCGGCAGACACCGCTAAATCGACGTTGTGCCCAAAGCCCCTGTTAAAGCCATAGGCCGGCCGCTGCCGGTCGGCGATGAAGCGTTCCACATCGACCCGGCGGCTGCGGAGAACCTCTTGGGTTGCAGGTGCGAGCACAACGTGTATTCCCGGCTCGATGATAGAGAGGATTTCCTGTAGATTAAGAGGCTTGTCGATTTCTATGAGAAGTGTTTCGGACATTATTATCTCATTCCATATAAAAAGGTATAGACGGCAAGCGCCGCAAGTCTTGAAGTGCAATCATCCAGGTCAAAAACCGGATTGACCTCGGAGATTTCAAAAACCGTCGCCGCCGGATGCTCTCTGATGCGATCGGCAAAGGCCAGGATCTCTTCTGCCGAAAAGCCCACAGGAGAAGGGGCGCTGGCTCCCGGTGCATCGGAACTGCGCACACAGTCCATATCAAGCCCCGCGAGAAGGGGCAGATAAGGCAGAGAGGCGATCAGGGGATCCCAAAGATCACCTTGAGTCTTGTGGATCTCACCCAGCGTCGTAATGTGAATACCCAGATTTTGCGCCTCTTCGAGATAAAGGGAAGAATTCGCCCAGGGCTGGATGCCGACCTCGAACAGATTGGAGGGTTTTATCAGATCGTTATCAAGGAGATTACGGTAGGGGGTACCGGAATTCCGGGTCGGACTTTTGCGGATATCAAGATGGGCATCAAGATTTACGCATACGATTTCCCCGAAGGTCTCGGCCAGGGCCGCGCCGTCGGCAAAGGAAATATCGTTGCCGCCGCCGAGAACGATGACCGATTTGCCGGCGGCAAGGGAATACGCCACTACGGATTGCAGCCGGGTATGGACATCTTCCAAAACTCCGTTGACCCGGATATCACCTACATCCACCAGACAGATTTCATGGCTGTCCTTGGGAGGCTTCAGGCGGTAAAAAATTGACCTGATCGCAGCCGGGGCGCCGGCCGCCCCCGGCCGGCCGTGATTTCGAAGAACTCCGTGATCCTGCGGGCAACCTATAAGGACATGGGTGGCCTCGGAGAACTCTTCAACGGTAAAGTAGCTGACATCGCTCTGCAGCAGATCGTTGGAATCATGCCGGGTCCCATCGGATTGAAAGGGGACCAAGAGGTCATCTAAAACAAGGTTCATACGATCTCTCCTTTTTTAATTACCTGCTGGATGTGGTTTTCTCCGTAGAAATAGACCATATCCCGATAATCAGGGGAATCAAGGACCAAAAGATCCGCCTGCCATCCTATTTCAATACAGCCGACAGCAGTCGCTTTTAAAACATGAGCGCCGTTTTGGGTGGCGCAGCAGAGCGCCTCGTCCACAGTAAGGCGCATCTTCATGCAGGCAAGCGACATCATGAGCTGCATGGACAGGGTCATGTTCGAGCCCGGGTTGAAGTCGGTGGCAAGGGCCAGGATACAGCCGCTGTCGATAATCCTGCGTGCAGGAGCATAGGGGATATCGAGAAAGAGGGAGACACCCGGCAGAACCACACAAGCCGTATCTGAATCTGCCAACAGGGCTATCTCGCGCTCGCTGAGCACTTCCAGATGATCAACCGAAACAGCCCCTAGCTCCACCGCCTTCTCAACGCAACCAATGGCATGAAACTGGTTGGCGTGCAGGCGCGGCAACATGCCATGGGCCCCGGCAAGTTTCAGAATCTCGGCGCTTTCTTCCGCACTGAAATAACCCTGTTCACAAAAGACGTCGCAGAAGCGGGCAAACGGGGCCACCTGTGGAATCATTTCCTTAACCTGTCCCAGATAGACATCTTTGTTCACCCCTTTTGGTACGGCATGGGCACCGAGAAAAGTCGGCACCAGGTCGATGGGCTGCTCATCACCCAGATCTCGTACCGATTCAAGAATCTTGAGCTCCGTTTCCAAATCGAGCCCGTAGCCGGATTTAACCTCCATGGTGGTGATCCCCTGTCTCAACGCCAGGGTCAGATAGTGACGCCCAAGCTCCTTGAGTTCGGAGGCGGAACAGGTCCGAGTCGCCTGCACCGTTGCCATAATACCGCCGCCGCGGGAAGCGATGGTCTGATAATCGAGTCCGCTGAGCCGTTGGGCAAACTCCGAGGTCCTTCGGCCAGCAAAGAGCGGATGGCTGTGACAGTCGACAAAACCCGGGATCACCGTCCGTGCCGTTGCATCAAGCACCGGAATCATATCCCGGATCGCCGTCCGCTCAAGATCAGCCGGCGATCCGATGGCCTCGATTACACCGTCTCGAATCAGGATCGAGGCGTCCTCGCGTACCATCAGCTCTCCAAAACCGTGGCCGCGGATGACACCGGCCCGGGGAGAGACGATGGCAGCTGGATTTTTAATAAACAGGTTTGCCATAACAATCCAAAGTCATGGTAATTTTAGATTACCAATGAAAATCAGCCTCCTGTCTAACTCCCTAAATCAATCATCGGCAAATCCAGTTTTTTCTCCCTGGCGCAGGCGATGGCGTCCTCGTAGCCTGCGTCGGCATGACGCATGACTCCCGTGGCTGGATCGTTCCAAAGGACCCGTGCAATCCGGGCCGCAGCCTCCTGTGTCCCGTCGCAGACGATGACCAACCCCGCATGCTGGGCATATCCCATCCCGACTCCGCCGCCGTGGTGGAACGAGACCCAGGTTGCCCCGGAGGCGCAGTTTAACAGGCAGTTCAAAAGAGGCCAGTCGGAGACGGCATCGGAGCCGTCGGCCATGGCCTCGGTCTCCCGGTTCGGGCTGGCCACCGAACCACTGTCCAGGTGGTCGCGCCCGATGACAACCGGCGCTTTTAGCTCGCCTTTGGCTACCATGTCGTTAAAAGCAAGCCCCAAGCGATGCCGATCACCAAGGCCGACCCAGCAAATCCGGGCCGGAAGTCCCTGGAACCTGATTTTGTTTCCTGCCATATCCAGCCACTTATGCAGGTGTTTATCATCAGGCAACAGCTCCTTTACCTTGGCATCGGTACGGTAGATATCCTGTGGATCGCCCGACAGGGCAACCCAACGAAACGGGCCTTTGCCGACACAGAACAAATCCCGTATATAGGCTGGAACGAAGCCGGGAAAGGCAAAGGCTTCCTTGAGCCCTGCATTATAGGCTTCCTGGCGGATATTGTTGCCGTAATCGAAGACGGGAATCCCTCGTTTCTGAAAATCAAGCATTGCCTGCACGTGGACAACCATGGAGCTCCGGGCCGCACGCATGACCTCCGCCGGGGACTCCTGCTGCCTTTTCTCCCACTCTTCTATGCTCCAGCCAAGTGGGAGGTATCCGTGCAGTGGGTCATGGGCGCTGGTCTGGTCGGTCACGGCATCGGGCCGTACACCCATGGCCGCCAGCTGCGGGTAGATATCGGCAGCATTGCCCAGGACACCGACGGTAACCGGCTTCTTTTCGGCACATGAGCGTTCAATGATCTCCAGACTTTCCTTAAGATCTTTTGCCTGTAGATCCAAATAGCCGCCAGCCAGACGCTTGTCGATACGCTCCTGCCGGCATTCGATGGCCAGAAGCGAGGCATCTGCGAATTTTGCCGCCAGAGGCTGGGCCCCGCCCATGCCTCCCAAACCCGCCGTCAGGAACCAGCGGCCCTTCAGATCGCCATTATAATGTTTTCTGCCCAGGCTGACAAATGTCTCATAGGTTCCCTGGATGATGCCCTGACTGCCGATATAAATCCAGCTCCCGGCGGTCATCTGCCCAAACATCATCAATCCCCTGCGATCAAGCTCATTGAACTGTTCCCAGGTCGCCCAATGCGGCACGAGGTTTGAGTTGGCAATAAGAACGCGGGGCGCATCCGGGTGGGTCCTGAAAACCCCCACCGGCTTGCCGGACTGAATAAGCAGGGTCTCATTGAGATGCAGCCTGCGCAGGGTTGCAACAATCTTGTCGAAGCAGTGCCAGTTCCGGGCGGCACGGCCGATGCCGCCGTAGACGATCAGCTCTTCCGGGCGCTCGGCCACCTGCGGGTCGAGATTGTTCATCAGCATCCTGAGCGGTGCTTCTGTCTGCCAGCTTTTAGCAGTAAGGACATTCCCTGTTGGAGCGGTGATAACTCTTGTTCCCATGTCAACGCCTCCTTTGCCTTTGCCGAACAATCGCACACGAACTACCCTGCGAAATCGGTCATGCCTCTTAATTCAGGCTCATCCGGGTTGGGCGTACTTTGCTAACAGTAAAAATAACATCCCCGCAAGAGTCATCGCATCAGCCCCCTTCTTATCGGCCTTACGCCTTTACACCACGGCTGACAGGCAGGCCATCCATGGCCTAGGTTGCTTCTCCGACGGGTTTTTGCGAGGTGTCTTCCATAGATGCCCTGCTCCTCCCGCGCTGTAAAGAGGTGCATACGAACCGGATGCCTCTTATTTCATTGTCGGCACTTCATCCGGCGGAGTCAAGACGAAAACCGGTGCAATTGCGGAAATAACTTGACCTTTTCCCCAGCATTTGCCAGTCTCAAGAGAGCCCGTTGTCATCCGTTTCACATACACATCAGTGGGGGAATATTATGAAAAGATATATTTGCGCAGTGGCAGCTCTGTTTCTCTGTCTGGTTGCCTCTCCAGCGCAGTCCCAAATGACAATCAAACTGGGAGTCGTCACCAAGCCGGGTTCCGCCCAGAATATTGTCGCCGAAAAGTTCAAGGATCTGGTGGAAAAAGAATCAAAAGGAGATATTAAGGTCAAGATTTATGATTCCGGCTCCATCGGCAACGAGACGGAAATCCTCCAGCAAATCCAGCTCAACACCATACAAATGGGAGTCATCACCAGCGGACCGTTCGATACCTTTGACCCCATCGTCAGGGTCATCGATTATCCTTTCCTGTTCAAGGACTACCACCAGGCTGATACCATCCTTGACGGGCCGATTGGAGCTGAAATTTTAAAAGACCTGGAAAGTGCCGGTTTCAAGGGGCTGTGCTTTTCTGAAAACGGTTTCAGAAATCTGACCAACAGCCGTCACCCGGTCAAGACCCCGGAGGATGTCGAAGGGCTCAAGGTCAGAGTTATGGCCTCGGCCATGCATAAGGCCATATGGCAGGATCTGGGCGCCAATCCAACACCAATGCCGTGGCCGATTTATACGGAACTGGAACAAGGCGTCATCGACGGCCAGGAAAATCCGCTCTGGGTACTGGTGCAATATAAGCTTTGGGAGGTCCAGAAATACCTGACCTTGACCCGTCATGTCTATTCCCCCCATATCGACGTTGCCTCTCTTGCCTGGTGGAAGACCCTTGCTCCCGCCACCCAGCAGATGCTGCAAAAAGCGATGTATTCTGCCGCAGTCTACCAGCGGGAGGAAAACCGGGCGGGAAACGCTGCTCGGTTAAAACTCTTGAAGGAAAAAGGCTTTATTGTCGAAGAACATCCCGATATTGCAGCCTTCCGGGCCAAGGTTGCGAATCTGAAAAATATGGCCATCTATCAAGAACCCAAGGTTAAGGCCATGCTCACAAAGATCCTTGCCGCCGTAAAGTAATCCCATGCTGGAAACCTTTGCCAGGTTCAATGCCGGACTTGCCAGGGCGGTGGATATTTCGCTCTCCGCCCTCGGGATTACCATGGCTGTCATTGTTACCCTCGAGGTCTTCTGCAGGTACCTCCTGAATCACTCCCTCTTTTGGGCCGAAGAGCTGGCCAGGTATATCCTGGTCTGGCTTACCTTTCTCGGGGCCACCGCGGCATATTGGCGAAAGGCTCATCCGGGAATCGATATCCTCACGGCGAAAATGGGACCACGGCTGTATCGCGCCAATGCCGTCCTCGTCCATTCTCTTTCTTTGAGTCTTTTTCTAGTTATGGTCTATTACGGTATCAACTTCAGCTATTTTGTGCGCCTGCAAATAACACCGGCCTTGTCCCTGCCCAAATGGATCATCTTTGCCATTATTCCGATTAGCGGCACAATCTTTGTCTGTCACTGTTTCTACTTTCTTCTTAAGGAGTTGACAGGAGGGGACCGTGATTGTTGAGATCCTGCTGCCTTTGCTGCTCCTGCTCTTTCTGCTCGACACCCCCATCGCAATCGCCATAGGAGTTGCCGCCATTGCCACCATCGCGCTTCAAGGAGAATTCCCGATGATGATGGCCATACAAAGGCTTTTTGCCGGTGCGGATTCGTTCAATCTGCTTGCGGTTCCTCTGTTCATGTATGCCGGCATCATCATGGAAGCGGGTGGGATAAGCCGCCGGATTATCGATTTTGCCTCAGCTCTTGTCGGCTGGCTTCCCGGCGGAATGGCTGTCGTGGCTATCGTCTCGGCCATGTTCTTTGCCGGCATCTCCGGCTCGGCAGCCGCCGATACTGCAGCTGTGGGAACCATCATGATACCGGCCATGAAGAAATCCGGTTTTCGTTCCGATTTTGCCGCCGCCCTCCAGGCATCGGGTGGTTCCATCGGCGTGATCATACCGCCTTCGATCCCGATGATCATCTTCGGTTTCCTGACCGGGGCCTCCATCGGCCGCCTCTTTGCCGCAGGCATCCTGCCGGGAATACTGGTCGGCCTGTCTCTGGTCGTGGTTGCAAGCATCATCTCTCACCGGCGTGGATACGGTGCACATACTCCGTTTTCCTCAAAAGAGGTTGTGCGAACCTTCGTTAAAGGGATCCCAGCCCTGGCCACACCGGTGATTATTCTTGGCGGCATTCTGTCGGGGATCTTCACGGCCACCGAATCGGCTGCCGTGGCCGTTTTCTATGCTCTCATCATCGGCATGTTTGTTCATCGTCAGATCAGGGTAAGCGATCTCCCTCGTCTGTTTCGGGAAGGCTCCATAATGGCGGCTATCGTCATGTTCATCATTGCCACTGCCTCAATATTCAGCTGGGTCTCCGCCATCGACGACATCCCAGCCCGAGTGGCAGGCGGCCTGCTCGGGTTCACCCATAACAAGATCGGTCTGCTGCTTTTGATAAATCTCATCCTGCTTGCGGCAGGGACCTTTGTCGAGACGACTGCCGCCTTGATTCTACTGGTGCCGATGATCACTGCCATGCTCCCCTTCCTCGACATCGATATGATCCAATTGGGAGTGATCGTGGTCACCAATCTGGCCATCGGCATGCTGACACCTCCCATGGGTATCTGCATGATCGTCTCATCCTCCATCTCAGGTGACAGACTGACAGCTACCTGCCGACAGGTTATTCCTTTTCTCCTGATACTGCTTGCAGACCTGGCTATAATTACCTTCTATCCGCCGCTCACAATGGCTTTGGCAGCTTTGGTCCGTTGATTGTATTGAAAACATTAGAAGGAAGGTCAATTTTCAAGACGTGTCTTCTCAAGATGATACCTCTTCATCTTCTTGAGAAGCCCTTGTCTGGTAATCCCCAACAGATTTGCTGCTTTTGATTTATTTCCTTTTGCTTTTTTCATTGCCTTTTTTATCAAACTGACCTCAAGATTTTTGACTTGGAAATCCATGGTATATGCTGTCGCCGATTCGGAAACACCGGCTTTTTTCTGCAACTCATGAAAGGCCTGAAGTTCCCGTGAACACTTTTCGCAGGAAATCACCTCCCCCTCAGGCGTCAACGCCACAAGGCGTTCAACCTCCTTCAAAAGCTGGCGGACATTGCCCGGCCACGGATATTGTTCGAAAAGATCAAGCAGTTCCGGTGAAAATCCGAGCACGTTTTTCTTGAAATGTGCATTGGTAAGATCGAGAAAATGCAAGGCCAAAGGAAGGATATCCTCAAGACGTTCCCGCAGGGGCGGTATAAATATCTCCACAGAAAAAAGCCGAAAAAAGAGATCCTCGCGGAAATGTCCTTTTTTCACTTCCTGTGCCAGATCCTTATTGGTGGCACTTATCAATCGAAGATCATAATGGATAGGCTTGTTGCTGCCAAGTCGGCAGCCTTCTCCTTCCTGCACGGCCCGTAAAAATTTCGGTTGAATCTGGAGAGGCATCTCGGCTATTTCGTCAAGAAAGAGGGTCCCGCCGCTGGCTTCTTCAAAAAGACCTTTCCTGGCCGTCTCAGCTCCGGTAAAGGCGCCTCTCTCGTGGCCGAAAAATTCACTTTCCACCAGGTTTTCCGGAATGCAGGCACAGTTTACCGGCACGAATAACTCCCCGCTTCTTTCTCCCCGTTCATGGATCATGCGAGCAATAAGCTCTTTCCCCGTCCCGTTTTCTCCCTGAATGATAACATTGATGGGGGAATTGCTTATGACCTGAACAAGATCTAACACCTCACGCATGGCCGAGCTTTCGGCTATGATTTTCGTACCTCTGACTGATGCCTGTTCCAATCTGTCGACCTCTTTGTTCAAGGCACCGGCAATACGCAGGATTTCCTGATTCAGGACAATGGACTCGATGGATATGGAAAGAAACTGGCAGACCTCCTCGAGCTGTTTAAGGTCCTTATCGGTAAAAGACGCATTATTGTTCTTATTGAGGAGTTCTACAGCACCGGTAATCGAGTTTCCACTAATACTTTTTATCGGTGCGCAGATCATATTCCGGCTGACAAAACCGGTCTTCTCGTCCATAGAGACATGGAAACCAGGATGTGACTTCAAATCGTTTTCTATACAACTCATCCCCGAACTTACAACCTTACCGACAATACTTCCTTCCATTGGCGGCTCAATCTGTCTTTCATCCAGTCCGGTACCGAATATGGAACAAATCCTGTTACTTCCTATTTCCATTATAAAAATAGTACACCGTTCCACATCCATCAATTTAGGCAAAATTTGGATATAGAAGGTAACGAAGGCCCTGTAGTCATCCATGGCCCAGGAACCTGCAACCTGCGCCAATCTCTGTCTGAGAACAGCCAGGTGCATGGGCGAAGGATGAGAAAAATTTGACTTGAGAGAGTTCATATATGGAAACTTTGTTGTCAACAAGTTTAAAAAAACGATAAACAAAAATACAGAGAATGGACGGATACCATTCCTGCTATTTCCATCAGCTATATTACATTTTACTCAATAAATTGTCAAAATTCTTTCCTTCAACAATACATTTTCCACAGAGAGAGTATTGATAAAGGAAACAAAGTTTCCAATATTCACGGAAAAACAGAATTTGACAAAACAAAGCACACGGGAAGAAAAATAATTATTGTGCATCAACAAAAAATTAACGGGCTGTATTTTCGATTAAAAAAAGCAATGCGCAAACGCTATTTCCCGCGATAAGCACATCCTCCGCTCTTTTGGCATATTGTATGCAGTAAAATGTAACAAGGTTGGGTGAGGGATAATTTGTATCCCGGGGATAAGCAACAAAGAGCATATTCTTAGAGCCTTATGCAAAAGGAGGATTCTCGGAGTCTATGCTTACCGGTTCAAAATCAAGGCATGCGAAAAATTTTACCGCAGGCACATAATTGATATCGGAGTCAGAGTGTATGCCCGGAGGGTGCTTGCCTCCGAGGATAAAATTTTGAGCATAACGCGGAGTTTTGGCCAAAAGATCTTTTTGCAAGTGGCTCCTTATTCAGAAGAATTCAGCCGGTTTACTTTAGGAACTAGATGGAAAACTCTCAGGGATCACAGATGGCAGAGAACAACCAAAAACTCAACCTTCGTCAGGTTGGCAGGGGGTTCATCATGAATGAACGTCTTCCCGGCATGCCGGTTGGAAGACGGCTGACAAAAACCTATATTGACCAGTTCAATCGCACATATATAATCATCAACGGTCAATATGAATTGCTGACCGCTGAACATAATTTTCTTTCAGCGGATTAACTTATAATTTATTTGAACGCTGTTTGGCCTTTAAAGGCCCGCCCATTATCTGCATTGATCGTATCTTGACCAGTTTTTGAGAGGATATTTACAGCCCCCCCGGTTTATGTGAATTATCTGGTGAAACTGTTTGGGATACTTTCAGTGCAGATGTCTTTTTACACCTTCTTTCAGTGTATCCTCCCCTCATAAAGCTGTTCATCAATTCTTCGCGGATGATACTCAAGATCAGAGGTCACCTTTTTCCCAACTACCTCATAAATATTCATAGTAACCTCTTTGTCGGCGAATCGTTTCACTTGCCACTGATTGGCATAGACAAAGAGTTTCACCTGCTGATACGTCGATTCGCTGATTAAGATGGAATTGGTTCTTCTTCTTGTAAGATCCTGAAGACGGAACATTTCGTTGACGACATCTCCTATTACGGTATATTCCATCTTTTTATCAAATCCAATATTTCCGACAATGGCCTCGCCGGTGTTGATACTGACCCCTATTTTCAAAGGAACTCCACATCGTTCCTTTGAGAGTCTGCTTACCGCCTCAATCGCCTCTGTCATCTCAATCGCCGCGAGTGTCGCATCCAGGGCTGGATTTTTCGAAGAAATGGGGGCGCCAAAGATGGCAAGCAGACCATCACCCAAATACTTATCCAACACTCCTTTATGTTTAAGGATAATATTGCCCATCCGCATGAAAAAATAATTCAGGACCTTCACTACATCTTCTGTAGCAGCCTGCTTGGATAGAGACGAATACCCCCGGATATCGACATTAAACACTGTGACGATCCTTTTTTCTCCGACAGTCAACTGTTCCGTTTCACCTTTTCTTAGAATATCATTAACAATTTCTTCAGGGACATACTTCTGAAAAATCGTTCTGATCATCTTTTCCTTTTCCGCCAAATGCATGGACTCGCCAAAGAGACGTGAGTTTTCCAAGGCAATGGCAGCTGAAGAAGAAACCGACTTAATCGCCCGCAGATCTTCCTCATTGAAAGTGCCGACCTTTTTATTGAGAAGTTCGATAACCCCTGTAACCCTGCCTCCGGCTATCATCGGTACACAAAGAAGATTTCTCGTTTTAAAGCCGGTCCGTTTGTCTATATCCTCACAGAAATGAGGGTTGTCGTTGACGTCTTGCACAATAACCGGCTCACCGGTGGCCGCAACCCATCCGGACACCCCTTCCTCGCCTATTCTGATCCGAAGACCATCAAAATTCTTTCTATTGCTACCGACGGTCGTATGAAAAGTAAGTAGGTCGTCCTGGATCAACATGATGGCGCCGGCTTCGACTTGAATAAGATCGGAGATCATCTCCAAAATATTCTGCAAGACCTTATTCATGTCAAAATTTGTAGAAGTCAGAGCAATTCCGATCCTGTTTAAAACCTCAAGCTCCGCACTCTTGGCTCGCTCTTTTGCCAACAGTCGGGTTTGCTCAAGCGCAAGTGCAATTCCCATTGCCACCATTTTAAACATCCTTTTATCCCTTCGGCCAAACGTCCTCGTTGTTTTACTTCCCAAACAAATAGCGCCGATGGCTTTACCGTTGGCATCGAGTCGTTTTACAAGGCAGCACTTCAGGCCAAGTTCTTTAAACAATTGCTGTTCACAGTAGGACTTTTCCTTCTCCAGGTCATCAATACTGATCAGCTCAACAGCATCAATGGCCATCTGGAACAAGGAGGATTCCTTTTTCAAAAGCATTTCCGTCTGTGTTTTTTCAGAAGACTGGCTAAACAGATGTGTTAATCTCAATTGGTCACTGATCTCGTCGGCTAAAGCCAGCCCCACCCAATGACTTGGAATAACCTCGCAAAGTTGTCCGGAAATTGTTGTCAGCAGGTCTTTTTCATCCAGGTTGGAATTAATGATCTTAATTATTGCCAAAACGGATTTTAGCTCGTCGCTTGTTTCCCGTTCTCTAATTCCCAACTCCTTCATCCTCAGCATGGAACCGGCGGTATTGAAAAAAGTTGATAAAAAGCCCAAGCTGTTCTGCTCCCAAGTCCTTCCCTGGGGTTTGACAAGGATCACAATCCCAACAAGACCCGTTTTATAATCAAAAGGAATGATGATAGCACTTCCGACCTCATTATCGAAAAAGTTGCCCTCTTCTTCTATCTGTTGCCTCTGCAGGATTTTCACGGTCCACTCTTGAATGCATGCCGGCAAATCGGAGACAGGAAGACTTTCACCTGCTCGTACATACATCCCCGTTCCGGACATATGGAGACAGGTTGCCGTTTGCTGCTTGCCGCTCCTGGTAGTAGAAAACATTGCGCCACCGCTTGCCCCTGTAATAAACATTGCCTTTTCCCATACAAAGTCGGTCAACTCCTGTGAAGTGATACGAAACACAGAGAGACCGCCGAGCTCTCTTAAGACATTTATCTCTTGCATTCTACGCGTTAACGCCTGACTGGTCTCTTTGAGATGTTGATCCATGGAATCGGCGATCAAGGCGATATTTCCCAACTCATCTTCCCCCATTAGATCCAGCAAACCTTTCCCGCTGTTTTGTCGAGCCATTTGTGTTTCAAGGGTGAGGATACTGTCGGAAATCTGCTTCAAAATGATATAACCAATAAGGGAGAACACCAAAACGCCTAGGAAACAATAGAGGAGTTCCTTGCTGCCGAAAAGTTGACTCTTTATTCCCAGGTAGGTGAATCCAAGGAAAGGGCCAAGAAAAAAAAGACTAAAAGCGATGGTCATCCTATAGAAGACACTGTTGGCCTTTATGGAAAGAAATCTCTGTAATTCCCCTTTATTATGGGTCGTCGCTTCCGTACCCGACAATTTATTGAACAATGACATCGTACGATATCTCCACAGAACTGATCATGCCTTTTGCATTTCAAAAGAGCCACTTGCAAAAAAATCTTCTCGGAGTCTCGCCGGCTCACTTACCGGCCCAAGCTCCGCGTTATGCTCAAAATTTTATCCTCGGAGGTAAGCACCCTCCGGGCATAAACTCTGACTCCGATATCAATTATATGCCTGCGGTAAAATTTTTCGCATGCCTTGATTTTGAACCGGTAAGCATAGACTCCGAGAATCCTCATTTTGCAAAAGGCTCAAAAGGAAAAATTTATTCCTTCATGATCGATCAATGCAACTTATAAACATCAATATATCTCAATTGGTAGGGAAAAAAAAGAAATCGTCTCTTTTTTAAGTAAAAGAAAGCCGCCTTATCTCTATGAAGTTGCGTTGATTCATGCTTGCCAAATCACCGACGGGAAAATTATATATCCTTCAACCAGGCGGAAACAAAAGAAAAACAGTTGCGGACCATGCAAAAACAACTCATTGGAGTCTAACTTATATTTTGGTCTATAAAAATTCGACGAGACGGATATTCAAAAATCCGCCTCAATTCATTCAAATATGGAACACATAATATCTGAGCCAAACATATATCATCGAGATAAACACCGTCACCATCATGATCGGCGTCCCATAGAGCATAAATTTCAAAAAACTTATCTTTCTTCCAGCTTTTTCCGCCATCCCGACAACAATAACATTGGCTGAAGCCCCAATGGCCGTGCCGTTTCCCCCCAGGCAGGCACCTAGCGCCAAGGACCACCAGATAGGCATCAGGTCTTTATATTGGAGGAGTGCTATGCCTGTCTTATGGGGCCAGAGTTCACGGGCCATATCGACGATGAGTGGATTCATGGTAGCCACATAGGGAATATTGTCGACAACAGCGGAAGCGACCGCAGAGAACCACATAATCAGCATAGAGGTCCCAAATAGATTTCCATGAGTCAAATGCAATACTTCCACCGACAACATCTTGATCACACCAACCTTAACAACTCCTCCGACCATAATAAACAAACCGATAAAAAAGAAAATTACCGGCCATTCGACCTCGGCAAGAATATGATGCGGTTCATGGGTCCCTGACAACAACAGTAGAAGGGCCGCGCCAAACAAGGCAATTGTCGCCGGCTCATAATGAAGGAGGCCATGGATGATAAAACCGATCAGGACGATTGCCAGAACAAAAAGAGATTTTCTCAGCATGATAGGATCCTTGATTGCCTCCCTTTCATCCATGTCCATAACTCTCTTTTTCAACTCCTCTCTCGTCTTCAACTGTTTCCTAAACACTATCCTGACGATGATGAGGAAGGCTATCATGATCACGATCACAGCAGGAGTAAGATGATAGATAAAATCCATAAAATCCAACCTCGCCTTGGAAGCGATCATGATATTGGGCGGGTCGCCGATCAGGGTTGCGGTGCCGCCGATATTCGAGGCCAAGGCTTCAACAATCAGGTATGGAATTGCATCAACATCTAAAGCGTCGGCAATCAACAAGGTAACCGGCGCTATCAACAAAACTGTTGTTACATTGTCTAAGATAGCTGAAATTACTGCCGTAACCACCGCCAAAATTACCATGATTCTCAAGGGATCACCCTTGCCTATTTTGGCACTTTTAATGGCAATATACTCAAACATCCCGGTAGGTCTGATCAGGTTTATGATGATCATCATACTGATCAACAGAAAAATAACGTTCCAGTCGATACCGAACTCACTGGCATGAAAGGCATCATGCTGACTGAGAATCTTTAAAACGAGCATCAGCGAAGCACCGCCCACGGCAACGATCGTTTTATGAATTTTTTCAGACATTATGACCACGAGGGCCACTATGAATATAGTTAATGCCATCCAAAAGGCGGCATTCATCTGAAAAGTTTGAGCAACAGCTGCATTCTCCATGATTCTATCCTTATTTAGCGCCGCACATCAAATTGGTAATAGCCAGGTAGAGGTCACGGATATGGACAATCCCGGCAACTGATCCAGATTTTTCGACCACAGGAATACGTTGTAGCTGGTGTTCAATCATTGTATCGGCACATCGCATCAAGGTGTCTTCCGGTGAAACAGCCAAGTAACTTGCAGACATAATGTCTTTTACTTTCCGGCCACGAGCCTTTTCCGTCCGTTCTTCAATCATGCCATCCCAGGTAAAACCGCCCAGATTCTCATCAAGTACAAGATAGGAAGGGATCACAGCTCTAATCACATTCATGATCGATAATACTCCGACAAGTTTTTTCCCATTTTCAAGAACTACCATGCCGTTAACGGACGCGCCATACAGTCCCCATTTTGTTTGCTCCATTTTACATACAGCCTCTTCCAGGGACATATCCGGCGACAACCAATTTGTGGTTAAGGGTTCCATGATATCTTTGACCAACATAGCGACACCTAATTGTTAATTTTACCTACATAAACGAGATTATCCCATGAACGTCCATTCTCGCGGCGCGAGCACAACTAATGATGAAAGTTGAATTGATCTCGATGGCTAGAAGCTGATGGGTAACCTTTTCGCGGGTGTCCCCGCAGCCCGGATGGTAAGCCTCCCAGGTTTAGTTTATGGCGTCCCGTAAAAAGGTTGCCCCTCAGCTCTGACCGATTTTCGAAAAAAACGTACCGTTGGCTATCGGCAGTAACAATACGCTCTCCACGGTCTTTCCAATCTATCGGCACAGCAATGTAACTTCAGTAAAGTTTTATTGCAAGCGTTCATCTGTTAAACTGATTGGTTTTTTTTAATACCAATTCTCCTCTTTATCAAAATTCCAGGAGCCGAATTCTACCTTGACCATTACGTGCTGAAGATATTTTAACGCGTATTTTTAAAACGTTAAAACGTTCCCATTCGGAATTGCTACGCATTGGTATCAACCAAATTTTAATGTCTGACCAAAATCCAATTTCAAAGATCCGCGCCAATCCTAACATTAACCATACTCCAATCGTTCTGCTAAAAGAACGATTGGTTTTCACTTATTCACTTTTGGCCAACGATTGGAGAAAAAGAGGATGATGCGCGGAATCCCGTTACAACGTGTTCTCCTGTTTTTATGACGAAATTCTTCAAAAATCTCTTAGCTCGAATTTCTCATCAGTCCAGGCGGTGTCAAGTTCGAAGTTTTTGGTAATGAACTATAGTAATCTATGTTCATTGCCAAAAGACTGAAAAAGATGGCGCCGCATGGACTGGCCTTTGGTAGACACTTTGCAAATCTGGTAAATAGATGCGCTTTTTCAGCCTGTTGGGGCTTTAAAGATTTCTCCAAACTGACACATTGTTCAAGAGAAATGCAGGCTGGGAGCTGAGGGGTAACCTTTCCACAGTGTTTGCTAAAGGTAGGCCCTACGACACATAAGAATTCTGGTTGCGGGACCGGGATCAATCTTTCTGGATTGATCCCGGAGTTGAGGAAGAAGGAAAGGAGGTTAAGAATCGGACAACAGAGGGCTGTCCGAGGTTTCTCCGGTCGAAGCGCGGCCCTGATGCCTCGTGCGACACCTGGGGTTATGCCCCAACCAGCGAATGAGAAGATTTGATGTCCCTATGAATAAAAGCTAATAAATCCGGTGAGTCATTTTCAATATGGTGACGAATTTTTTTCAAAAGACTTGCCTCTATCTGCCTAATCCGTTCCCGTGAGACTCCAAAAACCTCCGAGATGTTCTGGAGAGTCAGAGGATCGTCCGTTAACAAACGTTTCTCAAGGATCATTTTTTCCTTTTCGTTATGACGTCCCTGCAAGGTCTGAAGGAAATCACGCAATTTCTTCTTCATATCCTTAAGACAAAGCGTATCTTCAATACTTGGTCCGGTGCTGGGTAAGAACTGTATTTGTTCATCGTCTGAATCCTGCCCCACCGGACTCTCCAGAGAAACCTCATTATTGGCCATCCGGTTGCTCATCTCTATGACCTCGGATTTTTTAACCCGAAGACGCTTGGCCAACAGATCCGGTTCCGGTTCAAAACCCTGCGATTCAAGAAGCTTTTTTTCTTTGTTCAGGCTAAAGAACAGCTTCCGCTGAGCCTGAGTCGTACCCAGCTTCACCAGACGCCAATTATTCATGAGAAATTTAAGAATATAGGCCCTTATCCAATAGGTGGCATAGTAGGAAAACTTGACTCCTTTGTAAGGATCGAATTTTTTTGTGGCCTTGATAAGTCCGATATTTCCTTCCTGAACCAGGTCCATGAAATTCTGCATCCAAAATTTTTGAAAATCCATGGCTACTTTGACCACCAAACGGAGATTGGAGGAGACAAGTCGATAGGCAGCCTCACGGTTGTTGTTCTCATACACCTGAACAGCCAGATCCTCCATCTCATCTCTGGAAAGAATTTCATAGCGGCTTATTTCTCTTAGATAGCGTTCAAAAGAATTATGTGTCGGAGAAGGTAAAGTATCTTCCGGAATCATCACAAGTGGAAAATTCATGGTTGTCATATTTTAACTGTACTCCTCTAAGCTTTTTTATTCTTGGTCGATTTGAAAAATGCCCTGACCGATGGATCGACGTTGTTTACCGGTTGCCTCTGCTGTCTATTGAGATTGTTGCGGGGTTATTTCTATTTTCTGGTCATCATAAGATTTCGTACTTGAAAGTTCCGATATATTTTCCGCTGAAAACTTTTCACTTGTCATCTAGCAATTTACATACCAGGAACAACAAATACGTTTATATGTATATATATCAATTGGTTACAAATCAATCTTCAAAGTCCGACTGACTAAAAAAAGAATATGGTGTGAAAAAAATATCCACCCGGGGATCATTCTACCCAGGTTGAACCAGGTGGAAAAATAGGAGGGAGGTCTCCCGCTCGGCCGTGGCCAAGCGGGGGGCTTTTAAAGATGATGGGTCTTGATTATAGGATGGGTTTCATGGCACTCATATAGGAGCGAAGCTCCTCCCCGACTGCCTCAACACTGGTATAGCGAATCGCTTCATTGACCTGAATGAGCTCCAAGTTGTCCACGTCATTATCCTTCACAACAAGCCCTTTGCCGATAACGTCGGTGTCGACGGTCTTCATAAAATCGGCCAGCAACGGGATCGCTGCATCGGCAAAGAGGTAATTCCCGTATTCAGCGGTATCAGAAATAACGACGTTCATCTCATAGAGTTTCCTTCTGGCAATGAGATTGGCGATCAGCGGCACCTCATGCAGGGACTCGTAGTAGGCTGACTCCTCCTTGATGCCTGCCGACACCATTGTATCATAGGCGAGTTCAACACCAGCCTTGACCCAGGCCACCATCAGGATGCCATGATCGAAATATTCCTGTTCGGAAATATTCTCGGATGTCGATTGGGAACGTTCAAAGTCGGTCTCACCGCTGGCCTTGCGCCAGCTCAGCAGCTTGCTATCGTCGTTGGCCCAATCCTCCATCATGGTTTTGGAAAACGCTCCGGACATAATATCATCCATGTGTTTTTCAAATAAAGGTGCGAGGATGTCCTTGAGCTGCTCGCTCAAATTTTGCGCCTTGATCTTGGCGGGATTGGAGAGACGATCCATCAAGTTGGTTATACCGCCGTGTTTCATCGCCTCGGTAATGGTCTCCCATCCATATTGAACCAGCTTGGAAGCATACCCTGAATCGATTCCTTTCTCTACCATCTTATCGTAACAGAGAAGGGAGCCGACCTGCAGCATCCCGCACAAGATGGTCTGTTCACCCATGAGGTCGGATTTGACCTCGGCAATAAAAGATGATTGCAATGCACCAGCCTTGTCGCCCCCGGTGCCACAACAATAGGCCTTGGCGATCTCCCAACCCTCGCCTTTGGGATCGTTTTCCCTGTGGACGGCCAGCAGGGTCGGAACTCCGAACCCTCGTTTGAACTCCTCCCGAACCTCGGTTCCCGGGCCTTTCGGCGCTACCATGATAACAGTGAGATCTTTCCTGATCTGCATTCCCACTTCTACGATATTGAAACCATGTGAATAAGAGAGACAGGCTCCCTGTTTCATAAGCGGCATGATGGCCGACACGACGGGTTCATGCTGCTTGTCCGGCGTAAGATTGATGACCAGATCGGCATTTGGGACCAAATCTTCATAGGTGGCAACGGTAAAACCGTTTTCCGTGGCATTTTTCCAGGATTGGCGTTTCTGCTCTATCGCCTCTTTCCTGAGTGCATAGGAAACATCCAGGCCGCTGTCACGCAGATTCAGCCCCTGATGTAATCCCTGGGCTCCGCAACCGACGATGACGATTTTCTTTCCCTTCAGGGCTTCCACTCCGTTGAACTCCTGAGGATCCATGAAACGGCATTGCGACAACTCTTCAAGCTGCAAACGCAGCGGTAAACTGTTAAAATAATTCTGGCCCATTGTTCTCTCCCATTTGAGGTGAGCTTTTCGTTTCTTGGAAAAATGTTACGCCTATTTTTATCGAACATTTTTCGGGAAAAGACCTATCCAGTTACTCGAAATAAGGTGCTCTTCGTTTATTTATGTTGCTCCTGATATATTGACTATTACCTGTTGCGTCAAGTGATTTATCCGTTATATAATGTTGCGTAAATTGCAATACGAATTATCACCCTACCATCAGGATTCAGCCAAGCAGACGACACAACTGTGAAAACATATGGATATCAGGGAATTGAGACTCTTCCTCCATCTGGCCGACACCTTGCATTTCGGTCGGACCAGCCAGGCGTGTAACATCACACCGTCAGGGTTAACCAGAACCATCCAGCGACTGGAGAACGAACTGGATAAACAACTCTTTGTTCGTGACAATCGCTATGTCTCCCTGACCTCAGCCGGAAAAATTTTTAAAACCTATGCAGAAGAAATGATTCTCCGCTGGAATGAATTGCAGGGCAATCTTGCTGACGATTCCATTTTAAGAGGAGAACTCTCCATCTACTGCTCGGTCACGGCTATTCTGAGCATACTTCCAAATATCCTAGGAAAATTCAGGGAAACAAATCCCGAGGTCCACATCAATCTCCAAACCGGGGATGCGGCAATGGCCCTTGCCAAACTGCAAAATGGTGAGGTGGACGTGACCATTGCCGCCATTCCAGACAAGCAACAACCCCATCTGGATTTCATGAAGATCATTGAGACCCCTCTGATCTTCATTGCTCCGGCAAAATTTCACGAGACTCTTCGTTGCAACGAGGACGGAAGGATAGACTGGTCTCAAACACCTTTGATAATCGCCGAAAAAGGTCTGAGCAGAACAAGGGTATTGAGGTGGTTTGCCGAAAAAAAAATCCGACCCCATATCTATGCTCAGGTCGCAGGCAATGAGGCCATTATTACCATGGTCAGCCTCGGCTGCGGCGTCGGAATTGTCCCGGCTCTGGTCATGGAAAAAAGCCCACTTAAGGATCAGGTTGTCGTACTGGAAAAGGTCCCGCAACTCAAACCGTTTTCCGTCGGCATCTGCACCGTAAATAAGAACAGAATCAATCCGGTTGTCCAGGCATTCTGGAAAAATGCCGAAGAAAATTTAACTCCATTCACTTAACTTTCAGAAAAAAATGCCGCTGATACTCTTAACCAACGATGATGGAATTACCAGTCCCGGACTTTCCGCCCTGCGCAAGGCCGTACGTTCTCTGGGGCAAGTGGTGGTGGTTGCCCCAGACCGTGACAACTCCGCCGTCTCCCACTCCCTAACCATGAACCGTCCCTTACGGGTTAGAAAAATCTCAAATGCCGTTTATACTCTGGACGGAACACCGACTGATTGCGTGGCCATCGCTGTGGGCAAGATCTTAAAGAAAAAACCGGATATCCTGATATCAGGTATTAATTCCGGCCCGAATCTGGGTGATGATATCAGCTATTCCGGAACCGTGTCGGCGGCAGTTGAAGGGACAATGTATTCCATACCGTCTCTGGCCGTTTCCCTAGCCTGCGAGCCCCCCTATGACTTTACCCATGCGGCAAAAATTGCGGCAAAGCTGGCAGCCATGATACTTGCACGTGGGCTTCCGGAAAACACCTTGATGAATGTAAACATCCCGAAGAAGGTCACCACAGGCACCAAGGTTACCCGCCAGGGGAGAAGGTTATGGGAGGACTCCATACACGAAACGTTCGACCCATACGGCCGATTGCATTACTGGATCGGCGGTGGCACTCCGGTAAAAGATTCTGCTCCGGACACTGATGTCCATGCGATTCAGATGGGTCTTATTTCGGTCACACCCATCCATCTGGATCTGACAAACCATGAAGGGATCTTTTATCTCAGAGATGTCTGGCAGTTGGAACAAGAGGATCTTAAAGATCAAGATACTTCCGGTTAAAGATACAGCCGACGACGACTCCAGCCAGGCTCCCCATAAGGCTTATGAAATAGGCGGTCATACTACCGAAGGATGCACCAAGACGCCAACCGGCATAACCACCGACGGATATAAAGATAAGAAGAGAGAGTTTTTTCATCGCTTCCCTTTCTCCTTTCAGACAGAGGCTTCAATATCTCGTTGCATCGTCTCGATCACTTTGATTGGATCCTGCGCCTTGGTAATAGGACGGCCAACCACCACATGATCGGCACCATTTGCAACTGCCATACCGGCGGTTACGATGCGCTTCTGGTCGTCATTCGGATCCAGGATATTGGCTCCTGGGCGAATCCCCGGTGTCACGATCAGCAACTTCTCGCCCAATTCTTTGCGTAGACGATCCGCCTCCATACCGGAAGAGACAACACCGTCACACCCTAGATCCAAGGCCCTCCGCGCCCTGAAAAACACCAGGTCCGCCACTGATTGCGTCATGCCCATAGCCCGCATGTCTTCCTCGCCGAAACTGGTCAACACGGTAACTGCCAGAAGCTTCATATCCCCCCGCTCTTCAACAGCTGCCCGGATGATGGCATCATTGCCGTGGATTGTCGCCAGACTGACACCCCGGTTCCTTACCTGGGAGACAGCCAGTCTTACGGTCTCAGGGATATCAAAAAATTTCAAATCGAGCATGACCTTATGACCTCTATCAAGAATCCAGTCGACACTTTCAAACCAGGATGCCATAAAAAGTTGAAGTCCAACCTTATAGAACTTCACATGGGATTCGCACCGTTTGACTATATCTTTTGCCTTTTGTGTATCGTCGACATCAAGGGCGACGATGATTCGTTCCCGTAGCGGAATATTTTTTCTTGTCATTTTTTTCTCTTAATCATTCCAACTTGTAAAAGTCCTTTCCTGCTCTGCCGAGGAACTCCATAACATATGAGCCTCTTGCAAAATGGCCTTTTGCCTTCATCTTGTCAACAGGAAGTAATAAGACTCTATCGTATCAAATCGATCGAATTCACCACAAGTCATTCTCGCCCCCTCATATACACGCTTCATCGCTTTGGTATATAACAAAAAATCTTTAAATGCTCCTCTGTTGGAGATTTATCAAAATCATTAAACCGTTCCATCAAAATAATTGCCTTGTTTGATTTTTTATGCTACATAAGATGAAACTGGGAGTTTGCCCTCCTATCATTGTTTGGAGGAATATCCTTATGTTTTTAATATTTTAGGGTTGCCTTGAACTATTAGGAACTTCGGTTAAGGTTAATCTGTGTAAAATTTTTTACCACTGACGAAACCA
Source organism: Desulfocapsaceae bacterium (assembly GCA_046704745.1). Classification (GTDB taxonomy): domain Bacteria; phylum Desulfobacterota; class Desulfobulbia; order Desulfobulbales; family Desulfocapsaceae; genus CAWGGS01. The sequence goes on along the minus strand of JBJKRL010000063.1, from coordinate 48,645 downwards.
ACGTCGAGCTTATGGTAACTACCCACAGATGCGGAGTGTATGCGCAGCCAATAACGAGCTGAAACTCCAAAAATCTTTCGCCAAAGTACAGACAAAGGCAGCCAATACGAGGAGGTGATGCCCACTTGAGAAGAAATAGACTTGGTAATTCCCTTTAAGGAAAACAATTTTCCTACCTATTATAAAGCGTTACTGAGTCAAATTTGCATTTTCATTATCCTTTTGGACGTTTGTTTTGCTAGTTTTTTAGAACTATCCAAAAACCAGAGTCATTATTAAGGAGATGAGTATGAGTGCACAACCAACCCAAAAAGTTCCGGCGCAAGCATGGGTTACTACCTTTGCCGGCACTGCAATAAATCTTTGCCTGGGTATTCTTTATGCCTGGAGTATCTGGAGCAAAGCCTTGGTCAATGTCGACAAGGCCGGCCAGCCCATGACAGGTATAAACGCGGGCTGGACCTATCTTACCAACGCCCAGGCGGCAACCCCTTTCTCTCTCTGTGTTGTGATTTTTGCCCTCCTGATGATTCCCGGAGGAAAAATCCAGGATAAAATCAGTCCGAAATTCGGAGCTACCGTAGGCGGTCTTCTCCTTGCATTGGGTTGCATTATCGCAGGTATGATGAAGAGCTATACCGGACTCGTAATCGGATTCGGAGTCTTAGGCGGCGCAGGAATGGGAATCGGCTATGCCGCACCTACACCGGCTGCACTGAAATGGTTCGGACCTGAAAAACGAGGCCTTGTAGCCGGGCTGGTCGTCGGCGGATATGGAGGTGCCGCTCTGTACATTGGAGCACTAGGTTCCTACTTGATCCAGGCCTATGGCGTTACAGGCAGTTTTGTTGCCTTGGGCGTCTTCTTCGCAATCGTCGTTATTATTGCCGGTCAAATGTTGAAGACTCCTCCTGAAGGATATGTCGCACCGACCACATCGACGGGGGCATCAAGCAAAGGATCGACGGCAACAAACTGGGAACTGTCGGAAGTTCTGTCCACCTGGCAATTCTATGCTTTGGTTTTCATGTTTATATTGACCACCCAATCCGGTCTTCTGATCATCAGCAGTGCCGCGGCCATCTTGGGCAAGACGGCCAAAAGCCTGCCGTTTTTTATAGCCAATGCATGGATTCTTGTATCCTTTGGCGGACTAATCAACGCCATGGGACGCGTGGGCACTGGGTTTTATTCTGACAAAATCGGTAGACAAAACGCATACATGCTAAACTGCGGTATCTCAGCCCTTTGTCTCTTCGCCCTGCCGCACATCATTGCATCGCAGAACGTTTTCCTCTTGTTCCTTGCTGTTGGTATTGCGTATTGGCAGTATGGCGGAGGACTCTCGTTGATGCCTTCTTTCACCGCCGATTTCTATGGCCCTAAAAACCTGGGGTTTAACTATGGGTTGGTATTTCTCGGTTGGGGACTGGGCTTTTTTATGGCAAGACTCGGTGGAACGATTAAGGATATCACAGGAAGCTTGGACTATGCGTTCTATATCTCCGGAGCACTGCTTATCGCCGGGGTTATTCTGGCAAAACTTACCAATAGACCCAAGTACTCAGAACGGGCTGTGCGGGGTGCGACAGCATCAGCTGCAAGGTAATGATCCTTTATAAACACACATTATTGACCGACATGGTTATGACACGCCGCATACGACATGAGTCAATAAAAAGAGTTAGGATCGCGTATCATATTGCAGCGGTCTTCAATACTGAAGAGGGTGCTCGTCAACAAAATCCTCTTTGAAGGGAAAGCAGTAAAGAGAGGATAAATTCACTTTAATAATTAATTAGAAATCCAGCCGATTCTAGGTGCCAAGAAATCGGTTTTCCTGTCCGCAGCTTGTGCCAACAGCTGTGGACAGGAATCTGGGTTGGCGAGGAAGGATGACGTTATGGCAGCCGAACAGTTGATCCCCATTCCTTTTCTGCTGGACTACAGGAACCTTGAATTTGATAAATGCATTATCTTTTTGATTGCCATGCTAATGGCCATAACAGTAAATGCCGAAGGACAGGCCATCATGGCAACGACTCTGGGCGACATCCAAAAGAACTCAAAAAAGAGATTTCACTTCAACCCCTTATTACATCTTGATATTGCGGGAACTCTCTGTTTTGCCATCGCCGGTTTCGGATGGCCCCGCCCTATTCCAATAGAGCTGAAAAAATTCAAGAACCCGAACGTTTATTTGATCGTTTCACGTTTTGCCGGCCCTTTGGCAAATCTGCTGCTTGCTGGAATTGCCGGAAGTATTATATGGATTTTGCGGATTATGGGAGTTCAAGACCAGGTTTTTACCATAATCTTATCGGTAAACCTGATGGTCTTCGTCTTTAATTTCATCCCCCTGCCACCACTGGCTGGTGCAAGTTTTTTTCACCCCTTTTTGCCGAAAAAGAAACCTCATTCGTTGAAGATTGTTGCGAAAATATTCCCTTTTCTTCTTGTTTTGTTCTTCATGTTTCTGAGATTCAGGCATATTGAGGACATCAACAACATCTTCTTTCCTATAGTACGATCCCTTTCAAAATTTATTACCGGTTAAATCGTCGTTCACGGATTGAGATGGCGTACTAAAGTTTTTAAGAGTTGCCACACATTATCCGGTGGCGGTCATGAACGGAGGGTTAAAAAGGCTCAGCTCGCAGCACTATCACCTCCCTGAACCAAAGTCGGATACCGTCTTGGAATGACAATCGGGAAAGGGATGATTTCTCTTGAATCTATCGATATCGACAATAAAGAGAAAAGTAAGATCCTCAAACAAAAATCTGGTTCACGGAACAGAAGTGGTGGTTTCAGGATCAAATCCCATCCAGACCGATGGAGAACATAGAATCCAGATCATGCCGGGAAAACGTTTGAAAAGCAAGCATGGTCTCGGTCTTTTGAATGCCTGTTACTTTCACCATCCGGCTGGTCACCAGCTCCGATAGTTTTTCATTGCTAACAACCCTGGCAATGGCCACCAAATCATACGAACCGCTCACCGAATATACTTCGGAAACGCCATCCATTTCAGCCAATGCTTCGGCAACTTCATTAATTTTCGCCCGTTCAACATTTAAGAGAATAATTGACGTAACCATAGCCTCATTTCCCCTTGGTTGATCGCTTGTAAGCGACTGTGATTTTGAAAAAAACTCTCCAATCCGCGAAACGCAATCTTTCCTTTTCCCGAAATAGATGGCAAAAAAAACATAGCAACTCTTTACCATAATTTCATCCACTATTCCCGGATTTCTCACCGACAGGAGCTTTTGGCTCATGCATAAAGCCGCTCAATGCGCTCATACCAATCACCTCCGAAACAAGCTGAAGGTTTCTGCCAAAACAGTTAAATGCCGATGTGCTAGTTGTGCGTAATGTACACGGCACCTTAAGATTAAATTTCTATTAGCACAGATTTCAATCTGCTTTCAAACAGCGCCACACTCCTTTTTTCTTATTGGTTCTTTCTAATCGAGAAATCTTATCTTGCTTATTTTATGTAAAATAAACGCATAAACCCAGCCCAATTATTACCTGAAGAACCACTAAACCACCTCCGGGAAGTGATTTTTCTTGACATTTGTCACTGTTTTTTCGTATTTTTTAAGCAGGAAAGAGATTTTACCCGGCGCAAGCCTGCGCACAATATGCACAACTGGAAGTGGAGTACATTAAAATATGTTTGGAAGGATCGTAAAATTTGTTGAGCTTCAGTGTTAAAGGAGTGCGGTTCCGCGCAACAAAGCTATGAAAAATCTATACTATCGAGAAAAAGCACCGGTTATTGATATGGTAACGGCGATAGCCGAAGGTCTATGGAATGGTATAGTGGTTTCGGGTGTGCTTACCGTCAGTGCGCTGCTCATCAAAAGTATTATGACCCTTTACTTTAACTGATTCCCCACAACCCACCCGGAAGATATTCCTTCCGGGATCTCCGTTGTGAGTTACGTGCAGCAAAAAGACTACATATTTCTGCGATATTTCCCCCCAACCTCGTACAAGGCGGTTGTTATCTGCCCCAGACTGCAGGACTTTACGGTCTCCATCAATTCCTCGAAGATATTGCCGCCGGAAAGGGCCGTCTCCTGAAGCTTTTTCAAGGCATCTGGTGCCGAATCGGCATTGCGTTTCTGAAAGTCCTTCAGTCGGGCCAGCTGGTCATCTTTTTCCTCGTCCGAGGCTCTGGCAAGTTCAAGGCTCGCGTTGGCGGCAACGTAGTCGGCGTCAGGATTCCTGAAGGTGTTAACGCCTATTATCGGATATTCGCCGGAATGCTTTAGATACTCATAGTACATGGACTCTTCCTGTATCTTGCTCCGCTGATACCCTGTTTCCATGGCCCCCATAACACCACCTCGTTCGGTGATTCGTTCGAATTCGCACAGTACCGCCTCTTCCACCAGATCGGTGAGTTCTTCGATGATAAAACTCCCCTGATTCATATTTTCATTTCTCACCAGGCCCCACTCGCGGTTGATGATCAGCTGAATGGCTAGAGCACGGCGCACCGATTCCGTACTTGGTGTGGTTATGGCTTCGTCATAGGCGTTGGTATGCAGACTGTTGCAGTTATCGTAGATCGCGCACAGAGCCTGTAAAGTCGTTCTGATATCGTTGAATTGGACCTCCTGGCAATGCAGAGAACGCCCAGAAGTCTGGATATGATATTTCAGCTTTTGCGAGGCCTCGGATGCGTTGTACCTCTCCCGCAAGGCTATGGACCAGATCCTTCTCGCCACCCGGCCGATGACGGTGTATTCCGGCTCCATGCCGTTGGAGAAGAAAAAGGAGAGATTCGGTGCAAACTTATTAATATCCATTCCACGCGATAGATAGTACTCGACATAGGTAAAACCGTTTGATAGGGTCAGAGCCAGCTGGGTAATGGGATTGGCGCCGGCTTCCGCGATATGGTAGCCGGAAATGGAAACCGAATAGAAATTTTGCACATTGTTCCTGATAAAATACTCCTGAATATCCCCCATCATCTTCAGGGCAAAATCGATGGAAAAGATACAGGTGTTTTGCCCCTGGTCCTCCTTGAGGATATCGGCCTGGACCGTCCCACGGACATTTTCCAGTACCACCGCCTTGAGCTTGGCTGTCTCCGTCGGATCGGGAAGCCGACCGTTTTCAGACTTGAATCTGTCAATCTGCTGGTCGATGGCCGTATTCATAAACATGGCCAGGATGATCGGCGCCGGACCGTTGATGGTCATCGATACCGAGGTTGTTGGTGCTAAAAGGTCAAAGCCTCCATAGAGAACTTTAACATCGTCAAGGGTACAAACGCTGACACCCGAAGTCCCGATCTTGCCGTAAATATCCGGACGCTCACCCGGATCACAGCCATAAAGGGTAACCGAATCAAAGGCCGTCGACAGTCGTTTGGCCGGATAATTCTCCGAGAGCATCTTGAAGCGCTTATTGGTCCTGGCAGGGCCGCCTTCGCCCGCAAACATCCGGGTCGGATCCTCCCCCCGTCTCTTCATGGGAAAAACGCCGGCGGTAAAGGGAAAATGTCCAGGAAGATTTTCCTTGCGCATCCAGGCATAGATATCGCTGGGATCGGAAAATTTCGGCAGAGAGATCTTGGGGATCTTCGAATGGGAAAGCGACTCGGTATGCAGCGGCACTCTTATCTCTCGACCCCGGACCTTATAGATATATTCATCGCCTGAATATGCCTCTCTAAGTTTCTCCCAGCTTTTGACCAGATCAGTGGTCTCCGGGCTTACTTTCTCCGAAGCGTCATTCACTTCTTCCTTCAACTGTTCCAGCAGGGTATTTACATCGCCGGCTTGTTTTTTTCCAAAATGGTCAAGGGTCTCATGCAGATGCCAAACCTTTCTGAGTTCGGCTGATTGTTCTTTCGTTTTTCTATGATACTTCCTGACCGTATCGGAAATTTCGGCTAGATACCGGCCTCTTTCCGGAGGAATAATGATGGTCTTCGACGACGAGATCTTCTCGGCTGGTTTGGGAAGTCGAGGTATAAATGAGCTGTTTGTTTTAGCATTGATCGCTTCAATCACACCGTGATAAAGAGCGGTCACTCCGTCGTCGTTAAACTTTGAGGCAATGGTTCCGAAAACCGGCATCTGAAAAGGAGGCGTGTCCCATGCCTTTTTATTCCGTTGTACCTGTTTTCTGACGTCACGAACTGCATCATCGCTGCCTTTCTTTTCAAACTTGTTGACGACAATCAGGTCAGCGTAATCCAGCATGTCGATTTTCTCCAGCTGGGAGGGAGCACCGAACTCACTGGTCATAACGTAGATTGCAACATCTGATATCTGGATGATATTGGAATCTCCTTGGCCGATCCCTGCGGTTTCGGCAATGACCAGATCATACCCTGCCGCCTTGGCCACCTGTATCGCCTCAGGTAAGGCCTCTGCAACTTCACTATGAGATTCTCGAGTTGCCAGGCTGCGCATATAGACCCGGCGAGAAGATATGCCGTTCATCCGGATACGATCACCCAACAGGGCACCGCCGGTCTTACGTCGGGATGGATCACAACTGATAATGGCAATCTTGATGTCCTCAATATCATGAAGAAAGCGTATGATCAACTCATCGGTAAGCGAGGATTTCCCGGCTCCACCGGTTCCGGTTATCCCGATCACCGGCGGGTTCTTCTTAGCGGCTAACGGCCGAATTACCGCCATCAACTCGTCTAGTTTCGCTTTGTTTTTTGCTTTCGCCTCCTCCACAGCGGTAATGAAGCCCGCAACGGTCTTCTTATGGTCACTGCTGAGTTTGGCCGGATCGAGATCATGGAAATCAAGTGTTGAAAAATCCATGTTTTCAACCATGTGATTGATGATCCCCTGGAGCCCCATAATGGCCCCGTCTTCTGGCGAATAAATACGGGTAACCCCATAGCGGTGCAACTCGTCTATCTCTTCGGGAACAATAACACCGCCGCCACCGCCGAAGACCTTGATATGTCCGGCGCCTTTTTCTTTCAGAAGATCGAGCATATATTTGAAGCCTTCCATATGCCCCCCCTGGTAGCTGGACATTGCCACTCCCTGGACATCTTCTTCAATGGCGGCATCGACAAACTCCTGGACGGATCGGTTGTGGGCAAGATGAATAACCTCGGTTCCGGTATCCTGGAGAATTCTCCGGATGATATTAATTGTCGCATCATGACCGTCAAACAGCGCCGTTGCCGTAACGACCCTGATATTGTTGTGTGATTTATAAATTTTAACATCCTCTCCCATGACCTACCTCTTTTGAGTGAAACATATTTAATTGTCGACAATATCGATAAAATCTTTTTAAGATTATGATGTTACAAAATATCTTGAGCATCAGCAAAAGGACCTCGTTTTTAAAAAGTGAACGAGCGCTCAGTCATAAATTATTATTATCCCTTGCCGAAGATCTTGTCAAGGCTTTATCGTAGCCCGTTTTTCTCCGTAAAAATATTGATCCGTGTCCGCTGGCCTGCTACAATTATTTTGGGGCATACCCTGTCCCCCGTTAACCCGGATTTCTCATGAGCACAGTGCTCGATTTGTCACCCCTTCAAAAAGGACAAGACATTCCAAAGAAATAATTGTGCCTACAGACCTACAAAGTGTCACCAAAGGCGCAATGAAACAGATAAGCACCTTTCGGGTATGAACTTCGACTTCGAATGCCCCTGGGGCTCAATACAGTAAACGCCATCATTTTCACATATGGCAATAAACAATGTATATTGCCAAAAATTTCGAACCTGACGCCGCCTGAACTGATGAGAAATCCGGATTATTGCCATTTAACAACCAGGAACAGCTATGAACCTTCAAGAATATTGTCCAAATAAGATCCTCACCGCCCCAGAGGCCGTAAAGAAGATTGAAAACGGCAGCCGAGTCTTTGTCGGAACCGGATGCGGAGAACCCCAGGAGTTGATTAAGGCCATGGTGGCTAACAAGGCTCTTCAGGATATCATCGTTTATCAGATGCTGTCTTCGACCTTTGCCGGTTATATGAACGATGAGGATTTTCTCAACCGCTTTTCCATCAAACTCTTTTTTATCAGTTATTATATGCGACAAGCCGCCTTCGACGGCAAGATCGACTATATCCCTGTTTACCTGTCCCAAATTCCGGAGATTTTCACTTCCAAGGAAATCGGCCTGGATGTAGCCCTGATCCAGGTCAGTCCTCCGGATAAGTTCGGCTTCTGCAGTCTCGGCATCTCCGTGGACATCACCCTCTCGGGTATGAAAAATGCCAAGCTTGTCATCGCCCAGGTCAATCCGCAGATGCCCATGACCTGGGGGGACAGCCTGGTGCATGTGGACGAACTCGACTATATCGTCTTCCATGAAGAACCGCTTATGGAGATGATCCCACGCCCGAAAAACGCCAATATTATAAAGAGGATCGGCTATTACATCAACCAGCTTGTCGACGACGGAGCAACCCTGCAGGTGGGATTTGGTCATCTCCCGGATGCCGTGGTTTCAACCCTGACAGGCAAGAAGGATCTCGGCATCCACACCCAGGTCATCACCGATGGGCTGCTGCCGCTTTTTGAACAGAAGGTGATCACCAACAGAAACAAATCCTACCTCCCCGGCCGGGTGGTGGCCTCTCTATGTATGGGCTCAAAAAAGCTCTACGATTATGTCCATAATAACCCGATGTTTTATTTCCGTTCATCGGAGTTTGTCAACGACCCCAATGTCATAGCCAGAAACGATAATTTTATTTCCATCAGCTCAGCACTTGAGGTTGATCTCACCGGGCAGGTCTGCACCGACTCCAAAGGCTATCTTTTCTTCAGCGGTATCGGAGATCAGGTGGATTTCATCCGGGGCAGCAGTATGTCCAAAGGAGGATTCTCCATCATCGTCATTCCATCCACCGCTGAAAACGGCAAGGTCTCGAGGATCGTTCCGCATCTCAGCGAAGGCGCCGGCGTTGCGGCAACCAGGGGTGATATTGATATCGTCGTCACCGAATACGGAGTTGCCGAGCTACGGCGGAAAAGCATTTACCAGCGGGTCATGGAACTGGCACAGATCGCTCATCCAAAGTTTCGAGAAGAACTGATCGAAGAGGCCAAGAAAAGACGCTACATCTTTTCCGACCAACTCCCTCCTTCAAAAGAGGACCTCCTGTTTCTGGAAGACTACAAGTCGTCAATGGAGCTGCCTTCAGGCAAACACATCGAATTCCGGCCGCTGCTCCCATCCGATGAGTTCGAATCACGCCATTTTTACTACTCCCTGCAGGAGGACTCCATTTATTTCCGTTTCTTTAATAAACGCAGGGTCTTTTCCCGGGATATGCTGCAAAAACAATGGGCGGATGTGGATTATCGCCGAAATATGACCATCATAGGCTACTGGCAGATAGGAAGACGTAAGCAGATTGTGGCCATAGCCTCTTACGCCGAGGCCGGAGAAAACATAGCTGAAGCTGCTTTTTTGGTCAAAGAGGAACTGCATGGCATTGGGATTGGTTCCCATCTTCTCAAGGTGTTGGAGGATATCGCCAGAACGAATGGATACACGGCCTTTACAGCCACTGTGTTGGCGGAAAACACCAAGATGCTCAAGGTGTTTTTGGGACGCTATCCACATGCGGAACGAAATAGATGCAGCAGCGGTGAAATCGAGATTGAAATGCCCTTCTTGTAACAGAACGGTTAACCCGTGAGCCTTTTGTAAAAGGAGGATTCTCGGAGTCTATGCTTACCGGTTCAAAATCAAGGCATGCGAATAATTTTACCGGAGGTATATAAATGATATCGGAGTCAGAGTTTATGCCCGGAGGGTGCTTACCTCCGAGGATAAAATTTTGAGCATAACGCGGAGTTTGGGCCGGTAAGCGAGCCGGCGAGACTCCGAGAAGATCTTTTTGCAAGTGGCTCCCGTTATTGATTATTATCTCGAAGTAGCTCCGGGAAATCCCAATAGAAGAACTCGTTCTCACGCGGGCCCGTCTCGTTGCGCGTTCGTGATTGTTCACTTTCCTTGAGATCGATCCTTCTGATCTTGCCGCTTATGGTTTTGGGCAGCTCGGGGACGAATTCGATAATCCTCGGAATTTTAAACCTAGCGAGATTTTCCGTAGAATGGCGAAAGAGTTCCAAGGCCAGCTCCCAGGACGGTTTATACCCTTTATTCAGGATAATATAGGCTTTCACGATCTGGTATCGTTTCGGGTCTGGAGCCCCGACAACGGCTGCTTCGCCCACACAGGGATGTTCAATGAGAACATTTTCCACATCAAAGGGTCCGATACGATAATCAGAGGATCTGATGACATCATCGGCTCGGCCGACAAACCACCAGTATCCATCCTCGTCGAATCTGGCTCGATCACCAGTATAATAGAAATCATCGACAAACACACTCGCCGTTTTATTCGGGTCGTCTATATATCCGGTAAAAAGTCCGAGGGGCCGCCAGCGGTCAAGCCGAACGGCAATATGACCGGTCTGGCCGGTCCGGGTAATAGGCTGTCCCCTGTTGTCCAGTAGGACCATGTCGTACATAAAAGAGGGAAAACCAAAAGAACCAATTCGCATCTTTCCCTGCATCCAAGGAGGGTTGCCGATCATGGCCGTGGACTCCGTTTGTCCGTAGATATCCCGGATTTCAGTCCCGGTATGCCGCTTCCAACGGTTGATAACCTCGGGGTTCAACGGTTCTCCCGCACTCACCGACTGTCTCAGGGTCGTAAGACTATGGCTGCTTAAATCCAGATTGGTAAACATTCGCCAGGCGGTGGGAGGGGCGCAGAAGGTGGTTACTCCACAGGCCTGTACGGCATCCAGATAGCTATGGCCTTCGAACACCTTGAAATTGATGCCCGTTGCCGTAGCTCCCATATTCAGAGGAGCAAAAAAACTCGACCAAGCCCATTTGGCCCAGCCGGGGGCAGAGAGATTATGATGGATGTCATCGGGACGGATACCGATCATCACATCGGTGGAGAGGTGACCGATAGGATAGGAGCTTGCCGTATGCCCCACTTTTTTCGGTAGCCCCGCGGTTCCGGAGGTAAAAAAACAGAACAGAAAATCGTCAAATCCGCACCTCTCAGCTTCTGCTGTTGGCTCCTCCTTCTCAACTTCATTATAATTAACCCACCCGTCTTTATCGCCGACCACCAGTTTCAGTTTAGGCTTCACCCCCGTGACTTCTATGGCGGTATCGATCATCTCGGTAAAACCTGCATCGGAGAGAATGACATCGGGAGGATATGATTCAAACCTGTATTGCATCTCCCGCATAATAAGAGAGGTCGCGGAGAGTACGATCACCAGCCCCCCTTTCAGACAGGCATAGGCTGTAAACCAGGTTTCGGGTATCAAAGGGACCATCATATACACGTTATCGCCTTTTTTTACCCCGGCCCGACGCAGTCTATTCAAGCACCTATTGCCTCTATCGGCAAATTCCGCGTAGGTAAAACATGTTTGGCGCCAAGTGGGGATGTCCATCCAGATCAAGGCTGTGTTCCCGCCTCGCTCCCGGACATGGAGGTCATCAAAAATATCGGATGCCCAATTAAAATACTCGGGCTTCTGCATGGTATTCAGCCTTTGAAAAAAGTCGCGGGCAACCGCTTCTTTTTGCTCGCTGTCGTCCATCATATTCAGCTCCATGACCTCTTGAAATAATGCTCTCATGCTCATTCGTGCTGCCTCATGAATAATTCAACCATAAAGATGGATCTCTTTTCCTACTCAGATGATTTCCCCTATCATACTTATCTGGGCAGTGCAACGCTTTTTCATAAAAATCGTTGCCCATCATTACTCTAATTAATAAACTATTCTGATAGGTTGCCCAATATACATTTTTAGAGTTACACGATTTTCAGGACAGAAACCGAATCCATCGGGTATGATAGAGATTTATGGAAGAGAGGCATTCAAAAAAGAAATGTATGCTCTGCCCTCGTAATTGCAGTGCAGAGCGGGAAACAACACAGGGATTTTGTGGAACCGGAAACGATTTCGAGATCGCTGCAATTATCGTACACCATGGCGAGGAACCTCCTATCAGCGGGGCCGACGGTATCTGCAATATCTTTTTTTCCGGATGCAATCTTCAGTGTGTCTACTGCCAGAATTATCAAATTTCAGCGAATACAACGCGGATTCCCCCCCGCTTCATCTCGCTAAACGATATAGTCAGGCATATTTGCTCGTACCTGGAACAGGGCATCGATACAATCGGTTTTGTCTCCCCTTCGCATATGGTTCCGCAGGTCAAAGCCGTTATTGGGAATCTGCATACACACGGATATTTTCCGACCATCGTTTACAATACCAATGCCTACGAAAAGGTCGACACCCTTCGCTCTCTGGAAGGACTAATTGACGTTTATCTGCCGGATTTTAAATATATGGATCCCAAACTGGCTGCCCGCTGGTCGCAGGCACCCGACTATCCCCGTATTGCCCGGGCAGCCGTGAAGGAGATGTACAGACAGAAGGGGAACAGGCTCTTTTTCAATGAGAAAGGAAAGCTCCAATCAGGGATGATCGTCAGACACCTGGTCCTTCCGGAAGCGACCAACGACAGCGTCGATGTCTTCAGATTTCTGGCTGGGGAGCTGTCAAATCGTCTGGCCGTATCCTTAATGGCTCAATACAACCCTACCCCGAAAGTTTGCACCCTGCCTCCTCTCAACAGGAAGATAACGGCAGAGGAGTATCAACGGGTCGCCAGCGAAATCGAAAAACTTGGCTTTGAAACCGGCTGGCTGCAGGAATTCGACAGTGCCGATTGCTTTGTGCCCGACTTCAGGCTGCCTTCCCCCTTTATAAATAAATTCTTTTAATACCCCGCAAGAGGAATATAAGCCCAGCGGAAAAGAGCTGGATAAATACCTTCACAAAACTCATTCTAAAAAACAAGGAATGAATTTCTAAGGTGCTAATGCAGGATCTGGCTGAGGAATTTTTTGGTCCGTTCATTCTGCGGATTGTGGAAAAAGTCTTCCGGATTGTTCTCTTCCACAATCTGACCGGCATCCATAAAGAGCACCCGGTGGGCAACACTGCGGGCAAAACCCATTTCATGGGAAACCACCAGCATGGTCATTCCCTCCTGGGCAAGATTAATCATAACGTCCAAGACCTCTTTAACCATCTCGGGATCCAGCGCACTGGTAGGTTCATCAAAGAGCATGACCATGGGCTTCATGCACAGGCTGCGGGCAATGGCCACCCGTTGCTGCTGGCCTCCCGATAACTGACCGGGATACTTTTTCGCCTGTTCGGCAATCTGCACCTTTTCCAAATAATACATGGCTGTTTCTTCGGCTTCGGACCGGGGAACTTTTCTGACCCAGATAGGTCCCAAAGTCAGGTTTTCCAGAATCGTTAAATGAGGAAAAAGGTTGAAATGCTGAAAGACCATGCCGACTTCGGCTCGTATTATTTCTATGTTTTTAATATCGTTTGTCAGTTCGACATCGTTGACGATGATTTTGCCGCGCTGATGCTGTTCCAGGCGGTTAATACAGCGGATCATCGTAGATTTCCCTGAACCGGACGGGCCGCAGATCACGATGCGCTCACCTTTCTGTACGGAGAGATTGATATCCTGCAGAACATGGAAGTCTCCATACCACTTGTGTAAATCGATTATTTCAATAACAGGTTTGCCGGAGGCGGCCCCTGAGACGGGCTCAGCAGTCATCTTATTACCTTTTTGTATTTTTTTCTGCGCGATCAGCGCTGAACTATATCCTCTTTCGTTTCTTTTCAGGTTTTCAGTTCTTTTTCCAGATTACGGCTGAAATTCGCCATCACGAAACAACCGACGAAATAGAGCACGGCGATAAAAAGATACGCCTCGGTGCTGAATCCCGACCACTCTGGATCGGACAGGGTCACCTGGGTGGTTTTCATCAAGTCGAACAAACCGATGATCACGACCAGCGACGTGTCCTTGAACGCCGAAATCAAGATGCTCACCGTGGGAGGAATCACGATCTTCAAGGCCTGGGGCAGGACGACCAGGCGCATTTTCTGCGAATAGTTCAGGCCCAGGGCCTCTGCCGCTTCGTACTGGCCTTTGGGAATCGCCTGAAGTCCGCCGCGCACCACTTCAGCTATATAGGCTGCGGTAAACAGGATGATGGCCACCTGCGCCCGCAGGATCGCATTGATTGTGATTCCCTGCGGCAAAAACAGCGGAAACATCACCGATGACATGAACAGCATGCTGATCAACGGCACGCCGCGTATCAGTTCGATATAGACCACGCTGAGCGTCTTGATGGCCGGCAAGGAGGACCGTCGTCCCAGAGCCAGCAAAACACCGAGAGGATAGGCCGCTGTCAATCCGAAAAGAGCCAGCATCAGGGTTAGAATGATACCGCTCCACTTCGTGGTCTCGACTATCGGCAAACCAAAGACTCCTCCCCGCAGGATCACGCCCATGATCACAATGCCGACAAGCCAGAAGACAAGCAGAGCCTTGCTCCAGAAACGGCGATAGTGGCTGACGAAGATCAGGATAAACAAAAGCCCGATGGCAACCGTTGGGCGCCACTGCTGATTATAGGGATAAAAACCGAAGATAATAAAACGGAAATTGTGTGTTACCACCGACCAGCAGGCACCGCTCGCCTGGTTGCAGGCTTGACCCGACGTCGACCAGACGCTACCGATGAACATCCATCTGAATAACGGCGGGATGATCTTGTAGAGGGCATACAGGATCAGGGCCGTCAGCAGCGAATTCATCGGGCTGTTGAAGAGATTGGACTTCATCCAGCCAATCGGACCGACCTCGGTTATCGGTGGTCCGAGATCGGGGTCGCTTATTTGAGTTTTCGTAAATCCCATTAGTTACCTTTCAACTAAGGCCTTTTTCTTGTTGTACCAATTCATAATCGCTGAGGTCAGGAGGCTGAAGAACAGGTAGGCGGCCATGATCAGGGCCACCCCTTCGATGGCTTGTCCCGTCTGATTGATGGTCGTATTGGCCACCGCCACGATATCCGGATAGCCGATGGCGATGGCCAACGAGCTGTTCTTGATCAGGTTCAACATCTGCGAGGTGAGCGGCGGAATGATGATCCGCAAGGCCTGTGGCAGGATGACCAAGGTTAAAATCCGGCCCGGTTTCAAACCCAGACTCATGGCCGCTTCGGTCTGCCCCTTGGTAATAGCCTGAATACCGCTGCGGACAATCTCGGCGACAAAGGCAGAGGTATACAGAACCAGACCCAGCAGCAGCGCCCCGAACTCAGGACTGAAATTAATACCGCCCACGAAATTGAAACCGGAAAGATGTGGAATATTCATTTGGGTCGGCGCACCGCAGACCGCCCAGGTCACCGCCGGCGCAACCACGGCCAGTCCAAAACTCACCCATCCCGCTGGAAAGATCGCACCCGTCAATTCCTGGCGCCGCTTGGCCCATCTTCGCAGCACCCAGCCTGCGATCAAGGCGAGGACAAAGGCCACTCCCATCCAGGTATATGCAGAATTGTACACCGGTAGAGGATAATAGAATCCCCGATTATTAAAAACGACGCCGGGGAGCGGGTGCAATGATTGCCGTGGAGAAGGCAGAGCGCTATGAAACAGCGCATACCAGAAGAACAACTGCAGGAGTACCGGGATGTTCTGCAGGACCTCGATATAGATGGCAGCGAGTCTTGATACCAGCCAGTTTGTCGACAGACGGGAGACACCGACGATAATTCCTAGTATTACCGTCAGGATAATGCCCAAAAGAGAGACCTTCAACGTATTGAGCAGACCCACGGTCAAGGCCCGGAGGTACGTATCGGCCGCCGAGTAGGCAATCATCGATTCGCCGATATCGAAGCCGGCCTGCTGATGCAAAAAGCCGAAGCCGGTACTGATATTCTGCCTGGCTAGATTGGTCTGGGCATTATAGAAAAGGTAATAGCCGAAGCTCAATACCAGGGCCAGGGCTACTCCTTGATAGACTATGGCAAGCTTGTCGGGATCATGCCAGAACGGGATCTTCTCCGCCTGACTCCGCTCCGTTTCCCCGGTTTGTCCTTTTAGCACGCGTCCTCTCTTGCAACCTGAAACAATCACAATCAACCGCTTTCCCGGAGTCCGGCCGAATCAGACCGAACTCCGGGGTAAACGGGTCTATTTAATCAAACGGCGGAACATACATCAAACCACCGTCCTTCCACAAGGCGTTGAGGCCCCTTTTCAGTCCGAGCTTGGTATGAATGCCGACATTCCTTTCAAATACCTCACCATAGTTACCGACGTACTTGACAATATTGTAGGCGAATTTATCACTCAGCCCAAGGTCCTCGCCGTTGCCCGGGATGACACCCAGAAAACGCTGAATATCGGGATTTTTGCTCTTGAGCATCTCGTCGACATTCTTGGATGTGATGCCCAGATCTTCGGCCTCAATCATGGCCATTACACAGTAGTCAACGACATTGCGCCACTGAGCATCATCATTGCGAACGGCCGGGGCCAGCGGTTCTTTGGAGATGATCTGCGGCAGAATCACATAATCCTGTGGATTCTTGGCCACCGCACGAATCCCAGCCAGCTGCGAGGAATCCGAGGTTACAACGTCGCATCTCCCGGCAAAAAAGGCCCGATACAGCTCAGTGTTCTGCTCGATGACCACCGGTTTCATCGTCATATTGTTGGCCCGGAAATAGTCGGCGAGATTCATTTCGGTGGTCGTTCCGGGCAGAACGCAGACACTGGCACCACTGAGCTTTAACGCACTAGTAATCCCGAGTTTTTTCGGGACCATAAATCCTTGTCCATCATAGTAGTTGACGTGGACGAAAGCCAGACCCAATTTCGCCTCTCTGCTCAGCGTCCTCGTAGCATTTCGGCAGAGCACATCGATTTCCTTGGACTGCAGAGCGGTAAAGCGCGTCTGGGTAGTCAGTGTCACGAATTTAACCTTATCGG
This sequence comes from Desulfocapsaceae bacterium, assembly GCA_046704745.1. GTDB lineage: Bacteria > Desulfobacterota > Desulfobulbia > Desulfobulbales > Desulfocapsaceae > CAWGGS01. Next base: position 31,718 of record JBJKRL010000063.1, on the reverse strand, counting down.
GGGTTCCGAAAATTCCGGTGGATATTGCTCGAGCCGTATCCACATCAAGACCATGCCAGACGCCCTTTTCATCCGGCATACCGAAGCCGAACAATCCGCCATTGACCCCCACCAGGACATATCCCCGTGCCTTTACTGTACTCAGCGTGTCGCCAGCTCTGGCGCTGACTGCCGGGGCTATGACGAAGACAACAGCAGCCAACATTAACATCATCCCTGCTTTCAAGAGTTTCATCCCATCCTCCTTATCTCGTTAATTGGTTATGTTTTGCCCTTTGACAAAACGCTAAGGAAAAGTCTGGCTCTTTGCTTCATAGGAAACAGGTTGCCGGAAACAAAAAAAATACGGATCAATTCTGAGGCTAGCACATTCAACCCTGGTTTTCAATAATTTTTGACGAATATATCTATTGGCGAGGAAGTATGTATAGTTTTGTAATCGTTTAATTTTCAAGACATCTGGTTGTAAATTTATGTCCAAAAATCGTTGATCTCGTCCTTGTATCACCCTTTCAGAACGACCCGGCCGAACAATAAGGAAAACGCTAAGCTTCTATCGTTGTTATGATAAATCGACGACTAATCAAGGATGGATATCGGCTTTGACGCGGTTCTACCTTTCGCGTATATACACAATTTAACTGGCAGGCATTTTCTTGGTTGCCAAAAGTTAACGCTCTGTCCGCCAACTCTTGAGGATATCACCTGCAGAAACTTCCTTTAATACGGGACGTGATTGAGGAGGATGCTCGTCAATCCAAGCGGGAAAGAGGACTTCGGCTGTCTGGTCCTCCTTACCATGGGTAGCCACAAGTTTTCGATCGATCACGTGAGAATGAGCAATCACTTCCTGATGATTTAAAATCGGTTCCATACAGCAATCGACCTGAGTGGCAACCTGACACCACTGTTCGAAGTTACGGGCAGTGAAAAGCATCTGAAGATCTGCGATCAATGACTTTTGCGGCAACGGTTCATTCTGTCTTGCCACCCATTCCGGCCGGTCGACCGCCCTGCAGAATGCCGCCCAGAATTTCTCTTCAATAGCAGCCAAGGCCATAAAACGTCTATCGGAAGTTTGGTAAATATGATAATAGGCGGCACCGCCTGTCAGCAAGCCATGACCTCGTTTAATTTTATTCGGATCACGGCCGGCAACGATCATCCCTATCGATTGCCAGGAAAGAGCCGTCTCAAAAAGACTCACATCGATATAGCCCCCTTTTCCCGTAATGCCCCGGCGCACCAAGGCCGCCAGGATAGTGATAACCGCCTGTTGGGCTCCGGCATGGTCGGCAAGAGGAGGAAAGACAATCACAGGTTCAGCCTCGGTGCCGGTGGCCGACAATCCGCCTGTTAAAGCAGCGTAGGTAAGATCATGACCACCGCGTAGACGATAGGAGCCGGCCTGACCAAAACCGGACAGAGCACAATGGACAAGGCGTGGATTGGCTGCTGCCAGCCGTCTTTTATCAAAACCCAAACGATCCATCACCCCGGGTCGGAAGGATTCCAATAGGACGTCGGCTCTTTTTGTCAATCGTTCAAAAACATCACTATCATTCGTTGTTTTCAGATCAAGTCGGACAATCGTTTTACCGGCATTGACCTGTTTATAGAATGGAGAGACACCATCACTGTCGACAAAGATGAAGCCCCGCATCGGGTCTCCGGCCGGCGGCTCGACCTTGACCACCTCGGCACCGAGATCAGCGAGTATTTGTGTGGCAAACGGACCTGGCAGATATTGGCTCAGATCAAGAACCCTTATACCGGACAGGCAATGTGGCTCCAGATTCATTTATTCCTCCTTTTTCGGCGCAGACTTGCTCCGAAATTTATTGTTGCTGCCAGAGTGGTTTTGTTGCGAAATCAACTTCTAACGTTCATTGTGCCAGACCTCTATTGCCGTCTGTTTAAATTCATGAAACAACAATCAATACACGTCTGGTAACCAACTGATTATCTTACCTTTGTACCAGACTTCTTCTGCAAAAGCACTCCATTTTTATAGCATCTTTTCTTCATAGCGTCCCTTGGTGAACCCTGAAAAATTTGACCACAAGAGTGGTTTCTTGAAACATCTCGTGCTATCTGAAGGGGAAGAGTATTGACATTTGTCGTATCCCTGAGCATTTTTTATCAATCTTCGAACCTCAAACAGGAGACATGTCCATGTCCATCTATAAAATACATCCCATTGTGGTCGGCACCAAGATTTTCGATAAAGGGATGATGACCTATCAACACGATTACGGTACACCCTACACCATCCCAATCTACAGTTGGTATCTGGAAGGTGGTGATAAAACCATTCTTGTTGATACGGGCGAGATGCATCCGGTGCAATCCGCAGACCGCGAAAAGGCCATAGGCGGAAAGATTCATACGATTGAGGAAGGCCTGGCCAATTTCAATCTGACCCCTGCCGACATCGATATCGTCATCCATACCCACCTGCATGCCGATCACTGTGAAAACGACTATAAATGTACCAATGCCCGTTTCTTTATCCACGAAAAGGAACTTAGCACTATCAAAAATCCTCATCCTCTGGATTTTCGCTATGTGGAAGATTTTATTTTAGAGATTGAAGAAAATAATCAAATTCAAATAGTGGCAGAAGACAGGGAAATACTCCCTGGTATCAAGGTGATGCACACCCCCATTCATACCCCGGGCGGCATGACGGTCTTTGTTGATACTAAAAATGGCAAGGCCGCTATTACCGGTTTTTGCGTGATAAAAGAAAATTTTGAGCCGCCTGCCAAAATCCGAGCCATGGAGATGGAAGTCATTCCTCCGGGAACCACTGTCAACAGCTATAATGCCTACGATATAATGCTCAAAGTCAAAAAAATGGCCGATATCATAATCCCGCTCCACGAACCTGGATTTGCCTGTCTCGATCTCATCGAATGAGAGTAAAAGTCACGGTTGATTAAAAGGTCTTTTTCGGGTTCATCGCATACTTTTCGACAACCCTGGAAGGTAGAGGTCCTCGATGGAGGACGCATCGCGGAGTCCCGTCGGTTAAGCACACGAGGCCCGGTTGCGGACAGGACGTCCGGAACTGACTGCAGGCCAGGGACAGCCTGTCTGTCAGCTCCGGTGAACTGGCGCTAAGATCGCAGAGCAGGGGCCGGAAACGATGAGCTCCGCCGGATTATTATTTTCAGCATTACCAGCAAAAGTATGCTGAATCCAAGAGCCCTTTTTCGGCACAAACGTGATCCTGTGAAAAACATCCGTGTGTTTTCCCATTTTATTTTACAGGGCAATAATCAGTTTGCCTCTCTTATACTGTTAAGAGGGGAAAATCGAGAGCTTGCGATCCATTTCAAAGAATGGGCCTTGTACTCGAAACAGGTAGCCAGGACGCCAAGACCATATTTCATGGCTCTAGCAGGACTTATGGATGAGGCATCTTCGAAATAAAGAGTAGGACAGGTGATCTCTCCTATGGAAAATTTTGCAAAGATGATTTGCGCCAACATCTGATTGTCAAAAACGAAATCATCCGAATTGGTTTCCAATGGGAGTGTTTCCAGGATTTTTTTGGAAAAAGCCCGATAACCGGTATGGTATTCCGACAACTTGTGGCCGAGCATAAGATTTTGAAAGGCAGTCAATACCCGGTTGGCTAAATATTTATAAACGGGCATTCCTCCTTTCAAGGCACCCGTGCCCAATATCCGGGATCCGAGAACACAATCAAAAAGACCTTCTGAAATAAGAGAGGCCATAGCCATTATGAGTCTCGGCGTATATTGATAGTCGGGATGCAGCATGATTACTATATCGGCACCTTTACTTAATGCCGCTTTATAGCAGGTTTTCTGATTCCCCCCGTATCCCATATTTTCAGTATGGAGGATGGTCGTAATCCCGAGCCGTTGAGATATTTCTACTGTATGATCTTTGCTTTTGTCATCAACGAGGATGACCTCATCGACAATTGATTTCGGAATTTCATAGTAGGTTTTTACTATTGTTTTTTCCGCATTGTAGGCAGGCATGACAACAACTATTTTTTTTCCATTAATCATATCCTACTTTCCATTTCCTTTTTTCTTAGGAGATACTGCCGAATCGGAAGAATCCGTTGCTGCTTTTTCCAGTTGTTCCAGTATATGAGAAGGAAGACTGATTGTTCTGAAAAGAATATCAAAAGGCGTCTTAACGATCTCTACGTATGCAGAAGTATTCACATCCGGATCATCGAGTTTTCCTTCCACTTTCAGAGTCACTGTCGGTTGTTTTGTATCTCCCACCAATATGTATCCCAACAAAGGAATTTTACTTACATATTTTTTTGTCTTACTAATAAGATCGATGTTCATCTTAATGGAATTTTTCACCAGATTGATGTTGCCGGTTCCGGTCATATCAAGGGCATTTGATTCCACGGCAAAGGTCTTGACATCTATGGTATGATTGTCATAGACAAACCCAGCATACAGTCGTCTAAAAGGCATTCCCTGCAGACTGTATCCCGGCAGGGAAAAGGTGATCAAATCCGGTACGGTACTGATGAACGCCATGATATTGTTTAATATCACCCCGTTTTTTATAACACTGTTTTCAATCTTCACCACCCCTCTGAATTTCGTCAATAATCCACTGACATAAAAGGAGAGCTTTCCTCCAATAAACTGGGAATCCTTCAGTATCCCGTCTAAGAACTTTTCCCCGAAGTCTTGGCCCAGAAGTGTAAAATTTTCATTGTTCATCTGAAACTCGGCCTTTCCCTTACCATACCTCAATTGTGCGGTCAATTTGCCATCTTCTGAGTGAATCTGTAACTGCTCAGCAGGAGCACTCTGAGAGGGATTGAGATAAAGAGAGGTTTTGTCGGCTTGGAGATCGAAATCGGGTATTTCCTCCTTGGACTGACCGTCTTCCTTTGCGATATGGTCTTCCAGGTATGATCGAATCGCAGAAAAATTATACCCGATACTGTTGGAAGAAATCTGCATTCTTTCCACATAGTGCAGATGCAGGTCATCATTGATCGTTGCATCAAGATATCCGTTCTCATACTGCCCTTTAAAATCGAACTCATTGACCGGTATGTTATTTTTAACCAGCAAACTATAAGGATATGTAATATTGCCGGTAAACATGAGCGGTGTGTTTGCCGCCTTCCAGATGTTTATTGCCCCGCGATTCAGATTATATTTTTGCAAGAACTTGGATCGGTCATAGAATTTTCCCAATTCTTCAATATGGACAACCCAGCTTGAGGTTCGATTCCTTTGATAAGAAAGTCCCAATTGAGGGATGGCGACAGAAATTGTTCCACCGTCAAACGCCAGATCCGCCACCAGATTTCTTCCGGTAAAATCAGGAAGTTCTCCGCCAGGATGATCTATAATCAGCTGATCCAACACAAAAAAACCTTTCTCAAGAGAGAGATCAAATATACCATGCAGCGTCCCTTTCAGGAAATCCTCAAACCGCAACCCAAATCGTTCAACCGCTAGCATTTTCCCTGAATATTTCAGTTTGAACGGACTGATACGCAACTTTTCCCCTTTAATCAGCCACTGGGTTTCGCTGTCCGAGGAAATTTCAAGTTCCTTTGTGTAATCCAGTTTTAATAAGAGATGTTGCTGACCGAGTTTGACCTTGGCGGCTGCTAAACCTTGAATATCGGCAAGAAAGTTGAAGGTTGGGGTTTTGAGATTGAAGTTTCCCGAGAGCAGCACCCTGCAATACGGCAAAATATCGATATGTATACCGGCGAGGTTCCCTGAAGGATCTTCAGCCTCCACTGGTATGGTAAATCCTTCAATCCTGATGGGAATCGTGCCGATTTGCCAGTCTGACTCAGGGGCGGTAAAGGTTTCAGTATTTCCCTTGCGATGATATTGAAAAATTACGTTCTTCGAAGTGTCAAGGGACATCTTTTTTCCCTGCCAAGGAAGATCGAATTTTTCTGGAATAATGTTCAAATCTTCCTTTTTTGAACCGAAGTCAAGCTTCCCGTCAATCTTGAGTTTTGCCATATCCTGATAGTCGATATGCATCTCTTTTACGGTAACCTTGTCATCTGAAAGCAAGACTGTTGAATCGGTTACCGTGTAAGGTTTTTGCCTAAAAAGAAAGGTTCCATGAGTTAGCTTGAACGTCCCTTCCGCACTAACCTTTATCTTTGCCAGGTCTATGGAAAGCCTCAGGTCGGCATCTGTAATTCCTTCTGTCTGTTTGAACGGCAAATGTATATCATAGAAATTTAGAAGATTGAGTATTTCATCACTCAGCCCGGTTTCGGTTCTGAAATGAGCATTAAGTAAGGGATCTTCGGAATTGAAATCAATATCCAACCAACTTTTGCCGGCATCAACGCCTGCATAAGCAGGTTTCTGAGGATAAATCTTCAAAACCCCATTCTCGAAAACCACAACAGTTGATGAAGATGTGATCGGGGGCAATTTAGGCTCAAAGGAATACTCGCAATCCTGAACAGAAGCCTTTCCATAGAGTGTGCGAAAAACATTTCCCGGTGCCGCATATGGGATGGTTCCCTTGATGACGTCAAGGGTAAAAGATTTCGCTTTTAAGGCGTCCGTAATCCAAGGTTGTATATCGGGTCCAAGGTTGAAAAGCTCGACAACCGGACGGATATTTCCAACTGCACCCGTACCTTTTCCTGCAAAACTCACCTTATAGCCATCTCCTGTCACATGAAGATGCAGTGGCAGTGTTTGGGCTACATCAACCTGGATATCGCCGACAAATTTCTTTTGCTCGACATCCAGGTTTATTTTTCCGCTCCCCCGACTGCGATACGCATTACTTTTAACCTCCTGAATATTAAATGTAAATAGGGACTTGGAAGAGGTGAAGGTTGTTGCCAGAGAATAAGCCGGATTGGTAAGGCTTAATCCACCGGTACCGTCACCATGCAAAGCAAAGGTCGCCGAAGTGTCGCCAATGGTGATGTTTTTAATACTGATGACATTGAAATATTTTGCCGCGAGATCAAAAGAAACCCTCACCTTCCGAAGAGTGGAAAAATTTAAGATCTCCCCCTGGTTTTCGATCTTAGAGGAAAGTATAATACCGCCAATGGTTACATGGAGTTTGTTCTCTAAACGAAGACGGCACTGGTTTATGGTTATCTTTCCCACCTTGACATGATCAATACTGATCCCTCTTTTCAAAGTGATAAAGAGAACCGTCGCTAATAAAAGGCAGACAAAAACCGCTAAAGTAAGCCATTTGCCGAGCCGTATGAAAAATTTTCTCATCTAATTCCCTTGGATCGCACACGATCACGACTGGATAATCAAGAAGAACAATTTTATATATAATAAAAATTGATATTGCTCTCCTGGATATCTTTTATATTCTTTTCCACCAAACAATAAACACCCCAGAGGGCGAAATGATATAATTTATTGTAATAATATTAGATTATACAATTTTTCCCTAAAAGTCCTTGGGCTAACCTTCTCGAAGGTCTTAATTGATAACTATTATTTGAGTGAATATTCACTATTAGTCATCAATATCATTTTCTTATTTATTGACTTGATCCCACAACTCCAATATAAAAAAAACTGATTATACGGATCATATCGAAGCCATTTGTCTCTATTTTGGAAAAGTTGTTGTTCAAGTTTAGCTATGAAATTGTGTAAATGCAATAAGCATGCAAGAGGGGAGAAAGGGTTATGGCGATAAAGATACTTATCAAAAGAAACGTAACCGGCAACAATATCCTAGAGCTGACGGTCTTATTAAAAAAACTGCGCAGTCTGACCTTGAACCAGCCAGGATATATTACAGGGGAAACACTTAAAAGAATTGATAAGAGCGACGAATGCTTAGTGATCAGCTCCTGGCGTTCTGTTGAAGATTGGAATGTCTGGATTACCAATCCTAAACGGAAAACAATCCAACAAGAGATAGACAAATTGCTCGGAAAAGAAACCGAATATGCCGTTTACGAAGAATAGTAGGCACATATTCTTTGTGTTCCGACTACATTTTCACAAAAGGATCTCAGCACCAACCCGGTACTCCATGCCATGTCGTCACAAACTTTAAAATTCATCTGTATGGGTAAGGCAATATACCGTTTTAACTAGTTTCGAGTATGCGGTTATTATTTAGATCCGACCATAAAAACACCTAAAAATTGTGAGGCAATATGATGATAGAAGGCGTAAAACTTATGCTGGTAGGTATGGGTACGGTCTTTTGCTTTCTCTGGCTCACCGTCCTGTGCATTCAACTGGTTGCAAAATTAACACAAAAACAGACCGCCCGGGAGTTGGAGAGTCTTGTCTTGGAACGAAAGAAGGCTGCCATGGCCAGAAAGGCGAAAAAAGCCGACAACCGGCCTTCAGCAGATTTTTCTTCCACAAACGATTATGAAAATGATGTCCCGGTAATCGCTGCGGCTATTGCCGCATTTGAAGCAGATAAGCTTAGAAGCTGCTGAAAAATCCTTATTGTCAAATTACGCACCTGCTACGTTCCCATTCATACCTAGCAATTGGGAAAATTTAACTTGAGGAGAAGAATTGTGGGGAAAAAAGTAATCAAGTTCATGGACACGTCTTTCCGGGACGGATTTCAATCGGTATTCGGCGCCAGAGTTTTATCCGATGATTTCATGCCGGCGCTAAAAGCAACCGTCGATGCAGGAATCACCCATATTGAAGCGGGCGGCGGCGCCAGATTTCAAAGCCTATTCTTCTATTGCGGAGAATCGGCCTTTGACATGATGGATCGCTTTCGCTCCGAGGTGGGACCGGATGTCGATTTACAGACTCTGGCCCGGGGAATCAATGTTGTGGCTTTGAATCAAAGCCCGAGAGATATTATTGATCTCCATGCCAAGATGTTTAAAAAACACGGCATGACCACCATCAGAAATTTTGATGCGCTAAACGATGTGCGAAACCTGGAATATTCCGGAGAACGGATTGCCCACCATGGACTTAATCATCAAGTGGCCGTTTCCATGATGGACCTGCCGCCGGGATGCACCGGAGCCCATACAGCCGAATTTTATATCGATCGCTTAAAGCAGATTCTGGCCGCCAATATCCCTTTCCATTCGATCTGTTTCAAGGATGCTTCCGGAACAGCCAATCCCCGAAAGGTCTACGATACGTTTAAAGCAGCACGAAAGATCGTTCCGGAAGACACCATTCTCTGGTTCCATACCCATGATACCGCAGGCATGGCCATTACCCAAAATCTTGCTGCCGTGGAAGGCGGGGCCACAGGTCTCGACCTGGCCAAAAGCCCGGTCAGCGGTGGTACCTGTCAGGCGGATATCCTCTCAATGATGCATGCACTGAAAGGCACGGAGTACACGCTCGATCTGGATTACGAAAAGGTGCTTGCCGCGTCCGATGCCTTTGAAAAGGCAATGAAGGACTATTTCATTCCGCCGGAAGCAAAAATGGTCTCTCCGACGGTCACCCTGTCACCTATGCCCGGCGGCGCATTAACAGCCAACACCATGATGATGCGCGATACCGGCACTCTGCACCTTTATGCCGATGTCATCAAGGAGATGTCAGAGGTTGTAGCCAGAGGCGGGTTCGGCACATCGGTAACCCCGGTCTCCCAGTTCTATTTTCAACAGGCCTATCTCAACGTCACCCAAGGAAAATGGAAAAAGATCAACCCGAATTACGGCAACATGGTCCTTGGCTATTTCGGCAAAACACCGGCACCGCCGGACCCGGAAATCGTCAAACTCGCCTCCGAACAACTGGACAAGCCGATATTCACAGGCAATCCGCTTGATATCCTCGAACCCGGGATTCCCAAGGCAACCAAGATCCTTGAGGACAACAACCTACCGGTCAACGACGAAAATATCTTCATCATTGCCAGCTGCGAACAGAAAGGCCTTGATTTTCTCCTGGGCAAAGCCAAAGTCAACGTTCGGAAGATCTCCGAGGAAAAACCGGTAGAGGAAAAGAAAAAGGCACCGGCGAAGGCTGCCGCTGCGCCAACTGGGCCCAGGAGTTACACTATCATGGTAAACAACAGGCCTTATAACGTCGTCGTGGCTGAAGGGAATGCCGGTTTCCAGGCCGTCCCTGCAGGACAGACCGCACCCGATCAGGCGCAGTCGGAAACAGAAGACGGCACTGAAGTGGAGGCTCCGACACCTGGAAATATCGTCAAAGTGCTGGTGGAGATCGGCGATGAGGTGGGAAAAGATCATCCTTTAGTGCTCATGGAGGCCATGAAAATGGAATCCGAAGTCAAATCTCCAGTCGCCGGCAGGGTTACTGCCATTCACGTCTCCTCCGGAGATACGGTACAGGCATCCGATTCTCTGGTTACCATCGGCTGACCCGGATTTTTCAACCAGGAGCACACCTATGAAAATAAAAATTCTCCTTTTGATGGTCTTGAGTTTTTTCAGCTTCACTCTTGTTTCAGGATATGCACAAGACACAACGCCGGAGAATACCCAAATCAAAATCATATCGCCTGCCGATGCCAAGATTCTTCATGTCTACGTCGAACCGGGAAATTATGTTTTCAGCGGCGATCAGTTAGCTACTCTGAAAACAGACGAAGGGTCGGTCATACTCCTCCGTGCCGGTGCCTCCGGCAAGATACTCTCGGTCAATGCAGAGTCCTTTACCAAGGTAAAAAAAGGGGCTGTCCTCGGTCTCTTGCAATCCTCCGCCATCGTTGCCGATCAACCGGCAACCGGGAGCGGACAGACACTGCCGGCAATCGGCAAACTTTTTACGAATCTCTTCAAGACCACCGGCATCTACAGCATATTCATAAACCAGTTCACCAAAGATTGGACCATAGGTTTCGGCCGCCTTCTGATGATCATGGTCGGTCTCGTGGTTCTCTATTTAGGCATCTACAAAGGGTTTGAGCCTCTGTTGTTGATTCCCATTGGGTACGGCGCCATTCTCTCAAACATTCCGTTGGCCGGTATTGCAGAACCTGGTGGAATTCTCAGTTATATTTATGCGGTCGGAATCAACACCGGCGTCTTTCCGCTCCTGATCTTCATGGGAGTCGGCGCCCTGACCGATTTCGGCCCGATGATCGCCAACCCCATAACCATTCTCCTCGGAGCAGCCGCCCAACTCGGCATCTTTGCCACCTTATTGGGTGCCTTGTTTCTCTCGCAGCATGTTCCCGGAATTCATTTCTCTTTAAGGGATGCGGCCTCCATCGGCATCATCGGCGGAGCAGACGGCCCGACGGCAATTTTTCTCTCCAGCCGCCTTTCACCACGACTGCTCGGCTCCATTGCCATAGCCGCCTATTCGTATATGGCCCTTGTGCCGATCATCCAGCCGCCCATTATGAAATGGCTGACCACTGAGGAGGAACGAAAGATAAAAATGGTTCAGCTTCGGCACGTGTCAAAAATTGAAAAGATTATCCTTCCCATTATGGTTCTGGGAATTTGTGCACTTTTGCTGCCCTCGGCCGCACCGCTGATCGGTATGTTCATGCTTGGCAACCTTGCCAAAGAATGTGGGGTGGTGGAACGGCTTTCCGACACTATGAAAAACTCGCTCATGTATTCCGTTATCATTTTTCTGGGTCTTGCCGTCGGCAGTAAATTGTCGGCAGACAAATTCCTCAATATCGAGACTCTCGGTATCCTTGTCCTGGGAATGATCGCCTTCGGTATCGGTACGGCCGGTGGACTCCTTCTGGCAAAACTGTTTAACAAAATCATGAGTAAACCAATCAACCCCCTCATCGGTGCCGCAGGTGTCTCTGCGGTTCCCATGTCGGCCAGGGTTGTCAACAAAGTCGGCTTAGAGGCCAATCCGCAAAATCACCTGATCATGCACGCAATGGGGCCCAATGTGGCAGGTGTAATCGGTTCGGCGGTTGCCGCCGGTGTACTCCTGGCGCTCCTCTAGTTCACCCACCCCTGTTTTAGCCGTCCTCCTAAAACAGGAAAGCCGCATCCCCGAAAGAGGATGCGGCTTTTTTTATGCCACCGTATTCTTGACGATGTCTTTGTCGAAATAATTAATGGCCATCCCCGCATCGACAACAAGGGTCTGCGCTGTTATCCCTGACGAACGCTGTGAAAGAAGAAAGGCTGCGGCATCTGCGATTTCCTGGGTCTTCAGGGCCTTTTTCCTGAGCGTTGCCTTTTCGGCAAAAAGATAGCTGTCCACATATCCGGGAATCCCTGCTGAGGCCGATGTCTTCAGAAGTCCGGGTGCCACCGCATTGAAACGGATGGAGGAAAAGACGGAAAAGCTCTTGGCAAGAAAACAAAGAGAAGAGTCCAGTGCCGCCTTGACCGGCGCCATATACCCGTAATTTTCGGCTGCCATTCTGGTTGTCGAGATCGAGATCGTTACCACGGAACCGTCGTGGGCGATCAGGTCCTTGAAGTGGTTGGCAATAGAGATAAGCGAAAAACAGGATATATTGACAGCCTGGAGGAAATCAGCCCTGCCGGTCTCATGAAACGGTTTAAAGCCACCGGAATAGTTGGCATAAGCAATGGAGTGAACGATGCCATCAAGACGTTCCCCTTGCTCCACCCTGATCACATCTGCAATCTGATCCCGGACCCCAATAATATTCACCTCCTCTTCCACATCACAGAGAAATACCGGGGAATCGGGAAAAATCTTTCGCACGGTTTTTTCCCGCTCTGCAGATCGCACGACATGGATAACCTGTGCCCCTTCCTCAATCAGCGTCCTGGCAATAACGCAGGCTACTGATTTTTTGTTGGCCATTCCAAAAACGACAAACCGTTTATTTTCAAAATTCAAAAAGCTCATAGCATACTAAGTAGTTTCCATCCTGAATCGAGGGATTTCGGAGTCTTCGCTTACCTCTTCTAAATCTAGACGCGATGGCAGATGTAACCGGAGGCATATACCTAATATTCCGAGGATTAAATTTGACATCGCAACGACGAGTTAGGAGAAAAGCGCCGTTTTCGGATGGAAACTAAGTAAGAGAAACAGTTATAATTTAACCCGCAGGATACACCAGGGAAAGAATTGACACAAGAAACAATGGTTCTTACAATTGATCTCTGCTCTACAAGAGCTTGATCCGAACAAACCCGGTAGTGCTGCGTACTCATATAACAGAGGTATTCTTCGATTTCGGATTTGCCACACGAAATGGCTACTATAAGTAATTTCAGAAAAATCAAACCAGAGCAAAAAATACGACCAAGAGAATGGAGAACTATTATATCGGGATTGACACCGGCGGCACCTACACCGATGCTGTTTTAATTAATGGAGGAACCGGACAGGTCCTTGAAACAGCCAAGGAACCGACTACCCATTATCGCCTGTCCTTCGGTATTGGAAATGCGCTGAAGTCGCTGCTGGAAAAAACGGCGGTCAAGCCTGAACAGGTTGTTTCGGTGGCGGTTTCATCGACGCTTGCCACCAACAGTGTGGTTGAAAATAAGGGTGCGCGGGTGGCACTGCTGGTCATCGGGTATGTCAAGCATTTCAAATTACCCGTGAAGGCGGTTGTTTACATTAAGGGAGGTCATACAATCAAAGGTGAGGAAGAAGAGCCCCTTGATCTGGAATATCTGGTGGATATTGTCAACGGACTAAAAAATGAGGTTGATGCATATGGTGTCTGTTCCACCATGTCCATTGAAAACCCCACCCATGAACTGGTTGCGGAAAAGGCGATTTCGCTGATCGATCCCAAACCGGTTTTCTGCTCCCACCGGATCAGCAGCCTGGCGGGTATGCAGGAACGGGCTTCAACGGCTGCACTCCACGCCAAACTCATGCCCATTATGCAGGACTTCGTGACCGGCGTCAAAGAGGCCATGGCCGACCAGGGTCTGCGCTGCCCCATGGCCATAATCGGCGGCAACGCCAACGTTGTCCCTTCCACAGATGCTGTCGAGCAGGCGGGTGTCACTGTGGCCAGCGGCCCGGCCTGCACCGCATCCTTCGGCTCATTGCACGCAGATACCGACAGTTTGATCATCGATGTCGGGGGGACAACCACCGACATCGCCATGATTGAGAATGCAAGGCCTCTGATCTCCCAGGACGGTTGCACAATCGGGGACTGGAAGACGCATATCGAGGCTGTCGACATGCATACAGGCGGTATTGGCGGCGACAGTCTGGTCAACATCAATCACAATAAAAACCTGACAATCGGACCTGCCAGGGTCGTACCTCTGGCCATGGCGGCAGGTTTTCCAAGTCCTTCACAATGGATTGGTCATTCGACCAACGCCCGTTGCATCAGGTTGATCTCAGGCCAAAAAAAAATCGAAGACTTATCACCGAATCTGCAATCAATCCTTACAGCAGGCCCAGCCACTCTGGAACAGCTACGGCAGGCAACAGGGCTCAGCGGCCTTCCGCTTGATACCCAACTCGAACAGCTTTCCAGAAAACAGGTGATCTTAGAAACCGGTTTCACTCCCACTGATGCCCTGCATGTCTTAGGAGAGATCAATCTGGGAGACAAGGGGAAGTCCGTGGAGGGAGCAAACATCCTCGCCGCTCTTATCGACAAGAGTCCGGAAGAATTCTGTCGGATGGTCATCTCGAAAACCGAGGAAAAGATTGAAAATCTCGTACTTGAATATATTTTCAACCGTTACTGGGGCAACACCCTTACCAATTTTCTCTCAACCCGTAACAATCATCCCGTCCTGCAGGTTGACTTTTCACTCAAGGTACCGCTTATCGGCATCGGCGCCGCTGCACGGTTTTTCCTGCCCAGTGTTGCAGCCAGGTTATCTACTACTGTAACGTTTCCGGAACATTATGAGGTGGGAAATGCCATCGGCGCAGCAATGATCGGCAAAATGGCTGCCGACTTGCAATGACGGCACCAAACAAACTTGAAATCAGTAGGGGGATTTACAGTGGCCGAAAATGAAGAAAACCAACAGGTAAAAAATATCTGTGAGGTCTGTGAAGGTTCCGGTCAAATCTGTGAGTTCAGAGGTGTCAGCAGATTCGTTCTGTCCTGGGACGATTGTCCTGTATGCGGAGGAATGGGATTTCTTCTCTTAGAAAAAGATGCTAATGGTTCAACCTCCAAAGAGGCAAAGAAGTAATGGAGATTACATTAAAAGAAAGGATCCTTTTGACTATTTACGACCGGTTTGAGATATGGGCTTCTTCGATCTTTCGTACCTGTACCAAAGGCTGTTCTGTCTGTTGCACCCAAAATGTTACAATGACGGCCATGGAAGGAGAAAGAATCCTCGATTTTATCGGATTACAAGATCAGGAGTTTTGGTGCGCCAAGCGGTTGCAGGCATTGTCAGCAATTTCACCTCCATCTTTAACCGTCAACGAATATGCCGCCGCCTGTCTACAACAACAGGAAGTTGAGGAATCCGATACGCCGCCGGTCACACCTTGCCCTTTCCTCGACAAAGATTGCTGCTCCATCTACCCCGTGCGGCCATTCGCCTGCCGCTGTTTTCTTTCACAGAGTCCCTGCAGGACGGATGAATCCGCAATCGTGCCGGATTATTATCCTGCCTCCGCTATGACGATGATGCAACTCATCGAACACCTGGGACAAAATGAGTATTGGGGTAATATGTTGGATATCCTCCTCTCCCTTTGTGATATCCTGAAATATAAAAAAATCGCCTCTTTTATCGACAATCCTTCTATCATCGTTCAAGCCAGGCTCAAAACGAGAAAGGCCCGACCTCTGCCGGGTTTTCTGTTACTCGAAGACGAAAAGGAAAAGATTTCCCCGCTTCTTGAAAGCATCTTTTCAACCCGGATCAATGGCAGAAGTATATATGAAATCCTCAATGGAACCGGCAAGGCCTCCTGACTTCCCGAACCCAAGATATCACTCCCCGACGGATTTGCCGGAGTAAGCACCAACCCTCTTGTGCCGAATATATTCTATCAATCCCGGGAGCAGCGATATGACGATGATGATCATCACCGTCAAGGTGAAATTGTGTTTAATAAAGGGAATATTGCCGAAAAAGTACCCTCCGAAAAGAAAGGACGATACCCAGAGAAAAGCACCGACAATGCTGAACCCGATGAATTTTAGGTAGTTCATGCTTCCCAACCCGGCGACAAAGGGAGCAAATGTCCTGACTATGGGAACAAAACGGGCGATAATAACGGTCTTGCCTCCGTACTTCTCGTAATAGGCATGGGTCTTATCAAGATATTGTTTTTTCAGGAATCTGGCATCATCGGTAAACGGAAGTTTGCTGCCGAGCAGTCTGCCGAACCAATAATTGGTCTGATCGCCCAATAAAGGTGCGATGAAGAGAACAATAAACAAAACCTTGATCTTAAGAGCACTGCTGGCCGCCAGTGCTCCGGCGGCAAAAAGAAGAGAATCTCCAGGCAGGAAAGGGGTGACGACCAGACCGGTTTCACAAAAGAGTATCAGGAAAAGAATGGCATAGGTCAGCATCCCGTATTGTTGAAAAATTTCGACCAAATGAACATCGAGATGCAGGACGAAATTGAGAAGATATGTAATTAAATCGATAATTGTCTTTGTAATATCCATGGGGAACCCAAAGAAAAAATTAATTCCTCGCATTAATAGAAAGATAGCCGGAGAAACATGCGCGATGCACCCTATCATATACCTTTGTCGTTTTCAATCTCTTATCCGTGCAAATACCCACGACCTTTCTCCTCCTCCTGCATGCCTGAAAAACATCATTTGACAAACATCATGGCAAGGGGCTAGAATTCCTGCTGTATCATGGCGATAATCCGTTCATGTTTGATGTGATCGATCTAACAGGACACGCAAATTTCATTGGTAACAAATAAGACTATAAGCTTACAGTCTGACGTGCAACTTCGGCGTCACTGAGAAAATAACCAACAGGCATGTTTACATTTTTTCGAAAATTCAATCACTATCCATGCTCTCGAAAAAAAATCGCTCTTCTTTTCTTCGTGGTATCAGCAATATTACTACTGCTGATTTTCGCCGTAGTCCACTTCCAACGAAAAAGCGCTTATGCCTCCCAAGTCAAATATACCGAAACAATCTCAAAAGACATCAACCGGCATCTTGAAAAAGATTTCAGCAAATCATGTGAAGAACTCGCTCGTCAAGAACTGGTGACAGCTATTTTCCAAGACAGGAGCAGCGACAACCTTTTCGGGCTTACCAGGCTTCTCAATTCCGCCCGGGAAATTCTCGGCGCCTCCATCGTCTATATAATGGATGATTCAGGACTTGTCATCGCCTCATCCAAAACACCGAGTGGGTCGACATTGCTCGGTCATAATTATAAATTCCGTCCGTATTTTCAAAACGCGTTGCAAGGATTGAATTATCGCTATGCAGCTCTTGGTGTTACGACCCATGACCGCGGAATATATTTCAGCAGCCCGATCAAACAAGACAACTCTAAGATAATCGGCGTTGCAGTTATTAAAGGAGGCCTGGAAGCCATAGACAAGATCCTGGAAGCCAAAGTCGCATCTGGTCCTCTTCTGATCGTGTCACAAGAAGGTATCGTTTTTTCTTCCACTCGGAAGCAATGGCTCTTTCATGCCGCTTTTCCGTTACCAGTTGGCAGGACGAAAGAAATTGTCGAATCAAAACAATTCGGCAATAATCCCCTTTCGCCATTACCGGCATATCTTAACACGGATACAGCAACCATCGGGAATACGGTCTACACGGTTGTCAGGAACCCCATCGCGCTTAACAATTGGCAAATCATAAGCCTTCATAAACGCAAATCGGTTATGATCGCCGTTCTTCTTACTTGCGTTCTCTATGCCCTGCCGATTTATCTTTTTTTCCTAAAATTCAACCTGTTTCTTCAAGAGCATGCCTATAAAGAGGAGATCAAAAAACAAAATGAGAACCTCTTATACCTCAATGAAGAGATGAAAATTGAAATCGCCAAGCATCATGAGGCCCTTGAACAACTTACCATAATCAGTGAAAAAGAGATCAAATACCGCCTTCTTTTCGAATTGTCCATGGACGCAATAGCCATTGCCGCAGATGATGGACGTTTTATCGACGTCAACCAGGCTTTTCTCAATATGATGAAGGGAACCCGAGAACAGGTTATGGCTATGAACGCCAAAGAGTTCTGGGTATCGGCGGATGACAGGATCAAATGGGCAGGACTTTTAAATAAATACGGATCCCTTGTCGATTATAAAAGCAGGCAACGGACCCTGGACGGACAGATTCTCGATATGACATTGACGACCACGGCCACCGTAGCTCAGGACAACAAATTGGTTTTTCTCACGATTATCAGAAACATTACAGATAAGATAGAGGCAGAGAGACAGCTCATCGAAGCCAAAACAGCTGCCGAACAGGCGAATCTTGCCAAAAGTGAGTTCCTTGCCAATATGAGCCATGAGATCCGGACCCCAATGAACGGAATTATCGGTATGACCGAAATCCTTCTGGGAACAAAACTTGATGAAGAACAGCGGAATTTCTTGAATATGGTCAAGGTATCAGCTAATCGCCTTCTTGATATCATCAATGACATTCTTGATTTTTCCAAAATTGAAGCCGGCCAGCTCACCCTTGAACAAATAACCTTTTCCTTATCGGACAAACTCGACGAACTCTCCACTCTGATGACGGTCAAGGCCATGGAAAACAATGTTGCCCTCATCACCCGCCTGTCTTCCGAGGTTCCGAAAATTCTGATTGGTGATCCTACCAGGTTAATGCAGATTCTGATTAATTTGGTCAACAATGCCTTGAAATTTACGAGAAACGGGGAGGTTACCATCGTGATTTCCCTGGCTGACAAGCATGAACAGGACAACGTTATGCTTCACTTTGCCATTAAAGACACCGGCGTTGGCGTCCCCCGGAACAAACAAAAGGCTATTTTTGCAGCCTTTGCCCAGGCCGATTCGTCTACTACCCGTCAATATGGAGGCACAGGTCTCGGTCTGTCGATCTCTTCTCAGCTCAGTGCTTTGATGGGAGGAGAAATCGGAATGGAAAGCGAAGAAGGAAAAGGCTCCACTTTCTGGTTCACTGCCTGTTTCCGCCTACCGGAAGCCGACTTTGTAAAAGACGGCAATGAACCTGGAACCCAATACAACTGCGTACTCACCAGGGAAGAGATTTTCAAAGGGATACATATCCTGCTTGCCGAAGATGATTACATCAACAGGACCTTGGCAACAACCCTGTTACATCAGGCGGGATTGCAGGTCACCACTGTTGAAAACGGGCTGGAAGTCGTAGAGGAATATCGGACCAGGAGATACGATCTCATTTTAATGGATATGCAGATGCCGGAAATGGACGGGTATGAGGCTACTGTTGCCATCCGAGAACGGGAGAAAGCAAGCGGCGCCCCGCATATCCCGATCATCGCCATGACCGCTCATGCAATTAAAGGTGACCGGGAGAAGTGCCTGCAGGTAGGCATGGACGACTATTTGACCAAACCTATTAATGCAGCCGATTTTTATGCGGTTATCGAACGGCAGCTCCTGTTTAAAGTCCTCATAGCCGATGTCGAACCGGAAAGTGGAAACAATATCGGTCGTGTTTTTTCCGACCTTGGCTGGGAGGTCACTGTGGCAGAAACTTGGAATCAGGTCCTGTATGAAAACAAATGGTCATCTTTCGATCTTATTCTTTTGGATGTAAGTATTCAGGAATTGGACTTGGAAAAAGTCGCATCCCTTTTTCAAGAGGGTGATGGGGAAAGAGGAAAGCATACGATCATCATCGGCATACTGCCTCCTGAAGGAACACAGGCCGAAGAACATCTTAGAAAGATTGGGATAAATCGCTTCCTGTATAAACCTTTAACCCAAGAAACCTTACAGAACAGTATCGATCATCTTTTTTTAAGGAAATCACCATTGAATAGCCCCAAGGTATCACAAGAAGAGTCGTAGCTTTCCTTTGTCAGGGAGAGCAACAATCCTGTTTATCAATCCTATAGAAAAACTCTCTTTGCAACCGCCACTTTTCTGTTTCAAAAACCGGCTTTGATTGCTATAGTGGCCGGTATGAAAACCGCAAACAATACCAAACGGACCAAATTTATTTTCGTCACGGGCGGTGTCCTCTCTTCTCTTGGAAAGGGACTCGCCTCGGCATCCATTGGTGCCCTTCTCGAAAGTCGCGGACTCACGGTAACTTTCCAGAAACTCGACCCTTACATCAATGTCGATCCGGGCACAATGAATCCTTTCCAGCACGGCGAAGTCTATGTCACCGACGACGGAGCTGAAACCGATCTGGATATGGGTCATTACGAACGGTATACCAGTGCCGTAATGGCTCAGAAAAACAACTACACCTCCGGCCGGATTTACTATTCCGTCATAACCAAGGAAAGACGCGGCGAATACCTCGGTGGAACCGTCCAGGTCATCCCTCACATAACCGATGAGATCAAAAAGGCTATTCTTCAACTTGACGGCAGTGCCGATGTGGCCATCATCGAAATCGGAGGAACTATAGGTGACATCGAGGGACTGCCGTTCATTGAGGCCATTAGGCAGCTTCGCAGTGATCTGGGTAGGGAATATTCCTTGTTTATCCATCTCACCCTGGTACCCTACATCAAAGCCGCCGGCGAAGTAAAAACCAAGCCGACCCAGCATTCCGTGCGGGAGTTGCGTGCCGACGGCATACAGCCGGACATCCTTGTTTGCCGGACTGAGGTCCCCATTGAAGACAGCCTAAAAGCCAAAATCGCACTTTTTTGCAATGTACCCAAGGACGCAGTCATCACCGCAATCGATGTGGATAGTATTTATGAGGTCCCGTTGCATCTGCACAAAGAGGGTTTGGACTCCAAGATCCTTGAACTCCTGAATGTCTGGACCGGCCAGCCGAACATTAAACCATGGGAGGACCTGGTTACAACAATCAAAAACCCGAAACATGATGTCACCATAGCCATCACGGGAAAATATATCGATCTGACCGAGTCCTATAAAAGTTTGCATGAGGCCTTGATCCATGGTGGTATTGCCACCAAAACCAAGGTCAATCTCCGGTATATCAGCGCTGAAGATCTTGAATCCAACGATCCGGCAGAACTCCTGGCCGGATGCCACGGTGTTCTGGTACCGGGAGGATTCGGCCGTCGTGGCGCCGAAGGAAAGATAAATGCCATTACCTACGCCCGTCAAAATAAGATTCCGTACTTCGGTATCTGTCTGGGTATGCAACTGGCAGTTATCGAATTTTGTCGAAATATTGCCGGAATTACCAAGGCAAATTCCACCGAGCTGGACATGACGACCCCTGATCCCGTCATTTATTTGATGAAGGAATGGTACGATTATCGTTGCAATAAAGTACAGATTCGGGATGAGACCTCCGATTTGGGCGGGACCTTGCGTCTCGGTGCCTATCCATGCGTCCTCAAGGATGGGACAAACGCCTCCGTTGCCTATCAGACACCTGAAATCTCAGAAAGACATCGGCACCGCTACGAATTCAACAATGCGTATCGGGAAGTGCTGGAAAAAAACGGGTTGGTCGTATCGGGAACCTCACCGGATAACAATCTGGTGGAAATTGTTGAACTGGCAGATCATCCCTGGTTCCTTGGTTGCCAGTTTCATCCGGAGTTCAAATCAAAACCGATGAAGCCGCATCCTCTCTTTACCGCCTTTATCAGTGCCGCGGTTAAAAAGAAACAGGGAGGGTAATGACTCCCCTTGTTGTCATCAACCATCCCGCTAAGAAGACGATTGCGGTCGGCAATGGGCAGCCATTGCTTCTGATCGGCGGGCCCTGCGTCCTGGAATCAGAAGATCTGGCGCGTCGGGTTGCCGAAGCCATGCAGGAAATCTGCTTTCGGCTCGGTCTTAGCTACATCTTCAAGGCATCATTCGACAAGGCTAATCGCAGTTCTCTCCATTCATACCGAGGGCCGGGACTCGACGAGGGCTTACGAATCCTGCAAAGAATAAGAGAGGAAATACAGGTGCCTGTACTGTCGGATATCCACGATCCATCTCAGGTAAAACCTGCAGCCGAGGTTTTGGATGTCCTGCAGATCCCCGCCTTTCTCTGCCGCCAGACAGATCTTCTGGTAGCAGCCGCTCGGACGGGAAAACCGATTAATTTGAAAAAAGGGCAGTTTGTTTCTCCTTGGGATATAAAAAATGCCGTCGATAAGATCAGGGCCGGAGGCAAAAGCCAGGTCATGCTGGTTGAACGCGGAAGCAGCTTCGGCTACAATAATCTGGTTGTCGATATGCGGTCTCTACCAATCATGCGCTCTCACGATTGCCCGGTTGTCTTCGATGCCACCCACTCCGTACAGATCCCTGGAGGGGCAGGCCACTCGTCAGGCGGTAGACATGAATTTATCGCACCCCTTGCCCGAGCGGCAACCGCAGTGGGTATCGACGGTCTGTTTATGGAAATCCACCCCGACCCAAAACAGGCACTCTGTGACGGACCTAACTCGATGCCGCTTAGCCAAGTAGAGGATCTGCTGGGGACAATCGTACGCATCCGGACTGCCGTGGAAGATATTTTTACTAAATAATAGTATTAAGATATGGCAGAAACATGTCAACAATCGATCTCCGGGGATTATCCCTCAGATTGTGAAATTACCGAAGGATACCGGACAATGGCCAGGAATCGGGCCGAAACCGGACAACAGGATGCCCTGCATAAGACAGCTCTTGCCAAAGCGGTACCCATTCGACTTTTACTTTTGGATGTGGACGGCGTGCTTACCGACGGCACGTTTCTTCTCTCTCATGACGGCAAAGAAAGCAAGGCTTTCAACGCCCAGGACGGTTTCGGATTACGACTTTTGCAAGAGGCTGGTATCGATTGCGGTGTGATTTCCGCCCGTCACTCGGAGGCCGTAGCCAAGCGTGCACAGGATTTGAAGCTGCAATACATTTTCCAGGGTATTGACAATAAATTGACTGTGTTTAAAAATATCCTCACCCAATCGGGTCTCAAACCCTTTGAAGTCGCCTATATGGGTGACGACTGGCTTGATCTGGTCCTCCTTGGCAGGGTCGGTTTGGCAGCGGCGCCGGCAAACGCTGTGGCTGAAGTCCGGGATGTAGCTCACTTTATTGCAAAAAAAAACGGTGGGATGGGCGCGATACGTGAACTCTGCGACTTTCTCCTGGAAGCAAAAGGAATTAAACACCAATACCTTCAAAAATATATGAGCCGATGATCTCCCCAAGAAACAGCATCTGGCTAATTCCTCTTATTCTCTTTGTGACCTTTCCCCTCTGGCGAATACCTGTGGCCTCCTTTCTTGCCCCCCGGGGGGGATATGACCCCGGATTCGCCAACCGACAGACCGAAGAGCATCATTTTATCATCGATAGTGCCGATATCATCCAAAGCGAAGATGGGAAAAAAACAGCAGATATCAAAGCGGAAAAGGTATTGACCGGCAAAAAGCCCAACGACTTAATCCTCCAAACTGTCGATGCCGATATCTTTGGCGACAATGGTGAAAAGACAAACATTACCGCTAGAAACGGCCTTTACAATACAGTGAGTAAACGTCTCACCTTAACCGATGACGTGGTTGTTATTCGCAAAGCCGATAATTATCGGCTCTACACCGATCTTCTGAAATATTTCGACGACAGCCAAAAGATCATCTGCCCCGGTAAAACCAAGGTTGTAGGTGACGGGGTTGAGATCAGCGGCGGCAGCATGACCTATTACCTTAGAACAAAACTCTATAATGTCGGCGGCCGCGTTCACACGGTTATCCAAGGCTTTGGACATCCTTGATTTTAAATATGAAAAGGCCATGAAAACAGGAACATACCGTTTCAACTGCTGCTTTGAATCCGAGGCCTTCCTTCCCGTTTTTAAAGGATCGTCCTTAAGAGGCGCCCTCGGACACTCCCTGAAACAGACAACCTGTGCCCTTAAACGTCAGGATTGTGCTAACTGCATGCTTGCAACAAACTGTGGTTACGCGCTTTTTTTTGAGGTCAAAACCGGCAACGCGGCCCATCGACCGCATCCCTATGTTCTCGAACCACCGCTGGAGGACTGGCGCATTCGCGACAAAGGTGGATCTCTTGAGTTTGCAATGACCCTTTTCGGCAAAGCAAACGATTACCTCCCCCATATTGTTTATGCCGTCAGGGAAATGGGACAGATCGGTCTTGGTAAAAAGAAAAAGGCGGAAGGTATATTTCGCCTTGAATCAGTCATCCAGGGCGGCCGGATCATATATGAAGGCACAACCCTTCAAAGTCCGGCAGAATTGCCGGAACTGAACCTTGAAGCTGCAAATGATTTTCCTGTCACGAAAATTGCGCTTACCTGTTCTACTCCGCTACGGCTCAAATACGACAACCAATTGCAAAACGGACTCCCGTTTCATCTGCTGATTCGGGCTGCCTTGCGTCGTATCTCGTCTCTTGAAGCAGCCTATGGTAATGGGGAACCACCGCTTGATTATAAAGGACTTGTAGCTAAAGCGACTGATGTGCAAACGATCTCCAGTACCTGCCGCTGGGTTGATATCGAACGGTACAGCAACAGGCAGAAGGCCTCCATGTTTATTGGAGGCATCCAGGGAGAGATGCTTTACCAGGGTGAAAACCTATCGAAATTTCTTCCCCTTCTCCGCTACTGCGAGACAACTCATCTCGGGAAACAAACGAGTTTCGGACTTGGACGGATAAAGGTAGGACTACCAGCGTGAAGAATATTCTGCTGGCCGTCTGTGGGCTTTCCCCGCAGGTCATTACCGAAGCGCTCTATGCCCTTTTTCATGAGGGGCATGGAATCAGCGCCCTACATTGTATCACTACGAGAAGGGGCAAGGACCGTGTCCTAGGCGATCTGCTCGCCCCTGGGACCGGGAAATATCACGCCCTCCTCGACGACTATGGCATCGCCCCGGAATCCATCTCGTTTTCGGTTGAGACCCTGCATGTTCTGCATGATGCCGCCGGCCGTGAACTGGAGGACATCATCTCCCCCGAAGACAACGAAATCCTGATGCAGACCTGTCTGGAGCTTGCCTTTCATTTCACCAGCCAGGCCGATACAGCGGTCCTTTTCCTGGTCGCCGGCGGCAGAAAGACCATGACCTCCTGCCTGACGCTCGCCGCCCAGCTCTACGGGAGGCAGCAGGACCGGATTTTCCACGTTCTCGTTTCACCTGAATTTGAAAGCTCCCGGGAGTTCTTTTTTCCACCCCGGCAACCGGTGATGGTGGAACTGCGGGACGGACAGGGACAGCCCTTCTGGAAGAACAGCCGTTTCGCCCGGATTCACCTGATAAACATTCCCTTTGTCTCGATCCGCAACCAACTGCACCGTGACCAGCTCAACCAGCTGTTGGCCCCCGCCGATCTGATGCACTCCCTGATCCGGGAAGAACCTCCTGATCTCACAATCGACCTGGCGGGAGGGAAACTTGTCTTCGGCCCCCTTGAACTGGATATGCACCCGACCCGGCTGGCCCTGTACGCCTTTTTTGCCGAGCGAAAAAAAGACTGCTGCCTGGACGCTCCCTGTCATGAATGCGATGAGTGCTTTCTCGAGGCGAGCATGATCGACAATGAAGCAATCGCCCGCTGGTACAGGCGCATTCCCGGCTCCCGCCTCCTTACGGAGATGAGCGATTCCGGCATCGGCAATCTGAGCATTGAGAACTTCCAGTCCTATAAATCCAGGATTCGACGGGATATCCTGACTGCCTTTGGTCGGAGCAACGCGGCGGAACTGGAGATATCCTCCACCGGCATCCGGCCCGACACCCGGTACGGCATCCGGCTGGACCGCCGTCGCATCAGAATAGAGGAATAATGAGCAAAAACCTTCCTTGACTTTCACGGAAATTATTCTGGAGAGATTTTCTATCATGAGCATCAATTCCATTCTCATTTGCACAGTGGGAGGCTCCTACCAGCCTATTGTAACCGCATACCAAAACCTTCAACCCGATTTCGTTTGCTTCATCTGTTCCGAACCGGATCCCGGTACAAAAAAGCGTGGTTCCGACACAATGGTTGCGGGGAAGGGTCTTTGTATTAAAGCACAACACAGTGATGAAAAAGCAACACTTCCTAATATTCCTACCCAATTAGGAATGGAGAAGGACTCATTCGAAGTGATAATCGTCCCGGCAGACGACCTTGACGGAGCAGCGCTTTCAATCAAGGATGCCCTCGTTGATCTTAAGGATCAATTCCCGGAGGCACGAATTGTTGCCGATTACACGGGTGGCACCAAGACCATGACGGCCGCTCTTGTGATTGCCGTTCTCGAAACAGAACAAGTGGATCTTCAACTGGTAACCGGCAATCGGGCCGATCTCGTCAAAGTCCGTAATGGTACAGAATCCAACTCGTTAGCAAACGTTGAGCGCATTCGCCTCCAACGGGCCATGGCCCCTTTTCTCTACTCCTGGAGACATTTTGCCTACAGCGCGGCAGCAGATGGCCTGGCAATAATTCCATCGCCGAGAAATAGAGTTCTTGCCGGGCAGCTGGGCAGAGCCCGCGACCTTTCCAAGGCGTTTGCGGCCTGGGACCGATTTGACCATAATGAAGCATTACGCCTTCTTGAGATCTACGCAATAGTGATCATGGATGCCCTTGGCAAACATTTCGGGGTACTCAGATACCTTGTCAATGAATCAGAAAGACAGGCTCCGCTGAGGATCTTCGACCTCTGGAATAATGCTGAACGCCGTGCGGCACAGGGAAGATATGACGATGCCGTGGCTCGCGTCTATCGCCTTATCGAATGGACCGCTCAGTGGTTGCTCAAATTCCATTGCGGCCTTGATACCGGCGATCTGAAGGCGGAACAGATTCCAGCAGGTATAGCTGTTTCTCCGGATCAAGGCGGTAAAGTAAAGGCAGGTCTTTTTATTGCCTGGCAACTTGTCGAAAAAAACACCCGCGGGGCGGCCCACCATTTTGCCACAACCAAACTCCCTGTCCTTCGGAGCCATATCGAGACACGTAATCTTTCCATTCTGGCCCACGGTTACTCTCCTGTCACCCCTGAAGCCTGGAGAAAATTGAGAACATTCATGGTGGAGATCTTCCTTCCCATGCTCCTGGAAGAAACACAAGCTGTACTTCTCCATGAAGCGCCACCACAACTCCCATCTTCGTATCTCTGGGAAAACTAGCCGGTTCCGTGCGGATAAACCCTGACCGGGATTCCATCCTGTTCTGTGAGGTCAAGACCACCGAGAACAAAGTCGGCGCCGATATCCTCGACGCATTACAGAAAAAGGCGAAAAAAGTCCGCTGGGGGAGTTTCGACCGGTAGGAATTTTTCTGCCTGTTCAGTCGAACTTGATTCACTCCGAGTCGGCCGGAAGAAACCCGTGCCGGGGAAATCGTCTTTTATTGCGAAGATCAGCGTGTGTTCTTGAGTGGATCCTGACCCGGTCCGGAGTTTGTCATTCCAGCCAGTTTTCCAGCTCCAGTTCAGAATGACGCCCATTGCCGCCGATCAGCATCAGGTCGTGGGCCAGGGCTATTACCGCGATTTCGAGATCGACCGGGGCAAGAGGGTTTCCCTGGCGTTCAAACCGGGCGCGGAGACTGCCGCGGATAGAGGCCGCCTGGCTGTCGAAGCCGGCGATGTTCACCGCCTCTCACCTTCGCGTTTTCCCTGATTCCCGAAAAAGATGCAACATTGCAAAGGATGAAACACAATGAATTTTGCGGTATCTGGTTTTTGGAAAGAGCAAGGGATGGCTGGGCAAAACCTTCCTGGTAAGCGTTTCTCAGACCTTGTATGAAAGTCTCTTCGAAGCACAGGCCTTGCCATGCTGGTTCGGCGCAACACGGGCGATGGCCGGGAGCCTATCATCCTCTACAATGTCGTATTAGGCTGAAAACGTGGCAGATTTGTCGAGCAAAATATCAAAAAATAGGGTCAACTGCCTGATTGAATAGTGAGGTTGATGTCAAAGGATTACGTATCCAATGAGCGGAGAATATTATGACAATGACAATCAACATTGCCCGATTTTACAAACGGGAAAGATGGAAGCTCGACTGCGAAATCATTACACCGATGTTTCTGGGCAATGCCAGCCAGGAGGCGGAGTTGCGGGCCGCTCCCTTCAAAGGATTACTGCGGTACTGGTGGCGGGTGGCGAACGGTGGAAATTATACTGATCATACGAATTTGCTCGCAGCGGAAAATACTATTTTCGGCAGTCCGGATGAAAAAACCGGCGGAAAAAGTCAGGTAACGGTGGAGGCTGTCGCCGTATCACAACTGGCTCCCATGAAAAATAATTTCTCCAATCCAGGCCTGATCGACCACCCTGAATGTGAAAGATCAAACCACAAAACAAACCCCCTGAACTATCTCGCAGGTATGGGTCTGATCCACTTCAGAAATGGCATGCAGCATAGCTATTTTACTCCTGGCGAAAAATTCCAATTACAGATTGAGGTCAGCCAACAGGCAGTAGACGGGGTACAATCGGCTTTGGACCTCATAGGATCTTTTGGCGCCATTGGTAGCCGCAGTCGTAATGGGTGGGGTTCTTTTCAATGGCATCAGTCTTCTTACGCCCCAAGGTTCACATTAAGGCCCTTTGAGAATGCATTTGTTTATGATTATCCCCATTGCCTTGGCAAGGATGAAAAAGGACTGCTTTTTTGGCAGACACATATCCTAAAACCCACCTGGGAGTTCTGCATGAAGGATTTGGCTGAAACCTATGTTTCCGTCCGCGCTGGCAGTAGCAACAAACAAATCTCCAAACTCGAAGTAAATAAAGGCAACCCTCCGGAAAGACATCTATTGGGATATCCGGTGACAAATCACAATGTTTCTCTGAGGAACTGGGACAACAATGGTCGGCACGGTTCCGCCCTCAGGCTGATCGTGCGCAAGGAGGACGGCGGACACCGGGGCTATATTCTCCACTTGCCTCATCTGTTTAGCGAAAAGATGTGGCCCAGCGATGCCAGGGGCAAAGACCAGCAGATCAAAATATGGCGACAGGTCCACGCCAGTCTGGACAAACTTTGCCAACGGGTAGAGATGAAGGAGGGGCAGTCATGAACGGAAAATTTTCACAGGATGTTGACTACTGGATCCATAAAACCAAGGCCTTTCTGCATGACCCTCCGGATAAGGCCATCCACATTCCAGGTCACGAAGAGCGTTCCAACGAGTTGCTGGCCGCAGCCGGATTGGTCGGCTCCTCGCTCAGCAAGGAAGAATATCAACAGGCCGATATCATTGCTTCCGGCATGGATCGAGCCACTCTGCCTGGATATCATGACGGTGGCGCGGTCGATTTTCTCAAATTCCCGCAGATCACCCATCCTACCCGCAGTGATGAGGCCTTGCGTGTGCTTCTACCGGCGGATTTAACCAACGGTGATAGAGACGTTGCCCGAATTGCCTCTGAAATGCAGGCCTTACTGCGTGAAGACTTGGGTGACAAAGCAGGTAGCGGACACGGACTTTCCGAAAAGAAAGAATATCAGGGCAACGAAGAGCATTTTGCCCCCGCCCGGTTTCACTACCTCTACTTTCTCCTGCGCCGCCGTCTGGCACAAAAAAATATCGGCGGCCTGGGTGGCCTCTGGCATCGTCTTCCCGCCGACACCCGCCTGCCGGACCACTCTATCTGGCAGCACAGCGGCCTGGTTTCCGCCTTGGCCTCATCCATGAAACTCTCTGGACAAAACCGGGCCAGTCTTATGGTCTTTGCCCTGACTCCGGTGCAGGATTTTGTCGGTCGCGCCCGCAAGTTGCGCGACTATTGGTCCGGCTCCATCATTCTTTCCTGGCTAGCCTTTGAGGGAATCAAGGCGGTTATCCAGCGCTTCGGGGCGGACCATATCGTCTACCCCAGTCTGCACGGCCAGCCTTTAGTCGACGGCCTGCTCAAGGAGTTGGGCATGGATGCAAATTGGCTTGCAGGTCAGCAGGTCAAGGACGGAGTAGCATCCTTCCCCAACAAGTTCGTCTGCCTGGTGCCAACCGGCCAGGAGCAGAAAACAGCCACCGTCATTGAACAGGCAATCAGCACCGCCTGGCAAGAATTGGGCGACGCCACCCTGGCCTTGCTGGAAAAAACCGTAGGCCGAGAAGATTCATACATCAAAAAACAGTTCAAACGCCAACTGAACAAATATTGGGAGCCACACTGGGCCGCCGTACCCCTGATTAAAGGTGACGATCGGCGTATTGCCGAAGAACTGCTTCATAAGGAAACCATTGCTCCAGTCTTTGATTTCTGGGAAGACTCAATTAAATTCTGGCAATCCACTGGAGAAGGTCAGCTCTACAGCGTCAGCCACCGTCTGGCCCAAGCCATGCTGGCTGCCGGCAAAGCCTATCTCCGTGAGCATCGCGCCCCTGAAGAGGGCATCAAATGTGATCTCTTCGGTGAGTTTGAAATCCTGCATTACCAGGCGGAGACCGGCAAGAACCCCAAGCCCTCGGAAGCCCCCTTCTGGAAAGACCTTCGCAGCAAATGGCAGACGACCTCGGACTTCGGCAACAACGAGCGGCTCTGCGCCATTGCCCTGGTAAAACGGCTGGCCTACCGGGTATGCAAAAATATTGACGGTCATCCATTGCGAAAGATGTTTGATGATGCGGAAACGTTTCCATCGACCACGGAAATGGCCCTGCATGACTGGTCGCGGAAATTACGGAAAAGGGCTAAAAGCCAGGTTGATCAAGAAGCTCAAAAACTTGCTGAAAATCTCGCTGTCTTCGAATGCTCCGGTGACGGGAAACAGGGGGAGGAGAAAACCGGGCAGAAACTTGCTCAATGGTACCATGAAATGAACGAGCCGGATGCAATCAGCCGCCAAGGCTACGATATCACGGCAATCGACAGAAAAGAGAAAGCAGCGGCCCAGGATATTTTCAAGCTTCACCAAGTCACGGATGTTGATAAATACTACGCCGTGCTGATAATGGACGGCGACAAGATGGGCAAGCTGATCAATGGAGAAACTCTGGGCTCCACCTGGTGGAGCGTCCTGCATCCCGATCTTGTCCGCCGTCTGTGTGGAGTTTTTGCTGGTAACTTTACAGAATTCTGGGGCAAATGGCTGACTGAACGACGAGTTATTTCTCCGGCTGTGCACGCCGCTCTTTCCGAGGCCTTGGGCGATTTTTCCCTGCTCACTGTGCCCCATATCATCAAAAAACACTATGGCCGTCTGATTTACGCCGGTGGCGACGATGTCTGCGCGGTATTCCCCGCCTCCACCGTATTAACCGCAGCCAAGGAAATAGCCGAGGCCTACGGGCAGGGCTTTATCGCCATCCAGGCCGGACAGCCGTCGACCTCTATTTCTGGAGAATGGCAGCCCGAATCTTCCGGTAGACTTGGGCTCCACCTTGGCCGGGGGGAAGGCATTTCCATCTCTGCCGGAATCATGATCGCCCATCATAAAAAACCGCTGGGACGGGTGATGAGTCGCACCCATGAGCTGCTGAATCGGGCAAAGAACGAGGGCGGCCGGAATGGCTTTGCCCTGGAAGTTGATAAACGCTCCGGTGGCGGTCGGATATTCATGGCAGGGTGGCAGGAGGCAAGAGACGGCTCAACATTGCTTGACCATTTTCTGGCTACGGCAGACGCCTTGCAGGCCAGTGAACAGGCGGCCATGAGTTCGTCTTTGGCCTACCGACTGACCACCTTTCAGGATGGCCTGTTGGCCTTGGTGAATGACCAGCCGGCTCAGCTTGTTCCCTTCATCATTAAACAACTCGATCGTTCGGGGCTTAACGATCAACTATCCGACGAG